>UQHF01000010.1 GCA_900540785.1 uncultured Blautia sp.
ACCGGGCGGATTCGGGACTTTAACCCGTTAGAAACGTGCGCCGCTAGGCGCACCAATAAAAAAAGTCATGGCAGACGAAATGCCATGACTTTTTTGCACACTGACTGATTGAAAATTTTATTCCGGATATACAAGGCGGTCCGGTCTTATATCATAGAGAACTTCTTCCAGATATTTTTTTGCCAGATATTTTGCCATAGGAAGATTCATATCCAGATAGTTTCCGCAGTCTTTTGCGGACGCTCCCGGAACTTCTCCCTGGAAATCACGGATAAATTCAAAGGTTTCAATGATAAGAGGAAGAATATCTTTTGATTCATAATCTCCGTTTAAAAGAAGATAATTTCCTGTGCGGCAGCCCATTGGTCCCCAGTAGATCATTTTGTTGCCAAATTCTTTGTGGTTGCGCAGATACGTAGCTGCCAGATGCTCAATCGTATGAAGCTCTGCCGTATTCATAACCGGTTCTTCGTTAGGAGAAGTCATACGAATATCAAAAGTTGTAATTACGCTTCCTCCCACAGCATCTTTTCGTGATACGTAAACACCGGGCTGAAGTTTTATGTGGTCAATAGTGAAACTTGTGATTTTTTCCATAATATGTGAAGTCCTTTCCTGGTTTTTCTCATATTTTAGCAGACAATTCTGCATAACACAAGTACCGGGAATTGACTTTACCTTTGTGGAATGTTACACTATTAAGAAATAAAGGTAACTTTGGAGGAAAACATTATGATAGACGGAAAAAAAGTTCTGTTCAGCGGCATGCAGGCAACAGGAAATCTTACACTTGGCAATTATCTGGGAGCGCTGAAAAACTGGGTTACTTTAAGCGATGAATATGAATGCTTTTACAGCGTGGTAGATATGCACTCCATTACTGTGCGCCAGAATCCTGCAGAGCTTCGAAAAAGGGCGAGAAATCTTCTGACTCTGTATATCGCAGCAGGTCTTGATCCAAAGAAGAACTGTATCTATTATCAGTCTCATGTTTCCGGACATGCAGAGCTTGCATGGATTTTAAACTGCTTTACTTATATGGGTGAATTAAACCGTATGACACAGTTTAAAGATAAATCTGCGAAACACGCAGACAATATCAATGCCGGTCTTTTTACATACCCGGTTCTTATGGCGGCAGATATTCTTCTTTACCAGGCAGACGTGGTTCCCGTGGGAATTGACCAGATGCAGCATCTTGAACTTACAAGAAACATTGCGGAGCGTTTCAATAACATTTACGGGGATGTATTTACCGTTCCTGAGGCTTATATCGGAAAAGTCGGCGCGAAGATCATGAGTCTTCAGGAGCCTTCCAAAAAAATGTCAAAATCCGATGAAAATCCAAACGGAAGCATTTATCTTATGGACGACCCGGATACGATCATGCGTAAGTGCAAGCGCGCCGTGACAGATTCCGAAGGCTGTATCCGCTACTGCGACGAGCAGCCGGGCATTAAGAACCTGATCGACATTTACAGCGCATGTACAGGAAAAGCACCTGCAGAAGCTGTGAAGGAATTTGAAGGCAAAGGCTACGGAGAGTTAAAACCGGCTGTAGGAGAGGCTGTGATCAGTGTATTAAAGCCTCTTCAGGACGAGTTCGAAAGACTTTCCAAAGACAAGGCTTATATTGATTCCATTATCAAAGAAAATGCAGAAAAAGCAAATTATTATGCAACAAAAACACTTCGTAAGGTTCAGAGAAAAGTTGGTTTTCCTGACCGTATTCGATAAGTTGGAGGTTATAAATGAGACGTAAATTTTGGGCAGTATTATGTGTGACAGCAGTAAGCGCCTCTCTTTTAGGCGGCTGCGGCAGTGAGAAAAAGACAGAAGAAAAAGAAGCAGCCGGAGAAGTACAGGGAAATGAATTAAGCGATGGCTCAGACGAGGAAGTACAGGAAGAAACAAAGGAAGAGGAAGCTGCTTCCGAAGAGGAGAAATCTTCAGCAGCAGAAGGAGTTACGCTTGATGTTTCCAAGCCTTTAAGCGGAACCCATCATGCAGAGATGGTTTTAAAGGATTACGGAACTATAAAAATGGAGCTGGACGCAGATACAGCGCCGCTCACAGTGACAAATTTTGTAAAGCTTGTTCAGGAAGATTTTTATGACGGGCTTACTTTCCACCGTATTATCAATGATTTTATGATGCAGGGCGGCGACCCGGAAGGAAACGGAACCGGCGGAGCAGAGGAGACAGTAAAAGGAGAATTTTCCAACAACGGAGTGGAAAACGATATTTCCCATACAAAGGGTGTTATTTCTATGGCGCGTTCTTCTGATTATGACAGCGCCAGCTCCCAGTTCTTTATTGTCCAGGCAGACAGCACATATCTTGATGGAGATTATGCTGCCTTTGGCCATGTGACAGAGGGAATGGATATTGTAGATGAAATTTGTAAAAACGCGAAGCCGATCAACAGCAGCGGTCTTGTAGATACACCGGAGCAGCCGGTAATTGAAGATATTGTAATTGTGGATTAAAGCCGTATGATCATCACGGGAATGGGAGGATGATTCGGGCGGTTATAGTATTCTGTCTTAATGACAAGAAATTTACGGGGATTCAGGTTTTGAAGCCATGCAAGCACAGCATCGCGTTCATCGAAGCCGGAATCCCCGCCGCTGTATATGCAGAGAGAAAGAAGACCGCCTTTTTTCAGAAGAGAAAGCGCTTTTGTGAGTGCCGGGATACTTGTCTCTTTTCTGGTAGATAAATTGTGGTTGCCTCCCGGCAGGTATCCGAGATTAAAGGTAATGCAGCTTACAGGAGTGTTGTCTGCATACTGGTCCAGGTGTTCGTGGGAATCCAGGATAAGAGTATAGTTTTGGGGCGCCAATTCTTTTTTCAGAAGCGCTTCTGTATTTGTAAGAGCCTGTTTTTGAATATCAAAAGATAAAACCCGTCCGGAAGAACCGCAGAGACGGCTTAATAAAAGGGTATCGTTGCCGTTTCCCATCGTGGCATCTATGCAGAAATCCCCTTCCTGTACCTGTTCTTTAATAAAATGGGAACACCATTCTGTAATCTGATAGTTTTTCATTAAAAATTCCTTTCTGATAGTTTTTATTATTTATCTGTAGATTTTAAATCCTGTTACAGAGAGTTTTCCGCTTTTAATTTCTGTACTTCCTCAAGGGAAAGGCCGGAAATAGAGACAATTTCCTCTAATGTGTATTTTCCGGCTTTCAGCATACGCAATGCGGATTCCTGAATACCTTCCAACTTACCCAGACTTTTGCCCTGAGTAAGCCCCTCCTGTAGTCCTAATTTTTTACCCTGAGCAATGCCTTCCTGTAAGGATTCATTCCTCATTTCTTCCATAGCTTTACACATAACAGCGATTCCCTCCTTTTCTTTTTTGAAAAATTTAACTCTGTTTGCCAGTATATCATAATGCATATCTGCCGGATCTGTACAGGAAAAATCGTGCATCAGCCACCCGATAGGCGAGTCGTCTCTGTAAGCCCCGTTCACATACAAAATATGCGCGCCATCGTGAAACAGTTTTTTTGTATTCAAAACACAACGCTCTACCGGGTATACAGGAAGTCCTTCTCCCATATAATCACGCTCCGTGATAAAAATCACAAAGGTTTCCGGAAGTGCGCTGAAATCTGTTCCTTTTTCCAGAAGGCTGACGTCCATCATACTGCTGTTGTAGCGGGCGCGTTTTCTTTCTGCACCTTTATCGGAACGCTGGATTTCTACGTTGAATTTCCTTCCGTTACTGTCTGTTGCGAGAATGTCGAGCCGTACAGAGCGGTTCAAAAGGTTTTCTACAAATACCTGTGTGCGGACATCAAGAACCTTTAAATCCGGCATGTCCAGTACAATCTGGAGGATCAGTTGAATACAGTCGATATTTTCTTCAAAGCATTTGTTGAAAAAATCATCGTCAATGAGACGAAAGTTTTTGAGACGCTGTAAATCTTCCTGATGTTTCCGGTTAATATTTTCAATTATAGACAAAGCTTCACCTGCTTTCTTTAAGAAATGATCAATAGATTTGTTATTTTTAGAAATGAATGTAGAGCAGCACTGCTTCTATGCTCAGAATAGCACAGTTCAAGAGAAAATACAACAGGAACAATTTGGACTTGATGGTTTTTTAATTAATTCTCTTCAAATAAATATGTACAAAAATCAATACAATAGGAAAGTTTATTGGATTTTAAAAAGGAATGTTCTATAATAAATACAAACAGGCAGAAGAAAATCGAAAAACAGCGAGGTGTACATAGTATGTTTCAGGGAAAAACAGTCCTTCTCTGTGTGACAGGGAGTATTGCGGCGTACAAAATTGCCTCTCTTGCAAGTGCATTGAAAAAGCGCCATGCAGAGGTGCATGTTCTTATGACGGAAAACGCCACAAATTTTATAAATCCCATTACATTTGAATCTCTTACAGGAACAAAATGTCTTGTAGATACCTTTGACCGGAATTTTCAGTTTCAGGTGGAGCATGTTTCCATTGCAAAAAAAGCGGACGTGGTTCTTATCGCTCCGGCAAGCGCCAATGTGATCGGCAAGCTGGCTCACGGGATCGCAGACGATATGCTGACAACAACGGTGATGGCATGTAAATGTAAAAAAATCATTTCTCCTGCCATGAACACCAATATGTTTGAAAATCCCATTGTTCAGGATAATTTAAAAACTCTCAGCCATTATGGATTTGAAGTGATCGCTCCGGCAGAAGGGTATCTTGCCTGTGGCGATACAGGAGCGGGAAAAATGCCGGAACCGGAAACGCTTCTTTCTTATATTGAAAAAGAGATTGCCTGTCCTAAGGATATGCAGGGAAAAAAAGTGCTTGTAACAGCAGGTCCTACCCAGGAAGCGATTGATCCGGTCAGGTATATTACAAATCACTCTTCTGGAAAAATGGGATACGCCATAGCGAAAAATGCCATGCTCCGGGGAGCGGAGGTCACGCTTGTAAGCGGACCGGTATCCTTTGCACCGCCTCCTTTTGTAAAAGTAGTTCCTGTGACAACGGCAGGAGAGATGTTTGAGGCAGTTACTTCTGTAAGCGGGGAGCAGGATATTATTGTGAAGGCGGCAGCAGTTGCAGATTACCGTCCAAAAGAAGTGAGCAGCGAAAAAATAAAAAAGAAGGACGGCCAGATGTCCATTGAGCTGGAACGCACAGATGATATTTTAAAATACCTGGGAGAACATAAACGTCAGAATCAGTTTTTATGCGGGTTTTCTATGGAAACCCAGGATATGCTTGGTAATTCCAGAGCAAAACTTGAGAAAAAGAACCTGGATATGGTGGCAGCCAACAATTTAAAGGTGGAAGGCGCCGGATTTCAGGGAGACACCAATGTTTTGACTCTGATTACACAGAAGGAGGAAGTATCACTCCCGCTTATGAGCAAGGAGGATGCAGCTTCAAAACTTCTGGATAAAATTCTTTCACTTATGTAACTCGTAAACCCAGCACCGTATTGTATCCCGAAGTGGGAACGATAACAAGGAGGAACAAAAATGAAAACTTCAGAAAAAGACACCCGTTGGATGGTCAGTGTTGCACTTATGGCAGCGATCGTGATTCTTCTGGCAAATACGCCCCTTGGAATGATCCAGCTGCCCATTGTTAAGGCGACAACTGTCCATATTCCTGTAATCATCGGAGCCATTATTTTAGGTCCGGCTGCAGGAGCGATCCTGGGAGGCGTATTCGGCATTTGCTCTATGATCAGCAACACAACAGCGCCGACTTTGCTTTCCTTTGCATTTTCCCCGTTTTTAAGCAGTGATGTACCAGGGATTTTTAAAGCCTTATGGATTTCCATCGGCTGCCGTATTTTGATCGGCGTAGTATCCGGGTGGCTTTGGATCGGGCTGAAAAAGCTGAAAATGAATACTGCGATCGCACTGCCTTTTGTAGGGTTTGTGGGCTCTATGACAAATACCATTCTTGTTATGGGGAGTATTTACAAGCTTCTTGCAAATCAGTATGCAGCGGCAAAAGGAGTGGCTGCAGACGCCGTATGGGGACTGATCATGGGAACCATCACTGCATCTGGGATTCCGGAGGCCATAGCGGGAGCCGTTTTGGTAGGAGTTCTCGGAAAGGTACTTTTATCTTTTGTACACAGGCAGCTTGCAGTAGCGTGACAGAGAAATAATAATAACAGGACAGGAATAATTTATGATTTTAGCGATTGATATAGGCAACACAAACATAGTAGTAGGTTGTATTGACAGAGAAAAAACTTATTTTATAGAGCGGATTTCCACAGTGAGAACAAAGACAGAGCTGGAATACGCCGTAGACATTAAAACGATTCTCGATATTTACCATATTAAAAAAGCAGAGCTGGAGGGATGCCTCATTTCTTCTGTTGTGCCGCAGATTACCAATATTGTGCGTCTGGCAGCAGAAAAAATCCTGAAAAAAGAAGTGCTTGTGCTGGGACCGGGAGTGAAAACAGGATTGAATATTCTCATGGATAATCCGGGACAGTTAGGCGCTGATCTTGTGGCAGATGCAACTGCCGGTATTACTCATTATCCGGTTCCCCTTATTATCATTGATATGGGAACGGCAACAACGATTTCTGTAGTCGATGAGAAAAAACGCTACATAGGCGGCATGATCATGCCGGGAATCCAGGTATCTCTTGATGCCCTTACAGCCCGTGCTTCCCAGTTAAGCGGCATCGGTATTGAAGAGCCAAGGCGTATCATCGGAAAAAATACAGTAGAATGTATGAAAAGCGGTGTGCTTTACAGCAATGCCGGGGCCATTGACGGCTGTATCGAACGGATTGAAGATGAGCTTGGACAGAAGGCGACTGTCATTGCAACCGGAGGGCTCGCAAAAAAAATCATTCCCTATTGCAGGGAAGAAATTATTCTGGATGAAGATCTTCTTTTAAAAGGACTTTTTGTGATTTATGAAAAGAACAGAAAGGTTGGTGTAAGCCATGAAGAAACAGAACAAAACAGATAGGGAGCCGGTTCTTTTAACTACAGTATCCAGCAATTATCAGCTTGGACTGGTACAGAGCATTCTGGAAGAACATCACATTCCCTGTCTTGCTCAGGACAGAGCAAGCGGCGGATATATGCGTGTCTATGCAGGCGGTTCTATTTTTGGAACCGATATTTATGTAGCTCCGGAAAATCTGGAAGAAGCAAGGGAGCTTCTTGACATTCTTGTGCTTGACAACATGGAGGAGGTTCCGGAGGACGAGCTCACAAAAGAAGCAATGGAAGCAGGAAATCCGGAGGAGTAAATATGCGCGTGTTAATAACGGGCTTTGATCCTTTTGGGGGAGAAAAAGTAAATCCCGCTTATGAAGCGGTGAAGCTGCTTCCTGACGTGATCGCAGGAGCAGAAATAAGAAAAGTGGAAATCCCAACTTCTTTTTCGGGAAGTGTAAAGGCAGTAAAAAGGCAAATGGAGGAATTTGTGCCGGATATTGTAATCAATGTGGGACAGGCAGGGGGACGCGCCGGTATTACAGTAGAAAAAGTTGCCATTAACTTAAAAGATGCCGGAATTCCGGATAACGACGGAGAAATGCCCTCTGACCAGCCGGTGCAGGAGAATGGAGCGGACGCTTATTTTTCCACACTTCCTGTAAAAAGAATGGTGGAATATATAAAGTCACAGGGAATTCCCTGCAGCGTTTCTTATTCTGCCGGCACCTATGTATGCAACTGTATCATGTACCAGATGCTTCATATGGCAGCAACAGAAAAGAGAAAGATGCAGGCAGGATTTATCCATGTTCCCTTTTCACCGGAGCAGGCTGTTTTAAAAGGAGCGGCAACGCCTTTTATGCCAGTGGAAATGACGGCAAGGGCGCTTTTGTATGCTGTGGAATCTGCGGTAAATGCTATGCGTGAAACGCAAGGACAAAATCCTCCGGAACAGGAGCAGTAAAAGTAAGCGGTTTCCCTGTAATGGGATGAGAAAAATCAAGCTGGTAGGAGTGAAGCGCCTGCCGGCTTATTTTTTCGTAATGAGGATTGTAAAGGTAATCTCCGGGAATGGGAAAGCCGAGGTACTTTAAATGTACGCGTATCTGGTGTGTCCGCCCTGTTTCCAGATGAAGCTCCAGAAGGGAAAGATCATTAGAAAAGCCGAGACGCTCAAAATGGGTCACAGCTTTTTCGCCGTTTTCAAAATCTACCGTTCTTGTAATGACAGAATCCTGCTCTCTTGCAATGGGAGCGCAGATGGTGCCGCTTTCCGGGGTCATGCCTTCTGAAAGGGCAAGGTAGGTACGGCGGATCTGGCGTTTCTGCATCTGATTTCCGAGAAGCGCGGCGCTTAAAGCATTTTTGGCAAGGATCAGAGCGCCTGTAGTATCCCGGTCAAGGCGGTTGATGCAGCGGTATACAAAAGGCTGGTCTTTTTGCTGAAAATACCAGGCGGCTGCATTTGCCAGAGTATTTTCATAATTTCCCTGAGAGGGGTGTATGGGTGTGTTTGCCGGTTTATTTACAATTAGAATATCTTCGTCCTCATATAAAATGGAGAGAGGAATTTCAGAAGGTACGATATGAGGAGAGGTTTCTGTTTCCGGAATGCAGATACGGAGGAAATCTCCCTTTTTTACTCGTGTTTTCCCAAAAGCTTTTTCTCCGTTTAAGAGAATGGCGTCAGAGATAGTTTTCATGGAGGAAAGGATATTTTTAGAAAAGCCTTTTTCCCGTAAAAAAGAAAGGATTTCTTTCCCTTCCTCCTGATTTGTGATCGTATAATGTAAAATTCGTTCCATAGTGTTCTCTTTTCATTTTGATTGTTTCGATTCCGTTCAAGCATAACAGGTTTTTTGTGAAATAACAAGATGGATTAAATTGACTTTTTTCATATATGATTATATAATAAAAGTCGAATTACAAAAAAAGGAAAGGCATTTTCGGGAAGTGGGTGGAAATCCTGCACAAGTCCGTTACTGTAAAAGTCAGATACCGGATGCTTTTTTCAGAAGGGAAATTTCCTGCGGCAACCGGGAGATTTTCTTATATTTTCGCTGAATCGAAAAAAGAGGCAGAGAAAGAAGGAATTTGTTGTCAGACAGATTCCTTTTTTATTTATGTTTCTTTTATAAAGGAGCAGTATGAGCAATAGCGGATTGGAAAATTATTATGTGATCCGGGGGCAGAAAAAACTGCGATTCGGTTACACAACAGGCTCCTGCGCAGCGGCAGCCTGCAGGGGAGCAGTGGAAATGCTTCTCGGAAAAAAAGAAGTAAAAGAAGTACGGCTTATGACACCGAAAGGGATTTCCCTTCTTCTCACGCTGGAAGAAATCAAAAGAGAAGAAAAGTGGGTAAGCTGCGGAGTAAGAAAAGACGGAGGAGACGATCCGGATACGACCCACGGGCTTTTAATCTGCGCCAGGGCAGAAAAAACAGAAGAGCCGGGGATTGTGCTTGACGGAGGAACGGGTGTAGGGCGTGTGACGAAGCCCGGACTTTCTCAGAAAATCGGGGAGGCTGCCATCAATCCGGTTCCCCGGTCTATGATCCTTTCTCAGGCGGAGGAAGCCGCTCTTCTTTATCATTATAAAGGCGGTTTGAAGCTTACCATTTATGTGCCGGAGGGAGAGGAAACCGCTTTGAAGACTTTTAATCCCCGCCTTGGTATTGTAGGAGGAATTTCTATTTTAGGCACGACAGGAATCGTGGAACCCATGAGTGAGAAAGCGCTGATTGAAAGCATTCGTGTGGAGATGCGCCAACACTATGCCCAGGGTGAAGAATACCTTCTTGTGACGCCGGGGAATTATGGGGCAGAGTACGTAAGAGAAAAGGCAGATCTTCCATTTGAGAAAAATATGAAATGCAGCAATTATGTGGGCGAAACCATTGATATGGCAGTGGATATGGGCGTGAAAGGCATTCTTTTTGTGGCGCATATCGGAAAATTTGTGAAGGTTGCAGCCGGGATCATGAATACCCATTCTCACAGCGCAGACGGCAGAATGGAGGTTCTTGCCGCAAACGGAATTCGGGCGGGAGCGCCTCTTTCCTGTGCAAGAGAAATTCTGGAAGCAGGCACAACGGACGAGGCGCTGTCCATATTAAAAGAATATGGATATTTGGAAAAAACAATGAAAGAAATTATGGAGCGCATTCAGTTTTATCTGAATCACCGCTCCTACGAACAGATTCTTCTGGGTGCTGTTGTCTTCTCTAATGAACATGGGTATCTGGGGCAGACAAAAGATGCAGAAGAGCTGATAAAGCGAATCAGAGAACAGTAATGGAGGTTATTATGAAAGGTACATTATACGGAATCGGAGTGGGACCGGGAGACCCGGAGCTTCTTACTTTAAAAGCACTCCGCTTAATAAAGGAAGCAGATGTGATCGCGCTTCCAGGGGAAGAGCCAAAGGAAACAGTGGCATATAAAATTGTGGAAGGGGCGTATCCGGAGCTTTCAGAAAAAACTCTTCTTCCCGTTCCCATGCCTATGACAAAAGATCCGGAGCTTCTTGAAAAATATCACAGCGAAGGAACGGCTCTTGTAAAAAAAGTGCTGGACGAAGGAAAGAATGTGGCATTTTTAACGCTTGGAGATCCAACGGTATATTCCACTTATATTTACGTACATAAACGGATCAAAGAGATGGGGTATCCTACAGAAATTGTAAGCGGTATTACTTCTTTCTGTGCCGTTTCCGCAAAGCTTAATACAGGTCTTGTAGAGAAGGCGCAGATGCTTCATGTGATTCCTGCTTCCTACCAGGTGGAGGAGGCATTAAAGCTTCCCGGCACAAAGGTGTTTATGAAGGCGGGTAAGAAAATGAAGACAGTAAAAGAGGCAATCCTCTCCTCTGGTTCGCAGGGAATGATGGTAGAGAACTGCGGAATGCCGGAAGAGAAAATATATAAAAGTGTAGAGGAAATTCCGGACAGCGCCGGATATTATTCACTGATTATTGTAGAGGAAGGAGAATAAAATAATGGTACATTTTGTGGGAGCAGGTCCGGGAGCGCCGGATTTAATTACAATCAGAGGAAAACAGTATCTTGAGGAGGCTGACGTAATTATTTACGCCGGTTCCCTTGTAAATCCAAAGCTTCTGGAGTATTCAAAAGACATCTGCACTATTTATAACAGTGCGAAAATGACTCTTGAGGAAGTGATTTCCGTAATGGAAAAAGCGGAAGCAGAGGGAAAGACAACGGTTCGTCTTCACACAGGAGACCCCTGCATTTACGGGGCGATCCGGGAGCAGATGGACATTTTGGACGAAAAGGGAATTTCCTATGATTCCTGTCCGGGAGTCAGCTCTTTTTGCGGTGCTGCAAGCGCCTTAAACCTGGAATATACACTTCCGGAAATTTCCCAGAGTGTGATCATCACACGTATGGAAGGACGAACTCCAGTGCCTTCCAAAGAAAGCATCCAGTCCTTTGCAGCGCATAATGCCACAATGGTTGTATTTTTAAGTACAGGCATGCTTGAGGAATTAAGCAGACGTCTCGTGGAGGGCGGATACCGTCCGGATACGCCGGCAGCCATTGTATATAAGGCAACCTGGGAAGACGAAAAGAAATTTATCTGTACCGTAGACACGCTTGCAAAGACGGCAGCAGAAAATAAGATTACAAAAACAGCGCTTATGATCATCGGAGATGCCGTAAATACAGCACATTATGAGCGTTCCAAGCTGTATGACCCGGGATTTACCACAGAGTTCCGCGAGGCAGTAAAATGAAAACTGCCATCATCTGTTTTAGCCTTACAGGCTGGGAGACAGGAAGACGCTTAAAAAAAGGGCTTGAAAGCGGAAAAAATATCGTGACGCTTGAGGGAAAAAGCCGATACCTTCCGGAGAGTATAGAGGAAAGTACAGGGCAGTGGACAGGAAAGCGCTTTTCTGATTCCGACGCCATTATTTTTGTGGGAGCCTGCGGCATTGCCGTTCGAAGCATTGCTCCTTATATACAAAAAAAGACGAAAGATCCGGCTGTCCTTGTAATTGATGAGTGTGGAAAATTTGTCATTTCTCTTTTATCCGGGCATCTTGGAGGAGCCAATGCGCTTACCTTAAAAGCGGCGGAAATACTGAAAGCAGAGCCGGTTGTCACAACGGCGACAGATCTTCATAACCGTTTTGCTGTAGATGTATTTGCAAAGAAAAACGGCTGTGCGATTTTGAATATGAAAGCGGCAAAAGAAGTTTCCGCAGCCCTTCTTGCAGGAAAAACTGTCGGATTTTTCAGTGATTTTCCCTGGGAGGGGGAGCTTCCTAAAGGTCTTTTTCTCTGTGAGGGAACAGAAGAAAATCTGCCGGAGACAGGCGTTTCGGTTTCGGTTTACAAGAGCCGAAAACCTTTTAAGGAGACGGTTTTCATTGTGCCGCCTGTCGTAGCTCTCGGTATGGGCTGCAGAAAAGGAAAAGATACAGAAAGTGTAAGAAAGGCTGCAGGAAAAGCTTTAAAAGAGGCGGGAATCTATAAAGAAGCCGCTGCCTGCCTTACAAGCATAGAGATAAAAAAAGAGGAGGAAGCATTTCTCTCCCTTTCCAGAGAGTGGGGCATTCCTTTTCTTACTTATACAGGGGAAGAGCTTTTAGAAGCCCCGGGAGAATTTACGCCTTCTTCCTTTGTCCGTTCTGTGACAGGAGTGGATAATGTGTGTGAGAGAAGCGCGGTTCTCGGCGCGGAAAAAGGCGTTCTTATTCAGAAAAAAACAGGGGAGAACGGTGTGACAACCGCCCTTGCAGTAAAAGATTGGAGGATACGTTTTGAATAAAATATATGTAGTTGGAATCGGTCCCGGGGCTTATGACCAGATGACAGGAAAAGCGATCAAAGCCTTAAATGACAGCGATGTGATCATCGGTTATACGGTATATGTAGACCTTGTAAAAGAGTACTTTGCAGATAAGGAATTTATGACAACTCCTATGAAAAAAGAAGTGGATCGCTGCGTTCTGGCTTTTGAGGAAGCAGAAAAAGGAAAGACGGTTTCCATGATCTGCAGCGGTGATGCAGGTGTTTACGGAATGGCGGGACTTATGTATGAGGTGGGAAAAGATTATCCGAATACAGAGCTTAGCATTATTCCGGGAGTGACGGCAGCAACAGGCGGGGCGGCAGTTCTTGGAGCGCCTTTGATCCATGATTTCTGTCTGATTAGTTTAAGTGATCTTCTCACTCCCTGGGAGAAAATTGAGAAGCGTCTTCTCTGTGCGTCAGAGGCAGATTTTGTGATCTGTTTATATAATCCGTCCAGTAAAAAACGCCATGATTATCTGCAGAAAGCGTGTGATCTTATGATGCAGCACAAATCACCGGATACCATCTGCGGTATTGTGGGACATATTGCAAGAGAGGGAGAATGCGAAAAGGTCATGACCTTAAAAGAGCTTCGTGACACAGAAGTAGATATGTTTACTACAGTTTTTATCGGAAACTCCCAGACAAAAGAAATCGGCGGAAAAATGGTGACCCCGAGAGGATATAAGGGCGTATAAGCCGGAGGAAAACATGGAAAAAGTCATTGTGTTTGCAGGGACGACAGAAGGATATGAGCTGTGCCGTCTTCTTTCTGAACATCAGATTTCCGTATGCGCCTGTGCAGCCACGGAATACGGGGGAAAAGCCCTTACAGAAACGCCGTATCTTCACATTCATACAGGGCGGCTAACTAGAGAAGAAATGGAAGCTTTTTTTCAAAAAGAAGAGCCGGAGCTTGTTCTGGACGCTACCCACCCTTATGCGGCAGAGGTTACGGAGAACATAAAAAGCGTCTGTGAAAAGACAGGATTTTGCTATCAGAGAGTGTTACGGGAACAGGGAAAACAGGCAGAGCAGGCAGTATACGTGGAAAGTACGGAAGCAGCCGCAGAGTTTTTGAATACGACAGAAGGAAACGTCCTTCTTACAACTGGCAGTAAGGAGCTGAAAAAGTTCCTCGGAGTAAAAGATTATAAGGAGCGCCTTTATGCAAGAGTGCTGTCCCTTCCTTCAGTTATGGAGGAATGCAGCGCTGCAGGATTTGAGGGAAAGCATCTGATCGGAATGCAGGGACCTTTTTCAAGGGAGATTAATGAGGCGATGCTCCGCCAGTTTCACTGCCGCTATCTTGTGACAAAGGATTCTGGAAAGGCGGGGGGATTTCAGGAAAAAATAGAGGCTGCTTTTTCCTGCGGCGCAATCCCTGTCATTATCGGAAGACCGTTGAAAGAAGAGGGACTGTCTCTTTTAGAATGTAAAAAGTGGCTTTCCAAAAGGTTTGGTTTTTCCTTAAAACCCCAGATTACTCTTCTTGGAATTGGCATGGGAAGCGAAGAGACGCTTACCATAGAAGGGAAAAAAGCTCTGGAAGAGGCAGAGCTTTTGATCGGGGCAAGACGGATTGCAGATTCTGTAAAAATGCCCCATCATACGGTGATTTATGAATACGACAGTGAGAAGATTTTAAAATGTATCAAAGAACACGAGCAGTATGAACATATCGTGATCGCTCTTTCCGGTGACGTCGGTTTTTACAGCGGAGCAAAAAAACTTCTTCAGGAACTTGGGGAAGATACCCGGGTCATCTGCGGGATTTCTTCTGTTGTCTATTTTATGGCAAAGGCGGGACTTTCCTGGGACGATGCAAAAATCGTAAGCGCACATGGAAGAAACTGCAATCTTGTATCTCTCATACGCCATAACAAAAAAGTCTTTTCGATTCTTGGCACAAAGGACGGTGTTTCCGCTCTTGCCAAAAAGCTTGTATATTACGGAATGGGAGAGGTGCTTCTCTATGTGGGAGAAAATCTTTCCTATGAAAAGGAGAATGTTTTTGTAAAGCTGGCAAAGGAGCTTGTTTCTTATGAGGGAGATGCGCTCTGTGTTGTCTGCGCATATAACGAAAAGGCAGAGCCGTTTTTCTCTACTCATGGAATCAAGGACGAATGTTTTATCCGGGGAAAAGCGCCTATGACAAAAGAAGAAGTTCGCTCAGTTTCTCTTATGAAGCTTGGACTTTCTGAAGATTCCGTCTGTTATGACGTAGGGGCAGGCACCGGTTCTGTTGCTGTGGAGATGGCTCTTCGCGCCCATCAGGGCAGAGTGTATGCTATAGAAAAAAAGGAAGACGCCCTTGCGCTCATTCTGGAAAATAAAAAGAAATTTGCAGCAGATAATCTGGAAATCGTGGGAGGATGCGCGCCTGAGGCAATGGAGGAGCTTCCGTTTCCCACACATGCGTTTATCGGCGGTTCTTCCGGGAATTTAAAAGATATTATAAGACTTCTTCTTGAGAAAAATCCGGAGGTTAAAATTGTGATAAACTGCATTACCCTTGAGACGGTGGGGGAGGCAATGGAAGCCATCCGTGAATTTGGCTTCCAGGAGCGCGATATTGTTCAGCTCTCTGTTTCCCGTTCAAAGGAAGTGGGACGTTATCATATGATGATGGGCGAAAATCCCATTTACATTTTTACATGCAGGGGGGCTTCTCTATGAAAATACCCAGGATTCTTTTTGCAGCGGGAGCAAGCGGAAGCGGAAAAACCCTGATCACCTGCGGATTTCTTCAGGCTCTTGTAAACAGAGGCTTACGTCCGGCGTCCTTTAAATGCGGACCGGATTACATAGACCCCATGTTCCACAGCCGGGTGATCGGAACAAAATCAAGAAATCTTGACACTTTTTTTACATCAGGGGAGATGACCCGGTATCTTCTTGGAGAAAACGCAAAGGACTGCGACCTTGCTGTGATGGAAGGCGTGATGGGATATTACGACGGAGTGGGCGGAAATACAAGTAAAGCAAGCGCCTACGACCTGGCAGATACCACAGATACCCCGGTTGTTCTCATTGTAAGCAGCAAAGGTATGAGCGTATCTCTTGCCGCTTATATCAAAGGATTTCTGGAATTTCAGGAGAACAGCCATATAAAAGGAGTGATTTTTAACCAGATGTCCCCTATGCTGTATCCACGAATGAAAGCCCTTGTAGAAGAAACGCTTCCTGTACGTGTTCTGGGATATGTGCCGAAGGTGGAGGACTGTACTATTGAAAGCCGCCATCTCGGGCTTGTGCTTCCGGAGGAAATCGAAGGATTAAAAGAACGTCTCTTCCGGCTTTCTGAAATTCTGGAAAAAACTCTGGATATAGACGGGATTCTCTCCCTTGCAGAGGAAGCGGGAGAGCTTTCTGTGTCAGAGAAGTGCTTAAAAGAAAATGAGGCATATGGATACAAAAGTCCCAAATCTCTCCGGATTGGAGTGGCAGGAGATGAGGCATTCTGTTTTTTCTATGAAGATAATTTCCGTCTTTTAAAAAGCATGGGAGCAGAGCTTGTATGGTTTTCTCCGGTGCATGATAAAGAGCTTCCGGAAAATCTGGATGGACTTTTATTATACGGAGGATACCCGGAACTTTACGCAGAGGCTCTGGAAAAAAATCATGTGATGCGAGAGGCAGTAAAAGAAGCCATCAAAGGGGGAATGCCATGTCTCGCGGAATGCGGCGGCTTTCTTTATCTTCATGAGGAGCTGGAAGATATGGAAGGCGTTCCCCATAAAATGGCGGGCGTCATTGAAGGGAAGGCTTATCATACAGGAAAGCTTGGAAGATTCGGTTATATCTCTCTGAAACAGCAGACAGAAGTGCTGGGAGAAGGAAACTTAGGTGAAATTCCGGCTCATGAGTTCCATTACTTTGATTCCCCTCACTGCGGAGAGAATTTTTATGCAGAGAAGCCGGGCGGAAAGAGAGGCTGGAGCTGCATACAGGGCGGAAAACGCCTGATGGCAGGTTTTCCCCATTTATACTACTATGGAAACCCGGAAGTTCCAAAGGCGTTTTTAAAACAATGCCTGGAATATTCCGAAGGGAGAGAACAATGAAATATACAATCGCCGCATTTGCGGCAGGCTTTATATTAGATTTAATTTTCGGAGACCCGAGATGGCTTTACCACCCGGTCTGTCTCATCGGAAATGCCATTGCTTTTCTGGAAAAAAGGATTCGGAAATTCTTTCCGAAAACAGAAAAGGGAGAGCTTATTGGAGGAGCCCTGGAGGTTCTTCTTATCTGCCTTTTTTCCTGTGGTATTCCTTTTCTGATCCTTTACGGACTGCACCAGGTATGTGTTCCTGCAGCCTTTCTTCTGGAAACGTTCTGGTGTTATCAGCTTCTTGCCACAAAATCGTTAAAGACAGAAAGCATGAAGGTGTATGAAGCATTAAAGAAGGGAAGTCTTGAGGATGCCAGATATGCCGTTTCCATGATCGTAGGAAGAGATACAAAGGAGCTTTCCGAGACAGGGGTCACAAAGGCGGCTGTGGAAACCATAGCGGAAAATACATCAGACGGAATCATTGCTCCTATGTTTTATATGGTCTTGGGCGGCGTTCCTCTTATGTTTTTATATAAGGGGATCAATACGATGGATTCCATGCTTGGATATAAAAATGAGAAATACCTGTATTTTGGAAGAACAGCAGCAAAGCTTGACGATGTGGTAAACTATATTCCGGCAAGGATTTCCGGCTGGCTTATGGCGCTCTCTTCTGTATTTGCAGGTCTTGACGTAAAAAATGCGGTAAAGATATATAAAAGAGATAGACGAAATCATGCAAGCCCCAATTCTGCACAGACAGAGGCTGCTATGGCAGGGGCGCTTCGCGTACAGCTTGCAGGAAACGCGTATTATTTTGGAAAACTGTATGAAAAACCAACCATCGGAGATGACCTGCGGAGTGTGGAAGAAGAAGATATAAAACGTGCAAATAGTCTTTTATATGCAACTGCCTGGTCAGGAGCCATTCTTTTTTCACTGGTATGGATTTTTGTGTACTGGCTGATTTCATAACAGGAGGATGAAAATGAAACATATTCACGGAGGAAATGTATATCAATATCAGAATTGTGTGGATTTTTCTGCAAACTGCAATCCCCTGGGAACGCCGGAGCGTGTAAAAAACGCCATAATAGAAAGTCTTTCCCACATAAACAATTATCCGCAGGTGGGCTGCGCGCCCTTAAAAGAAGCCATTGCACAGTATGAGGGAGTGAAGCCCTCCCAGGTGATCTGCGGAAACGGGGCTGCGGAGCTTATCTTTTCTTTATGTCGTGCTTTAAAGCCGAAAAGGGCGCTTCTTCCTGCTCCTACCTTTGCAGAGTATGAGCAGGCGCTTACAAGCGTGGACTGTGTCTGCAGCCATTTTTTCCTGAAAGAGGAACGGGATTTTTCTATGGACGATTCCTTTCTGGAGGAAATTTCAAAAGGGTTTGATATAATATTCTTATGTAACCCTAATAATCCTACGGGAATTTTGACAGACCGGGATTTTCTTATGAAAGTTTTGAAAAAATGCAGGGAGCATTCTGTGTTTCTTGTGGTGGACGAATGCTTTCTTGATTTTGTAAAAGAACCGGAATCCTACACCTTAAAAGACGTATTAAAAGAATACCAAAATCTGTTTCTTTTAAAAGCGTTTACAAAGCGGTATGCGATGGCAGGAGTGCGTCTCGGCTATGGACTGACTGCAAACCAGGATTTACTTCAGAAAATGGAGAGCGTGACACAGCCCTGGAATGTGTCAAGTCTTGCCCAGGCGGCAGGACTGGCGGCATTAAAGGAAACAGAATATGTAAAAGAGGGAAGAGAAACTGTATTTAAAGAGCAGGAATTTCTGAAAAAAGAGATGAGAGAGCTTGGATTTACAGTCTTTCCTTCAGAGGCAAATTATATTTTCTTTAAAGGGGAAAGAAATCTTTTTGAAAAATGTGTGGAAAAGAGCGTTCTTATCCGGGACTGCAGCAATTATCCGGGACTGGAAGCGGGGTATTTCCGGATCGCAGTAAAAAACCATGAGGATAACAAAACGCTTATTCGGGCATTGAAGGAAATAGCAGAAAGGGGATAAAAATGGCAAAGGCGATAATGGTACAGGGAACCATGTCCAATGCGGGAAAAAGTCTGCTTGCAGCAGGACTTTGCCGTATTTTTAAACAGGACGGATATAAAGTGGCTCCCTTTAAATCACAGAATATGGCGTTAAACTCATTTATTACAGAGGAAGGGCTTGAAATGGGACGTGCCCAGGTAATGCAGGCGGAGGCGGCTGGGATCGCTCCTTCTGTTCTTATGAATCCCATTCTTTTAAAGCCTACAAATGACGTGGGTTCTCAGGTCATTGTAAACGGAGAAGTCCTGGGAACGATGAGCGCCAGGGATTATTTCCGTTATAAGAAAAAACTGGTTCCCGATATTATGAAGGCATACGAAACACTGGCAGCAGAAAATGACATTATTGTGATTGAGGGCGCGGGAAGCCCGGCGGAGATCAACCTGAAAGAAGAAGACATTGTAAACATGGGCATGGCAAAAATGGCAAAAGCCCCTGTCCTTCTTGTGGGAGATATTGACAGAGGCGGTGTGTTTGCCCAGCTGATTGGTACAGTACAGCTTCTTGAGGAAGAGGAGCGGGATATGGTAAAAGGACTGATCATCAATAAGTTCCGCGGAGATAAGACGATTCTGGAGCCGGGTGTGAAAATGCTGGAAGAAAAAAGTGGGATTTCCGTTGTGGGAGTTGCGCCGTATATGCAGATCCAGGTGGAGGACGAGGACAGTCTCACAGAGCGTTTTGACAAGAATCAGGAAATCGGCCAGATTGATATTGCAGTGATCCGCACACCGCGAATCTCCAATTTTACAGACTTTAACCCGTTTGAGAGTATTCCGGGGGTATCTCTTCGCTATGTAAAAACACCGGGAGAGCTTGGAAATCCGGATCTGATCCTTCTTCCGGGAACAAAAAACACTATGGGCGATCTAAAGTGGCTGCGTGAAAGCGGAATGGAGGCTCGTATCTTAAAAGAGGCTTCCAGAGGAACGCTGATATTCGGAATCTGCGGCGGCTACCAGATGCTCGGAGAAACCCTTTCCGATCCTTATGGCGTGGAAGAAGGCGGTTCTATGAAAGGCATGGGACTTCTTCCGATTGAAACGGTGTTTACAAAAGAAAAAACAAGAACAAGGGTACAGGGAACCATTGGAACTATTACAGGGCCTTATGCAGGACTTTCCGGTGCAGAAACAGAAGGGTACGAAATCCATATGGGCGAGACGGTATTAAAAGAAGGGGCAAAAAGCGTTCTTTCCATTACAGATACAGTCACCGGACAGCAAAAGGCAGACGGCGCATACAGAGACAATGTATTCGGTACATACGTACATGGTGTTTTTGATAAAGAGGAATGTGCGGAAGCTCTCGTCCGTCTGATTGGAGAGAAAAAGGGACTTGACGTATCTTCTCTTACAGGCGTGGATTTTGCGGCATTTAAGGAAACTCAGTACGATATTCTGGCGGATACTCTCCGCAGGCATCTTGATATGAAGAAAATTTATGAAATTCTGGAACAGGGAATTTAAAGAGGAGGCGGAAACATGAAGGTAGAGCTTGAAAATGTAAAGCCAATGGATATAGAAAAGAGAAGCTTTGAGATCATTACAGAGGAGCTTGGAGATAAGAAGCTCCTTCCAGGAACAGAGCTGATCGTAAAACGGTGTATTCACACAAGTGCAGATTTTGATTACGCAGAAAATCTTTGCTTTTCTGAACATGCGGTAGAACAGGCGATCGCAGCTATTAAAAACGGCGCCTGCATCGTAACGGATACCCAGATGGCGAAATCCGGCATCAATAAACGCGCCCTTTCCCGTTACGGTGGAGAAGTTTACTGCTTTATGTCAGATGAGGATGTAGCGGAGCTTGCCAGAAAAAACGGAACAACAAGAGCAACGGCAAGTATGGATAAGGCGGCAACTCTTGATAAAAAACTGATTTTTGCTATCGGAAACGCACCGACTGCCCTTGTCCGCCTTTATGAGCTGATAGAGGAGGGAAAATTATCTCCCGAGCTGATCATCGGCGTTCCGGTAGGGTTTGTAAACGTGGTGCAGTCAAAAGAGCTTATTATGGAGGCGGATGTTCCCTATATTGTGGCAAAAGGAAGAAAGGGCGGCAGCAACATTGCAGCCTGCATCTGCAACGCGCTGCTTTACATGATTGACAACAGAAGAGATTAATCCCGGCAGAGGGAGTATAGAAGTTTCAGTGCAGGAAGGAAATCTTCAGAAGGCATGGAGGAGCAGGAAAGAACAACCGTTGTTTCCTGCTCTTTCTCGTTTAAAAAGGAGAGGGCAAGACCGCTTTGCTCCGCCTTTTCTTTCAGCTCCTGTGCAGAGCCGGAATAGGGAAGGGTAAGGGCAAGGCTTGTGCCGGCTGCTCCTGTGCGGAGCGGACAGTTTTCTCCGAACACAGTTTTCACATCTTTTTGAAGAGCCTTCAGCTTCTGGGCGTACAGGCGCTTGAGCTTCCTTGTCTGGGCGGCAAGATGACCGTCCCGTATAAACTGACAGAGCGCGATCTGTTCTGCTTTTGAGGCAGTCTGGTTATAAAAGGCTGCCTTTTTTCTGTAGGCTTCAAGAAGGGGCGGAGGCAGCACCATGAAGCTTAACCGGATAGAAGGAAGGAGAAGCTTTGAGAAAGAACCGATGTACACCACGTTTTCACCCCCTGCAAGGCTATAAAGAGAAGGGGTTGGTTTTTGAAGATATACAAATTCATTTTCAAAATCGTCTTCTATAATAATGCTTCCTCTGGCGGCTGCATGGCGAATCAGCTCCAGGCGGCGCTTGACAGGCATGATTTCCCCCCATTTTGTCATGTGGGCAGGGGAGACGTAAATGACATGTGCATTTTTGCTGCGGTACTGTATCTGAAAACCAAAATCGGAAAAAACGGTGCTTCCCTGGACAAAGGAGGGCGTAGGAAAGGAGACGGTATCCCTGTCTTTTAAGAGAGGACAGAGGATCTGCAAAAGACTCTGCACGCCTGCTCCGACCACAATGCTGTCAGGGGAGCAGAGAATATTGCGCCGTTCTCTTATATAAGAAGAAAGAACCTGCCGGAAATCTGCTTCTCCCTGAGGTTCTCCGTAGGAGAGAAGCCGGGAATCCTGGCGGAGGGCGCTTTTCATGTACCGCCTCCATAAATCAAAACGGAAACTTTCCCTGTCGGCTCCTGAGGAGGCAAAATCAAAGCGGTACACGGGCGTTTCTTTCTGAGGAGCGCTTTCTTTTTCTTTTCGTTTTTGTCCCATGTCTGTCACATAATAGCCACTTTGCGCCCTTGCAATAATATATCCGTCCGCCGCAAGCTGTAAATATGCGTTTTCAATGGTAGTGCGGCTTAATTTTAATTCCGCCGCGCAGGTGCGAAGAGAGGGCATTTTTGTTCCAGGAGGAAGGCTTCCGTTTAAAATCAGCTCCCGATAGCGGTGATAAACGGTGAGATAAAGAGGTTCGTTCATAAACTGTCCTTTCAAAAATACTTGATTTTCCATGTTTTGTGAGATACACTTTAAACGTATTTTACACGGTAAAGAAAAGGAATACAAGATGGAGGGAAGAAATTGAAAAAAATAGCAGTGATCAATGATTTATCCGGTCTTGGAAAATGTTCCCTGACAGCGGCGATTCCTGTTATATCTGTAATGGGCGTGCAGGCAGTGCCTTTGCCAACGGCTGTTTTAAGCAATCAGACAGGATACGCTTCTTATTTTTATGACGATTATACAGAGCGTCTTGAGCAGATAATGGAGGAATGGAAAAAAATCGGTTTTGCGCCGGACGGAATTTATACAGGATTTCTTGCAGGGGAAGCGCAGGCAGAGAAAATCCAGGAGTTTTTAAACGCTTTTGCAGGAAAAGATACAAAAATCCTCACAGACCCCATTATGGGAGACAATGGGAAGGCGCACGGATTTTATACGGAAAAATTATGCGGCTGTATGCGCTCTCTTGTAAAAAGAGCCCATGTGATCACGCCGAATCTTACAGAAGCCATGCTTCTTCTTTGTGGAAAAGAAGAGACGGAAACACAGTGGAAGGTTCTGGAAAAGGAGGGAGAGGAGGCTTTTTTAAGAGCAGCGGAAACATACGGAAAGCGCCTTTTAAAAGAATACGGTCTTCAGACGGCTGTCATAACAGGAGTGGAGCACAGAAAAGAAAAGCAGGCGTACATGGGTAATCTCGTATGTGAGGCAGAAGAAAATGTCTGGGTGTTTTCAAAAAAAGAAGGGGGAAGCTACTCCGGCACAGGTGATCTCTTTGCTTCTGTGTTAAGTGCAGGGCTTGTAAAGGGACTACCTATGAAAGACTGTGCAGAAAAAGCTGCCCGTTTTCTTGAGAAAGCCCTTCATCAGACTGTGAAGGAAGGAACGGACAGAAATGAGGGCGTATGCTTTGAACCGTATCTGAAAGAATTGTTATGATTTTCCGGCAGAGAAAAAGGAGCCTGCATTACGCAAGCTCCTCCCATCTTTCATATAAAGTCTCCAGCTCTTCTAAGACTGCCTCTTTTTCCTGGCTGAGTTCTGTACAGCGGGCAACATTAGTACACACGTCAGGAAGTACAAGAGTTTCGTCAATTTCCTTATCTCTCGTTTCGAGCTCTTCAATGCGGGCTTCTACTTTTTTCAGCTCATTTGCAAGCTTTCTTTTTCTTGCCTCTTCTTCTTTTTGCTGCTGCCAGGTCAGCTTGCTCTCGGAAATATTTTTTACTTCCGATTCTTCTGCCTGGGAAGGGGCATATTTTTCTGTCAGCTCATCTTTTTTCTCAAGATAATAATCGTAATCTCCAATGTAATTTACAACTGCCTGATTTGTAAGATCAAGGATCCTGGTTGCAGTCTGGTTGATAAAGTAACGGTCGTGAGAAACGTAGAGAACCGTTCCTGTATAGCTGTTTAAGGCCTCCTCCAGAATTTCCTTTGAGGCAATGTCAAGATGGTTGGTGGGCTCGTCGAGAATCAAGAAATTTGCCTCGGAAAGCATAAGCTTTGCAAGAGAAACGCGTCCTCTCTCTCCGCCGGAAAGGGCGGAAATTTCTTTAAATACATCGTCCCCTGTAAAAAGGAATGCTGCCAGCATGTTTCGGATTTCTGTTTCTGTAAGCGTGGGATACGTATCGGAAATCTCCTGGAATATTGTTTTCTCCGTGTGAAGCACATGGTGTTCCTGGTCGTAATAGCCGATCTGCACTTTGGAGCCGAGGGTAAATTCTCCTGCGTCCGCCGGGAGAATGCCGTTTAAAATCTTTAACATAGTGGTCTTGCCTGTTCCGTTATTTCCAATGAGGGCAACCCGTTCTCCACGCTTGATCTCAAAAGAAATATCTGTAAAGAGCGTCTGGCCGGGAAAAGATTTGGACAGACCCTCCACAGAGAGCACATCGTTTCCGCTTACGAAACGTGGTTCCAGGGAAATCCGCATCTGATTCTGAACTTCCACCGGCTTATCGAGACGCTGGATTTTATCCAGCATTTTTTCGCGGCTCTCTGCACGGCGTATGGATTTTTCTCTGTTAAAGGATTTCAGCTTTGCAATTACAGCTTCCTGGTGTTTGATCTCTCTTTGCTGATTTAAGTAAGCTTTATACTGGGCGTCACGAAGCTGTGCTTTTTTTAAGGCAAAAGAAGAGTAGTTTCCGTTATAGCTTAAAATATTTCCAGCCTCGATTTCAATTACCTTTGTGACAACTTTATCAAGGAAATAGCGGTCATGGGACACGATCAATACAGCGCCCGGATAATTCAGAAGATACGTTTCCAGCCAGGAAATACTCTCCATATCCAGATGGTTGGTAGGCTCGTCAAGAAGGAGAATGTCCGGTTTCGATAAAAGGAGCTTACCGAGAGCCACTCTTGTTTTCTGTCCTCCGGAAAGGGTTTCAATCTGTTTTGTAAAATCTTCCTCTCCAAAGCCAAGACCTTTTAACACGCCGGTTACTTCGCTTTTGTACGCATAGCCGTTTTCCAGTTCAAACTGATGATTCAGCCTTGTGTAGGTGTTCATAAGGGATTCCAGCGCCTCGCCGGAAGCGTCCTTCATATCCTGTTCCAGGGTGCGCAGGCGGCTTTCCATATCCAGAATATGCTGCTTTGTAGTGAGAAGCTCTTCATATATGGAATGATGTCCGTGTATATCCTGATACTGGGCAAGGTAACCGATGTTTTTATCTTTGGAAATGACAACATTCCCGGAATCACAGGGCAGTTCGTCCATGATGATGCGAAGAAGTGTTGTTTTTCCGGCGCCGTTGTTTCCGATAAGGGCAGCTTTTTCTCGGTCTTCTATATGAAAGGAAGCGTCCTTTAAAATAATTTTTTCGCCAAAGGATTTTGACAGGTTATGACATGACAAAATCATGGGTATTCCTCCGTTTTTTCTTAAATATCTATATTATTATACAGAAAAATTCCTTTTTTTGAAAGAACAAATTAACTTTATTTGACAATAAAATGTCATTTCGGTATAATTGACATAGTATTCTAAGGAGGGAACAGTTGTGGAGGCAAAAGAGATTTCGAGGGCGGTGATTAAGCGTCTGCCACGCTATTATCGCTATTTAGGGGAGCTTTTGGAAGAAAATGTAGACCGGATTTCTTCCAATGATCTGAGCAAAAAAATGCACGTTACTGCATCTCAGATCCGTCAGGATCTGAATAATTTTGGCGGTTTTGGGCAGCAGGGATATGGTTATAATGTAAAATACCTGTATACAGAGATTGGAAAAATCCTGGGGCTTGATACCGTACACCCCATGATTATTTTAGGTGCGGGTAATCTGGGACAGGCGCTTGCCAATTACGTGGATTTTGAAAAAAGAGGATTCAAGCTTGTGGGAATTTTTGATGTAAATCCTGTTCTGGAGGGCATTGCCGTAAGAGGCATTGAAATTCAGATGTTAAGCGAACTTCCTTTTTTCCTGAAAGAACACCATGTGGAAATTGCAATTTTGACACTGCCGAAAAATAAGGCAAAGGAAATGGCAGGGATTTTAATAGAAAATGGAATCAAGGCGATCTGGAATTTTGCCCATATTGATCTTGATGCTCCGGAAGATGTGATCGTAGAGAATGTGCATCTTTCCGAAAGTCTTATGACACTTTCTTATAATCTGAGCCAGTACCGCCAGAAACAGACAGAAAAAGAGACGATGTAAAATGAAAGAAATTGTGACATGCAGCCAGATGAAGGCGCTTGATAATCATACGATCAGAGAAATGGGGATTCCTTCCTGCGTTCTGATGGAGCGTGCCGCTCTGAAATGCGTGGAGGAAGCAGAAAAAATACTGGAGCCGAAGGAGCGTATTCTCGTTGTGTGTGGTTGCGGAAACAACGGAGGAGACGGGATTGCCATTGCAAGAATGCTGCATCTTAAAGGAATCTGCACCCACATTTTTCTTGCGGGAAAAGAAGAGTCCATGACAGAGGAGACAGCTCTTCAGTGGAAAATTGCGAGAAGTTATCATGTACCTCGTGTGAATAACCCGCAGTGGCGTGAATATACTACTATAGTAGATGCCATTTTCGGCGCAGGACTCTCAAGACCTGTAGAGGGAAGTATGAAAAATCTCATTCACTGTATGAATGATTCTTCTGCGAAAAAAATTGCCGTTGATATTCCTTCAGGAATTGACGGAAATACAGGAATGGAAATGGGAATCGCCTTTCGCGCAGATCTGACCGTTACCTTTGGGTTTCGAAAACGGGGACTTTGTTTTTATCCGGGAAGAATGTATGCGGGAAAAACCGTAGTAGCGGATATTGGCATTTACAGAACAGAAGGTCAGGGAAGCACGTTTGCCATGCAGGAAGAGGATCTTCTTCTCCTGCCGGTCCGTCGTCCTTCGGGAAATAAGGGAACGTTTGGAAAAGTCCTTGTTGTAGCTGGTTCGGAAGGGATGTGCGGAGCTGCCTATTTAAGCGCTGCCGCAGCCTTAAAAGCAGGCGCAGGCATGGTTCAGATCCAGACAGTGGAAGCAAATAGAATCCCTCTGCAGATCCTTCTTCCGGAGGCTATGGTATCCTGCACATTTACAGAGGAGGAAAACAGCCGGATCCTCTCCTGGTGTGATGTGGTGGTGATCGGTCCCGGTCTTAGCAATTACGGTTTAAGCTATGAAAGGGAGCTCTGGTTTTTAAAGAAAGCAGGAGAGCTTCATAAACCGGTAATCCTGGACGCAGATGGGCTGAACCTTCTGGCTATGCGGCCAAAGTGGAAGGAATATCTCGGGGAGCATGTAGTTGTCACTCCGCATATCGGGGAGATGAGCCGCCTCACAGGAAAAACAATCGGGGAAATCCAGAACTGTATGGCAGAGACGGCTCTTTCCTATGCACAGGAGACAGAGACAACCTGTGTGTTAAAGGATGCCTGTACTGTAACAGCAGGCAGAGAAGGAGTGCTTTATTTGAACCTTTCCGGAAACGACGGAATGGCAACAGCGGGAAGCGGAGACGTACTGACTGGAATCCTTGCGGCTGTATTCTGTATGTATCTGGACGGAGAAGATACGACTGCTCCGGAAATAAAGGCTGCTCTCGGGGTGTATCTCCACGGACGATGCGGAGATATTGCGGCAGAAAAATACGGTTCCCGTTCTCTTACAGCCAGGAATCTCATTGAGGCGCTGCCTGAGGCATTTTGCAGAAAAGAGGAAGTATTATGAAGAAATACCAGCGTATCAGAGCGGAGGTTTCCCTTGATGCCATTGCACATAATTTTGAGGAAATGAGAAAGCGCATTCGAAAAGATACGAAAATCATTGCTGTGATAAAAGCAGACGGCTACGGTCACGGCGCAGACGCTGTGGCGCGGCTTATCCACGATTACGATTACATATGGGGATTTGCGGCTGCAACAGCAGAGGAAGCCATTGCCCTTCGAAAATCCGGGGTGACAAAGCCCATTCTGATCCTGGGACTTGTTTTTGAAGAGCATTTTCAGGAACTTGCCGCTCTGGATATACGGATTACGGTATCCGATGTGGAGACTGCACAGAAATTTGCAGAGGCAGCAGCGCACACAGGAAAGAAGGCGCTGGTACACCTTGCCCTTGATACAGGAATGACACGGATCGGGTTTTCCGATACTTTGGAAAGTGTGGAGAAAGTCCGGAAAATAAAGGAAATCCCGGAGCTGGAAATCGAGGGGATTTTCACTCATTTTGCAAGGGCAGATGAATATGATAAAAGTCCTGCTCTTGTACAGCTTTCCCGTTATCAGCACTTTGTACAGCTTTTAAAAGACCAGGAAATAGAAATTCCTCTCTGCCACTGTTCCAACAGCGCCGGCATCATGCGTATTTCAGAGGCAAATATGGACGCTGTGCGGGCAGGGATCACCATTTACGGTGTTTATCCTTCCGATGAGGTGGAAAAAGAAGCCCTTGACCTCATTCCTGCTATGGAATTAAAAAGCCATGTGTCTTATGTGAAAAAGGTAAAGCCGGGAACAGCAGTAAGCTATGGCGGAACATTTGTGACAGAGAAAGATACGATCATTGCCACGATACCGGTGGGATATGCGGACGGATACCCGCGCACCCTTTCCAATAAGGGCTGGGTTTTGATCCGCGGAAAAAAAGCACCCATACTTGGAAGGGTGTGTATGGATCAGTTTATGGTGGACGTTACTCATATTCCGGATGTGGCAAAAGGAGACGAAGTTACCCTTCTGGGACGTGACGGAGAGGAGCGGATCGATGCAGATACCATCGGAGATCTTTCCGGAAGGTTTTCTTATGAATTTCTCTGCGAGATCAGCAAGCGCGTTCCAAGAATTTATATACAGAACAAAAAAGAGACAGGAGAATTAAGTTTCTTCTCTTAAAAGAAATGCACCACGCATGTATACACAAGAAAAATATGGAAATACTATTCCTAAAATAAGGCAATGCCGAAACAGAATCGGAGTGTGAATTGTGTGGTAATTAAAAGAGGGGATATTTTTTATGCAGATTTAAGACCTGTGGTGGGAAGCGAGCAGGGAGGGATCCGGCCGGTGCTCATTATACAGAATGATGTGGGAAACCGGCACAGCCCGACTGTCATATGCGCCGCCATAACTTCTAAAATGAATAAGGCAAAGCTCCCGACACATATAGAGATCGACGCGTCTGCTTACGGGATTGAGAGAGATTCGGTGATCCTTTTAGAGCAGCTTCGCACAATCGATAAGAGAAGGCTGAAAGATAAGGTGTGCCATCTGGACGGTCCCATGCTTGACCGTGTGAATCATGCCCTAGAAATCAGTCTGGAGCTTACATTTTAGGCTGGTCTTGACGAAAGATGGTTATAGTGCTATATTTTAGCAGTAACTGTGGATTTATTTACAAAGGAGTAAGAGATAAATAATGGAAGATGGCAGTAGTCTGCCCTTATGGGGCATCATTATTTTATTCATGCTGTTTTTACTGAACGGTATTTTCTATGGATTTGCAGCAGCCGTTCAGAATTTAAGTGAAGGGGAATTACAGAGACGTGCCCTGGAAGGGGATAAAAAAGCGATAAAGCTTCTTGAGTTTATGAATCATCCGTCTCAGTATGTAAATGCCATTCCTCTTATGGTAATTTCTTCGGGAATCTGCTTTGGTACGTTTTTTGTACCCTGGGCTGTCCGGGAATTTCATCCCTACATAAAGCACATTCCTGCAATGCTTCTGGTTTTGATTCCGGGAGTGATCCTTCTGGCAGCCCTCGGCATTCTTACCTTCCGCAGGATCGGAAGCTTCAGCCCGGAGCGCTTTGCCTACAGGTGGCTTGGGGTAGTATCGTTTTTTTCAAACATACTTTACCCGGTTACCATGTGCATTACCTGGATCGCAAAGCTTGCGGCAAGACCTTTTGGCATCACTCTTGATCAGACAATGGAGGCTGTCACAGAGGAGGAGATCATCTCTATGGTGGACGAAGCTCATGAGCAGGGTGTCATAGAGGAAAATGAAGCGGAAATGATCCAGAATATTATTTCTTTTAATGAGACAGAAGCAAAGGACATTATGACACACAGAAAAAATGTGGTCGCTTTTGATGAGGAAATGCTTCTTCAGGAAATGATTGACGAGATGCTTGAGGAAGGAAATTCCAGGTATCCTGTTTTCAGAGAAGATCTTGACAATATCGTAGGAATCGTCCATTACAAGGATGCGTTAAAGTTTATGACAAAGAATCCCTGGGCAAAATTCAAGCCTTTAAAGGAACTGCCGGGACTGATACGTACCGCAGCCTTTATCCCGGAAACAAGGGGAATCGGGGATCTTTTCCATACCATGCAGGCAAAGAAGCTTCACATGGCAATCGTAGTAGATGAGTACGGACAGACAGCAGGTCTTGTTTCTATGGAAGATATTCTGGAAGAAATCGTGGGAGAGATTCTAGATGAGTATGATGAAGATGAGGTGACCATCCGCCCCCAGATTGATAACAGCGTTATGATAGACGGTCTTGTAAATCTGGAAGATGTGGAGGAGGAGCTTGGAGTCGATTTCGGAGACTGTGAGTTTGAGACGTTAAACGGATACTTAACTTCTCTTCTGGGACATATCCCCACAAAGAAAGACCTGGATAAAGAAATTGTTGCAAACGGCTACCGCTTTCAAATCCTGTCGTTGGGAAATAAGACGATCGGACGTGTGCGTGCCGAAAAAATAAAACAAGAAACAAAAGGAGAAGACAAATGTCAGGACATTCAAAATTCGCAAACATAAAGCACAAGAAAGAGAAAAATGACGCCAAAAAAGGAAAGATTTTTACAGTGATCGGACGTGAGATCGTAATGGCTGTAAAAGCCGGCGGTCCGGACCCGAACAATAACAGCAAGCTTCGCGACGTGATCGCAAAGGCAAAGGCAAACAACATGCCAAACGATACCATTGACCGTGGAATCAAAAAGGCTGCAGGCGCAGATGCAGCAGATAACTATGAAAAAGCAGTATACGAAGGATACGGTCCAAACGGAGTAGCTATCATTGTGGAAACTCTGACAGACAATAAGAACCGTACTGCAGGAAATGTAAGAAATGCCTTCACAAAAGGAAACGGAAGCATTGGAACACAGGGCTGTGTATCCTTCATGTTTGACCAGAAGGGTCAGATCATCATTGATAAAGAAGAGTGCGAGATGGACGCAGACGAGCTTATGATGATCGCTCTCGATGCGGGAGCGGAAGACTTTTCCGAGGAGGAGGACAGCTTCGAGGTTCTCACAGCTCCGGACGATTTCAGTGCAGTAAGAGAGGCGCTGGAAGGCGCAGGCGTTCCGCTTCTTGAGGCACAGGTGGCAATGATTCCGCAGACATACGTGGAGCTTACCGATGAAAAGGCGATCAAAGACCTTCAGAAAACACTGGATCTTCTGGATGACGATGACGATGTAACAGATGTATGGCATAACTGGGATGAATAAGTTCCGTATGAAAAACAGATTTTGACACATAATACCTTCAGGAATAAAATTCTTGGAGGTATTTTTTATGGAAAAAGAAAAAAACGAAGAAAAACGTGCAGAGCGTCTTGAAAACGAGAGCGAAGAGAACCGGCAGATACGGGATATGGGGCAGGTTCTTCTTGATAAAAATGAAAAGAAGCACAGAATCGAGCTTCTCAGTATCATCGGTGAGGTGGAAGGGCATGAATCTGCTCCTGCCCAGAGCAAGACCACAAAATATGAGCATGTGCTCCCGAAGCTTGCCATGATCGAGGACGATGAAAATGTGGACGGCCTTCTGATTCTGTTAAATACAGTAGGAGGCGATGTGGAGGCGGGGCTAGCCATTGCGGAGATGATCGCTTCTTTAAGCATTCCTACCGTATCGCTTGTCCTCGGAGGCGGTCATTCTATAGGGGTTCCTATGGCTGTTTCTGCAGATTATTCTTTTGTGGTTCCAAGCGCGACGATGGTCGTTCACCCTGTACGCTCCAGCGGAATGTTTATCGGGGTTGCTCAGACATATCGGAATATGGAAAAAATCCAGGACAGGATTACCGGTTTTATTTCCAGTCATTCCCACACCAGCCAGAAGCGTCTGGAGGAACTGATGCTGGATACCAGCCAGCTTGTCAAAGATGTGGGAACCATGCTGGAGGGGAAAGAGGCTGTAAAAGAGGGGCTGATTGATGAAGTAGGAGGTATGAAGGAAGCCCTCGCCAAACTTTATGAGCTGATTGAAGAAAAAAACAAAAAAAATTAAGTTTCTTATTTGCTAATTTCCTTTTTTGTGCTATTATAAGAAAGAATGAGTGGGAATGTAATAGGTGTCATTTCAGATACCTGTTAAATATGAATGCCAGGAGGAAATTATGTATAAGATACTGAAAGCAGAAAAACTTGCTGCAAACATCTTTCTTATGGACGTAGAAGCTCCGCGCGTGGCAAAACATTGTCTGCCGGGCCAGTTCGTAATTGTAAAAATGGATGAAGAAGGAGAGCGTATTCCGCTTACGATCTGCGATTATGATGCAGAGAAGGGAATTGTGACGATCGTATTCCAGCCAATCGGCGCTTCTACCATGAAGATGGCAGAACTTCAGGCAGGCGATTCCTTCGAGGATTTTGTTGGTCCCCTTGGAAAACCTTCCGAGTTTACAGAAATGGACTTAGACGAGCTTAAGAAAAAACGTATTGTATTTGTTGCAGGCGGTGTTGGTACAGCTCCTGTTTATCCGCAGGTAAAATGGCTTCATGAGCATGGGATCACAGCAGATGCTATCGTTGGAGCCAAAACAAAAGATCTGGTAATTCTGGAAGAGGAAATGAGTAAAGTCTGCAACCTTTATGTTACAACAGACGATGGTTCTTATGTAAGAAAAGGTATGGGTACAGATGTACTTCGCGATCTTGTTCAGAATCAGGGAAAAGAATATGACGTATGTGTTGCCATCGGACCGATGATCATGATGAAATTTGTCTGTCTCCTCACAAAAGAGCTGAACATTCCGACAATCGTCAGCATGAATCCGATCATGGTAGACGGAACCGGTATGTGCGGTGCCTGTCGTCTTATGGTAGGCGGAGAAGTAAAATTCGCATGTGTAGACGGTCCGGAATTTGACGGACATCTTGTAGATTTTGACCTTGCAATGAAGAGACAGCAGATGTATAAAACAGCAGAAGGTCGTGCAATTTTAAAACAGCAGGAAGGTGACACACATCATGGCGGATGTGGACACTGCGGAGGTGACGAATAATGGGCGATGTATTAAAGAAAGTACCGGTAAGAGAACAGGCTCCTGAAGTTCGTGCAAAGAACTTTGAAGAGGTTTGTCTTGGATATAACAAAGAGGAAGCAATGGAAGAGGCAGCACGCTGCATTAACTGTAAAAATGCAAAATGTGTACAGGGCTGTCCGGTATCTATTAACATTCCGGCATTTATCCATGAAGTAAAAGAAGGAAACATGGAAGCTGCTTATCATGTGATCAGCGAATCCAGCGCACTTCCGGCAGTATGCGGACGTGTATGTCCTCAGGAAAGCCAGTGTGAGGGAAAATGTATCCGCGGCATCAAGGGCGAGCCGATTTCCATCGGTAAGCTGGAGCGTTTTGTTGCAGACTGGGCAAAAGAGAACGGAATCAAACCGGCTCCTGCAAAAGAGAAAAACGGTCATAAAGTTGCGATCATCGGTTCCGGTCCTGCAGGTCTTACCTGTGCAGGAGACCTTGCAAAAATGGGCTACGATGTAACAATCTTTGAAGCTCTTCACAAAGCAGGCGGCGTTCTTGTATACGGTATTCCGGAATTCCGTCTTCCAAAAGATAAAGTGGTTGCAGAAGAAGTTGAAAATGTAAAATCTCTTGGCGTTAAAATTGAAACAAATGTTATTATCGGAAAATCCGTAACTATCGATGAACTTCTGGAAGAAGAAGGCTTTGAGGCGGTATTTATCGGTTCCGGAGCAGGTCTTCCGATGTTTATGGGAATCCCGGGAGAGCAGGCAAACGGCGTATTCTCCGCAAATGAGTATCTGACACGTAACAATCTTATGAAAGCGTTCCGCGAAGATTATGATACTCCGATCTTCCACGGCAAAAAAGTTGCAGTTGTAGGCGGCGGAAACGTAGCGATGGACGCTGCAAGAACAGCTCTCCGTCTCGGCGCAGAGGTACATATTATTTACCGTCGTTCTGAGGCTGAGCTTCCGGCACGAGTTGAGGAAGTTCATCATGCAAAAGAAGAAGGTGTGATCTTCGACCTTCTTACAAACCCGGTAGAGATCCTTACAGACGAAAACGACTGGGTAACAGGAATCAAATGTGTGCGTATGGAGCTTGGCGAGCCGGATGCTTCCGGAAGAAGACGTCCTGTGGAAATTCCGGGTTCCGAGTTTGAGATTGAGGTTGACACAGTGATCATGTCTCTTGGAACTTCTCCAAACCCGCTGATCTCTTCCACTACGATCGGTCTTGACATTAATAAGAGAAAATGCATCATCGCAGATGAAGAGACAGGTAAAACATCAAAAGAAGGCGTTTACGCAGGCGGTGACGCCGTTACAGGCGCAGCAACTGTAATTCTTGCTATGGGAGCAGGAAAAGCAGGCGCAAAAGGTATTGATGAGTTTATCAAAAACAAATATGCAAAATAAATAAACGAAACGTAAAAACGGAGCTTCCGAAACGGAGCTTCGTTTTTCTTTTGTTGTGTCCCGGGCATTCCTATGCTATAATAAGAAACTAAGGGTAAGGGAAATCCTTCCATAAAGTATCAGAAAAGGGAGTACATATGGCAGCATTATACGTGATTTTATTAGGAATTTTACAGGGTATTACGGAATTTTTACCGGTGAGCAGCTTCGGACACACAAGCCTGATAGAAAATCTTCTGGGAATGGGGCATGAGGGAGGGATTCTTTTTGAAACACTTCTTCACGTGGGAACGCTGGTTGCGGTATTTTCCGTCTTTCATAAGGATTTGAAGAGAATCTGGGTCGAGCTTGTGGGTATGGTTATGGACATAGTGGGGAATGTATATCTTTTTATCCATAATAAGCGGACAGGTGATTCTCTCCATTATGCAAAAATTGTAAAAGGTACATACAGGCGGCTGACTGCGCTTCTTGTAGTTTCCTTTATTCCAACGGCAGTTCTTGGATATACGGCAAGAAGACTGGTACAGCGTACTGCACTTTCTCCTGTTGTGCCGGGGATTTTTCTTCTTTTAACGGGAGTATGGCTGCTGGTGATAGATCTAAGCAGGGCAGGGGGCAATAAAACTCCGAAAAACTGTGGATACGAAGACGCTATGTGGATTGGAATCTGTCAGGGACTTTCTGTTTTTCCAGGGCTTTCCAGATGCGGACTTACAATGGGTGCAGCGCTTTTCTGTGGATTCAGCCGTAAATTTGCAGTGAAATATTCATTTCTGGTATCAGTTCCTGCCATTATCGGTGCTTTTTTTGTGGAAGTGCCCCAGTTTGCAGCTGCAGATATGAGTGTGGGAACAGGAGCCATTTATATCCTCGGTATGGCAGCTTCTGCAGTAACCGGATATTTTCTGATCCATTTTCTTTTAAAGATCACACAGACACTGCCGTTTAAATACTTTGCATTTTACTGTTTTTTAGCGGGGATTGCAGGGATCGCAGTAACCTTTGGATAATGGATAGTTGTGAACTGTTACGATAAATCTGTCTGAATGACAGAAGAACATAAATTTATTTTCAGGGAGGGAAGCTTTTCATATGGCAGCTTCAAAGACGAACAGAAACAAAAAGAAAACAACGAAAAAGAAACAGCAGACTTCCAGTGGGTTTCAGACGGAGATCATTCTTCTGGTAATTCTTGCAGCATCTATCATTCTTCTGGCAAGTGCTTTTGGAATGGGAGGAATTGTGGGAAACGCGATCAGCAGCTTCCTTTTTGGAGCAATGGGACTTCTGGCATATATATTTCCGGTGCTGCTCTTTATTGGAGCGGCATTTCTCCTTTCTAATCGCAGCAACCGTCTGGCTTACAAAAAAGTTCTGGCTGGAGCGGCATTTTTTATTTTCCTCTGCGGACTTGTTCAGCTCCTCACAGAAGGATATATGCAAAGTACCACATTGATGGACTATTACCACCTCTGCTCGGATTACCGAACAGGAGGCGGCGTGATCGGAGGAGCAATCTGCATTTCCACTACCTCTGCTTTTGGTGTGGTCGGAGGATATGTTATTATTATTCTTGTTCTTCTGGTAAGTCTCATTATTATTACCCAGCGTTCCTTTTTTGAGTTTTTCTATCAGTTAATAGACAGCTTACTGGGGTTTGTCAAAGGAAGACACGAAGAATATATGGAAGGACAGCCGGAGAGAGAATTAAAAAAAGAACTTCGGGAGAAACAGAGGCGTCAGCTTAAAGAAGAAAAAAGAGCCCGCCATATCCGTGAACTGGAGGAAGCCCTTGCCGAAGAAGAGGCTATGGAGGAAGAGGAGTTTTCAGAAGAAGAGAGAAAGCCTCAGAAGCAGAAGAAAAAAGGAGGTTTTCTCGAGGGAACAAAGCTGATTCCGGATAAGGAGGAGGAAAAAGAAGAAGCCCAGGAAGAGGATACGGTGTCTGTAGACGCAAAACCTGTGGGACAGGGAGAAATGGAATTTCGCATTCACCGTTCAGAGCCGCAGCCAGCAGAAGAACCAGAGGAAGCGTGGGAAGAGGACGGAGAAGCGGAACCGGAGATTTCTCCAGAACTGGAATATAAGGAAGAAGTGCCTGCACCGAGACAGGCGTCTAAAAATCCGAAATCCTCTCAGACAGAAATTGAGACAGGGATTCGCAATATTCAGCATGAGATAGAGAGCAGGGAGCCAAAAGAAAAAAAAGAGTATCAGTTTCCGCCTCTTAAACTTTTAAAAAGAGGAGACGGAAAAGCGCAGGGAGATTCTGACGCTCACTTAAGAAAGACGGCGAAAAAACTTCAGGATACCCTTCATAATTTTGGAGTGAATGTAACTGTCACAAATGTAAGCTGCGGTCCTACTGTAACAAGATATGAGCTGCAGCCGGAGCAGGGAGTGAAGGTGAGCCGAATCGTAGGGCTTGCAGACGATATTAAGCTGAACCTTGCAGCAGCGGATATTCGAATCGAAGCGCCGATCCCGGGAAAAGCGGCAGTGGGGATTGAAGTGCCAAATAAGGAAAACAGCGCGGTTATGCTCCGTGACCTTCTGCAGTCAGAAGAGTTTAAAAATGCAAAATCAAAGCTTTCTTTTGCAGCAGGAAAGGATATAGCAGGAAAACCGGTGGTGACAGACATTGCAAAGATGCCTCACCTTCTCATTGCAGGGGCAACCGGTTCCGGTAAATCTGTATGCATCAATACGCTGATCATCAGCATTTTATATAAGGCAACTCCAGATGAAGTAAAACTGATCATGATCGACCCGAAAGTGGTGGAACTCAGCGTATATAATGGAATTCCCCATCTTTTCATTCCGGTTGTCACAGATCCGAAAAAAGCGGCAGGAGCTTTAAACTGGGCAGTATCGGAGATGAGCAGCCGTTATAATACTTTTGCAGAGTATGGGGTACGAAATCTTGGAGAATATAATCGTAAGATTGAAAAGATGACCATTCCGGAAGGGGAAGAAAAACCGGAAAAAATGCCGCAGATCGTGATTATCGTGGACGAGCTTGCAGACCTTATGATGGTAGCGCCGGGAGAGGTGGAAGACGCCATCTGCCGTCTTGCGCAGCTTGCCAGAGCAGCCGGAATTCACCTGATCATTGCCACACAGCGTCCTTCTGTCAATGTTATCACAGGACTCATTAAGGCAAATATGCCGTCGCGCATCGCTTTTTCTGTTTCATCAGGAGTGGATTCCAGAACGATTCTTGATATGAACGGTGCAGAAAAGCTGCTCGGAAAAGGAGACATGCTGTTCTATCCGCAGGGCTATCAGAAGCCTGCCCGTCTGCAGGGGGCGTTCGTTTCCGATGAGGAAGTAAGCAGCGTAGTCGGTTTCCTTACAGATAAAAATCCAAAGCCGGAATACGATCCTCAGATAGAAAAACAGGTAAATACAGCCGGCATTTCCGCGATGGGTGTTCCTGGTAGCGGCGATGACCGAGATATTTATTTTGAAGAAGCAGGAAAATTTATAATCGAAAAAGAAAAAGCTTCCATAGGAATGCTGCAGAGAATGTTTAAAATTGGATTTAACCGTGCGGCGAGAATTATGGATCAGCTTTCCGATGCCGGAGTTGTGGGTCCGGAAGAGGGTACAAAACCAAGAAAGGTGTTGATGTCTCTGGAGGAATTTCAGAGTTATCTGGAGGAATCATAAATGAAAATAACTGTGATAACGGTAGGAAAAATAAAAGAAAAGTATCTGCGGGATGCTATCAGTGAGTACAGTAAGCGTCTGAGCCGTTACTGCAAGCTTGAGATTGTGGAGGTGGCAGATGAGAAAACACCGGACAATGCAAGCGAGACCGTGGAAAATCAGATCCGCCAAAAAGAGGCGGAACGTATTTTAAAGTATATTAAAGAAGATTCTTATGTGATCACTCTGGAGATCAACGGAAAAATGCTGGATTCTCCGGGACTTGCAGAGAAAATAGAAAATCTTGGAACAAAGGGCGAGAGCCATCTTACCTTTGTGATCGGCGGCTCCATAGGGCTTGGGGAGGAAGTTTTGAAGCGCTCGGATTTCGGACTGAGCTTTTCCAAAATGACGTTTCCCCATCAGCTTATGCGGGTGATCCTTCTGGAACAGATATACAGAAGCTTTCGCATTATAAATGGAGAGCCGTATCATAAATAAGAGAATAATGGGAGGGCAGACTATGACAGCAGTGATTATTATCGGCGCAGTTTTATCAGCAGCAGTATTGTGGGGAATCAGTTCCTATAACGGGTTTGTTGCACTACGCAATAAAACGGAGGAAGCATTTTCCGCTATGGACGTATCTTTGAAAAAACGGTATGATTTGATTCCCAATTATGTAGAGACTGTAAAGGGATATGCAAAACATGAATCAGAAACACTGGAAAAGGTAGTGAGCGCCAGAAATATGGCAATGACAGCAGAGGCACCAAAGGAGCGTATGCAAAATGATAATATTCTTACGGGAAGTCTGCGCTCCCTTTTTGCGATTGCGGAAAATTATCCTGACTTAAAAGCCAACACAAATTTTACAGAGCTTCAGAATCAGTTGTCAGAAATTGAAGAAGAAATCGCAGGGGCAAGAAGATATTATAATGGTGTGGTAAACAAGTATAATACAAAGACGGAAATGTTCCCCGGAAATATCCTTGCCAAAATGTTTCATTTTGAAAGAAAACCTCTTTTTGAGGTGGAAGAGAGCGAAGAGAGGAAAAATGTAAAAGTATCATTTTAAAAGGAAGGGGAGCCGCCTGTGAAAAAGAAGATAAAAAACTATTTTTGGATTGTCGTATGGGTTGTTCTGTTTCTTGTAACCGGAAATTTCAGTATTCTGGGACAGATATTTCCCGGGAAATCAGAGGCGCAGGAAGTATCGGAAGACGTATTTATGGATACCACCTCCTATTCTACAGAAATTGAAGTACAGGATAATAATTCCTATCTGGTACGGGAAAATATCGACGTGTTCTTTTCTTTGAAAAGACATGGGATTTACCGGTATATTCCGCAGAAGGGAAGGATTTCTCACCTTGAAGAAAACGGAGAAGTAAAAGAAATTCCCTACTATGCTTCTTTTGATGAGATAGAAGCGTCAGAAGAGCTTTATGTAACATCAGAAAACGGAAATAAAGTACTGCGTCTGGGAGATCCAGATGAGGGAGCACAGGTGGAGGGGGCTCAGGAGTACAATCTTCAGTATCATGTAACGCCGATAACTTCAAAGGGCTATGCAGACGCGTACTACAATATTTTTCCAACCGGGTGGCAAAATGAAATTCCGTCAGGAAGTACATTTACAATTCATTTTCCAAAAGAATTTGACAAAGCACGGTTTCAGATTTATTACGGACAGTACGGAGAGCGACTGGACGGAACGGATATAGTGGATCTTGCCTGGAATGGAAATACGGTATCTGGCATATTAAAAGCTCCCCTTCCTGTTGGAACCGGCATGACGTTTTATGTTCCTATGGAAGAGGGATATTTTCAAAATACTGCCTCTGTAAGCGAAATAAATATCCTGCTTTTGAGCATCAGCGGGATTTCTCTTCTGGTCCTGATCCTTCTGTTCTGGTTTTTCGGGAAAGACAATATGATCATTCCTTCTGTGCAGTTTCAGCCGCCGGAAGGTTTTGACAGCGCTGCAGTGGGGTATATTATTGATGGAGATGTATCGGATAAAGACGTTATGTCACTTATTCTTTTCTGGGCAGACAAGGGGTATATGAAGATTCAGGAGACAGAGGAGCTGGAGCTTTCTTTTATCAAGCTTTCTGAGCTGCCTGATGACGCGCCAAAATATGAGAAAGAATTTTTTACCGGAATTTTCGGAAAACACGCGCCTGCAGGAAAAAAAGTGAAAATAAGCAATCTCAGGTACAGAATGGCAACGACGTTCTCAAGAACAAAAGCGTGGATTGAGGAAAATTACAAAGAAAAGGTATATACAAAAGCTTCCAGAAGAGCAAGGATCGGAGCCGGATTTTTAAGCTGTATTCCTGTATTTTTTTCTATTTTTATTCTTATGAAGATGACTATGACAAATCTCCTTATCCTGGTTCTGCCGGCGCTGTATCTCACCGGGCTTGTGATTTTCAGTCATACTGTAGACTACTGGTATGCGACTGCCAGAAAATCCCGGATACTTATGGGAAGTATTTCTGTAGCTATGAGCGTGACTTCGGTCGTTTCCCTTGTAGTTATTTATGGTATCGCAATGCTTAAAGGAGATATGCTGAATTTCTTCCCCGGACTTTTAGCAGCCGGTGCTGCGGCATGTGCAGGTCTTGCTTTTACAGGATTTATGAAAAAGCGTACAGAGGAATGTTCTGAGTGGATCGGGCGTCTTTTAGGGCTTCGTGATTTTATTGAGACAGCAGAGCTGGAGAGAATGCAGGTAATCGCAAAAGATTCGCCGCAGCTTTTTTATCATATTCTTCCTTTTGCCTATGTATTTGGTCTTACAGATATTTTACTCGACAAAATGAAGGATTTGACGCTTCCTTCTCCGGACTGGTATGAGACACAGGTACCTTATACGCATTTTGATCATTATACGATGCACAGAATGATGCACGCAGATATGGATTATGCGGCGACAACGATTTCCACACCAAAGCCTTCCGAATCTTCCGGTGGAAGCAGCGGCTCCTCCGGCGGTTTCTCAGGCGGAGGCGGATTTTCCGGCGGAGGCTTCGGTGGAGGTGGAGGCGGAAGCTGGTAAGAAACGGAGGAATAACATGGCAAAAACATTTTATACAAATGGAACGATTCTCACAATGAATGAAAACAGCCTTTACGCAGAAGCCGTATGTGTAAAAGGCGGGAGGATTCTTTCTGTTGGAACAGAAAAAGAGGTAATGGCAGACAAAGAAGCAGGAGATGAGGTGGTAGATTTACACGGGAAAACCATGATGCCCGGTTTCATTGACGCACATTCTCATTTTGCAGGCGCTGCCAATGCCATGCTTCAGTGTGATCTATCTTTCTGCGAAAGCTTCTCAGATATAATAAGAGAAATGAAAAAATTTGCAGAAGAAAGAAATCTTACAGAAGAAGAGTGGATCATCGGAAGAAATTATGACCAGAATTTTCTGAAGGAAAAAAGACATCCGGATAAATCTGTTCTGGACGAGATCAGCAGAGAACACCCGGTATTAATCGTACACGCGTCCTCCCATATGGGTGTTGCCAACAGCAAAGCTCTAAAAATGCAGGGAATCGATGAAAAGACAGAGGACTGTCCGGGAGGAAAATACGGAAGAACAGAGAATACACGGATACCGGACGGCTATATGGAAGAAAAAGCATTTTTGAATTTCCAGTCGAAGCTTTCCATGACCTCTGTGGAAAAACTGATGGAACTGCTCGTGAAAGCGCAGACTATGTACGCTTCCTACGGTATTACCACCGTGCAGGACGGCATGGTCGGAAAACCTTTGTTTCAACTGCTGAAATGCGCGGCAGAACAGGGGCTTTTCAAACTGGATATAGTGGGTTTCGCAGACATTACCACCATGTCCGATATTTTTGAGAAAGAGCCGGATTATGCAGAACGTTACTGCGGACATTTCAAGATGGGCGGCTTTAAAATTTTCCTGGACGGTTCTCCTCAGGGAAAAACTGCCTGGACTTCAAAGCCGTATGAAGGAGAAGAGGATTACTGCGGTTATCCCATTTATACAGACGAAAAACTGGAGGAATATATTGAACTGGCGCTTCATAAAAAGAAACAGCTTCTTGCCCACTGTAATGGCGATGCAGCGGCAGAACAGTATATTACACAGTTTGAAGCAGCGATGGGAAAACTGGGCGAAAAAGACAGCCACCGCGCAGTGATGGTACACGCCCAGCTTGTAAGAGAAGACCAGTTAAAGAGAATGGCAGAAATGCAGATGATGCCAAGCTTTTTTGTGGTGCATACCTATTACTGGGGAGATATTCATGTAAAGAATTTCGGGCGGGAGAGAGGAAGTCAGATTTCGCCTGTAAAATCAGCCGTAAAAAACCACATGAAATATACCTTTCACCAGGATACGCCTGTTGTTCCTCCGGATATGCTCCGTACCGTATGGAGCGCAGTGAACCGCATTTCAAAATCCGATCAGAGTATTGGAAAAAATCAACGGGTTTCTGTGATGGAAGCATTAAAAGCCATCACGGTATACGCGGCGTATCAGTATTTTGAAGAAGAGGAAAAGGGAACGATTGAAAAAGGAAAGAAAGCAGACTTTGTAATATTAAGTGAAGATCCACTGGAAACAGAGCCGGAAAAACTGACATCGATCCAGGTTCTTATGACAGTCAAAGAAAATGAAGTGGTTTATGAAACCGCAGATTTCAATAAAAATTGACAAACACAGAAAGCAATGTTATAATGCTTCCTTGCTATCTGAAAACAGAAAAGAAAGGATTGATTTTATGACATTTTATCAGGAACTGCAGTTAAATCAGGCTGGCTCAAAGGCAATGGTAAAAAATGCCAAAAGCCCACGGGAGAAACTTCATCATACATGTATCTATATGTTTAAAATTGGGATTACCCTGCTTTTCTGTATGGCATTTGTTATGGCATTTGGCCGGATTTTTGGAGATGGAAACAGCACAGTAGGCGTTGTGGTACTTTTATTTCTCATGGTATTTAAGAATGCAGATTTTGGGATTTGTATGCGCCATTCTCTTAAAGTGATGGCAGCTATTTTCGGGATTTTAATCATAGGTCCCAGACTTGCGAATATGGCTGGTCCGGTTCCCGGAATGGTACTGAATATTGCGTTTATTTTTCTTCTCGCATTTATCAGTTGCCATAATATTATTATGTCAAACCATTCCACTGTGATTCTGGGGTATCTTCTTCTTTACGGATATGATGTGACAGGAAAAGATTACGGACTTCGAATTGCAGGGCTTGTACTGGGAGCGGTGCTCACAGGGATTGTATTCTACAGAGGACACCGCAATTATGAGTACAAGAGAGATTTAAAAAGTATTTTTGAAGAATTTGATATTCATTCCTCACGAACAAGATGGCAGATTTCCATGACGCTTGGAGTTTCTTCTGCCATGTGTTTTGCAGAGCTTCTCCATTTCCCGCGTTCTATGTGGATCGGAATTGCTGTTATGTCAGTTATGGTTCCTTTTGAGCAGGATTTAAAGAAGCGAACAAAAGGAAGGATCCCGGGAAATCTCTTCGGCGGTATTTTATTTGTGGTCCTTTATGTCATACTGCCGCCTTCCTTCCTCTCTTATGCGGGAATTATAGGCGGGATCGGAGTGGGACTTTCCGCAAGCTACGGCTGGCAGTCGGTATTTAACTCTCTTGGAGCAATGGCAGTTGCCACAGGGCTTCTGGGACTTCCGGCAGCTGTTTTCTTCCGTATTTTCCATAATGTATGCGGAAGTATTTACGGACATCTCTTTTATAGATTTTTTAACCGGTCAGTAAACTGTATTCCGGCAGAATAAAGCACAAAAAGGCTTCCTTCAAAAATGAGGGAAGCTTTTTTCTTACACATAATGGTAAACATTTCTTTTTTTCCGGAAATAGAAAAGAGATAAAAATACGGTGAAAAACTCTGCTGCCGGAACAGCAAGCCAGATGCCGGTTACTCCCAGAACAGCAGGGAGAAGCAGAATATTCAGCACAAGAAGTACAAAGGTGCGGACAAAGGAAATAATTGCCGATGTTTTTCCATCGGAAAATGCCGTAAACATAGAAGAGGCAAAAATATTGATTCCAGCAAATATATAGTTTATGGAAAACAGGAAAAATCCTTCTTTTGCAATAGCATACGTTTCTGTTTCCACCGGTGTGAAAATCTGCACAATAAAGGGAGCGCTTAAAAGGGCAAGGGCAGTAATGACAACAGAGGAAACAGAAATAAATCCGACGCATATTTTGAAAATTCTCCGAAGAAGCACACGGTTGTCCCTTCCGTAATTGTAGCTGATAACGGGAGCCACTCCCATAGAAAATCCCATGTACATGGCAGTGAAAAGGAACTGGCCGTAAAGCACGATCGTAATTGCCGCAACCCCGGTTTCTCCTAAAAATTTCAGCATGACCATATTAAAAAGATAGGTGACAACTGCGGTGGAGAGATTTGTTACCATCTCTGATGAGCCGTTTGTACAGCTGTCCATCAGGATCCGGAAACGGAATTTCGGACGGACAAAATGAAGAGAGCCGTGGAAACAGGAAAAATAAACAAGACCTGCTACAGCAGGAATCAACTGTCCGATTCCGGTTGCAAGCGCCGCCCCTTTGATTCCCATATGCAAAGGTCCCATAAAAAGATAATCAAGAACCATATTTGCAATTCCGCCGCTTATAGTAAGAGCAAGCCCTGCAATGGGCTTTCCGGCAGTGACGAAAAAAGTCTGGAACAAAAGCTGCAGCATACAGGCAGGAGCCAGGAAAAGACAGATACCAAGATAATCCATACAGTAATCAACAAGTACGGGCGTTGCTCCCAGAGCCGTCACGATTGGTTCCAGAAAAAGATTTCCAAAAATCATCATAAGAACTCCCAGAATAAAGCCGAAGAGTACCAGGAAAGAGAAATCCTCCTTTGCCTCTTTTTCTTTTCCCTCTCCCAGTTTTTTTGCAATGACAGCACTTCCTCCTGATGCGAGCATGACTCCTGCTGCAATTAAAAGATTAATGACGGGATATACAATATTGACAGAGGAGAGTGCTTCTTCGCCTACAAATCTGGATACGAAAATTCCATCTACAATGGTATAGAGAGACATGAAAACCATCATCACCATAGTAGGAAACGCAAAACGCAGCAGCGAAAAAAGTTTAAAGTCTTTTGCGATAGAATTTGACATTTTATATCACACCTTTCTTGAAATTTTTGTCAGTAACTGTTATGATAAAGTATCGGGTAACACGATAGTCAAGAGTTTTATGGAGAGAAAAAGAAAATGAATAAAGAGAGCTTTCTTACAACAGGGGAATTTGCAAGGCTTGCAGGCGTGACAAAACACACCCTGTTTTATTATGATGAAATTGGACTCTTTTCTCCTGAAGTAAAGACAGAAAACGGGTATCGCTATTATTCTGTTGCCCAGCTTGACGTATTTGATGTAATTTATACCTTAAAAGAGCTGGGGGTGTCTCTTGAAGAAATCCGCGAATATATGGAAAATCGCACCCCGGCTTCCCTTCTTGCACTTTTTCAGAAAGAAGAGAAGATGATAAGCCAGCAGATCACCCATCTTAAAAATATAAGAAACTGGATCCGAAAAAAAGAAAAAATCATTCATTTTATAACAGAAGAAGATCTTGATGAAATCTGTATGATACAGGAGCCGGAATCATATCTGATCTGCGGGGAGGCAAAGGAGAACGATGACAAAACATGGGCGGAGGAAATTGGGAAGCTGCTTGAGCTGTGCAGACAGAAGGGGATCAAAACAACCGGTTCCATCGGATACCTGCAGAAGAAAGAGGATATTGAAAAAGGGATTTTCGACCACTACCGGGTGTTTTATGAGAGGATGGATAAAAAGCCGTCAGGAATCCCTTTCCAGATAAGACCTGCCGGAACTTATCTCACTGCATATCACAGAGGAAGATGGCAGGAATTTTCCAGAACTTACAGAAAAATCCTGGACTATATACAGAAAAATAATCTTTCTTCGGATCTCTGTTTTTATGAGGACACCATACTAGACAGTCTTGCCTGTCAGAGAGAGGAAGATTATATTACAAAAATCACGTGCCGCATTCTGTGAACACAGGCGGGAACTGCGTGCAATGAGAAACAGAGAGGAGATATGATATTGAAGGATTATATGGCGCCTATGGAAGGCGTAACAAATTATATATACAGAAATGCGTACCATCAGTTTTACCACCCTATGGATAAATATTTTACACCCTTCATTTCCGCAAAGCCGAATAAGCGCTTTTCGGATAAGGAAATCCGGGAGGTTTCTCCGGAAAATAACAAGGGAATGTACGTGGTTCCGCAGATCCTTACAAACAACGGAGATGATTTTCTGGAAACTGCCCGGATTTTAAAAGAAGATTTCGGATATAAAGAGGTAAACTTAAATCTCGGCTGTCCATCCGGGACGGTGACGGCAAAGGGAAAGGGCGCTGGATTCCTGGGAGAACCGGAAAAGCTTAAGCTTTTCTTTGATAAGATTTTTTCACAATGCGAGATGGAGATTTCTGTAAAAACAAGAATCGGGACAGATTATGAGGAGGACTGGGAGGCACTTCTTAAAATTTACGAAAGCTTTCCCATAAAAGAACTGATCATACACCCGCGTCTTTTAAAAGATTACTATGGAAATACACCGCGTCTTGCAGCTTTTATAAAAGCACAGAAAGAGCTGTCTGTTCCTCTTTGCTATAACGGCGATTTGTTTACAAAAGAGGATTACGAACGGATTTTAGAAGAGATCCCTGGTACCGATACTTTTATGTTTGGAAGAGGAATCATTAAAAAGCCGTGGCTTCTTTCTCTGATCCGCGATGGGGAAAAGCCGGATAAAAAGAAACTGCGGGCATTTCACGATGTGCTTTACCATTCGTATCAGGAAATTTTAAGCGGGGAACGAAATGTACTGTTCCGTATGAAGGAGCTTTGGAGCTATATGGCGCCTTCTTTTACAAATTATGAAAAATATGCGAAAAAAATAAAAAAAGCACAGAATCTTTGCTCCTACAATGAGGCAGTAGAAATGCTGTTTTCCTCGCAGGAGCTGATCTGACAGGAGGATCCTATGGAATTAAATCAGTTTGAATCGTTTATTTCTCAGTTTCCCATATATGAATACCGCCTGATTGAGACGGCAGATATTTCTATAGAAGAGAGAGTCCGCATCATCTGCGAGCAGGAGTGCGAGCGGTATGGAAGCACCTGGGCGTGTCCTCCGGGAGTGGGCTCTTTAAAAGAATGCGGCAAAAAGATTAAAAGCTACCCTCAGGGGATTTTCTTTTCCAGTGTGGCGGAGGTTTCTGATCTTATGAATATGGAAGAAATGCTCTCTACACGAAAAGCTCACGAAGAAATTACAACAGAGGTGGGGAACTTTATAAAAGAGGCAGGACATGAAATTTATATTCTTTCCACAGAATCCTGTGACCTCTGTTCCCCCTGCGCCTATACAGAGGGAAAACCGTGCCGTTATCCGGATAAGATGCATCCCTGCCTGGAAAGTCACGGCGTTGTGGCAAATGCCATTGTAGAAGATCAGAATATGGAATATAATCTTGGCGGAAATACCATTCTCTGGTTTTCCCTGATTCTCTTTCGCTGATTCATACATAGGGCGCCTTCCTTCGGCATAAATTAAAAGAGCCGGAGGATTTTTTAATGAAAAAATTAGGACATCTGAAAGAAAATCTTGTAACAGCCCTGGAAATACCGGAGGATCTGGCATACAGGGAAGTGCTCCTTACGGTTACGGGAAGAGAGTCTGTTATAATCGAAAATTATAAAAGTATTTTGAAATACACTGCACAAGAGGTGGAGGTTCTTACATTTCGGGGAAGACTTAAACTTTGCGGCAAAAATCTGGAAATTCTTTCTTATACACCAGAGGAAATGCAGATCAAAGGAAGAATCTGCGGAATCTTTTTTGAATCATAAGGAGGAAATATGAAAGGAATGTTGCAGCTTTTTAAGGGCTGTCTCCGTATTTCTGTAGAAGGAGGGCAAACAGAGCGTTTTTTAAACCTGTGCAGATGTCAGAAGATTTCTCTTTTTGAAGTAAAGAGGACAGAAGAACAGAAAATAATCGCCACCCTTTACCGGAAAGATTTTTTTAAGCTTCTTCCCATTCGGAGAAAAACAGGGGTAAAAATCCATATCTTGAATAAGAAAGGTCTTCCTTTCTGGATTCATAAAAACAGAAGGCGGAAAAGCTTTTTTGCAGGGATTTTTTTGTGCGGGGCGTTGATGCTCCTGCTTTCCGAACGCGTATGGAATATACATATTGAGGGAAATATACAGTATGCAGACACGGAAATACTGGATTTTCTGGAAAAGAACGGTATTGTCCACGGGATGGCAAAAGGAAAAGTAGACTGTTCAGAAATCGCGGCTTCTCTTCGAAGAAATTATCCGGAAATCACCTGGGTTTCCGCCAAGCTTTCGGGAACAAGGCTGCTTCTCACCGTACAGGAAGGAAAAAGGCAGAAAAAAGAACAGACAAATTTATCTCCCTGCGATCTGAAAGCAGAGACAGAGGGAGAAATTGTAAAAATGATCACAAGAGCGGGAACGCCTCTTGTAAAAACAGGAGATGTATGTAAGCCGGGAGATATTCTCGTATCTGGAAAAGTGCCCATTATCAACGACAGTAAAGAGGTGGTAAGGGAGGCTTATGTACATGCAGATGCAGATATTTATATCCGGCATGCTGTTTCTTATTATCATGAATTTCCCCTTGCGTATGAAAAAGAAATTCCGGAAGAAAAGATAAGAAAAACGTACGGTCTTCGTTTTGGAAACTGGTACGCCAGCCTTTATGGAGGCGCAGAAAAAGGGTGGAAGACTGTAACAGAAGAATTTCCTCTTCAAATTACGGAAAATTTCTGCCTGCCGGTTTCTTTTTATTCATTTACATCGACAGAGTACAGAAAAGTAAAAAGTGTGTATACAAAAGAGGAAGCAAAGCGGATTGCAGAAAAAAAGTTACACTTATTTGAGAAAAAATTAATGGAAAAAGGGGTTCAAATATCAGAAAATAATGTTAAAATAGACGTAAATCATACTGTATGCACAAGCAGCGGAAAGCTTGTCGTAATAGAAAAAACAGGCAGGGAAGCGCCGGTGCAGCAGGAGGAAGAAAAAGAAAGGACAGCAGTAGATGGGGAACAGCGTAATTGAATTGCACACAGAAGTGCCCGTAAATCTTCAGGGAAATGTTTTCGGTCAGTTTGACGAGCACTTGAAATTAATAGAAAGAACGTTAAACGTGACTCTGATTTTCAGAGAGGGTGTTTTGAAAATTCTGGGAGGAGAAGGAAATGCAGCTCAGGCGAAAAAGCTCATAGAAGAACTGGTCCGTATGGCGGAAAGGGGCAATACCATCACGAAACAGAATGTGACATATGCCCTTTCTCTTGCGATGGAGCAGGTGGGAGAAGTCCTCTCGGAAATTGATAAAGACTTTATCTGCAATACCATACAGGGACGGCCGGTAAAGCCAAAAACACTGGGACAGAAAGAATACGTAGAGCAGATTCGAAAGAAAATGATCGTTTTTGGAGTAGGGCCTGCCGGAACCGGAAAGACGTACCTTGCGATGGCGATGGCAGTTACCGCTTTTCGAAATGAGGAAGTAAGCCGCATTATCCTTACACGACCTGCTATTGAGGCGGGAGAAAAGCTTGGGTTTCTTCCAGGAGACTTACAGAGTAAAGTAGATCCGTATCTTCGTCCTCTTTACGACGCGTTGTATCAGATCATGGGAGCGGACAGCTTTGCAAAAAATATGGAGCGGGGACTGATTGAGGTTGCTCCGCTTGCGTATATGAGGGGAAGAACCCTTGATAACGCCTTTATTATTTTGGATGAAGCTCAGAACACGACCCCAGCCCAGATGAAAATGTTTTTAACGCGTATCGGCTTTGGCTCCAAGGTTGTGATCACAGGTGACGCATCTCAGAAGGATCTGCCGCGCGATGCTGTATCCGGTCTTGATGTGGCAATGAAGGTTCTTGGAAAAATTGAGGACATTGGATTTTGCAAACTGACAAGCAAGGACGTTGTGCGCCATCCGCTTGTACAGCAGATCGTACAGGCGTATGAGGTATATGAGAAAAAACAGAAGCCGGAAAAACCGGCAATGCGTCCGGGAAGAAGAGGTGAGAGAAGATGACAGTCAATATTGATTATGAAACAGAAAAAGAACTTGGGATAGATTACGCGTCTTTTGCCAATCAGGTGGCAGATAAGGTGTTGACGATGGAAAACTGCCCTTATGACGCACAGATCAATCTTGTTTTAACAGACAACGAGGAGATCAAAAGGGTAAATACGGAATTTCGGAATATCCAGGCGCCTACAGATGTGCTTTCTTTTCCAATGATCCCTTTTGAGACGCCCGGGGATTATGACATTGTAGAGGAGGATGAGTCCTATTTTGACCTGGATACAGATGAGCTTCTTCTGGGAGACATTATGATTTCTGTAGACAAGGTATTTGCACAGGCGGAGGAATACGGGCATAGTGTAACCAGGGAATTTTCTTTCCTTGTTGCCCACAGTATGCTACACCTTCTGGGGTACGACCACATGACGCCGGAGGAGGCTTCTGTGATGGAGGCAAAACAGGCAAAAGCGCTGGAGGAATTAGGTATTACAAGATAACAGTTTCATACGCAACGCAAACAGGGAGGCAGCAAAATGAAAAAATGGACAAAAGGGGTTTTGACAGGGATTTTTACACTTTGTGCAGCTACAGTACCGGTTTCTCCTGTTTTCGCACAGGAGAATCTGGTAGACATGGTTCCGGCAGGAGAGGGAAAGATTCTCAGCTATCTTACAGGGGAGCCGGTACAGGGAGACACAAGGCGACGTCCGGTTGCTGTTATGATGGGGAATAACAAAGCCGGTACGCCTCAGAGCGGGATTTCTTCTGCGGGAGTGATTTACGAAGCGCCTGTGGAAGGAAATATGACGCGCCTTATGGGGATTTTTGAAGATTATGAAAAGATTTCCAAAATTGGTTCTGTGAGAAGCTGTCGGGATTATTATGTCTCTTATGCAGAGGAATTTGAGGCTATATACGCACATTTCGGACAGGCAGTATACGCTCTTCCCTATCTGGAGCAGATTGATAATTTAAACGGTCTGGAGCTGGAAGGGTCTGTATTTTTCCGCACAGAAGACAGAAAAGCGCCTCATAATGCCTACACAAGCGGGGAACGGATTCTTCAGGGAATTCAGGTAAAGGGGTATGAGGAATATGTAAGCGAAAATTATACAGGACATTATCTCTTTGCAGAAGCGCCTTCAGAAACCCTTCTGGAAAATGGCATTTCTGCGAATACCGTAAGTCTTAATAATTATAAGGACAATCGCCCCTGGTTTGTATATAATGCAGAAACAAAGGAATACGGAAGAAATCAGTACGGAGAGCCGCAGATCGATCTGGAAACCGGGCAGCAGCTCACCTGCGACAACATTATTCTACAGAATTCCCAGTACGTGCCATACGATGAAAACGGATACTTAAATATTATGAGTACGGGAGAGGGAACAGGCACATTTATTACAAGAGGAAAAGCCATTCCCATTACCTGGGCACGTGATGAAGAACAGGGAATTACCCGTTATTATGACGGAAATGGTCAGGAAATCCGGTTAAATCCAGGAAAAACCTGGGTGGAAATCATATTAAGCGGAACAGAAGGAGAAGTTTCCATTCAGTGAAGCTTCAATGAAGGAACCGTAAAGGAAGTATAAAGCTTTTCTAAAATCTGCATTCACATAGGGAAAAACATGGACGAATGATAAGAAATGTTGTAAGATAGGAAAATGAACAATAGACAATGGAGTGACAAGAAGATGAATTACCGGGAAAGACTGAAAGATAAGAAACGAATTGTGATCAAAATCGGTTCCTCTTCCCTTACGCACAGCCAGACAGGAAGAATTAATCTGCGTAAGCTTGAGGTTCTGGTACGGGAGATCTGCGATCTGCAGAATCAGGGAAAAGACGTAGTGCTTGTTTCCTCAGGAGCCATCGCGGTTGGCGTGGCAGCTCTTGGACTGGAGAAGAAACCGTCTGAACTGAAAAAGAAACAGGCATGTGCAGCAGTGGGACAGGCGCGTCTTATGATGATCTACCAGCAGCTTTTCTCAGAATACAATCACACGGCAGCCCAGATTCTTATGACAAAGAATACGATGGTAAACAATACAAACCGGAAGAATGCAGAGAATACTTTTGAGGAGCTTCTCGGATTAAATGTAATCCCGATCGTAAATGAAAACGACTCAATTTCTACATACGAGAGTCAGTTTGTGGAGAAATTCGGAGACAATGATACACTGTCAGCAGTGGTGGCGGCTTTGATCCACGCAGATCTCCTGATCCTCCTTTCCGATATAGACGGACTTTTTACAGACGATCCAAATACCAATCCGGAGGCACATTTTATTGATGTGGTAGAAAATCTGGATGAAAATCTTTTAAATATGGGCAAGTCTTCCACAGGAAGCAAAGTGGGAACCGGCGGAATGGCGACAAAACTTACAGCAGCCAGAATCGCAACGGCAGCAGGTGCAGATATGGTGATCGCCAATGGAAAAGATTTTCATGTGATCCATAAAATCACAGAAGGACGTAAGCATGGAACTCTTTTTGTGGGGCAGAAAAAAGAAGAATTTTATCTTCTCGATTATATCGAAAAGCTTTTATAAGAAAGAAACAGGAGAACAGAGACAATGGATAATATTAAAATTGACCGCATTAACACACTGGCGCACAAGGCAAAAAGTGTCGGGCTTACAGAGGAAGAGAAAAAAGAGCAGGCAGCTCTTCGAAAAGAATACATTGCAACCATTCGTATGAACCTGCGCACCCAGCTTGACAATATCGACATTAAGGAGCAGGACGGCAGTATCATAAATCTCGGTGAAAAATATGGAAACAAAACAAGCCATTAGAAAGCAGATTTTTGCAGCAAGAAAAAAAGTGACAGAAGAAGAGGTAAAAAGATGGAGCCATCTCATTGCAGAAAAGGTATTTCTCCTTCCTGAATTTCAAAATGCGAAACAGATTCTTGTGTACGCAGATTATAATCATGAGGTGATGACAGGGGAAATTATAAAGGCTGCATGGAAGGCTGGAAAGGAAGTTGCCGTTCCGAAGGTCACAGGGAAAGAGATGGTGTTTATCCATCTCACAGATTTTAACCAGCTTGCCCCCGGATATTTTTCCATTCCGGAACCGGAGACAGGAGAAGAAATTTCCTGGGAAGAAGGGCTTATGATCATGCCGGGAGTGGCATTTGATAAGTTCTGCAGGCGTGTGGGATACGGCGGAGGATTTTATGACCGCTATCTGGAAAAACACCAGAGGCTTACCCGTCTTGCCCTTGCTTTTTCTTTTCAGATGATGGAAGAAGTACCTGTGGAGGAAACAGACATTATCCCGCAGATCCTTGTAACAGAAAATAATGTATACGACAGCAGAGGGAACGCTTATGAATGAATATCTGGAACAGACAGGAAGAGAGGCGAAAGAGGCGGAAGTAACCGTCAGAAACCTTTCTACAGAGAAGAAAAATGAAGTGCTCTGCGCTGTGGCAGACAAGCTTTTGCAGCGGACAGAGGATATTTTAAAAGCCAATGAAGAAGATGTAAAAAACGGAAGAGAAAACCATATGCCGGAAAGCCTTGTAGACCGCCTTCTTTTAACAGAAGACAGGATTTTGGGAATGGCAGACGGGTTACGGCAGATTGCAAAGCTTGACGATCCGGTTGGAGAGGTAACCGGCATGAAAAAGCGGCCGAACGGTCTGATGATCGGGCAGAAACGGGTTCCTCTTGGAGTCATCGGGATTATTTACGAGGCAAGACCAAATGTAACCTCCGATGCCTTCGGACTTTGTTTTAAAACGGGAAATGCAGTGATCTTAAAAGGCGGAAGCGATGCCATTCACTCGAATACTGTAATCGTATCCTGTATCCGGGAAGCCTTAAAAGAATGTGGGGTAACGGAACAGGCAATTTCTCTTATCACAGATACTTCAAGAGAAACTGCAGCTCAGTTTATGAAGCTGAACCAGTATGTGGATGTCCTGATCCCGAGAGGCGGAAAAGGGCTTATTCAGACTGTTGTAAATACAAGTACCATACCAGTGATCGAGACAGGAACAGGAAACTGCCATATTTATGTAGACGAGACAGCAGATCTTAAGATGGCAGCAGATATTGTAATGAATGCCAAAACCCAGCGTGTAGGCGTATGCAATGCCTGTGAATCTCTTCTTGTACACAAAAATGTAAAAGAAGAATTTCTTCCGGTTCTCGGAAAACGCCTTCTGGAAAAGAAGGTGGAAATCCGCGGAGACGAAGAAACAGGAAAGCTGATCCCTGAGGCAAAAAAAGCTACAGAGGAAGACTGGGGAACAGAATATCTGGATTACATTCTTTCTGTAAAAATTGTGGATTCTGTGGAGGAGGCAATTTCCCATATCAACCGTTATAATACCGGACACTCCGAATCGATCATCACAAACGATTACAGCCATGCTCAGAAATTCCTGGATGAGGTAGACGCAGCGGCTGTGTATGTGAATGCTTCCACAAGATTTACAGACGGAAATGAATTTGGCTTCGGGGCAGAAATCGGCATCAGCACGCAGAAGCTTCACGCAAGAGGGCCTATGGGACTTACGGCACTGACGACTACAAAATATATTATTTATGGAAGTGGTCAGATTCGCCCGTAAATTTGATTTTTTTTCGGGTATGTGCTATACTAAGTAAAATTCTTTATACAACAGAGAGTTTAAGAACGCTCATTTATGGGAGGACTGAAAATGAGGAAAAAACAATTATTTGCTATGTTATTGGCAGGAAGTTTAACTGTTGGAATGGCTCCGGCATCTGCGTTTGCGGCAGAGGAGGGAACTGCAGTTACGATAGAAGAAGGAATCACAGATACTCCGGCGGAAGATGTTCCGGAAACACCGGAGACTCCTTCTGAAGCTCCGGAAGAGCCAACACCGGAAACTCCAACTGAAACACCGGAAACACCGGCTCCGGAAGCAACGGTAACCCCGGAAGCGCCAACAGAAGCACCGGAGACACCAGCTCCGGAAGCAACCGCAACGCCGGAGGCGACTGTCGCACCGACAGAAGCCCCTGTAACACCAACACCGGAAGTAAATGAAGAAGTAACCGTAAAGACAGAGGCGGAATTAAATGCTGCCATTGCAGCTGCGCCGGAAGGCGATGCTTCCTCTGAGCCATTTAAAATTATTGTAGATGAAAATATAGCTCTTACTGCTTCTGTTTCTGTTCCTGCCAATAAGAATATTGTTCTTGTAGCAGCAGGAAAAGATATTGTGATCAGCCGTGCTTCTGAGATGAAGGGAAATATGTTCCAGGTAGAGGGAACGTTAATGATACAGTCTGCGCAGACAGAAGATGGGGCAGCAGGAACGGTTACAGTAAGCGGTTATCTTGATGGTAACAAGGCAGAAGGTTCCATTGTAAATGTAGCAGGCGGTGTATTTGCAATGGACGACAGTGTAACGCTTTCTGATAACACAACGACTGCAAAAGGCGGTGCCATACATAATGCAGGCGGAAGAATTGTGCTTGCGGGCGGAACTATTGCTTCCAACCAGGCAGAAGCAGGCGGCGCTGTATACAGTGAGGGCGCTGTTCAGATCCAGGGAAATCTTATGATCTCCGATAATAAAAAAGCAGATGGCGTAACACCAGATAATATTGCGTTAAAGGGAGAAGGGGCAGTTCTTAACGTAAGTAATGTTCTGTCAGATGGCTCCAAAATCGGTGTGAACGTAATAGAAGGCAAGGCAGGTCAGAAGGTAATACAGCTTGCAGAAGGCGTAGAAGGTCTGACTATGGAAGCTGTTTTAAAAGCGGTTGCATATGAAGGAACCGATTTTACACTGAATGAGGATGGTACGTTAAAAGCAAAAGATCCGGAAAAACCGGCTGTGACACCAGATGTAAAACTGAAGACAAAACCAAAATGGTTAAGCCGCAATTCGGTTGAGTTTACATGCGTTGCGAATGTAGACGGCTGGTATTATGCAGGCTGGAGTGTGACAGGAGAAAAGGCGCCTTCCTTTGATGTAAGCAAAGAGGGAACTGCCATTCAGGCAAATAAAGAATTTAAAGTTACATTAAAAGACCTGGATGAGAAGAATCCGATCACTGCGTACGTTCTTGTGAAGGACAAAGCTGGTACACTTTCCAAAAAACGCTCTCTTGACCTTGATGAGAAAACACGCCCGGGTAATGCAACGCCTACACCGGAAGCAACGGTAACGCCAAGCCCTGAGGTTTCTCCAACAGCAACACCAACTCCGGGACCGACACACACACCGGTTGTTCCTTCTGTGAAGGACAGTGTGGTACATGGTCTTGACAAACCTCTGGAAATGTGGCCGAATGTATTCTACAGCTTTTCTGTAACCGGCGCTGGAAGCGATAATAAAAATCCGGGTGAGGGAGACGCTCAGTGGGTACCGCAATACTGGATGCAGGAAGGTGGTTCTTCCAAGCAGACAACATGGAAGATTGGTTCCAAGAGCGGTATTTACGATGAGAAAACACTTCCTATCCGTATTTATCTGAAAAAATATGTCTATAATGCGGAGAAGAAGCAGTGGTATGGAACAGATGAGATAGATTATATTACTTATAATGTAAAAACTGCAAAGATTGATCCAAGTGCAACTCCTGGTGCAGGCGGAAATGGAAACGGAAACGGCTCCGGAGGTTCTGACGCACTTGTGACAGATCCGAATTCCTCTGATACAGGCTCTTCTACTGCAAGCGGAGCGAAAACAGCAGATGAAAGTCCGGTAGGAAGTATGTTCATGCTGGCGTTTGCATCTGTTCTTGCAGGCGGATATGTTCTTGTAAGAAGACGCAAAAAGGAAACAGAATAACAGTTGTATTTTGCAGAGGCAGGTTTTATAACCTGCCTCTTTTGCATATATTGTTTCATAGGAGGTAAGCCATGTATCAGAAAACAGGACAGACTGTTTCGCATTCCTATGAGAAAATCTATTTTTCCATGTGGGAGCTGGGACAGAGGTATGGAAAATTTGCAAAATTCCGTGTAATGGGGGAAAGTCACGACCAGAGAATGATTCCTGTACTGGAAATTGGAGGAGGAGAAGAAACCATATTTTGCATATCAGGAATCAGAGGAACGGAAGCCGTTTTGCCGGGCCTTCTTGTAAAACTTTCAGAAGAGTACTGCAAGGCTTATGAATGCGGCTGGCTGATAGAAGAGTTTTATGAAGTGAAAGAACTTCTGGACAAAATTCGTATCTGTGTGATTCCTCTTTTAAATCCTGATGGATATGAAGTTTACCAAAATGGCTGGACAAGTCTTCGAAATCCGATTTATCGCCAGATGCTTCGAATGCAGGGGATTTCGGAAAAAGAGTTTCAGGGAAACGGAAGAGGAATTGATATTAAAAAAAATTTCCCTACCCTCTTCTGTACAAGAACAAGAATGGGGCGGGAACCGGGAAGCGAAAATGAAACAAAGGCGCTTATCCACCTTTTGCAGGATTACAGAAGCAGAGGACTTCTGTCTTTTTCGGAAAAACAGAAGAAAACCATTCATTATTGTCATACATCGGGAATGATCCGCAATAGAAGATCCAGCCGTCTTGCCCGTCATCTGCAAAAATATTCCGTTTCATCCGGAGGAGAATGTAAAAAAGAAGAAGAGGCAGGCTCTCTGGAACAATTTTATGCAGAAAGGATCAAAGAGCCTTCTCTTGAAATTGAGATTCCGGTTACTGAGGAAAAAGAGAACGGGTATCGTGATTTGCGGCTTCTGCCACTGGAATATATTTTTTCTCTTGATTTATAAAAGAGCTGTTTCGGGAAATCGTGTCAGAATATGTCGAACGAATTTTCTTGCATGATTTCTCCGGAACGATTATAATAAAAACAGTTCTAAATAACATTTCTTAAGGTTCATTTCTCATGATCCATCCATAAGGAGATTTATATGAAGATTCTGTTTTTTTCCAGACCACCTCCGGATTTCTGTGTATTTCTGTTTCAGACTTTCACTTATTCATTTCTATATTGTATTCATTTCTATTGTTCATAAAAGGAGCCATCATGAAATTTATGAAACTGGCAGTCCGCATCTGCTCTTTGCTGGGAACTTCCTTCTGTGTGTTTTGTCTGATCCTTTTCTTTTCCGGTATTTTTCCATATATTGTACTTTCCGGTTCTATGGAGCCGTCCATTCCAACAGGAAGCGTGATCTTTATACAGACACGGGAGATTTTTGTACAACCGGGAGATGTGATTTTATATACGGGCAGCGCCGGAAATGTAACCCATCGGGTAGTAAAGGATCAAAATGAAGTTTATGTGACAAAAGGAGATGCAAACAGCACATGCGATCCGGTCCCTGTAAAAAAAGAGCAGATAAAAGGAAAGGTACTGTTTCATATTCCAGGGCTTGGATATGTGGTTCTTTTTTTCAGAACATCAAAAGGAATCTGTCTTCTCATTCTTTTTTCATTTCTGTTTTTTATCTTAAAGTATCTGTTTCAAATCCATAAATCAGGAAAGGATAATGCTGACAACAGCAGGGAAAAATTATGAAAATAAACAAAAAAATAAAAAATGGTCTTTTTATTGCAATCGTTGCAGGTTCTCTCTGCATTGGAGGGACTATGGCATATCTGACAGACAGGGAAGAAACGGTAAATGAGTTTACCGTAGGAAAAATTGATATTCAGCTTCTGGAACCTCACTGGAAACCGGAAGAAAATAAAAACCTTGTCCCCACACAGGAGATTTTAAAGGACCCCCAGATTAAAAACACAGGGCAGAATGATGCATTTGTATATCTGGAGGTTACCGTTCCTGTACGAAACGTAATCACTGCAGACAGGGAAGGAAATCGCATTGATAAAAAGAATACAGAGCTTTTCACCTTTTCAGCAGGAAAAGAATGGACACTTCTTCAATCGGCACAGAAGGAGGAGAATAAGGTTTATACCTATGCGTACAATAAAATTCTGAAGCCTTCGGAAACGACTTCGCCTCTTTTTGAAAAAGTAATCTTTGCGAATATTATAGAAGGACAGCTTGATGCCCAGAAGCTGTCTGTGCCTGTAAAGGCATATGCGATACAAAGTACAAATACAGGCGGAAATTCCGGTTCTGTTGTGGAACAGGCAAAAACTGCGTTCCAGAAATATATGAACCAGAATCAGGGATAAATCATGAAGGAAGGCAGACTAAAAAGGGCAGCAGTTGTCTGTTTACTGGGCGGATTCCTTTGTATGGGAACGACAACTGCCTATTTTTCAGATCATGAGGAAACTGTTAACATACTGGAACCGGGACATAATACAACGGAGATAGAGGAAGAGTTTCCTTCTCCTCCGCCAAAGCCTCCGAATGAAAATCCGGATTATAAGAAAACAGTCTGGGTATCCAATACAGGAGGTGCGAATCCGGATCATGCAGTCCCATGTTATACACGCATTTCTCTTTCTTATTCCCACTCCGATATTTCAAAAGCTTTGCATTTTAAGAATCTGAATACAACAGACTGGATATATAACAGTCAGGACGGATTTTATTATTACCGCCATGTGCTGCAGAAGGGAGAAAAAACAAAGCCTCTTTTTACCGGATTTTATATTGATTCCGGGAAAGTAGAGGAAAAATATCAGGAACAGATTCCGTCTTTCAGTATTCATGTCTATGAGGAGTCTGTGCAGGCGGAAGGATTTTCTGATTATCATTCTGCGTGGAAATACTATGAAAATCCTGTGAAAAAATCGTAGAAAGGAGGAAGCAGCTTGAAAAAATATATTTGCAAAGCGACAGGCATTTTGGGGCTTTTACTGATATTTCTTGGCATTTCCGGGGCATATGCTACATTTTCTGATTCAGTTACTGTAAAAAATCATATTGCTACGGGAGATATTAATATTTCTTTGAAGGAATATCAGAAGAGAAATGGAAAAGAAACGTCTTACAGAAATCCCGTAGAGATTCTTCCTGGAGATTTTATTTCCAAAATCCCAAGGATTACAAATCTGGGAATGCCGTGCTGGATCCGTGCAAAGATTTCTTTTCAAAACAAGATGGAAGCGGAAGCGGGATTTGAGGAAAAGCATATTAAAGGAATTTCACGGGACTGGAAAAAGAGAGGGGAATATTATTACTACACAAAGACTTTAGATACAGGAGAAAGTGTGGATTTTTTTACAGGCGTTTCTGTTCCGTCTTTATGGACAGAAGATCACAGCGGGCAGAAACTTCAGATAGGGATTCAGGCAGATGCCATTCAGGCGGCAAATTTTCATCCCGATTTTCAGGAAATGTCTCCCTGGGGAAATCAGACTGTGGAAAAATGTATTCACGAAACAAACGGGAAAACAGACTGTAAACTGGAAAATGTAAAACTGAGTGTGAAGTTTCATGGAGACGCACAGAAGCTTCTTGCTGTGCCCGATGATTTTTTCAGAAATTTCGGAGATATTCTTCCGGGCGATACAAAAAAAGATAATGTTTCCATTTCCAATACGGATAAGGAGACAGTGGAAATTTTTTTCCGGACAGAGCTTAAAAATCAGACAAAAGAACAGAAGGATCTTCTGGAAAAATTAACACTTACAATTTCTATGGATGGAAAAGATTTCTATACAGGCAGCTTAAAAGCGTCTTCTCTGGAGCGTCCGGTATCACTTGGAAAGTTCAAACCGCAGACAGAGGGAAATCTTACATTTTCCATAACTGCACCACAGGATCTGAAAAATACGTATGCTCTTCGAGATGCTTCTGTAAACTGGATTTTCACTGTAAATAAAAAGGAATCCTCTCTTACAGAACAGCCGTCTTCACCAGATGCGCCTGAGAGTTCTGACCCTGTGAAAACAGGTGACAGTACGTCTGTTCTTGCCATGATACTGTTACTTGTTCTTTCTGCAGCTTTAAGTATTGCCTATCTCAAACTGAAGAAAGGAGACAGCAAAGTATGAAAAAAGCGTTTATAAGCTTCGTTCTGGCAGCGTCTCTGATGGGAAGCGGGATTTTATCTGTTCCTGTTTTCTGTAACGGGGAAGGGAATCTGGAATCGCCTGTATGGGAAAACACAGAAACGGAGCCGTTTGAGCTGCCAGAGGAAGAAGATATTCCGTCTGATACAGAAAATATGGAAGAAGATATTCCTCCGGAAAATACAGAAACGCCGGAAGTTTTTCCAGAAACAGACTCAGAGGAGTTTACAGAAGAAACATATGAGGAAAATCCTTCAGGAGATTCGGAAGCAGATGCGTCTTTGGGTATGGAAGAGGAAATGCAGGAAACAGAGGGCGGATATGAGCCGGAAGGTCGTCTTTTAGATGGAACTCCAAACTATGTCTGGAGAGGAGAAGGTGTTCCGGTACAGGAGATTTTCAGCGACAAGTTGTACGAAGCTTCTGTTACAGGCGGAAATTACATGAAAAATGCCGCAAGTATTTTGAACAGAGATGCGGAAATGTCAGACAGTGTTTCTTCTCTTGCAGATGGGATTCATAAGACGGATACAGGAGAATTACGTGCATATAAAAAAGGCAGATATTTTAAGAAAGGGCGCTTTGCTCTTGACGGGAAGGTTTACTATGCAGATGTAAATGGCTATTTACTTGGCGGCTGGCTGAAAATCACAGAGAAAGAAAATGGAATAGGAAGCCTGAAAACTTCTGATTTTGTATGGAAATACTGCGACCCTCAGACAAGGGTACGTTTTGAAGACGGGTATCAGAAGATAAATGGCAGGGGACATTATTTTATTCCGGAAGAATCGGGAAATCTTGCGTTAAATAAATCCTATATCATAGAAGGACAATATTATTACTGTGACAAATATGGTATCTGTGATACGGTAAAATTAGAATATGGAAATATGGTGACAGATGAGGAGGGAAGTTCATTAAACGAATATCTTGCAGTAAACCAGCTTCCCAAAGATCACGTGGTAGATATTCAGACGCAGGTAATGGACGGCGCTTACAGTTTCATTCCAAAGTTTAACAAAAATTCCAGCGTGGAGGTCTTCGGATTTGATCCTGTATCTCTTCCAGGAGGGAATATATACGGAACACTTGTGGATGACTCTATGAAAGGAAGGATCGGCTGTTGGTATAAAAATGTGGGAACGTATAACGGAAGGCAGATCGATATAAAATGTACCATCACGGATTATACCTTTTATTCCTTTGAGGGAGAGCAGGAAATCGGATATTTTCAGGTAGATACACAGAAAATCGGATTAAACGCCACAAATACAAAGGACATTTCCGCAAATATGGAATTTTTCGATCATGAAACAGGAGAACCGGTCAGGGTAAAAGGATTTGCCACTTTCGCAGATATAGATATTCGTCAGGGAGTTGAGATTCTCTCTCCTGTAGACGAGGTATTTGTAACAAAAGACTGTAAGCTTTATAAATCTCCGGGCAGCAATCTTTTTACAGCTCCGTGGAAGCTTTTTAACACGGTAGATTCCGATACAGCTTTTCAGGTACAGGCAAATTACGACTCTCATAATCTGGCTTATAAGTTTTATTCAGGCTGTGAAAATTACAGCTTTTCTGATGGAACTCCTGTAAATGGAGAATCCCGCCAGGTGTGGAAGAACGGATATACCGGAAATGTAGCGGAGTATGACATTGTAAATGAAAAAGAAGGCTGTCTCTGGCAGGGCTGGCAGGGACTGTATTACGGGCGTATGGGGCGTGTTTCTATTTCGGAACCTCTTTCGAAAACGGTCAGCGATGCCAACGAAAAAGATGTGTCTGAAAATACTCTGAACGACAGAGAAGAACATTTTACTTATAAATTAAGCCATTATGTGCCCTATGAAATGGAAATGTTCCATTATGCTTCATATACGATTTACGATGAAATTCATAAAGATCTTGCTATTTATCCGGAAGCCTGCAAAGTCCTTCTTGATGATGGAACCAATGTGTCAGAATGGTTTCAGATTACTGTAAAAGGACAGAAGGTATCCTTCTCCATTAAACCGGAAATAGCGGCAGCAGAAAAATTTTATGATAAAACATATCATTGTTATATTGAGGTTTCCATTGCTCCGAATACAGATTTAAGTAAGTACGAAGGCGATATATATTCTGTGAAAAACAGAGGTCATGTGATCATGAACCGTCCCCAGGGAGAAGAGAAAAAGGACAGCAATGAAGTGCAGACACTTTTGCGGCTTCCAAAAGGTGAAATTACCGTTACAAAACGTATCCGGGAAGAGGATATTACATGGGCGCATGGCAATCCTACGTTTTTCTTTGTGGCAGAAGGAAAGGATTACAGCGGAGCTTACCATAAATATGAAGCTTATGTGGTATTTACAAAAGACAATTATAAAAAGGAGGAGGATGGATATATTTCTTTAAACACTGTTTTTAAGGATCTTCCTCTTGGGGAATATGAAGTATATGAGAAAAAGGCGCTTCGCTATTATCTTTCAGAAGCGCAGGCAGATACGGAAAATATGACTGTGAAAAAGGGACGGAAGCCTTCTTACGGGCTGGAACCGAAAGAAATTGCATATGGAAAGGCGGGTCTTACCACAGAAGAGTTTCAGGCAGGCATTACTTTTGAGAATGAAAAGCAGAGATATGACGGATACAGTCACAATTCCGTAGTTACGAATACGGTTTATTTTACCGGAATCACATCGGGAAAATAAACTGGACAAAAAACCATAAATCATGTAAAATACACTGTAGTGTAACCGGACAACCCCAAAAGATTTCTTCTGGGGTTGTCTTTATGCCGTTTCAGAAAGGATAATATATGTTTAATGAACTTGATTTTAAAGAAATAGATCTGACAAAGGAAGCTCCTCTTGAGGAGACAAAGAGACAGTATTATTATATTGCGAAAGTCCGTGGACTGATCGCGCAGAAAAAAACAGAGGCAGGAAAAGATTTTACATACTGTCTTCAGACATTTGGATGTCAGATGAATGAAAAACAGTCGGAAGTTGTTGCCGGGATTATGGACGAGATGGGATATGTGCGAAAAGACACAGAGGACGCAGACGTTGTGATTTATAATACCTGTACGGTAAGAGAAAATGCAAATCTCAAGGTATACGGACGTCTTGGAAAGCTTCATAACCTGAAAAAACAAAATCCGGATATGAAGATCGTGCTTTTCGGCTGCATGATGCAGGAGGAACACGTAGTAGAGAAAATTAAAAAGGACTATCCTTTTGTAAATCTTGTGTTTGGCACTCATAATATTTTTAAGTTTGCAGAGCTTTACAGTGAAATGCTTCATGCAGACAGTCAGCTGATCGACATCTGGGCGGGAACAGATAAAATTGTGGAGGAACTTCCCACAGAGAGGAATTATACATTTAAGTCCGGGGTGAACATCATGTTCGGCTGCAATAATTTCTGCAGTTACTGTATTGTTCCTTATGTAAGAGGAAGAGAAAGGAGCAGAGAACCGGAAGCCATTGTTGCAGAAATTGAAAATCTTGTAAAAGATGGCGTGTCTGAAGTCATGCTCCTCGGACAGAATGTAAACTCCTATGGAAAAACTCTTGAACATCCGATTTCTTTCGCAGAGCTTTTAGAGAAAGTGGAAAAAATAGACGGATTAAAGCGCATTCGTTTTATGACTTCTCACCCAAAGGATTTATCAGACGAACTGATTGCTGTTATGGCAAAAAGTAAAAAAATCTGCCACCACCTTCATCTTCCCATGCAGTCCGGCAGCAGCCGTGTATTAAAAGAGATGAACCGCAGATACGATAAAGAGAAATATTTAAATCTTGTAGAGAAAATCCGCACAGCCATTCCGGATATTTCTCTCACAACAGACATTATAGTGGGATTTCCTGGAGAGACAGAAGAAGATTTCCTGGAAACACTGGATGTGGTAGACAAGGCTTCTTTTGATACCGCTTTTACCTTTATTTATTCAAAGAGAAGCGGAACTCCGGCAGCGAAAATGGAAGATCAGATTCCGGAAGATGTGGTAAAGGATCGTTTTAACCGTCTCCTTTCTCTTGTGCAGGAAAAAGGCCGCATCTCTTCCGCCCGCTTTGAAGGAAGTGTTCAGGAGGTGCTTGTGGAAGAAGAAAGCAAGGAAAAGGGAATTTTCACAGGAAGAACGCAGTATAATCTCCTTGTGCATTTTCCGGGAACAGAGGAGATGCTTGGCAAGTATGTAAAGGTACACCTTGACACCTGCAAAGGATTCTATTATCTCGGAAGTCTTGTAAAATAAAAGTTTAAGATACATCAGGAGGAAATGCAAGATGGCTTTATCACCCATGATGCAGGAGTATGTAAAGACAAAAGAAGAATATAAGGACTGTATCCTGTTATACCGTCTTGGGGATTTTTACGAAATGTTTTTTGAGGACGCCTTGACTGCCTCAAAGGAACTGGAAATTACACTGACGGGAAAGGATTGCGGTCTTGAGGAAAGAGCGCCTATGTGCGGGGTTCCTTTCCATTCTGTGGAAACGTATATTAACCGTCTGATCGAAAAAGGGTATAAGGTTGCCATCTGCGAGCAGGTGGAGGACCCGAAAAAGGCAAAAGGACTTGTAAAACGCGAGGTAGTGCGGATCGTTACACCGGGAACTACTCTGGATGCCACCTCCCTTGATGAGACAAAGAACAATTATCTTATGTCCATTGTTTATATAGAGGATCATTTTGGCTGTGCTATTGCGGATATTACAACGGGGGACTGTTTTCTGACAGAGCTTGATAAGGCGCAGAAGCTTCTCGATGAGATCAATAAGTTTGCGCCTGCGGAAATTATCTGCAATGAGTCCTTTTTGATGAGCGGGGTGGATACAGAAGATTTAAAAAACCGGCTTGGAATCTGTATTTTTTCTCAGGAACCTTGGTATTTTGATGATGAGCTCTGTCGGAAAACTTTAAAAGAGCATTTTCATGTAAACTCTCTGGAGGGACTGGGAATTGAAGAATTTGAAAGCGGCGTTCTGGCAGCAGGAGCCTTGTTTCTTTATCTTCAGGAAACGCAGAAGACAGCCCTTTCCCATATGGCAGGCATACGCCCGTATTCAGCGGAAAAATATATGCTCATTGACAGCTCCAGCAGAAGAAATCTGGAGCTTGTAGAAACGCTTCGCGAAAAACAGAAGCGAGGTTCTCTTTTGTGGGTGCTGGATAAGACAAAAACTGCAATGGGAGCAAGAACCCTGCGTTCTTATGTAGAACAGCCTTTAATTGACCAGGAGGAAATTGAGAATCGACTTTCTGCCATTGAGGAGCTGAATGAACACCCCATGCTTCGCGATGAAATCCGGGAATATCTCCAGCCTATTTACGATCTGGAGCGTCTTATCAGCCGCATCAGCTATAAATCGGCGAATCCGAGAGATATGATCGCTTTTGCCTCTTCTCTGGAAATGCTTCCTCATATTAAGCAGGTTCTGAAAGAATTTTCTTCTCCCGTATTAAAGCAGCTTGAAGAAGAGATGGACAGCCTTCTGGATATAAGCGGGTTAATTAAAAAGGCGATTGTGGACGAACCGCCTCTGGCACAAAAAGATGGCGGCATTATCCGGGAAGGTTATCATGAAGACGTAGATAAATTCCGCCGTTCCCGTACAGACGGAAAGAAATGGCTAAGCGAGCTGGAGGCAAGAGAGCGGGAGCGTACCGGAATCCGCACGATGAAAATTAAATATAATCGGGTGTTCGGATATTCTCTGGAAATCACAAATGCCTTTAAAGACCAGGTTCCGGATAACTACATCCGAAAACAGACACTTACAAATGCCGAGCGGTATATTACCCAGGAATTAAAGGAGCTGGAGGATCTGATCCTGGGAGCGGAGGATAAACTGTACGCTCTGGAATATGAACTTTTCTGTGAGGTAAGAGATAAGGTGGGCGCAGAGGTTGTCCGCATTCAGAAAACAGCGAAGGCAGTGGCTGCTATTGATGTTCTGGCATCTCTTTCTCTTGTTGCACAGAGAAACAATTATGTTCGTCCGAAAATTAACAGCACGGGCGTCATCGATATTAAAAACGGAAGACACCCTGTTGTGGAGCAGATGATCGAAAATGATATGTTTATTGCAAACGATACGTATCTTGACAATCAGAAAAAACGGATTTCTATTATTACAGGTCCCAATATGGCGGGAAAATCCACATATATGCGTCAGACCGCTCTCATTGTCCTGATGGCACAGATTGGAAGTTTTGTTCCGGCGGAAAAGGCAAACATTGGAATTGTAGACCGGATTTTTACAAGAGTGGGCGCTTCTGATGACCTTGCAAGCGGACAGAGTACCTTTATGGTGGAAATGACAGAGGTTGCAAACATTCTTCGAAACGCCACCTCCAAAAGTCTTCTGATCCTTGATGAGATTGGAAGAGGAACAAGCACCTTCGACGGGCTTTCCATTGCCTGGGCAGTTGTGGAGCATATCAGCAATACAAAGCTCTGCGGAGCGAAAACCTTATTCGCAACACATTATCACGAGCTGACGGAGCTGGAGGGAAAAATATCCGGCGTCAATAATTACTGCATTGCTGTAAAAGAAAAAGGGGACGATATTGTATTCCTTCGAAAGATCGTAAAAGGCGGCGCAGACAAAAGCTACGGCATTCAGGTGGCAAAGCTTGCAGGTGTTCCCGATACGGTTATCCAGAGAGCAAAAGAGCTTGTGGAAGAATTAAGTGACGCGGACATTACAGCGGCTGTAAAAGATCTGACAGCTCCAAAGAAAAAGCAGAAAATACAGTACGACCAGGTAGATATGGCGCAGATGTCGCTTTTTGATACCGTGCAGGACAACGACATTATTGATGAGATTAAGGGATTGGAAATCGGAAACTTAACGCCTATGGAGGCTTTGAATATTCTTTATAATCTGCAGAACAAAATTAAGAACAGATGGTGAGAAATTTGAGAAAAATTGCAGTTTTAGACCAGCATACTATTGATAAAATAGCGGCAGGAGAAGTGGTGGAGCGCCCTGCTTCTGTAGTAAAGGAGCTTGTAGAAAATGCCATTGACGCAGGTGCTACAGCCATTACAGTGGAGATTGCGGACGGAGGCAAGAAGCTGATCCGTATTACAGACAACGGTTCCGGTATGGAAATGGAACAGGTTCCGGTTGCTTTTCTCCGCCATGCCACAAGCAAAATTGAAAAAGTAGAAGATCTGGAAACCATCTCCTCCCTCGGTTTCCGCGGGGAAGCTCTTTCCAGTATTGCGGCCGTTTCCCAGGTGGAACTTATTACAAAAACTCCTTCTGCCATAAGCGGCGTCCGCTATGTGATAGAAGGAGGACAGGAGAAAAATTTTGAGGAGATGGGTGCGCCTGACGGAACTACCTTCCTTGTAAGAAATCTTTTTTATAATACCCCTGCAAGAAGTAAGTTTTTAAAGTCAGATACCACAGAAGCAAACTATATTAATACTTTGATGGAACAGCTTTCCCTTTCCCACCCTGAGGTTTCTTTTAAATATATTCAGAATAAGCAGGTGAAGCTTCACAGTTCCGGCAATTACAATGTAAAAGATGTGATCTATAACATATATGGCAGGGATATTGCGAAATCCATTCTTGAGGTTTCTTACGAAAATGATTTTATGAAAATAGAAGGATTTGTGGGAAAACCGGAAATTTCCAGAGGAAACCGCTCTTTTGAAAATTATTATATTAACGGGCGGTATGTAAAAAACAACCTGATCACAAAGGCTGTTGAGGACGGATATAAAGGATTTCTCATGCAGCATAAATTTCCTTTTGTATCGCTTCATATTGAGATGGAGGGAAACGATCTTGACGTAAATGTGCACCCCCGAAAAATGGAAGTGCGTTTTGCAAGAGGACCTGAGGTATATGATGCCATATACGAGACAGTCCGGCGAGCGCTTACAAAGCGTGAGATGATCCCCGAGGTTTCTGTGGGAAGAGAAGAACCAAAGCCTGTATTAAAAGCTCCTGTGCAAAAGTCCGTGGAAGTTCCGGAACCCTTTGAGGTAAAACGCAGAATGGAAAAATCAGAAATACTGCGGGAAGCGCCTCCTGTATACCATGCACCTCTTACAAAAGAAGAAGAGCAGATGTTTTCCGGCACATTAAAAGAACGGGAAGAGCAAGTAATGAAAGAGGCGGAAGGTAAAGAAACAGTACAAACAATCATTTCTGAAGAAGCCAAAAGAACGATAAAAGAAGAAATTCCGGTAATTTCTCACACAGAGAAAAAGGCAGAGGAAAACATAAAAACAATACCAGAAACCATAACTGAGAAAGCAGAAGACAAACTAGCAGAAGGGTCTCTGCCGGAAAAAGAAAATCAGATACAGCCTATACAAAAGCAGAAACCGGAAAAAGAAGAACAGCTTGAATTTTTCAAAGAAAAGCTTCTTGCTCCGGAGTCAAGAAGCCGCCACCGCCTGATCGGACAACTTTTTGATACCTACTGGCTTGTGCAGTTTGAGGATTCCTTCTATATTATAGACCAGCATGCAGCTCATGAAAAAGTATATTATGAGCGGTTTGTAAAACAGTTTGAAAAACAGGAAATTACTTCACAGTACATCAGCCCGCCCCTTATCGTCAGTTTAAGTCTTGAGGAGGAAGGGCGCCTGAAGGCAAACGAAGAATATTTCCGTGATTTTGGATTTGAAATTGAGCCATTTGGCGGAAGGGAATATTGTATCAGTGCCGTGCCGTCCAATCTTTATGGAATGAATGAGGAATCGCTTTTTCTGGAAATGCTCGATTCCCTGTCTCCTGACGGAGAAAATAATACACTTTCTCTTTTTACATCAAAGCTTGCCACAATGGCGTGTAAGGCTGCTGTAAAGGGAAATCATCAGATGTCTTCACTGGAGGCGGATAAGCTCATTGACGAGCTTTTGAAGCTAGAAAATCCATATCACTGTCCACATGGACGACCGACCATTGTCTCTATGACAAAAGCGGAAATCGAAAAGAAATTTAAAAGAATTGTTTAGGAGGCGCTATGAAAAAACCTTTAGTTGTTTTGACAGGACCTACTGCTGTAGGAAAAACAAAGCTTTCCATTGCGCTTGCAAAGGCGCTTGACGGCGAGATCATTTCCGCAGATTCCATGCAGGTGTATAAACATATGGATATTGGTTCTGCAAAGATCACAGAGACGGAAATGGACGGAGTTCCTCATCATTTGATCGATGTTCTTTCTCCTTTTGAGGAATTTCATATTGTACGATTCCAGGAGCTTGCAAAAAAGGCAATGGAGGATATTTACAGCCGCGGAAGGATTCCCGTTTTTGTGGGAGGAACCGGGTTTTATATCCAGGCAGTCACGAAAGACATTGATTTTACAGAAGGTGAGGAAGATAAAACATACAGAGAAGAACTGAGCCGTCTTGCTGAGGAAAAAGGAAATGAATTTCTTCATGAGATGTTACGGGCAGTCGATAAGAAAAGCGCGGAGGAAATCCATGCCAATAATATAAAGCGTGTGATTCGTGCTCTGGAATTTTATAAAGAAAACGGATTTCCCATTTCTCAGCATAACGAGGAGCAGAAACAGAATGAAACGCCGTATAATCTCGCCTATTTTGTGTTAAACGCCCCAAGAGAGCTTCTGTATGAACGGATTGACAGACGGGTAGACGAAATGATGAAAAACGGTCTTGTGGAGGAAGTACAGAAATTAAAAGATATGGGATGCAGGCGGGAAATGACCTCCATGCAGGGGCTTGGATATAAAGAAATCCTTTCTTTTCTGGAAGGAGAAGTTCCGCTTGAGGAGGCAGTACGGATTTTAAAACGTGATACCCGCCACTTTGCAAAACGGCAGCTTACCTGGTTTCGAAGAGAATCGGACGTGATCTGGGTGGACAAAGACAAATTTGCATTTGATGAAGAAAAAATTCTGGAATATATGCTTTCTGTATGTAAAGAAAGAGAGATTATAAAATAAAAAAACAGGAAAGGAACAAAATGATGAAGGAAATGTATGAACAGCTTGGGATTTCTTCCAAGGTATATGAATTTGGCCGTGAAATCGAGGAATCCTTAAAAGAGCGTTTTGAAGAATTTGACCGTGTGGCAGAGTATAACCAGATGAAGGTACTTCTTGCCATGCAGAAAAACAGAGTGAGTGAAGAATGCTTTGGCGCTTCTTCCGGATATGGATATAACGATTTCGGCCGCGATACGCTGGAAAAGGTATATGCAGATACCTTCCACACAGAAGCGTGTCTTGTGCGCCCTCAGATTGCCTGCGGAACACACGCTCTCGCGATCGCTCTTTTCGGAAATCTTCGCCCTGGAGACGAAATGCTGGCTCCTGCCGGAAAACCGTACGACACACTGGAAGAAGTAATCGGAATCCGCCCTTCTAAAGGTTCTCTTGCAGAATATGGAATTTCTTACCGTCAGGTAGACCTTCTTTCAGATGGAACCTTTGATTATGAAAATATAAAAAAATCCATCAATGAAAAGACACGCCTTGTAGCAATCCAGCGCTCCAAAGGATACCAGACACGTCCTTCTTTTTCTGTAAAACAGATCGGGGAGCTGATCGCTTTTGTGAAAAATATAAAACCGGACGTGATCTGCATGGTAGATAACTGCTATGGAGAATTTGTAGATACTGTAGAGCCAAGCGACGTAGGAGCCGATATGATCGTCGGTTCTCTGATTAAAAATCCGGGCGGTGGTCTTGCACCGATCGGAGGCTATATTGCGGGAACAAAAGAATGCGTGGAAAATGCTTCTTACCGCATGACCTGCCCGGGGCTTGGTATGGAAGTCGGAGCAACTCTCGGTGTAAACCGCTCTTTTTATCAGGGATTTTTCCTTGCGCCTATGGTAACAAAAGGAGCGTTAAAGGGCGCTGTCTTTGCAGCCAATGTTTATGAACGTCTTGGTTTTCCTGTTGTTCCGGATTCCAAAGAGCCGAGGCAGGATATTATTCAGGCAGTGACTCTTGGAACACCGGAAAGAGTGGTTGCTTTCTGTAAGGGAATCCAGGCGGCAGCTCCTGTTGACAGCTATGTGGATCCGGAACCGTGGGATATGCCGGGATATGACAGCCAGGTCATTATGGCTGCAGGAGCGTTTGTTCAGGGCTCTTCCATCGAGCTTTCTGCTGACGGTCCTATGAAACCGCCGTATGCTGTATACTTCCAGGGCGGGCTTACCTGGGAACACGCAAAACTTGGTATTTTAATGTCTCTTCAGAAACTGGTTGATAAAAATCTTGTGACTCTTTAAGATTGTCTTTCAAAAAGGAGACGTTATGGCAAAACGAAACGTTGTCATCATAGGAGCAGGAGCCGCAGGCCTGATGGCGGCTGTTACAGCGGCTGAAAATGGAGCGGCTGTCACTGTTCTGGAACAAAATGACAGACCCGGCAGAAAAATAGCGGCAACAGGAAACGGAAAATGCAATTTTACAAATATGGAAATTCCAAAAGACGCTTACCGTGGAACACACCCGGAATTTGTCCGGGAGATTTTGGAACAGTTTCCGGTTTCTCATACGATTCATTTTTTTGAAGAACTTGGAATTTTTCCTGTAAACAGAAATGGCTGCCTGTATCCACGGAGCGGACAGGCACAGAGCATCACAGACGTACTCTGCATGAAAGCGCGCCATCTTGGAGTAAAAATAAAAACAAACGAAAAAGTGACTTCTCTCTCTTCCGGGAAAAAGGACGGACACTTTATATGGAAGGTTCACACAGAGGGCTGGTGCTATGAAGGCGACTGCGTAATTCTCGCAAACGGTTCGAAAGCATCTTCGATTTCCGGTTCTGACGGAAGCGGCTATACTCTGGCAGAATCTCTGGGACATAAGATCATTGCGCCTCTTCCTGCGCTCGTTCCATTAAAATGCAAGGGGAAGAAATTTTCTTCCTGGGCAGGTACAAGAACGGAGGGAAAAATTTCTGTTTTTGCAGAAGGAGAGCTTTTAAAAGAGGAGCAGGGAGAGCTTCAGCTTACGGAATACGGCGTCTCCGGCATTCCCGTTTTCCAGGTGAGCCGGTATGCGGCAAAAGCCTTAAGCCAGGGAAAAAAAGTACAGGCATTTCTTGATTTTCTTCCGGATTATACGGAAGATCAGGTAGGAAGACTTCTGGAAATACGAAAGGAACAATGTCCATACAAAAATCAGAAAGAACTGTTTACCGGCCTTTTTCCGGAAAAGCTTGTAAAAGTACTGTTTTTACAGGAAGATATTATTTCTGCCATAAAAAAATTCCCACTCACTGTCACCGGAACCATGCCTTTTTCTCAGGCGCAGGTATGTGCAGGAGGGGTAGCTACAGAGGAGGTCAACAGCCGCACACTGGAGTCTCTTCTCTGTCCGGGGATTTTCTTTGCAGGAGAGCTTCTTGATATAGACGGGGCATGTGGAGGCTATAATCTCCAGTGGGCATGGGCAAGCGGAGCTGTGTCCGGCACATATGCAGCGAAATCTTATAAAACAGAAAAAGGAGGGAAAGACCTGTGATCCGTATTACACAATTAAAACTGCCGGTTTCTCATAGTGAAAAGGAGCTGGCACAGCGCATCGCAAAAACACTGCGTCTTGGAAATCTTCCTTTTGCATATGAAATCAGACGGCAGTCTCTTGATGCGCGCCACAAAGACGATAAAAAATTTGTATATACAGTAGATGTATCCGTACAGGCTGAGGAAAAAATTCTTCGCAAAGTTCACGATAAAAATATTATGTCAACTAAAGAAAAGCCATATGTATTTCCAGAAGGAGGAGAGGAGCCCCTCAATTTTGCTCCTGTCATTGCAGGAAGTGGTCCTGCCGGACTTTTCTGTGCCTGGTATCTGGCAAAAGCCGGATATAACCCCCTTGTTCTGGAGCGGGGGGAGGAGGCAGATAAACGCCAGAAACGGGTAGAGGATTTCTGGAAAAACGGCGTGCTTGATCCTGACTCCAATGTACAGTTTGGAGAAGGCGGCGCCGGGACTTTTTCAGACGGAAAATTAAATACCCTTGTGAAAGATACCTTCGGAAGAAATCAGGAGGTTTTAAAGCGCTTTGTAGAAGCAGGGGCGCCGGAAGAAATTTTATACCAGCAAAAGCCCCACCTGGGAACGGACGTACTTGTTCCTCTTGTACAGACGCTTCGCCGTCAGATTGAGGAAATGGGAGGAAGCTTTCGCTTCCGCACCCAGGTAACGGATCTGATATTTGAAAATGACAGACTTTCTTTTATAGAAGTAAACCATAAAGAAAGGATTCCTGCAAATGTATGTGTGCTTGCTGTCGGACACAGTGCAAGAGATACGTTTTCCATGCTGGCAAATCGGGGACTTCCTATGGAGGCAAAATCATTTGCAGTCGGTGTCCGGATCGAGCATCTTCAGTCCGAAATGAATCTTGCTTTATACGGGGAAGAAGAAAATGAAATTCTTGGTGCAGCCAGCTATAAAGTAACACACACCTGCGAGAATGGGAGAGGCGTTTATTCCTTCTGTATGTGTCCCGGAGGATATGTAGTCAACGCGTCTTCAGAAGAGGAAATGCTGGCAGTAAACGGAATGAGCTATCAGGATCGTGGCAGCAAAAATGCAAACAGTGCACTGATCGTCACCGTAAATCCTTCGGATTTTCCGGAGGAAGGACCCCTTGGGGGAATTGCATTTCAGAGAAATCTTGAAAGAGCTGCATGGAAACTGGGAAATGGGAAAATACCGGTACAGCTTTATAAGGATTTCCGGGAAAATGTTCCAAGTAAAGAATTTGGGGAAATTACGCCCTGCATGAAGGGAGAATATACCCTTGCAAATGTGCGTTCTGTTTTTCCAGAATATATAGGAAATTCTATTTCAGAAGGTATTGCGGCTTTCGGAAAGAAAATTCCGGGATTTGACAGAGAGGATGCTCTTTTAAGCGGCGTGGAAAGTCGCACCTCCTCCCCTGTGCGGATTTTAAGAAACAGAGAGATGGAGTCGGAAAAACAGGGGATTTATCCATGCGGGGAAGGTGCCGGATATGCAGGCGGCATTACCTCCGCAGCTATGGACGGAATCAAAACAGCCGAGGCGATTGCCCGGAAATACAGAAAATTCTAAGAGAGAGTATACATCTCTCTCTTTTTGTGCTAAAATGGATACACTGGTGTAAGATTGCTTTAGAGAGCGCAAAGGTAAGATTATGCCGGAAAATATAAAAAAATTGCCAGAACAGCAGCGTCCCTACGAAAAATGTCTCCGCCAGGGAGAAGCTTCATTAAGTGACAGTGAGCTTCTCGCCGTTATTTTACGCAGCGGGACAAAGGGAGTCAGTTCTGTCACTCTTGCAAATCAGATCCTTGCAGTGACAGAAACCACTTCTTATCCGGGACTTCTTGGTCTTCTTCATCTTTCTCTTCCGGAGCTTATGAAAATAAATGGGATCGGAAAGGTAAAGGCAATACAGTTAAAATGTATTGGAGAACTGTCCAAGAGAATGGCAAGTGCAGCCGCAAGACCCGGGCTTTCTTTTCAGAATCCTTCCACGATCGCCCGATATTATATGGAACGGCTGCGTCATGAAGAACAGGAGCTTTTATACTGTATGATGCTGGATAATAAGAATCATCTGCTGGCAGAAACCCTTTTAAGCAGAGGGACTGCAAACGCAACTTTGATCACGCCAAGAGAAGTATTTCTTCAGGCACTTCGTCACCACGCGTTAAGTCTTATACTGATTCACAATCATCCAAGCGGAGACCCTTCTCCAAGCGGGTGTGACATGGAAGTGACAAAGAGGATTCTGCAGGCAGGAGAAATTGTTGGCATTCATCTTCTGGATCATATTATTATCGGAGACAGAAGATATTTCAGCTTTCGAGAGGAGGAGCTTCTTAAGGAATATGAATAACGAAAGGGCAGAGTATGCTGTTTGAAAGAACTTATGGAGTAGATTTGGGAAACAGTTCCGTAAAGGTCTATTCTTTTTTAAAAAACAAAAGCTATATTGAAAAAAATATGATTGCTTCAAGAGGAAGGAATATTATAGCAGTAGGAAACGAGGCCTATGAAATGTTTGAAAAAGAGCCTTCTGATGTTTCCGTATCTTCGCCCATGTCATTTGGAATGATCGCAAATCTGGAGCTGCAGGAAATTGTCCTTTATACTATATTGAAAAAAATCAACCATATGCGGGGAATTGGTTCTGTAATGTATTTTTCTGTACCTCTTGATATGACACCTATTGAAAAACGTGCGTATTATCATCTGGTAAATGGACACTGGCTTCGAAAAAACAGGGTATACATGGTGGAATCTCCCATTGCAGATGCCATTGCAATGGGAGTGAATCTGGAAGAAAATGTAGGAAGCATGGTTGTAAATATCGGCGCCCAGAGTACAGAATTTTCCATTATCACAGACGGTAAAATTATCATCAGCAGAAAACTTCCAATCGGAGGAAGGCAGATGAACGAAGCAATCTGCAGCGAAGTCAGAAAGCGCTACCATCTTCAGATTGGAACAAGAACAGGAAAACGCCTTAAGCTGGTTATGGGCAGATTGAGCGACCAGAAAAAAGAAGCGAGGAAGGTTGTGGGAATCGACAGTATTTCCGGTCTTCCAAGGGAGGAAGTGATTTCTTCCTACGTGGTAAATGCAGGAATTATGAACTGCGTGAACGAAATTGCTTCTGAGATGAAAACCTTCCTGGAAAGAATCCCTCCCCAGATTTTCTATCACATTGCAAAAGAGGGAATTTATCTTACAGGAGGAAGTACGCGTCTTCCTTACATAGACCAGTATCTCGCCAGCTATACAGGCTTTACTTTTAACCTTTCCGACCTTTATGAGACATGCTCTGTAAGCGGTTTGGAAAAAATTATCAAAGAAAAAGACCTGCGGAAATGGGCTCAGCCTGTTACGCAGAGAAAATTATAGAAATTTTTTAGGGGTATGATAAATGAAAAACCTGAAAAAGAAAATCCATTTCCATATCAATTTAAAAAGCAAGCATCTTCTGGGAATTATGACACTTTTCTGCGGAAGCTGTATTGTGGGAACATTTGCCTCGGGCGTGACAACAGCTCCTCTTCAGGAAGCGGCAGGTCTGATTGTTGTGCCTTTTGAAAAAAGTATCGCCAATATCAGCAGCTATCTGGAAGGTGTAAGAGAAAATTTTCGGGAAAAAGAAGAACTTGTGGCAGAAAATCAGGAGCTTCGCGCACAGATTGACAGTCTGACAACAGAGAATAACAAGCTGATCCAGGATCAGGGAGAGCTGAAGCGTCTTCAGGAACTGTATGAGCTTGATCAGGAATACAGCGATTATCCAAAGGTAGCTGCAAAGATCATTTCCAAAGATCCCGGAAACTGGTATGATACTTTTATGATTGATAAGGGCAGCAACGATGGAATCAAGATTGACAACAATGTAATTGCCGGAAAAGGGCTTGTTGGGATTGTGACAGAAGTCGGTCCTTCCTGGGCAACCGTTCGCTCGATCATAGACGACAGCAGCAATGTAAGCGCCATGACAGTGAGCACTTCCGACAACTGTGTGATCCAGGGCGACCTGGAACTGATCGACGAGGGAAAACTCCGGTTTGAGCAGCTTTATGACCAGGAAAATAAGGTGACAGTAGGAGAACGCATTGTTACCTCCAATATCAGTGATAAATATGTAGAGGGAATTTTTATCGGATATGTAAGCGAGGTTGTACAGGATGCAAACAACCTGACAAAAACAGGGACCATTGTCACTCCTGTGGATTTCCGCCATCTTAAGGAAGTGTTTGTGATCACGGAAAATAAACAGGACAGGATAAAGGAGGGAGAAAAAAAGACAGATGAAAAGTAAAATCGTACTTTTTTTAACTATTGTTTTTACCTTTCTTCTTCAATGTACAGTTATGGACTTTATTTCTATCGGTTCCATTACGCCGAATCTGATCTTGATTCTGTGCGTATCTATGGGACTTATGAGGGGGAGAAAAAGCGGATTATGGGCCGGTTTTTTCTCCGGACTTCTCGTAGATATGTTTTATGGTTCTGTCTTTGGGTTCTATGCCCTTATTTATATGTATGTGGGATTTATAAGCGGATATGCGCACAGCATTTATTATGACAATGATGTAAAAATCCCCATGATCCTTGCAGCGGGCGGCGACCTTCTTTATAATCTGGCAGTGTACGGCCTTCAGTTCCTTTTAAGAGGACGTCTTGGACTGGAAACTTATATTTACCGGATCATCATACCAGAGGTTTTTTACACTGTATTTCTTACCTTCTTTGTGTACAGAGCCTTTTACTATATTAACCACCACTTCATGAGTGTTACAAAGAAAGAAAGTGAGTCAATTTGGGTATTAAAATAAAGAAAATCATAAAAAAAATACGTTTAAAAAGAACAACGGTCCTTCTTCTTGTGTTTGGTTCTATGTCCTTTATCCTTTTAAGAGAGCTTTTTGATCTCCAGATCATTCAGGGCGAAAATTATAAAAGCGAATTCCAGACGAGAACAACGAAAACGCGTGTGATCAAAAGTACAAGAGGAAAGATTTTTGACAGAAATGGGAAAGAACTTGCCAAGAATATCCTTTCCTATTCTGTTACCTTTGAGGACAATGGGAGCTACGAGACAACAAGAGAAAAAAATCTTACATTAAATGGAGTTGCCTACCGTGTGCTTCAGATTTTAAAGGAAAACGGAGATTCCCTTTCCAATACCTTCCATATTATTCTTGATGAAAATGGAAATTATGCCTTTGATGTGGAGGAGGGCTTTACCTTAAACCGTTTCCGTGCAGATATTTACGGACACCCGCTCATCGACGATCTGAAAAAAGAAGAAAAAAGTGCAACAGCAGAAGAGATGGTAGCCTATCTCAGCGGAGAGAAAGGCTTTTCTATTATACTGGAGGGAGAAAGCGCCTATACTGAAGAAGAGCTTACTTCTCACGGCCTTCCCAAAAGTTTTTCCAAACAAGAGATTCTTGAAATTGCCATTATCCGCTATCAGTTAAATACAAACAGTTTCAAAAAATATATGCCGGTTACCATTGCAACAAATGTCAGCGAGGAATCGGTAGCCGCTATCATGGAAAATCAGAGTCTTCTTCAGGGAATCTACGTTGTGGAAGATTCCATCCGCCAGTATGTGGAAGATGAGAGCATGGCGCCGATTCTCGGTTATACAGGAAAGGCGTCTTCCGAAGAGCTGGAAAAGCTTCGCGAGGAAAATCCGGATTATTCCAATGATGCGATCATTGGAAAAGCAGGTATTGAGCAGTATATGGAAACAACGCTTCAGGGAACAGACGGGGAAGAAACCGTTTACGTAGACAACCTTGGAAAGGTTTTAAAAATCGAGGAAGATACCCGTATAGAACCGGTTTCCGGACAGGATGTACAGCTTACCATTGATGCAGAATGGCAGAGAGGCATTTATCAGATTTTGAAACAGAGGGTGGCAGGAATTCTTCTCTCCAAAATTGAAGCAGTAAAAACCTTTGATTATGAAGGTGTGGCAAATGCCAGCCAGATCATTGTACCAATTTATGATGTATACAACTCTCTTGTGTCGAACAGTGTCATTGATATAGAAAAATTTGACGATGAGGGTGCTTCTGAAACAGAAAAAAATTTATATGCCAAATTTCAACAAAAGCAGCAACAGGTTTTTGATACAATAAAGAACAGGCTCACAGGAGAAAATCCACCTGCCTATAAAGATGAAGACGAGCAGATGCAGGAATATCTTACATATATCTGCAACACCCTTCTTCGCGATACCTTAAATGTAATTTCCAAAGATGCTGTCGATACTTCTGATGAAATATATAAGGCATGGACAAAGGATGAGAGCATAAGCCTGAAAGAATATCTGACATATGCAGCCAGCCAGAACTGGATTGATATTTCCAAAATTTCTCCCGAAGGAGAGTATCTGGATTCTTCCGAGGTTTACCAGTCTCTTACCGATTATATTATAGACTATTTAAAAACAGACCTGGAATTTTCAAAACTTCTTTATAAGTATATGCTTCATGAGGATACCATTTCCGGACAGGAGCTGTGTCTTGTTCTCTATGAACAGGGTGTACTTTCAAAAGAAGATGACGCCTATGAAGGTCTTGCTTCCGGCGCTACAAGCGCTTATGATTTTATGATCAATAAGATATGGAAACTGGAAATTGAACCGGCTCAGCTTGCGCTTATGCCATGTTCTGCCTCTGCGGTGATCACAGATGTAAATACAGGTGAGGTACTTGCCTGTGTATCTTATCCGGGATATGACAATAACCGTCTTGCCAATAATATGGATACGGAATATTACACCAGTCTTTCTCTTGACCAGTCCAGTCCGTTTTTCAATAAGGCAACACAGCAGGCAACAGCTCCAGGTTCTACTTTAAAACCTCTTTCTACCATTGCCGGTATGATGGAGGGAGTCATTGATGACGGTACCTATATTGAGTGTACCGGAAAATTTGACCTTGTGGAGCCGCCTATTAACTGTTGGAACCTTGCCGGTCATGGAGCTCTTGATATTCGAACTGCCATTGAAGAGTCCTGTAATACGTACTTTAATATGGTAGGTTATATGCTGGGCCAGAAAGACGACGAGCAGTTTTCGGAAACACAGAGTCTTGCAGCACTTCAGAAATATGCTTCTCTTATCGGTCTTGATAAGAAAACAGGAATTGAACTTACAGAAGCAGAACCACATGTCTCTGACCAGTTTGCAGTGCCTTCCTACATTGGACAGGGTACACACCTTTATACAACAAGTGAACTTGCAAGATATGCTTCTGTACTTGCAAATTCCGGTACGGTATACAATCTGACACTCCTTGATCAGGTGAAAGATTCAAAGGGAAACGTGATTCAGGAGTATGAGCCTCAGGTAGAAAATATCCTTGATGTTCCGCAGAATGTGTGGAACGATATTCACGACGGAATGTACCGTGTAGTACAGACACATGAACAGTTTAACGGGCTTGGCATAGATGTTGCCGGAAAAACCGGTACAGCGGAAATTGACATCTATCACCCCAATCATGGTCTGTTTGTAGGTTACGCTCCGGCGTCTGAGCCGAAATATGCCATTGCAGTAAGAATCGCAAACGGATACTCTTCCGGTAATGCCTGTCTTGCTGCCAATGATATATTTAAATACATTTTTAAATTAGCAGATGAAGAAACCATTCTTACCGGTATTGCATCCAGCGATACAAGTAATACATCGAATGACTAAGCTGCGTGAGAGAATACCAGAATTGTGGAACATATTTTTTAGGAGGAACACAGAACATGAGTGAGGTCATTGTCATTACTTCCGGAAAAGGCGGTGTGGGAAAAACCACAACCGTCGCCAATATCGGAACAGGACTTGCCATGATGGGAAAGAAAGTTGCAGTGGTGGATACCGACATAGGACTTCGAAATCTTGATGTTGTGCTGGGGCTGGAGAACAGGATCGTTTACAACCTTGTAGATGTGATAAACGGGACCTGTCGTCTCCGCCAGGCACTCATTAAAGACCGTCGCCACCAGGAGCTTTACCTTTTGCCTTCCGCTCAGACAAAGGATAAAACAGCCGTATCGCCGGAACAGATGATAAAGCTTGTGGAGGATTTGAGAGAAGAATTTGATTATATTCTTCTCGACTGTCCGGCAGGCATTGAGCAGGGCTTTAAAAATGCCATTGCAGGAGCGGATAAAGCTCTTGTTGTCACAACCCCGGAGGTTTCGGCAATCCGCGATGCAGACAGGATCATAGGGCTTTTAGAAGCGCATGAGCTTCATGATATTCATCTGATCATCAATCGCCTCCGTCCGGATATGATCGCAAGAGGCGATATGATGTCTGTGGAAGATGTCATTGAAATTCTGGCGGTGGATCTGATCGGAACGATTCTCGATGATGAGCAGATTGTCATTGCCACCAATCAGGGAGAGCCTCTTTCCGGCAAAAACTCCCAGGCAGAAGAAGAATATTACAACATCTGTAAACGTCTTATGGGTGAAGAAATTCCGTTTGTTCCGATTTCACGGAAACGTGGATTTTTTAAAAGACTGGGAAGTATTTTTAAGAAATAGTGGGAGGATATTATGCGAAAGACTTTTTTCCAGGGAAAAAGCAGCTCGGCAGGATATGCAAGAGACAGAATGAAGCTGCTTCTTATCTCGGAACGGATTGACTGTTCTCCGCAAATGATGAAAATGCTTCGAAAAGATATTATTCACAGCGTAAAAAAATACATTACCATTGATGAAGAGCAGGTAATGCTGCAGATTTCACAGGAGCCGCCTGTTTTATATGCCTCCATTCCTGTTCAAAAGAAAAAGGACAGATAATATATGATTAAACAGTATAAACTGCGTTTTTACAATTTCAGACTTGTGCTCTTTCTTCTTCTTATTAGCGGAATCGGAGTAGAGCTTGTTGGAACAGCAAGAGAGGACCTTCAAACAAAACAGCTTGTTGGTGTGATCCTGGGCGTCGTTGTCATGCTGATCCTTTCCCTTATTGATTATTCCTGGATTTTGAATTTTCAGTGGATCATGTATGGATTTAATATTGTTATGCTTCTGGGCGTACGACTTTTTGGCGACAGCGCAAACGGAGCAGCAAGATGGATCGACCTTGGTTTTATCCGTTTCCAGCCTACAGAGTTGACAAAAATTATTATTATTTTATTTTTTGCCAAATTTTTCATGGATCATGAAGAAGATTTAAATACGCCGAAAACCATAGTGCAGGCTGCTGTTCTTCTTATTATTCCCCTGGCTCTTGTTTACAGCCAGCCGGATATGAAAAACACGATCACCATTGCGATCATGTTCTGTATCCTTATTTATATTGCAGGACTGAGCTATAAAATCATAGGAGGCGCAATTTTAATTGCCGTTCCTCTTATGATCATTTTTCTCTCCATTGTCGTGCAGCCGGATCAGAAACTGATAAAGGATTACCAGAGAGACCGTATCATGACTTTCCTGTATCCGGAAAATGAGGAATACAGCGATGATGTTGAACAGCAGAACAATTCAAAAACAGCCATAGCTTCCGGGGAGCTGATTGGAAAACGCCTTTCAAAAGATGAGGAAACTGCTTCTGTAAACGAGGGAAACTTTGTTGCGGAAAATCAGACTGACTTTATTTTTGCAGTGGCAGGAGAGGAGTATGGATTTCTGGGCTGTTCCGCCATTGTCATTCTTCTGTTTCTGATTTCAGTAGAATGTATTCGAATGAGCCTAAGGGCAAAGGATCAGGCAGGCAAACTCATATGCTGCGGAGTGGGAACGATTGTAGCGCTGCAGGCGTTTTTGAATATTTGTGTTGCCACAGGAATTGCTCCAAATACAGGAACGCCTCTTCCGTTTGTAAGCTACGGACTCACTTCCCTTGTCAGCATGTTTATCGGAATGGGGTTTGTTTTAAATGTAGGTCTTCAGGGCAGAGCTTATAAAAAAGATATTGAGAAAAAAGATTTTTATCAGAAAGAGGAATACTTATGACAGCTAGAGAAAGAGAGATGGAAAGAACAAAAAGAAAAACACCTTCCCGTGCTGTTTCCAGAGCCAGAATGCGGCGCATGCGCCGGCGCAGAATCCGAAATACTGTGCTCTTACTTCTGATTCTTCTGGCGTTTGGCTTCGGTGGAGGCTATCTTGTCTATAAATTGCAGGGCGGAAGCTTCTCCAGTCCATTTCAGGAATTTGACGCCTCCAGAGAATTTGAAAATACTCTTGTATCAAAGGAAGCGCAGAAGGCTCCTGCCTTTGCAGAAAATCTTTGTGTGGTGGAAGGCGATGTTCCACTGGAAACAGTAAGTCTTCAGGAAGAGCAAAAAGGGCTTCTTCTGAATCTGGACAGCAAGGAGACCATGTATGCAAAAGGAGCATATGAACGGGTATATCCTGCCAGTATTACAAAAATTATGACTGCGATCCTGGCATTTCAGTATGGAAATATGGAAGATGTGGTAACGATCAGTCAGGAAAATGTAACACTTGAGGAGGGTTCTCAGGTATGCGGCTTCTGGGCAGGAGACCAGGTGACTATGGACGAGCTTGTACACTGTCTTCTTGTATATTCCGGAAATGACGCGGCATCTGCCATTGCAACCCATGTAGGAGGTTCTACAGAGAACTTTGTAAATATGATGAATTCCTACGCGGCATCTCTTGGCTGTACAGGAACACATTTTACAAATCCACACGGTCTTCAGGATGAAAACCACTATACAACGCCTTATGATATTTATCTTATGCTCAAAGAGGCTTTGAAATATCCGGAATTTACAGAGATTACCCAGCTTCCTTCTTATACAGTTACTTATAATCATCAGGACGGAAGCGAGGCTTCCACTACGTTGACAGCAACCGATCATTATCTGACAGGAGAATCGACTGCGCCAAAGGATGTAACGATTCTGGGCGGAAAAACAGGAACAACCAATCTTGCCGGAAACTGCCTTGCCTTATTAAGTCAGAATGCTTACGGCAAACCCTTCATATCTATTGTAATGGGGGCACCTACAAAGGAAATATTGTACCAGCAGATGAGTTCGCTTTTGCAGAATATTAACAGTGTTTGATTTTCTATAAAAAAGTTATATTTTTTCTCAAATAGGCATTGAATTTTATGATAAAATGCACTATAATTGAAACATATTAAATCATGTTTTTGGTTAAAATTTAATATCATATGTGTCTAAGGAGGAAAACATCATGGTTGAACTGATTGTAGGAAAGAAAGGCAAAGGCAAAACAAAAGTACTGTTAGACAGAGTAAACGGAGCGATTAAAGATGCCAGCGGCAGCATTGTTTACTTAGACAAGAGCGCAAAGCACATGTATGAGCTGAACAACAAGATTCGTCTTATTGACGTTTCTGCATATCCAATTAAAAATGCAGATGAATTTGTAGGCTTTGTATGCGGTATTATCTCTCAGGATCACGATTTGGAACAGATCTATCTGGACAGCTTTTTAACAACTGCAAAGCTGACAGAAAAGGAAGAAATTGCAGAGGCACTGGCACACCTTACAGAAGTGGGAGAGCATTTTAATGTGAAATTTGTTGTCAGTATGTCTCTTGACAAAGAGGATGTACCGGAAGATTTCCAGGACAAAATCAGTGTCGCCTTATAATTACATACGATGATACATTTAGGGGTTTGCGTGTTTCCGCAAACCCCTGTTTTTCTTGTGAATGCTTTTTCAGTCTTCCCGAAGCCTTACTGCAGTGGCTGCCTTACGCCTTCTATTATCGTCAATAGCTGCATAATGTTTTTTCGTCGTATTTACGTCTCTGTGGCCAAGAACATCTGCCACAAGATAAATATCGCTTGTCTCCTGATAAAGGGCAGTGCCGTAGGTACTGCGAAGTTTATGAGGCGTAATTTTTTTTGTAGTCGTAATTTCCCTCGCATATTTCTTTACAAGATTTTCTACTGCCTGTACGCCCATTCTGCGGCGCTGGGTAGAATAGAAGAGAGCGTGTTCATGTCCGGCTATGGGAGTGATCCCGCTTCGCACTTCCAGATAATTTTTCAGTGCTTTTGCTACCTCATCTCCAAAATAAACGATCATTTCATTGCCGCCTTTTCGCGTCACGCGGATTCCATTATTTTTAAAATCCACATCTTCTATATCAAGCCCCACACACTCGGAAACACGGATTCCTGTTCCTAAAAGAAGAGTTACAAGGGCGAGGTCCCGTTCTTTTGTTTTTTCATAATAGACGCGTTTCTGACCGCTTAAAGATTCTCCGCAGTGTTCAATATAATCCAGGAGCATGGCGACCTCGTCCGTATCCAGGCGGACAATGGTTTTCTGGTGGATTTTGGGAACGTCGATCAAAACTGTAGGATTGGTATGGATCAGTTCCCGTTTATAATAGTAAGCATAGAAGCTTCGAAGAGCAGAAATCTTTCTTTTTAATCCGCGTTCGCCGTTAGTTTCCGTTTTATCTTTAGACTGATAAACCTTTAAATATTCCATGTATTCCTCAAGATCGACAGCCTTGATCTGATCCAGAACATCAACCTTAAAATCACGGAGTGTGCAGTCCTTAAATGCAGGATTGGTATCAAGAAGAAACTGGAAAAAGATACGAATATCGTACGCATAGGAAATTCTTGTTTTTGTTGTAGTTGTGGTGTCAATGGCACGAAAGTAATCCTTACAGAAATCGGGAAGTGTATTTAAGACTTCACGAAGTTTTAATGTATTTTGAATATCATTTTGTTCTTTATAAGTTATCTTTTTATCTAAGTAATCCATCATAAGAAGCAGCCTCCTTTTTATTTATGTATATCTATTTGAAAAACTATGGTTTGTCGTATAAATGCATCTGTATCCGGATGCCCCATTCTCAAAGAATGGATTCATCCAGAATTACGGTAAACGGACCGTCATTTTCAAGGGAAACTTTCATATCTGCGCCGAATATTCCATGCTGTACAACAGGAACCGATTTTTTTGCCTGGGCGATCATATATTCATAAAGTTCATTTGCCTGATCCGGAGCGCCGGCTTCAATAAAGCTTGGACGATTTCCCTTTTTGCAGTTTGCATATAAAGTAAACTGAGAAACAATTAAAAGTTCGCCGTTTACATCTGCAAGGGATAAATTTGTTTTTCCTGCTTCATCTTCAAAAATACGAAGTCCGAGCATCTTTTTCAGATATTTATCGGCAATCTCTTTTGTGTCCTCTTTTCCTACTCCCAGAAGGACCAGGAAGCCTTTGTTAATGCTTCCTGTCACTTCGCCATTTACTTTTACCTCTGCATGATTGACACGTTGAATTACAAGTTTCAATTTTTGCCTCCTTTTTTGATCCTGTCAATAAGTTTCTTGATATTTTCTTTTAAGATCATCCACAGTGCAAGAAGAAATTTAACAAGAGCATTCCAGAGCTTTACAAAAAATCCGTCCGGTTCTTTTTTTTCTTTCACTGGTTTTTCTTCTTTTTTTAATGGGAGCGGTTTTCTTGTTGACGGATCCAGACAGTCGATCTCCAGGTACTCCTCTTCTGCTTCCGGCATCTCCTTTCCCTTCAGAGAATGGCCGATGAGATTCCATATAGCTGCATAAATGACTGCACATACAGGAACACCTATGATCATTCCCGGAATACCGAACAATCCCCCTCCTATCATAATGGCAACAATAACCATAAAGCTGGAAAGGCCTGTGGAATCTCCCAGTATTTTCGGACCGAGGATATTTCCGTCAAATTGCTGCAGAACAAGGATGAACAGTGCAAAATAAAGACTCTTTAAAGGATCGATAAAGAGAATCAGCAAAATACAGGGAATGGCTCCCAGGTATGGACCGAAAAACGGAATGACATTTGTTACGCCTACGATTACACTGATAAGAACAGCATACGGCATATCCATAAGTGTTGTTCCGATATAGCAGAGAACGCCGATGATTGCAGAATCCAGAATTTTTCCGCTGATGAACCCGCCGAAAGTCTTGTGAGTAAAGCGCATGGCATGAATGGTAGTGTTTGCCCACTTTTCAGGCATAACTGCATAGACAAACATCTTACTTTTCGCCACAAAGCGTTCTTTGTCTGCAAGAACATACAGAGAAACAATGGCTCCGATTAAAAAGTTTTTCAAAAACAGAACCACATCAAAGATTCCTGCGGAAATGTTCTTTAACATATTCTGCATCTGCGGCAGAATGTTTGTTGTAAGATAGTCCTGAGCCTGTGCTGAATACTGATTTAACATATTAATCGTATCTGCATTCATATCCCAGCCTTTCTCTATAAAAGAGTTAAGCCACTGCTCCACTACCGTCACGTAGCTTGGAAAACTGTAAATGATGTTCATGATGCTCCGGATAAGCTGCGGAAGAATCATCATCACAAGAGCATAAATTACAACAAGAAGAAAAAGAAGGGAGGATATAACACAAATCCACCGTGTAATTCGCTGCCCTCTTTTTTCAAGTTTCACTCCTGCTTTTGTCAGAAGGGGATAGACAACAGATTTCTCAAGGAAATTCACAACAGCGCTTAAAAGATAAGCAATGGCGATTCCGTAGATGATCGGTGCCATAATCCCCAGAAAGGTTTTAATTCCTGCAAGAAGGGTGTTCATATGGAAAATTCCGTAATAAAACAGCATACTTGCCGCAATGACAAGAAAGGCAGTTACCCCCCAGTGCAGATAGCGGTTGTCCCAACGATATTTCATAAACTCCTCCATTCATTCTTTCAGTGACAGTCTTTACTGCCCAATTTCCTATCATTATAACATATCTCTGTGAAAATGTGTCAATATTTTTCTCCTGATTTTGTGTTGCGGAGAATCCGGAAACAGGATATAATAGCTCCGTACTGATTTACAGACAGATATACCATTATAAGAAAGGATATACTTATATATGAAATTACAGCAGTTATTAAGTGTGACAAGAAAAGCTGTGGACGAATTCCAGATGATACAGGAAGGGGATAAGATTGCAGTAGGTGTTTCCGGCGGAAAAGACAGCCTTACGCTCCTCTATGCCCTTCACGGGCTCAAACGCTTCTATCCCCAGTCTTTTACCATTGAAGCCATTACCGTTGACCTGGGTTTTGAGGGCGTCTCTATGGAACCGATCCAGAAGCTGTGTGACGAACTTGGAATCCACTATACTCCCATTCCCACAGAAATTTATAAAATCATATTTGAGGATCGAAAAGAAAGCAATCCCTGTTCTCTCTGCTCCAAAATGAGAAAAGGAGCTCTAAATGAAGTAGCAAAAGAACTTGGCTGCAATAAAGTAGCCTATGGTCACCATAAGGATGATGTGGTGGAAACCATGCTGATGTCCCTGATTTACGAGGGACGTTTCCATACCTTCTCTCCTGTCACTTACTGGGATCGCATGGGACTTACTTTAATCCGCCCTCTCCTTTTTATGGAAGAAAAAGATGTAATCGGTTTTCAGAATAAATACGACCTTCCCGTTGTAAAAAACAAGTGTCCTGCTGACGGAAATACCAAAAGGGAATATATAAAAAATCTCCTTCACCAGTTAAACCAGGATAACCCGGGAGTAAAGGAGCGTATGTTTACTGCAATTTTAAATGGAAATATCAAAGGATGGGACAGGGGATTCTCGAAATGAGAATCCCCTGCTTTAGAAATTACGTTATTTTATTTTTCCTTCAGTGAATCAAAAATACGGACTGCTTCCACAATGGCACGTGCGGTTCCCTCTACTCCGAGCTTGCTGCTGTCAATACAAAGGCTGTATCCGGAAGCTGAGCCCCATTTTTTATTGGTATAATAATTATAATAGCTGGAACGGCTCTTGTCTGTCTTTGTGATCATATCCTTGGCTTCTTTTGCATTCTTGCTGTATTTTCCGGAAATACGGCGGATTCTCCACTCCATGTCCGCGTGGATGAATACGCTGAAGCAGTTGGGATTGTCGGCAAGGGCATAATCTGCACATCTTCCTACCATCACGCATGGACCTTCTGATGCAAGTTTTTTGATCGCATCAAACTGTGCCAGAAATACTTTATGGTTCATAGGCATATCTGTAAATCCTGCAGAGGAATATCCAAAAGAATATGTATCCATTACAAGTGAATACAGAAAGCTGTTTGTAGGCTTTTCATCATGATTTTCAAACAATTCCTTACAGATACCGCTATCATTTGCCGCATGTTCCAGAAGCTCTTTATCGTAGCATTTAATACCGAAATATTTTGCTACCTCCTGCCCGATCTGTCTTCCTGCGCTTCCATACTGACGTCCTATTGTAATAACTGAACTTGTTGTGTTCATAACTGCCACTCCCTTCACTGGAAAATTCATATTATTATTATACTATATTTTCCTGGGAAATGGCAACTATTTTCGTAATTTTTCTAACAATTTCAGGAAATATTCTGGCAAAGGTGCAGTGAATTCCATATACGTATTTGTGACAGGGTGCAGAAAGCCGAGAACCATAGCATGAAGCGCCTGCCCCTGTAAATGATACGGATTTTTGGATGAACCGTATGTGGTATCGCCCAGGAGAGGATGCCCGATGCTTGCCATGTGCACACGGATCTGATGTGTACGTCCTGTCTCAAGCTGACACTCAATATAAGTAGCGTTTCCAAAGCGTTCCAGAACCCGATAGTGAGTAATTGCTTCTTTTCCGTTTTTGTAATTAATTGCCATTTTTTTTCTGTCTGTTGTATGGCGTCCGATAGGACCTTCAATGGTTCCTTCGTCGTCCTTTAAATTCCCCTGTACAACTGCACGGTACTTTCTTGTGATGCTGTGTACCTTCAGCTGTTCTGCAAGAATACGGTGGCAGGTATCTGTCTTACAGATAAGAAGCGCTCCGGTTGTATCTTTATCGATCCTGTGTACAATACCGGGGCGCATAATGCCGTTAATCCCGGACAAATTCCCTTTGCAGTGAAATAAAACGGCATTTACAAGTGTCCCGGATAGATGGCCGGCACTTGGGTGTACGACCATATTCTTGGGCTTATTGACTACCATAAGAGAATCATCCTCATACAGAATATCAAGAGGGATTTCCTCTGGAAGAATATCCGGTTCCTCAGGTTCCGGAACAGAAACAGAGACTACGTCACCCTCCTGAACCTTATAATTGGCTTTTATCTCTTTTTCATTTACTGTAATATGCTTTTCTTTTAAAAGTTTTTGCAGGTAAGAACGTGATATTTCCTCCAGATTGTCGGAAAGATACCTGTCAATTCGGATCCCTGCGTGTTCTTTTTCTACCTGAAAAATGATTTTATCCATATCTTATCGTTCCTTTTTTCTAAAGCTTAAAAAGTCAAAATCATCGTCGTTTTTATATTTGAAAAATACGAGAATCACAAGAAGGATGCCACCGCATACTACATAAATATCTGCCATGTTAAAAACAGGAAAATCAATTAGGGAAATGTAAATAAAATCAATGACATATCCGCGAAATACGCGGTCTATCATATTTCCAAGTGCGCCGGAAAGCATAAGGACACAGACCGCCATAAAAGGAACGTAATACGGTTTCTTTGGGATTCGCACAAATACCCATATGATCAGTGCAAAAAGCACCATGCTCACAACGGCAAAAAAGGCAGTCGAGCCCTGAAACATCCCAAAGGCAATGCCCCTGTTTTCCGGGTACAGATATTTCAGTTCCAATATGCCGGGAATCAGAGAGAGAGCCTCTTTTCCTTTTAAATGGGCTGCAGCCAGAAGTTTCGTATATTGATCCAGAAATACGGCGCCAGCAACAAACAGGCTGCTAAAAAAAGCGTACCACCCGGCTGACAAAAAGATATTGTCCTCTCTCTTTTTCATATGAGAATCTCCTTAATGGCCTGCAGCAGCTCCTCATCAGTAACTGTTTTATCTATAAAGCTTTTTCCGATTCCGTTCATAAGAATAAATTTAATCTGTCCCTGTTCCATCTTTTTATCTTTTTTTGTGGCGGCAAGCACTTTTTCTGCCTGTAATCCCTCTGCTTTTAACGGAAGTTTATAATCCTTAAGTCCCAGAAGAATCTCTTTATATTCCTCTTCTGTGAGAAGTCCGCGCTCCTTTGAGAGGAAAGCGGCTGCATGAAGACCAATCCCTACGCACTGTCCATGTCCAAGGGTAAAGTTTTTAAGCTTCTCTACTGCATGTCCTATTGTATGTCCAAGGTTTAAAAGCGCTCGCTCCCCCTGTTCTTTTGGGTCCCGCTCTACAACACCTGCCTTGATTTCACAGCACCTTCTTACAACAGAAGCAAGAATTTCCGAATCCAGATTCCGGATCTTTTCCTGTTCCCTGCATACAAGGCGGAAAAATTCTCCGTCACAGATAAGACCTGTTTTTAAAACCTCCCCCATTCCACAGATAAATTCTCTTTCAGGAAGCGTCTTTAAGGTGTTGAGATTCATGTACACGAGACGAGGCTGACAAAAAGCGCCCACCATATTTTTATACTGTGCCATATCCACGCCTGTTTTTCCGCCTACGCTGCTGTCTACCTGTGCCAGAAGTGTTGTTGGTATCTGGATAAAATCAATTCCTCTTAAATAAGTAGCTGCAGCAAAGCCTGTGAGGTCTCCGGTCACACCTCCTCCGAGGGCAGCAAGGACACATTTTCTGTCAAACTCTCTTTCTATAAGAAAGGTATAAAGCTTTGATACCGTATGAAGATTTTTATTTTCTTCCCCTGCTGGAAAAGAAAATACACATACTTCCTCAGACGCTTTTTCAAGCTCCTTTTTTACTTCTTCCGCATAAAAAGAAAAGGTATTGCTGTCACACACAAGACAGATCCTGCGCCCGGACAATCCCTCTTCAAAAAGTGCCCTGGAAAGTCCTTCAAAACCCTGTTCAAAGTAAATGGGATAGTGAAACTCGTTGTCTCTCTTTACAAGTAATGTGTTCATAATTTGTCTCCTTATGAAGTGTAGCGCAAAATTCTTACGCTGTATCTGCCCTTCTTTGTCTGTCCTGTGGTTCCGTCATAAAGAAAACGTCCTTTGCCCCGGACAGAAATAATATCCCCCTCTTTCGGCTCATAACCGTTTGATGTGATCAGGCGTCCGTTTACAAATACAAGTCCCCCTTCTATAAAAGAGACCATACTGCTTCTGGAAGCTTGAAATGCCAGGGAAATCAGAGAGTCAAGACGGACAGACGCACAAGTCCCGCTTACTGGTTCCATTTTTGGTTTTGGAAGCTCAGCCGGATTTTCTATTTTTTCAACGATTACTTCTGTATGACGGATCCGGAAAAGATTTTCAAGGAAAAAATCTGTCATTTTTCTTAAACAGAACAGATACGCTTCTTTCTCCTCTGTAAGAATATCGCCGACAACGCTTCTGTCCACACCAAGATTTAAAATGGCTCCCAGATAATCTCTGTGTGTAAGCGCTTCTGAAAATTTTGCCGCTCTTGGACGAATACGAAGACAGTCGATGGGATATTCCCAGGGATAAGCAAGAGCATCAGAATGAAATGCCACCATCTGACGCTCTGCATTGTCGTAGCCGCCAAAACTTTCCACGATCACACCAGATGAACGGAAATCCAGGCTGTTTACTATATTTCTTTCATTCAAATTAAGAAAATCCGAAAAAGTCACAATATCTCTCTGAAAAGAGATATTGGCTAACTCACGGATTCTCTTAGTAAAAAACTCATTTTTATCCATTGGTATTAATATCCTGCCCTTACGGAAGGAACAGAGCCTCCGAGAATATTCTGAAGGTCGCCTGTAATATCTACATTATAAGGCCCAAGTACAAAGATATAACTGGAAACTTTCTGAAGGCTTCCGCCCAGAGAATAACAGGCACCGGAAGTAAAGTCGATAATCCTCTGTGCAAGTTCCATATCGATTCCTTCCAGATTTAGAATCACTGTGGAATTGTCAACCAGTGTATCTGCAATCTCTCTTGTATCTTCCATAGAGGAGGGCTTGATCACACAGACTTCCATGTTTGCTGCCTGCGTACCGCGTTTGCTGCTTCTCATAGGCGTGATCTTCGGAGAGGCAGCCGGGCGGGAAGCACGCTCCTGTCTTGCCGGTGCTTTTGCAGCCGCAGTTTTTACGCCTGTTCTGGAAGAAGTCTTTACCGGAATTTCCTCTTCTTCCTCTTCCTCGTCATCATCAAGGTAATCCATATCGTCTATGTCATCCTCTGATTTTCTGGCAAATTTTTCGAAGAATTTCTTCTTCGGTCTTTCTTCTATTTCATCATCAAGGAAATCGTCGTCGTCTTCATCCATCAGACTGTCATCTAAATAATCATCGTCCTCGTCCATATTATCATTCAGCTTGATGGCATTCAAAAACTTACCTAAAACGTCCATTTTAATCTCCAATCTTTATTTCATAATTTTATCTAACTGCATAGTTTCTCTCACCGAAGATACCTGTTCCAACACGTACCATCGTAGCGCCCTCCTGGACTGCAACCTGATAGTCGCCGGTCATCCCCATGCTCAGGACACTCATAGTAATATTATTAATGTTTTTCTCTCTAATGTCAACACTTAATTTCCTTAATTTATGAAAAACTTCTCTATTTTCTTCCGGGTTTTCCACAAATGGGGCGATTGTCATAAGTCCCTGCACCTGAAGATGGGAATAATCGGCTACTTTTTCCAGAAAAGGAAGGACTTCTTCCGGGGAAAGACCATACTTACTTTCCTCCTGTGCAACATTGACTTCTACAAGTACCGGTACAACTACATTTTTCTTTGCTGCCTCCTGCTCAATGGTTTCCGCAAGACGAAGCGAATCAACAGAGTGTATCATGGCGACCTTATCCACAATGTATTTTACCTTATTTCTCTGGAGATGTCCAATCATATGCCACTGTACATCATCCGGCATCTGATCATACTTGTCCATAATTTCCTGAACTTTATTTTCTCCGAAAATTCTCTGACCACAGTCATATGCTTCCATAAGCATGGATATTGGTTTTGTCTTGCTCACCGCGATCAAAGTGACTTCTCCACTTTCGCGCCCGGACGCAGCACAGCTTCTTTCAATATTTTCTTTTACTTTTTTGAGATTTTCCTGTATCATCACATTCCTCCTGCAGTTTTATTAATAGAGAATATCCTCTTCTTTTACCTCTGATGCATCCCGGACAATGTGATCGTATCTGGAAAGCCCATAGGATGTTCCCTTTGAAACAATGGCATATTCTTCATTCTGATCAAGAACTTCAATTCTTCGGAATACAGCATACCCCTGATTGATGCAGTATACACCCTCCAGAACGGCAGTTTCTCCTATAATATAGCGCTCCTGGGAGTCGGGGTTAATCACGGCATCTCCCTCTTTAAATGCGTTTTTATCTACATAATATATATAGGAAGGTTCTTTTTCTTCTTCCTCTGAGCCAAGAGAAGTCGCCTGCTCCTGCTCCACTCTTGCATAAACAGTAGGTGTTACAAAGGTTGTCACATTATCTCCTGATTTATTTTTACCGGCTATGAAAAATCCTTCTTCTCCGCCTTTGCTGCTGGAAGCAAAAGTAGAGGGAATGGTATAAAATTCCTTTGTCACAACAGAGGATAGAGGAATTTTAAGGCCTGTTACCGTGTTTGTCACCAGCTCAATATCAAGAAAACGGTCGGAAGCATAACGTACAAGCCCTTTATTAAAATCGAGCTTTCCATATTTTCCACCATCAATTTCTACAATGGAAAAATCTCCGCTCTGGGTCATTCCGTCTTTTAGAAATTTCACACGCATTACGGTTCGGTCTGCCAGGCGTGACGCCTGCTTTTCACTCAGGGGAATTAAAAGACTCCATCTTTCATCTGTGATCAGTGTATAAATATCGTCTCCTGCTTCGACTTTTTTCTGTGTTTTTAAATCTGTCTCATGATAGGAATTCTGGTCGAAATCTTCTGCTGTTACGGTATCGGCTGTCTTGCCCTCATATCCGTCTTTGGAGTAAAGAACAATTCCGTCAGCCTGCGCTTTGCTGATCGTCTGGTTGCCAAGAGTAACCGGTTCCATGCTTACAAGGTTTTCCTCTGAAATTTCTTCCTCTCCGTCATCGGAAGAGACAAGAGGGGCTGTTGGTTCTCCTGTCACACCGGAATATTGGAGAATACTTCCCTCAAGCTGGTATTTAAAGCTGTAGGTATTATGAAACTGACTGGAAGAGAAACCTTTGGAAAAACTCATCATATCCATTCGGATCTGTGCAAGTTCTTCCTGGTTAAGGGAAGCTCCGCCCTCCGGGCTTTTTGATGCGCTTAAAGCGTATACCGCGCCATTTGCATTAATCTTATTTCCCTCTCTTGCATAATAGTTTACATATCCGCCGGATTCCGCCTGAACGACCGTTTCTTCTCTGATGGCAAGCCCTGTGTATGTTTCATTTCTGGATAAAGGTCCTGATGTGACCTGATAAGATTCAATATGATCAGATGTCATATAAAGAAACGCACTGAAAATCATATATATAAAAAGTACGCCAAACATTGCGGTTGCAATATTGCGTCCAAATATCTTTTTCAATCTTGCAAAAATTCCCGGCGTTTTGCCGGAATGATTTTTTGTATCTGGCAAACAAATGCCTCCTTTTTGAATTTTCTTTCATCGCATTTTATAAGTATATCATTTTCTGCCGCCAAAAACAAGGAAAACAAAAGTTTCCATTTCACCGAATATCTGTTTGCTTTTTTCCTGAAAGTATGGTATGATAACAGTAATAAAAAAGAACATAAGAACTTACAGGAGGTACTCCCTATGGCATATGGCAAAATCACACAGAAACAGCTTGAGATTTTGAATTATTTAAAAAATGAGATCATTAACAGAGGCTTTCCGCCTTCCGTCCGTGAAATCTGTGATGCAGTTGGTTTAAAATCCACTTCATCTGTTCACTCTCATCTGGAAACTCTGGAAAAAAACGGATATATTCGAAGAGACGCCACAAAACCGAGAGCGATTGAAATTATTGACGACAACTTCAATCTTGTCCGCCGTGAGGTGGTAAATGTTCCCCTTGTCGGCACCGTAGCAGCCGGACAGCCAATTCTTGCTGTGGAAAATATTGAAACTTATTTTCCTGTTCCGGCAGAATTTATGCCCAATGAGCAGAGCTTCATGCTGAAAGTCAAAGGAGAAAGTATGATCAACGCCGGAATTTTTGACGGAGATCAGGTTCTCGTAAAACAGCAGAATACCGCAGAAAACGGAGATATTGTGGTAGCGCTTGTGGAAGATTCCGCCACAGTAAAAACTTTCTATAAAGAAAAAGGTTATTACCGCCTCCAGCCGGAGAACGACAATATGGATCCTATTATTGTAACAGGAAATGTAGAAATTCTCGGCAAAGTATTCGGGGTATTCCGTTTTTACCAGTAAATCTTTGTCTCATAAAACAGCATAAGGCGGTTTCCTGTTCAAGAAGCCGCCTTATCTTTTTATTCTGTTTATTTTTCTTCCAGAAACTCGCTTACGTCCAGTTCCTTCCCATCTCTCCAGATTCGTTCCAGATCATAGAAAAGGCGGTTTTCCTCATCAAATACATGAATGATTACATCACCGTAATCCATAAGGATCCATGCGGAGTTTTTTGTTCCCTCCACCTGTTTTGCCTCATATCCGGCACGGCCAAGCTGTTCGTCCACGTTATCTACCATAGCCTGTACCTGGTTCTGATTGGAGCCGCTCGCGATCACAAAGTAATCTGCAATGACGGAAACTTCATGAATATCAATGACTTTGATGTCTTTTCCTTTTTTATCTTCCAGAGCCTGACATGCCAGAGTTACCATTTCTCTTGATTTACTCATTTTGTGCCTCCTTATTTCGTTTCATATGCAGTTCCTTATAATAAGAAAATGCTTCTTTTGTTATATTATCTACATTCTGGGGATTTTCATCTAAATATTCCAGTGTATCTTTTAAAATCTCATACAGACATTCGTCCAGATCCTGAAAAGCCAGTCTGCGGATTTTATCCAGATTTGGCGCTTTGTTCCGCATCGGTTCAATATAATCCGCAATATACACAATTTTTTCCAGAAGACTCATCTCCCTGCGCCCTGTTGTATGATACGTAATGGAAGACAGAATCTCCTCATCTTCAATATCATACTTTTTTCTGGCAATGTATGCTCCAAGCTTTGCATGAAGAAGCAAAGGATGCTCTTTCTCAAAATCAGTGACCGGAATCTTATGCTGACTGCACAGCTTCAGTTTCTTTTTGGTGGGTATGCATTTTGCACAGTCATGAAGAAGACCGGCAGCCTGGGCATCTTCCAGATCATACCCGTGAACCATTGCAAGAGATGCGCAGGTGTACATGACGCCAAGTGTATGGGCAAATCTGTTTTCGTCCAGATACTTTGCAAGCTTTTTCTCCATTTTTATGAAATCGTATTTTGCCATCTTTTGTAAATCCCCTTTTTTTCAATAAAATCAATGACCGGATCCGGAACATAATAGCGGATACTTTTTCCCTCCTGTATCCAGGTGCGAAGTTCCTGACTGGATACATCCATGTTCATGGTTTCCAGAAGGAGAAACTCTCCCTGATATAGCTGAGAAGCCTTTTTCATTTCTTCCATAAGATTTTCTGCGGAAGCGTGGTTTCTGGAAGCAACGACCATAATACAGGATTGACAGATACGTTCCGGATTTTTCCAGGTATGAAGATTAAAAAGAGAATCTGCTCCGATAATAAAATAATAATCCGTATCTGGCTGTTCCATTTTCAGAGTTTCCAGAGTATGGTAAGTGTAGGTGTATCCATCTGTCTCCATCTCTGCAAGAGACAGGGAAAAATGCGGATTGCCGGCAATGGCGCAGCGCACCATCTCCACCCGCTCCTTATCTGTAGCTCTGCCTTCTCTTTCTTTTTTATGGGGAGGATTTCCGGAGGGCATAAACCACACTTCATCTAGTCCGAGCTGCTCATATGCCTGTTCCCCCAGAATCAGATGTCCCACATGAATCGGGTCAAACGTACCGCCCATAATTCCTATTTTTTTTCTTTTTTTGCCCATTTCCGCCTCCTGAAATCAGGGAAGGACGATTTTTTTCTTCTCTTTTTTGCCCTCTCGGTATAAGACAATCTTTTTCCCGATTACCTGTACTACCTGAGAATGGGTTCTTTCTGCCAATACGGCAGCCATCTCTTTCGGATCTTCCAGACAGTTCTGAAGAACGCTGATCTTAATCAGCTCTCTTGCAGCAAGCGCTTCCTCGACAGAAGCGGTATTTTCCGGTGTCAGCCCGCTTTTTCCAAGCTGAAGGATAGGATCCATTGTCATGGCAAGGCTTTTTAAATAGGCTCTCTGTTTACTTGTCATTTTCTTCCTCCTGTTTATTTATAATAATCGAAATCAAATCCATACATACGAACGGTGTCGCCTTCCTGGATGCCTGCTTTTTCAAGCTCTTCCAGAATACCGCCGTCCTTCAAAAACTTCTGGAAAAATGCAAATCCTTTTTCGGAATCCAGATTTGTATAACCGAGCATTTTTTCGATTTTCGGTCCTTCCACAACAAAAATATGCTCGTCCTCTTCCAGATGTTCTACTGTAAATGGAAGGTTTTCTGTAATTAATACGTCCTCCGGGAAAAACTCCTGTTCAAATACGATCGGTTCCCGTTCACAGGAATCAAGAAGCTCTTTTACATGGAAAAGAAGCTCGCGGACGCCCTGCCCGGTAACTGCCGAAATCGGATATACGGAAATTCCTTTTGGCTCAAATTCTGCTTTCAGCTTATCAATGGGGCTTTCCTCTCCGTCTTCGAAAATGCAGTCAATTTTGTTTGCTGCGATTACCTGTGGACGGGAAGCGATTTCCGGATTATAGGATTCCAGCTCTTTGTTGATTTTATAAATATCCTCAATAGGATCTCTTCCCTCTGTAGAAGCCGCATCCACAATGTGGATCATGACTCTTGTACGCTCAATGTGGCGGAGAAACTCATATCCAAGTCCGACACCTTCAGAAGCCCCTTCAATAAGCCCCGGTATATCAGCAATGACAAAACCGCCGTTTTCTGTATCAACAACGCCAAGATTCGGACTTAAAGTTGTAAAATGATAGTTGGCGATTTTAGGCTGTGCATTTGTGACACGGGAAAGGAAGGTAGATTTTCCCACATTTGGAAATCCTACAAGTCCCACGTCCGCAATTACCTTCAGTTCAAGAAGAACTTCAAGTTCCTGCGCCGGCTGTCCGGGCTGTGCATACTTGGGCACCTGCATAGTAGCTGTTGCGTAATGCTGATTTCCCTTTCCGCCGCGGCCCCCTTTTAATACCACCTGGCGTCTGTTTTCTCCGGACATATCTGCAATCACCTTCCGGGATTCCGCTTCCATAATTACAGTTCCTTCCGGAACTTTCAGTACAATACTTTTTCCATCTGCTCCATGACAGCGGCGTTTTCCGCCTTCCTCGCCGTCCTGTGCTTTATATTTTCGTTTATGGCGGTAGTCGCCCAGGGTATTCTGACCTTCGTCCACCTCAAAGATAACGTCTCCGCCGCGACCGCCGTCTCCGCCGTCCGGACCGCCGTTTGGAACATATAATTCTCTTCGGAAACTTACATGTCCGTCCCCGCCTTTTCCGGAACGGATTAAAATTTTTGCTCTGTCTGCAAACATAATCTACCTCTGTTCTCTTTTATGAAAAGAGAGGCTCCAAACCATATAGATTTGAAGCCTCCCACTTAACCAAAATTACTCTGCATCTGTTACAACGATAGAAACCTGTTTCTTATCGCGTCCTTTTCTGGTGAATCTTACAACACCATCTTTCAGTGCAAATAAAGTATAATCTTTTCCACAGCCTACGTTTTCACCTGGGTGAATCTTAGTTCCGCGCTGTCTGTAAAGAATATTTCCAGCTTTTACAAACTGTCCGTCTGCTCTTTTCGCACCTAATCTCTTGGACTCGGAATCACGACCATTCTTTGTGGAACCAACTCCTTTTTTATGTGCGAATAACTGAAGGTTCATTTTCATCATGTTGTTACACCTCCTTGACTTTTACTGTCAAATATCGATTGTTATAACTATGCTCAATTTCTGTTAATCCGAGAATCAGGGAATCCATGAGAAGTCTTCCCTTTTCTGTATTCTTTCCGGAAAAATGAATGGACACAAACCCGTCTTCTTCAGCTGCCTGAAAATCCTCTTCTGTAAATGTCTCAAGAGAATTTACAGTATTGATGATCAGCGCGGATACAGCGGCACAGACAATATCCTGTCCTGCTTCTGCGTAACCGGCATGTCCCTTCGAGCGAAAGTCCACATAATCATGGTTTCTCTTCTTAACTGTAATTGTAATCATAATGACACCAGATTAGCCGTTAATCTTTTCGATCTTAACTTTAGTGTACTGCTGTCTGTGACCGTTTTTCTTGTGATAACCAGTTTTTCTTTTGTATTTGTAAACGATAACTTTTTTAGCTTTACCGTTTTCAACTACAGAAGCGGTAACACTGGCACCTTTTACCTCGTCTCCAACTTTTAATCCGTCATTGCTTACAGCAATCACATTATCAAAAGTTACGGTTTCACCAGCTTCAACACCGAGTTTTTCAACTCTGATTACGTCGCCCTCAGCAACTTTGTACTGTTTACCACCTGTTGCAATAATTGCGTACATTCGTGGCACCTCCTATAATCTTTACTCGCCAGATATGGTGGCTTTTCAGCTCTTAAACCTCTCTGTGCGGCATACTCGTTTATCTTAGCACGGAAATATCAATCCGTCAATATGATTTTTGAAAAAAATCTCAGATTTTGTCTTATTTTTTTACAGGCAGAATTTCAATCCAGTATCCGTCCGGGTCTGTAATAAAATAAATGCCCATTTCCGGATTTTCAAATGCAATGCACCCCATCTCCTTATGATGTTTGTGCAGCTCTTCATATTTATCTGTATCAAATGCAAGATGAAATTCACATTCTCCAAGATTGTAGGCATCTGTTCTGTCACGGAGCCATGTAAGTTCAAGCTGGAAGTCTGTTTCTCTGTCTCCAAGATAAACCAGTTTAAAAGAACCGTCCGGAGCATTTAACTCTCTTACCGGCTCAAGGCCCAAAGCCTCTTTGTAAAAAGTAAGACTTTTTTCAAGGTTTAATACATTAAAATTAAAGTGTGCAAATTTCAGCATAGTATCCTCCATTGTTAGTTAACATAAATATATTATTGCAAACCCATTTCTTTTAAATCCTCAGAAAGAGGACGGCGTACTTTTTTTCTTGTCATCTCCAGGATATGAAGCGGTGTAATATCTACTGCTTTTGCCCTGACAGAATCTTTTCTTAAATATTTCTGAAGTACATGAAAGAGCTCGTCCTGATGATCCGGGTTTTCCATATTAATAAAATCAATAAGAATAATACCTGACAGATTTCTAAGACGGAGCTGCCTTGCAATCTCTCCTGCCGCTTCCAGATTGATTTTCCGGTACGTTTCCTCCGCCTTTTTCTTCCCTGTGAACTTTCCGCTGTTTACATCAATAGATACAAAGGCTTCCGTCTGCTGGATTACAAGAAAACCGCCGCTTTTTAACCACACCTTCTGCTTCTGCGCTTCTTCGAGAACAACGCCAAGACGGTACAGCTTATATAAAGGAAGGAGCTTATCTTCATAAAAGCGCACCTTCTTTTCCTCTCCGGGGCTTACTTCTTTCAGATATGCAGAGATACAGGAAAAGACTTCCGGAATATCTGTCACAATTTCGTCAAGATTTTTGCTGCATACGTCCCGGACCGCATTCATATAAAAAGGCTCCGTTTCATAAACACAGCTGAAACAGGTGCGGCTTCTTCCATAAACCGCTGTTTTTTCATAAAGGTGCTTCAAAAAAGAAAGCTCTGTAAGAACTTCTTCCTTACTTGCCTCTCCCGCGTTTGTGCGAACAACAATGCCGTACTCCCGGGGAGAAACTGTCCTTTCTTCTTCCAGCCATTTATTCAGACGGTTTTTCTCCTCCTGGATCAGCTTCTTGGAAAATCCGATTTTTTTCTCTCCTGTTGTGAGAACCAGATATTTTCCTGTAAAATTCAGATTCGTAGTTACTGCGGGAAGCTTTCCCTTCATTGCCTCACGGCTTACCTGTACAAGGAGCAGGTCGCCCGGACGAATAGGCGCGTTTCCTGTTCTTCCGGAAGAAAACACAGGATTTTTTACATCACTTAGCGGAAGGTAACATCTGACTCCCGGAGCGATCATGACAAACGCGGCCTGGATATTGGCGGCAATATTTTCCACCTGTCCCACATAAATATTGCCTAAAATGGACTTTTTCCCTTTTTCCTCAAGCATCAGCTCCATAATGTGCCCGTCTTCCTCTAAAGCACAGGTACTGCATGGAACTTCTCCTATATCCATTCCGGCAATAATAAGCTTACTCAACTTCCTCACCAAGAGCTTCCAGAGGGACAAATACCGGATTTTCTTCTGTTCCTGTATTTGCATACACTTCCAGACGTTCAACTGCATATGCGAAAGGAGAAAGTTCTTCTCCAAGCCATTTAAAGAAGGTATCTGTCACAAGCTCCGGTTTTGTATAATTGGCGCTTGCGGAAGCCAGCATATAAAAGATTTTATTTTCATGAAGCTCCATCTTATAAATAAACGGACGGATATTTACTTCCTTTTCACTTTTCTTTGTCTTCTTTGTAACCAGAATTTCCTCCTGAGATAAAAACTGAGAAATTTTATCCTTCCAGTCAATTTGGGGTTCTTTTTCCTCGCGAAATTCTACGTAGTAATCGGCTGCTGCCACAAGGGACATTGCCTTACTTGCCTTCCCGTCCTCCACCTGGCAGGCGCTTAAAACTTCCATGCCTTCTGCCATTGTGCTGTTTAAACGCTTTACGATTTCCTTTGTGGGAATAGTTTCTGTAAATTCCACATCGAAATATTCTCCCCTGCTTGTGGTGCCGACTCCAAGAGGCGCAGCAAAGGACATGATCATATGAGGACTGTAGCCTCCGGAAAAAGCAGCGGGAAGCCCGGCTCTTCTGATGGCTTTCTGAAAATAACGCATAGTATCAAGATGTCCTACAAACTTTACAGGTCCCTGCTTACTGAATTTAATTCTCACCTTCATAACATACGCCTCCTCCATATCGTTTTGCCCCACAGCCGGAGCACTGCTGCCGGCAGTTCGGTGTCACCGTCTCATTTTTTGCCTGCTGCCACTCGCGGATCAGGAACTTCTTTGTCACTCCTGCGTCAATAAAATCCCACGGAAGAATTTCTTCCACGTCGCGCTCACGAAGAGTATAAAAATCAACATCTACGCCAGTTTCAGAGAAAGCCTCTTTCCATATGTCATAGCGGAAACTTTCCGACCAGGCATCATAAAGAGCGCCTTTTTCATAAGCCTTTAAAATTACGTCTGCACACCGTCTGTCACCTCTTGCAAGGAAGCCTTCCAAAATGGTAACATCCGGCTCATGCCAGTTATATTTAATGCTTCTCTGATTTAACTGGGCGCGGATTTCTCCTTTTACTACTTTCGCCTTTTCAATGAAATCCTCCTCTGTGTACATGGAAGCCCATTGGAACGGAGTAAACGGTTTGGGAACAAAGAAAGAAGTACTTACATTGATCTGTACCTTACCGTTTCTGTTCTCTTTTGGAATTTCATAATATTCCTCCGCGATTTTCTGGGCAAGATGGGCAATTCCCTTCATATCTTCTTCTGTCTCTGTAGGAAGACCAAGCATGAAATAAAGTTTCACCCGGTTCCAGCCACCTGCAAACGCCTCTCTTGCACCTTTTAAAATTACTTCCTCTGTAAGACCTTTATTAATTACGTCGCGAAGTCTCTGAGAACCTGCCTCGGGCGCGAACGTAAGACTGCTTTTCTTTACATCCTGTACCTTGCTCATTACGTCAAGGGCAAAGGCATCGATACGAAGAGATGGAAGAGAAATATTTACAGCCTCCTCTTTAAACTCGTCGATCAGGAAATTTACCAGCTCCTTCAGCTCTGTATAATCACTGGAACTTAAAGAACTTAAAGAAATCTCCTCATGGCCTGTATTTTTCAGCATCTCTCTTGCAGATTCCTTTAAAGTCTCCACTGCCCGTTCTCTTGTTGGGCGGTAGATCATTCCCGCCTGACAGAAACGGCAGCCTCTGATACAGCCTCTCTGGATTTCCAGAGTTACACGATCCTGTGTTGCCTTTATAAACGGAACAACAGGAGCGGAAATAGAACGGTATCCAGCTTCCATATCTGTTACAATCTGTTTGGAAACAGTTTTTGGAACACCCGGGCGATTCGGCTTAAAAGCTGCAATCGTTCCATCTTCCTTATAAGTCACATCATAAAAGGCAGGTACATAAATTCCCGGAATCTGCGCCGCCATCATAAGAAAGTCTTCTCTTGAACCTCTTGCTGCCTGATTCTTTTTATAAGCATCAAAAAGCGCGTCATAGGAAGTCTCTCCCTCTCCAATATAAAACAGGTCAAAAAATGCTGCCAGAGGCTCCGGATTATAGGCACATGCCCCGCCTCCGATTACAATCGGACCTTCCTTACGCTCAGAAGCCAGAAGCGGGATTCCGCTTAAATCCAGAACCTGAAGCACGTTTGTATAACACATCTCATATCCGAGCGTGATTCCCAGAAAATCAAAATCTTTTACCGGATCCTGGGACTCCAGAGCAAACAGCGGGATCTTTTCCTGGCGCATAACCTTATCAAGGTCAGTCCACGGAGAAAAAACACGCTCGCACCATACATCTTCCCGCTCATTAAAAAGATTATAAAGAATCATCATGCCAAGATTGGACATGCCGATTTCGTAGACGTCCGGGAAACACATGGCAAAACGAATCTTCCCTTCTTTTTCCTTCATAACAGAGTTTACTTCTCCGCCGATATATCTCGCTGCCTTATCAACCTGCAGTAAGATTTCATCACTCAGTGCTAATTTTCTCATACATTTCCTTTCTATATATATTTCGCAAATTCTTTCAAACCTGTATATGATTGAACTCATCCAATCCACACCATTATATACATTTTAGGGAAGAACTTCAAGCAAATATCTTTCATCAAGAAGAATAAAGAAATGCAGGACATATCATGAATCGGACAGTTTTACTTTGCATCGTTTCATATAACACGCAATCCCGTATTTCAAAATTTTATCCACTCCGTTTTCACGGAATTCTTCATCATACTTCTTTTCCGCTATCTGCTGCAGTGCCCGTTGGCAAGCCTGATCAAGATTTCCGTCATTGGCATATTTGACCTCAATAAGGATAACCATTTCACTATTTTCAGTTTCAACAAGAATATCACTGTATCCATCACCGCATTCCTGATTGGACGATACATACCATTCTTCTTTCACACCCAGGATTCCAAGCAGTATCCCATGATAAAAGTTCTCCTTACTTGCCTTTTTCACAAACGTATCCCGGATACTGATGGTCTTTTTCAGGTAGCTTTCAAAAATTTC
>UQHF01000011.1 GCA_900540785.1 uncultured Blautia sp.
GGTAAAGCTTCCTTTACTGAGGAACAGTTAAGCGACAACTTCCAGACGCTGATTGGAGCTATTCTGAAGGCAAGACCAAGCACTCTGAAAGGTCAGTATTTAAGAAGCGTAACAATCGCTCCTACAATGGGACCTGGTGTGAAGATCAACCCAATGAAATTAGCTTAATAGATGAATAGAAACCCTCGCCGGATTTATCCGGCGGGGGTTTTTGCACAACAAAAAGGGGGTTTTTATGTACACACTGTTAATAGCAGACGACGAGCCTCTGATTCGAAACGGGGTAAAGAAAATCATTGACTGGGAATCGCTTGGTTTTTCTAGAATTTTTATGGCGGAGGACGGGGTGGAGGCTCTGGAAATCATCCGCCAGAACAAAGTAGATCTTGTTCTGACGGATATTGCCATGCCGTTTATGACGGGACTTGAACTGTCGGAGATTCTCGCAAAAGAATTTCCACAGATTCATGTAGTTATTTTAACGGGTTATGAGGACTTTGAGTACGCCCAGCAGTCCGTTGACCTTGGAGTGAAAAATTATATATTAAAGCCTGTGGGAGCAGAGACGCTCTACAATAAAATGAAAAAAATATGTGAGGCGCTTCACATTGAAAATAAAGAAAAAGAATACGTTGCTTCCATGAAAAAGCAGCTTCAGCAAAGCCTTCCGGCTCTTCGTCTATCCATGCTGAACCGGATTGTGTGTATGGAAAACGTACATATTTCAAAGTATCTGGAGCGGTGTGAGGGATTTGGCATTCATCTGGAGGAAGGTCCTTTTATTGTGACGACTGTAGATTTGGAAATGAGCCGGTTTTCTCCGGAGGATTATGATCTGTATCTTTTTGCAGCAAAAAATATTACGGCGGAATGTGTGGGACAGGAGCATTATACCTTTGAGGACGCAAAGGGGCGTCTTGTGATTCTTTTTCGGTGCTGTGTTCTGGGAGAGGATGCGAGAGATATTGTATATCAGACGCTCTGTGTGATTCAGAAAGCCATTTACAACAACCTGAAAATCGAGACAACATGTGGGAATGGAGCTGTGGCAGAGAGGGCGGAGGAACTTCATGCTTCTTATTTAAGTGCCAGAAGAGCGGCAGAATGTAAATTTTCCCTGGGGACAAACAACGTGTATGACATCAGAGATCTTGACTACTTAGAAAAATCTTTTTATTATCCTTTGAAGGAGACGAAATCTTTAACAAAAGCAATTAAATTTCAGGAAGAGGAAGAAATCAGAGAGGCAGTTCGCAATATTGTATATGCAGAAAACAGCGGACGAAGCCTTTCCGGGATTAATATGAAAATGATTTACATAGAGGCTGTCACCTCTCTTCTTCGGGAACTTTCTGATCTGAAAGAAGTGGCAGAGGAAATCTGGAACGACGGTTTTTCCTTTTTCCGTGATATAGACCGTCTGGGAACTCCGGAAGTAGTGGAGGAGCGTCTTTTTGCTTTTGCCTGTAAAATCAAAAAAGAGATGGAGGCTGTTCAGACAAACAGCAGTATGCAGATTATTGAGAAGGTAAAGGAATTTGTAAACCAGAATTATAAGGATCCGGAACTTTCCCTTTCCTCTGCGGCAGAGTTTGCCTGCGTAAGTACCGGATATTTAAGCGGGCTGTTTAAGAAGGAGGCAGGAACAAATTTTGTAAAATATCTGACAGATGTGCGAATGGAAAAATCTATGGAGCTTCTCCGTACAACAGATATGAAAACTTACGAAATCGCGTACGAGACAGGTTTTGCAAATCCGCACTATTTTAGCGTATCCTTTAAAAAATATACGGGAATGTCTCCGTCAGATTTCCGGTTGAAGGAGTGAGAATATGAAACGTCATAGAGAAAAAGGATTGAAAAATAAGGCGTTTCTCCAGATTACGGTGCTGATCGCTGTGACGATGCTTCTTGTTCTTGGAATTTTTTATGCGGTGTTTCGGCAGAGGGCAGTGAAGGAACAGATTTCTTACTCTCAGAAGAATCTGAACAATATGGGAGAATATATTGGTACTTATATAGAAGAAATTGATTCCATTGCAAAAGACGTAAATTATAATTACTATCTTCAGAATTATCTGGCAAGCGCAATCCAGCAGGAGGAAGGGGAAAATAATCTTTCGGTTCTTGAAAATATGTGGGAATATGAAATGAGTTCCCAGACTTTTAATGATATTCTTCTTACAAGGTCAGATGTTTCTTCCATTATGATATTTGGGAAAAAAGGACTTCTTTTTCATAAGACAATGGACAGTTACCGGAATGTGATAATGGATTATTCCGAGCTTCCCTGGTACAAAAAAGCGGTGGAAAATCCGCAGAAGGCAGTTCTCACAGGACCAAACCGCCATGAATTTCTTGCAGGAGGAAATGAGAGAAGTTTTTCATTAAGCCGGGTTGTGCAGAACTGGGAGGACGGTTCTTTTCTGGGAGTGATCTTAATTGATCTGAACTTTAATAAGCTTACGGAAATCTGTGAGGCAGGAACGGCAGGGCAAAAGGGATTCTTTTATATTTTGAACGAGAATATGGAACCTCTCTATCAGCAGAAAAAGGGAAGTAAAGGCTTTAATCTTTCAGAGGGAGAAAATCTGGAGGCCGTACAGGCTGGAATGAAGAAGGAAAAAGACGGAGAGTTTACAGTAGAGGCAGACGGCGTTTCGTATATTGCTGTGAAAAAAACAATGGAGGATACCGGCTGGACTTTTTTAAACCTTGTTCCTTTAAAAGAAATAACTGCGGATCTTGCAGATGTGAATTTCATTATCATGGCTGCAGTTGGGATTTCCCTTTTTGTAACGCTTCTGGCATTAAATAAGATTTTGACGGACATTATCAATCCGTTGAAACGTCTTCAGAGACACATGGCGAGAGTCAGCATTGAAAATATGAATCAGCAGGTGAAGGTGGAAAGTGACGATGAGCTTGGAAAGCTTGCGAGAAATTTTAATGAGATGCTGGAGCGTATTGAAAATCTGAAAGGACAGGTTCTTGCGGAGCAGGAGGATAAGAGAAAATATGAGCTTCAGGCTCTGCAGGCGCAGATTAACCCGCATTTTCTCTATAATACACTGGATTCCATTATCTGGATGGCAGAGACAAACGATTCTAATATTGTGCCTATGACGGAAGCGCTGGCAAGGCTGTTTCGCATTTCTCTTAACAAGGGAAACGAGGAAATCCTTCTGAAAAAAGAGCTGGAGCATGTGAAGAATTATCTGATCATCCAGAGTATGCGATATGCAGATAAATTCACTTATGAAATTTCTGCACAGCCAGAGGTGGAAGGCTGTGGAATCATCAAGCTGATTTTACAGCCCATTGTGGAAAACTGCATTTATCATGGAATCAAAAAGAAACGGGGAACCGGTCATATTTCCATAGAAGCATTTCGACAGGGAGAATATCTGAAAATTCTTGTAAAGGATGACGGCTGCGGAATGAGTGAGGAGATGTGTGATAAAATTCTGTCTGATGAGGTGGAACCGGAGAACATCAGCGGCTCCGGAATCGGAGTGCGAAATGTAAACGAGAGGATCCGTCTTCGGTTTGGACAGGAATATGGACTGAAATACAGCAGCAAAATGGGAGAGGGTACGACAGTGGAATATACCCTGCCCTTTGTAAAGGGGGAGAAGCCATGAGAAAAACAGGACGAAAGATGGCAGTTGCAGTTCTGGCAGCAACAGTGTTCCTTTGGCAGGGAGGGCTTCCCCTGTGTGTACAGGGAGAAGCGCAGGAAGAGGAAAAGGTGACGATCGGCATTTCTATGGCTTCGGAGCTTGCCTCTTATCAGAAAGGTCTTGCCGGAAAGATGCAGGAGATTGCACAACAGTCGGATTCTTATGAGGTGGAATTTTATTATGCAGACTGGGATGCAGATAAGCAGGAGGAACAGCTTCGGGAGATGATCGACAAACAGGTGGATTCTATTATCCTCTGCCCTGTAGATGCAAAATCTTTTCTCAATGTCCTTCGCGAGGCAAGAGACGCCGGGATTCCCGTTGTCAATCTGAATATGAAGCTGGACCCGTTTTCCTGCGAGTACATCACGACGTATGTTGGAGGAAGCATGTCGGAGGAGGCGGTTCTCGCAGCGGAGCTTGCAGCAGATTACTTTGGCGAAGAAGAGGGAAAAATCGGAATTATAGAAGGCTTTCCCGGAAGTGACCCGCAGATTTACAGAACGCAGACTTTTCTTGAAGAGATGAACGCACATTCCAATCTTGAGATTGTGGGAATTATGGATGCAAAATGGAGCAGAGGCAGGGCGGAGCTTGCAGCCCTTGATCTTTTAAGAAAAGATCCGGAGCTTGATATGATTTACTGTCATGACTGCAATATGGCAATGGGAGCCTATGATGCTCTTGAAAAAGAGGGAAAAGAGGATGAGGTAAAGGTGATCGGAATCGGAGACGCCATCGAGTACAAGGATGCCGTAAAAGAAGGAAAGATTTACGGGATTGTCAGTCAGTCTGCGGATTATGAGGCGGCGTATGCCTTAATATGCGCAGAAAAGGCGGCAAGAGGAAGGAAATTAAGGCCCTGGTATAAAAATCCCTGCGAGGCTCTGACTGCGGAGAACATAGACAAATACCGCTCACCGATGGAGTAAGAATATTGTAGTTGAAAACTTTATACATGAAAAAATGGACCAAACCGATGAAAATATTGAATTTATATTTTCGGCGGTTTTTTCTATAATAAGCTCATCAAACAACGGAAAACAAATTTTCAGGAGGTAATAAAAAATGAAAAGAAAAATGGTGAGCGTTATTTTATGTGCGGCAATGCTTGGTTCTCTTGCAATGGGAGCAACAACAGTCTGCGCGGAAGACAAAATCACAATCGGTTCTGTTATTATGAACAACTCAGGAGAGTGGTTTGCTGAGGTTATGAAAGGGCAGGAAGACGCTGCGAAAGATCTTGGCGTTGAATTTTCCATCGTATCTTCCGACAATGAAATCTCCAAAGAATCTGACAATGTTGCAACCTTTATGGCACAGCAGGTAGACGCGCTTGTGATTTCTCCGCTTGCTGTAGACGCTTCTGTGGCGGCTGTGGAAACAGCTACAAAAGATGCGGGAATCCCGGTAGTAACATGGAACACAACCGTTAATACAGATGTTACAAGCCATGTAGGTGTTGTTCCTGCAGAGCTTGGAGGAAATACAGGTAAATATGCAGCAGATTATATTAAAGAGAATTTCCCGGACGGCTGTAAGCTTGCCATTATCGGAGACAGCAACTACGAAATCGGGATTGCAAGATGCGACGGTTTTAAAGAAGCGCTGAAACCTCTGATCGACGACGGAACAGTTGAGATTGTAAACGAGCAGGACGCGGAGCTTCAGGAAGAAGGACTTGATATTACAGAGCAGATTCTTACAGCAAATCCGGACGTACAGATGATCTGGTGCTGGAATCAGACTTCTCTTTTAGGCTGTGCAGCGGCTCTTCAGAACGCAGGAAAATCTGACGTAGTTCTTATGGGAACCGATATGTCCGTAGAGCTTGCGAAAGATATGCAGTCTGAGGATATTACCTTACAGGCGATCACAACACAGATGCCGTACGATATGGGATACCAGGCGGTAGAAAACGCTGTGAAAGCAGTCAAAGGTGAAGAAGTGGAAAAAGAGGTCATGATTCCTACTTACACCTATACAAAAGAAAATATGGATGAGATCCAGACTTACATTGACGAACATCAGGACCTTGTAGAGTAAGAAAAAGGGGAAATTTTTCGCGGGGTGTTCCGAATGGAACGCCCTGTATTAAATAAACAGGGAGGGAAGTCACGTGCAGAATATTGTGTTACAGGCAAAGGGAGTCACAAAGCGGTTCGGTGGAATCACAGCTTTGGAAAATGCAGAGCTGGAAGTACAGGAAGGCGAGGTTCATGCTCTTGTAGGCGCAAATGGAGCAGGAAAAAGCACGTTAATCAAGATTATTACAGGGGCTTACACAAATGATGAGGGTCATATTTATCTGGACGGAAAAGAAGTGAGCATTAAATCGACTTTTGATGCCAGAGCCCTTGGAATCAGTGCAGTATATCAGGAGTTTTCTCTGATCAATACCGTTTCTGTAGCAGAAAACATTTACATGGGAAAACTTTTATACAATAATCTGGGACCGGTTCCCAGAGTAGACTGGAAAAAAATGAATGAGGAGACGCAGAAGCTCCTTGACAGCCTGGGCGTAAAAAATATTAAGCCGGAAACAATCGTGGGAAGATTAAGCGTTGCCCAGAAACAGATGGTAGAAATCGCAAAAGCCTTATCAAATAAGCTGAAGGTGCTGATCATGGACGAGCCTACAGCATCTTTATCAGATAATGAAATTGACAATATGTTTCAGATTATCCGTGATTTAAAGTCAAAGGGAATCAGCATTATTTATGTTTCCCACAGACTGGAAGAACTGCCAATTATTTGTGACAGAATTTCTGTTTACAGAGACGGACGTTACATTAAGACTCTGAATATTGAAGATGCGCCGAAACAGGTCATCATTGAAAATATGGTCGGAAAGAACATGACTGTGACAGAGCAGGTAAAATGCTACACAGACGAGGTTCTTCTGGAGGTGAAAAATTTCTCTTCCGGGAAAAAATTCCAGAATGTAAACTTAAAGCTTCATAAAGGAGAGATTCTCGGAATTACAGGTCTTGCAGGAGCGGGAAGAACAGAATTTGTCCGTGCGCTTTTCGGCGCAGACCCCAAAGACTCCGGGGAGGTTTATATTGAAGGAAAAGAAGTAAAAATCAAATCTCCGGGAGATGCAAAAAAAGCAGGAATCGGTTTTATTACAGAGGACCGAAAAGAAGAAGGACTTATCCTGAACATGGATCTGCATACGAATGTGGGAATGACGATTCTGGATCAGCTAAAAAAAGGGCTTGGACTTGACCTGAAAAAAGAAGTCATTCTCATGGATGAGTACATTAAATCTTTAAGCATTAAATGCCGTGACGGAAATCAGGCTGCAAAAGCATTGAGCGGCGGAAATCAGCAGAAGGTTGTCATTGCAAAATGGCTGGCTACAAACCCGAAAATCCTGATCATGGATGAACCGACAAGAGGAATCGATATAGGTTCCAAAAATCAGATTTATGCGTTGATCAATGATCTGGCGAAACAGGGAATCGGTATTATTATGATTTCTTCCGAGCTTCCGGAGGTTTTACAGGTTGCAAATAATATTGTGGTATTTGCAGCAGGAAGAGTAACAGGAATGCTGGAAAACAGAGAACTGACACAGGATATTCTGCTGGATTATGCAACCAGTCAGAAAGCAGTATAAAGGGAGGGCGGATCATGGAGAAAAAATCCTTTGATTTAAAAAATTTTCTGATGAAATACATTATGTATTTATTTCTGGTGCTGATGTGCGTTGTACTTGCGATCGCAAGCGATAAGTTCCTCACACCTACAAACTTAATGACGATCGTAAAACAGATTTCCATTCAGTCTATCGTTGCAATCGGTATGACAATGATCATCATTACAGGAAACATTGACTTAAGCGTTGGCTCTGTCGTTGCGTTCTGTTCTGTAATCGGCGCTATGATGATGAATAAAGGACTTCCTATGGTTGTTGCGATTGTGATTGCCATTGCAGCAGGTGCTCTCATCGGATTTATTACAGGCGGCGTCACGGCAAAATTAAGACTTCACTCTTTCCTTGTGACACTTGCGCTTATGACAGCAATCAGAGGTCTTGCACAGACACTGACAAACGGACGTCCTGTAGCAGGTCTTCCGGACGCATTTGGAAAAATCGCTTCTGCAAGCATCGGACCGGTTCCCCTTCTTGTAGTTTACATGATCGTACTTTATGCAATTTTTATTTATGTAATGAAATACACAGCCTTTGGACGCTCTATTTACGCAGTAGGCGGAAACCAGGAATCTGCAAGACTTTCCGGTATCAATGTGGACAGAGTAAAAACAATGGTATTTGTGATTTCAGGTGCTCTCTGTGGTATCGCAGGCGTGCTCCTTACCTCAAAGGTTCGTTCCGGTGACCCCACCTGTGCAAACGCATGGGAGATGGATACTATCGCAGGCGCTATCATCGGTGGTACAAACATGATGGGCGGCGAAGGTAAGCTAGGCGGAACGATCATAGGTCTTCTCTTTGTGGGAATCCTTGCAAATGGCATGGTTCTTCTGGGAGTAAGTGCATATATGCAGAGCGTGATCAAAGGACTTGTTATTTTCCTCGCAGTTATTATCAACAGTGTACAGAAGAGAAGCCAGGCATAAGCCGAAGACTTGTTTTGTGAAAGGAGAGTATTATGAACAGTTTGGAACGTTTTTATGCGACTGTAAACAGAGAGCCGGTAGACAGACCGGCGGCATGGCTTGGAATGCCGGATATTTTTGCACAGCCTGCTTTATTTAAACATTACGGAGTGAAAAACTTCCATGAGTTAAAGCTTGCGGTAGGAGATGATTTCTATGCAGTTGAGGTTCCTTATGAATCTCCCAATGCTTCCGCTATTTATGCAGCCTTTGACTGGTACATGGACGGAAATGTAGATGCGGAAGAGAGGACGCTGACAACACCGGGCTGCTTTGCAGACGCAGAAGAGCTGGAAGACCTGGAATTTTTCCAGTGGCCTGACCCTGCAAAATATATTGATGTGGAAGAGTGTAAGAGAAGAGTGGCGCTTGCGCCTGATGATAAAGTATGCCTTGGTATGATGTGGTCCGCGCATTTTCAGGATACCTGCGCAGCCTTCGGTATGGAAAATGCCCTTATGAATATGATTGCAAATCCTGAGATTTATGAGGCGGTTGACGCGAAAATCATGGAGTTTTACTTAAAGGCAAATGAGATTTTTTATGAGGCAACAAAAGGAAGACTGAACGCAGTTCTCATTGGAAACGATATGGGAAGCCAGAGAGGTCTTATGCTATCCCCTGACATGGTTCGCCGTTTCATTATCCCGGGCTGTAAAAAACTGGTAGAGCAGGCGCACAGCTACGGTCTGAAAGTAATTTATCATTCCTGCGGATCTATCGTGGATATTATCCCTGATTTAATTGAGGCGGGAGTAGATATTATCCACCCGATCCAGGCGCTTGCAGCAGGCATGGAGCCTCAGGGCTTAAAAGAAAAATTCGGAGATAAAGTATCCTTCTGCGGCGGCGTAGATACACAGGACCTTCTTGTAAATGGAACGCCGGAAGATGTGAAAAATAAGGTAAAAGAGCTTCGCACTATCTTCCCTACAGGCCTTATTATCTCCCCAAGCCACGAGGCGATCCTTCCGGATATTCCCCCGGCAAATATTCAGGCACTGTTTGACGAAGCACAGAAGGTTTATTAGGAGGAAAACCATATGATGAGAATCGGACAGATGATCAAAGTGAAACCGGAAGGACTTCAGGCATATAAGGATTATCATGCAAACCCGCTTCCGGGAGTAAATGAAATGATCAAAGAATGCAATATTCAGAATTATTCTATTTACAGCAGAGGAGATTACCTGTTTACTTATTTTGAGTATGTAGGCGACGATTATGAGGCAGACATGGCAAAGATGGCTGCAGATCCCACAACACAGAAATGGTGGGATCTTGTAAAACCTCTGATGGAACCCCTTGCTGATAAAATGGAAGGCGAGTTCTGGTCAGATATGGAAGAGGTTTACCATCTGGATTAAAAACGCTGTTCCATTTACTACACATATTTTCTATAAAAAGAACAGGCTTCACACAGAATCCATGCAATTTGCAGGAGAGTGGGAGGTCTGTTCTTTTTTGCGGAAAATGCAATACGGAGCTTCGTGGGATAGTGACAATTATAATTTCACATATGACAAATGTAATTGGGAATTAATTACAATATACAATTGTGAAAAAGGGGGAGATTTTGTAGAATTTGATTATCTTAATTGACAGGAGGAAATAAATATGAAACGGAAAATGATAAGCGCTGTGCTTTGTACAGCAATGGTTGTCACTACAATGGCAGGAGCGGCAGTCACAGTTTCAGCAGAGGAGAAAGAGCCGCGTAAATTTGCGTATACCTGCATGGACGGAACAAACCCGTTCTTTGTAACAATCGAAAAAGCAATTCGTGAAGCAGTGGAGGCAAATGGTGACGAACTGATTTCTACAGACCCGGCAAATGATGTATCTCTTCAGATTACGCAGATTGAGGATATGATCGCACAGGGAATCGACGGTATTTTCCTGAATCCTGTAGAAGCAGAAGGTATTATGCCGGCGTTAGACGCGCTGAAAGAAGCAGAAGTTCCTATCGTAAACTTTGATACAGAAGTTGCAGACCTCAGTTATGTTGCCTCCTATACAGGCTCTGATAACTATAATGCAGGTAAAGTATGTGGCGAAGACCTTGTTAAGAAATGTCCGGACGGCGGTCCTATCATTGTTCTTGATTCTCCTACTATGAATTCTGTGACAGACCGTACGAATGGCTTCTTAGATGCCATTGAAGGTCACGGATTCGAAATCGTAGCACAGCAGGATGCAAAAGGAAATCTTGAAACTTCTATGGGCATTGCGGAAGACCTGCTTCAGGCTCATAGCGATGTAGTTGCTATTTTCGGCGGAAATGACCCGACAGCGCTTGGAGCTCTTGCGGCAGCAAATGCAGCAGGACTTGAAAAAGGCAAATGTTTAATTTACGGTGTTGATGGTTCTCCTGATATTAAAGCAGAAATTGCTTCCGGTGAATCTCTGATCGAAGGTTCCGGTGCGCAGTCTCCGATCGCCATTGCAGAAAAGTCAGTGGAAATTATGTATGACATTATGGACGGAAAAGAAGTGGATGACCGCTATCCTGTAGATACCTTCCTGATCACGGCTGATAACGTGGAAGAGTACGGTACAGATGGTTGGCAGTAAGTGAATAAACATATAACGGATTATCCTGGCGGAGCGATTCGCCGGGATAATTACCCTTAAAACAGACAATGGAATGAAAAGAGGGTGAGGATTTGAGCGAACAGATTTTATTAAAAATGAAGAATATTCATAAAAGATTTCCGGGTGTATACGCTCTGAAAAATGTGGATTATGAGCTGCGTTCAGGAGAAGTACACGCACTTTTAGGGGAAAACGGCGCCGGAAAGTCTACCCTGATCAAGGTTTTGGGCGGTATTTATATTGCAGATGAAGGCGAAATTTTTATAGAAGGAAAAAAGGTTGAATTAAAAGGAGTTAAGGACGCTCAGAAAAACGGAATTTCTATTATCCATCAGGAGCTTGTCCTTGTTCCGCATATGACAGTTGCAGAAAATATTTTTCTTGGAAGAGAAGCCGGTTCAGGAATCCTGGCCGACAGGACAAAAATGACAAAAGATGCACAGGCTTTGCTTGACGCATATGATATGAAGATAGATGCAAGAGCGCTTATAAAGGATCTTACAATAGCACAGCAGCAGATGGTTGAAATTGTGAAAGCGATTTCTTATGATTCTAAAATCCTTGTAATGGATGAGCCTACATCATCCATTTCTGACAAAGAAGTAGCAGGACTTTTTGATATTATGAGAACATTAACTGCGAAGGGTGTTGGAATTGTATATATTTCCCATAAAATGAGCGAGCTGGAGGAAATTTGTGATCGTGTAACCGTTATGCGAGACGGAGAGTACGTAGGGACAAGAGTTGTGAAGGAAACGACAAAAGATGATCTGATCGCTATGATGGTAGGTCGTGAGCTTACCAATTACTACACAAGAGATTACGGAACACCGGGAGAGGAGCTTCTTCGCTGCGAGCATATCAGCGATGGAAATATGGTGAAGGATGTGAGCTTCAATATACATAGCGGCGAGATTGTAGGATTTGCCGGACTTGTAGGAGCGGGACGAAGCGAGACAATGAAAGCGATTTTTGGCCTGACGCCTGGCAGCACCGGTGAAATATATGTGAAAGGTAAAAAGACAGAGATACATTCACCGGTAGAAGCTATGAAACAGGGAATTGCCCTGGTTCCGGAAGACAGAAAAAAAGAAGGACTTTATAAGGTACAAAGTGTAAGGTTTAATTCTACGATTGAAGTTCTGGGACAGTTTATCAAAGGTATTTTTGTAGATGATAAAAAAGAAAGAGAAATCACACAAAAATATATTGATATGATGGCTACAAAAACCCCGACGCAGGAGCAGATGATCGGAAATCTGTCGGGAGGAAATCAGCAGAAGGTTATTATCGGAAGATGGCTGGCTACAGCGCCGGATATATTGATTCTGGATGAACCTACCCGCGGCGTAGATGTAGGCGCCAAATCGGAAATCTATGCAATTATGAATGAACTGGTTAAGACAGGAATTGCTATTATAATGATTTCTTCAGAACTTCCTGAAATTATTAATATGAGCGACAGAATTTATGTAATGGCAGAGGGAAAAGTGGCAGGCTGTATCAGTCATGAAGAGGTAACACAGGAATCTATTATGTCACTGGCTGCTCACTGATTGCATAATGCAGGACGAAGGAGGAGAAAAAATGTCTGGAAAAAAGAGTAAGGCAACAGTTAATAATAAATTTATAGCATTTATAAAAGAAAATCTTGGTATTATAGCAGCCCTGGCTGTAATGTGTATATTTTTAGCAGTGTTTCCGGCTACCAGCAGTTCTTTTTTGACGCCGAAAAACCTGTTTAATATTCTGAGACAGATTTCTACAAATATGCTTCTTGCATGTGGCATGACAATGGTCATTATTCTGGGAGGCATTGACTTATCAGTAGGTTCTATCATTGCACTGTCAGGTGTTCTTTCCGCAGGATGTGTAGCACGTTACGGTCTTCCGATTCCGGTAGCTCTTCTTGTAGGTGTTCTTGTAGGTCTTCTGATTGGATGTATCAATGGTGGTATCATTGCTCTTACAACAATTCCGCCATTTATTGTTACACTGGCAACCATGAATGTGGCAAGGGGACTTGCAAAAGTATATACAGGAGGTTCTCCTGTACGTGTTGTTACAAAAGAATGGCAGTTTTTAGGTGCAGGATACATAGGACCGGTACCGGTTCCGGTTATTATCATGATTGTAGTTGTAATTATCACTGCATTTATTATGAACAGAACAAAAATGGGACGTCATATTTACGCAGTAGGCGGAAATGCGCAGGCCGCTGTGTTCTCCGGTATTAAGGTATCAAAAGTGAAATTCTTTGTACATGCTTTTTCCGGCGTTATGGCTGGTCTTGCAGGTATTATCCTGGCTTCCCGTATGTACTCCGGACAGCCGACAGCAGGAGAGGGAGCAGAAATGGACGCAATCGCGGCTGTAGTAGTTGGCGGAACTTCCATGTCAGGCGGTTCCGGAAAAATTGGCGGTACAGTGATCGGTGCGCTTATCATCGGTATCTTAAATAACGGCTTAAATTTATTAAATGTAAACTCATTCTGGCAAGATGTTGTAAAGGGTATTGTAATACTTCTTGCTGTATTGATTGACTATTTCCGTACAAAGAAAAAATAAGCAGATACAGATGTTTTTCAAATGAAAAAGTATTATAATATTGGGGGCATGTCTACATGCCCCTGATTCTATAAAAAGGAACGAAACATATATGAAACAGAAAATCAAACGGCTGATTGGGCTTTTGGCAGGCGGCGCGGTATTGGCAGCAATGGTGTTTTTTCCTGTTATGCAGATAAAAAAGCAGGCAAAACAGGAGCCGAAAAAATTCGGCGCAACTTATATGACAATGAATAATCCTTATTTTATTGCATTAAATGAAAGCATTCGTGAGGGAGTAGAAGCAAACGGAGACGTACTTATTACAAGAGATCCTGCCCAGAATCAGGACAGACAGAATGAACAGATTAAAGAGATGATCGATGAAGGAGTTACCGCAATTTTTTTAAATCCTGTAGACTGGACAGAGGTTTCCTATGCCCTTGAGTTGTGTAAAGAAGCGGGAGTTGCTGTGTTTAATGTGGATACAAAAGTTTATGATAGAGATATGGTAGAATCTGTGATCTGGTCAGATAATTATCAGGCAGGGGTTCAGTGCGCCAGAGATATGATGGAAAAGAAGAAAAAAGCGGATATTTTGATTATGAAGCATTATAATATCCAGTCGACAAATGAACGTGTACAGGGATTTTTGGATACGATCGAAGGACATGACGAATATAAAATAGTAGAAGAACTGACAACAACATCAGAATTTGAAGTTTCTATGGAAGAAATGAACCGGGTGATTGATAAAGGTCTGAAATTTGATGTCGTGCTGGGAGGAAACGACCCTACGGCTCTGGGAGCTCTGGCTGGTTTACAGTCGAATCATGTGACGGATAAAATATTGATCTACGGGATAGACGGTTCACCAGATGCCAAGGAGATGATAAAAAAAGGTTATCTGGAGGGTACAAGTTCTCAGCAGCCTGTAAAAATGGGAAAGAAAGCAGTGGAAACTGCCTATCAATATCTGAGGGGAGAACCTGTGGAAAAAGATATTATGATAGATGTAATTATGATAACAAATGAGAATTTAGATGATTTTGATATTGACGGGTGGTTATAGTGGAGAAACAAAGAGGAAAGACCAGCAGTATTTCGTATCTGATGTTTGCTGTCACTGCAGTTTCCGTTTTTTTGGTCAGTGTTTTTATTCTGGAAACAACCAATATTATATGTGCAAATTACGAAGCGGGAAATTTTCTTAAAAATGTGGCAGATATTCCGGAAACACCGGAATTATTAGTTCAGAAGATTTTATTTTGTCTTGCTGTTCTGGCAGTGTCCTTTCTGACAAGGGAATATCTTCTGCCGGATAATATGAAAGTGATGTATGCGACAATATGCATAGACATGGCGGCAGGACTGCTGATTGTTATCTTTTTAGATTTCAATTATAATGGGATTCTTTTGTGGGCTTTTGCAAATGTGATCGGACATATGAAACGTGGAACAGGACAATATGCATTTATATTTTTGGGAATCGTGTGTTATGCTCTTACGGATTACGGGCTTTTATCTGCAAGCCGGCCGCTGTTTTCTGTTCGTGATTATATTCAGATATACGATTCGTCTAGCCAGTCAATACTTTTGGTGACATATAATTTTATGATTTCTCTTACAATCATTATTTTTATCTTATATTGCGTGTTTACGATTCAGGAAGAAAGAGGGACGATTGAAGAGGTAAATGAATTATATCGTAAATTGTCAAAGGCGAATGAGAATCTAAAGGAGGCAAATCTGGAATTGGAAAAATATGCTGTAATGAAAGAAAAAATGGGTGAGACAAAAGAAAGAAACCGGCTTGCCCGGGAAATCCATGATACATTAGGGCATACACTTACAGGAATTTCCGCAGGTCTGGAGGCATGTATTGCAACTATAGACAGCAATCCTGATATATCAAGAAAACAGCTTCAGATTCTGGCAAAGGTAACAAGAAATGGATTAGACGAAGTGCGGCGCTCGGTAAATGAACTGAGACCGGATGCGCTTCAGCGATTTTCACTGGAAAACGCTATCAGAAAAATGGTAGATGATACAAATTCTTTATCAGGAGTAAAGGTGGATTTTTTGTGTTCTGCGCCGCTTTTGAAGTTTGATGAAGATGAGGAGAATGCGATTTACAGAGTGGTCCAGGAAGGAATTACGAATGCAATCCGCCACGGACACGCATCTTACATTCAGATTTCCATAAAAAAGGAAGAGGGAAACATTCATCTCAGGATTCAGGATAACGGCTGTGGCTGTGAAGAAATCCATGCAGGCTTCGGAACACACCATATTACAGAGAGAATTCAGATGTTGAATGGAACCGTACATTTTGATGGCAGTAATGGATTTTGTATTGATGCCATGATACCGATAAGATGGGGGGAAACTTATGATTAAAGTTTTAATTGCAGATGATCAGGAACTGATCCGACAAAGTTTGCAGATTGTTTTGGAAAGCAAAAACCATATTTCTGTAACAGATGCGGTGGCAAATGGTCAGGAAGTGATCCAGAGTATTCGGAAAGAAAAACCGGACGTAATTCTTATGGATATTCGTATGCCTAAGATGGACGGTGTGCAGTGTACAAAGATCATCAAAGAAAATTATCCTCAGATTAAAATTATTATTCTTACAACGTTTGATGATGATGAGTTTGTATACAGTGCGCTGAAGTACGGAGCAAGCGGTTATTTGCTGAAAGGCGTTTCTATGGACGAGCTGGTGAAAGCGATAGAGGTGGTACACAGCGGCAGGGCCATGATCAATCCGGATATAGCGACGAAAGTTTTAAGACTTTTTTCGCAGCTTGCACGTTCGGATTACTCCATTTCCATTCAGGAATCACAGGTAAATGAACTTACAAAGACAGAGTGGAAAATTATTGAAGAAGTAGGGAGAGGAGCGTCCAATAAGGAAATTTCAGAAACCTTATCTTTATCGGAAGGGACGGTAAGAAATTATTTAAGCACAATTTTAAATAAACTGGATCTGCGGGACAGAACGCAGCTTGCTATCTGGGTCGTGCAGAGAAGAATGGGAAATTGAGGTATGAAAATAAGCAAAAAACAGATTGCAGTAATCATGGCGGCTGCTCTTTGCATCACTGGCGTAATCATTTACGGAGAGAATAGAAAAAGCTCTCAGGTACTGGAATTTGGAATGTTCGGAGACAGTTACTGGGAGGTTGCAAATGCAGATGGTTATGTGATCATTGATAAGGCAATAGAGAAATTTGAAAAAAAGTATCCTGAAGTTAAAATCCATTATTATAGTGGAATCAAAAAAGATGATTATGAAGAATGGCTGTCCAGAAAAATCTTAAAAGGTGATATGCCAGATGTGTTTATGATTCTTTCCGAAGATTTCAGCCATTTGGTTTCACTGGGGCTTCTGGAAAATCTGGATAAGAAGATCCAGGAAGATACGTCTGTGGAAATCAGGGACTATTATGAAACGTCTCTGGAGGCAGGAAAGATTGATGACAGCCAGTATGCGCTTCCTTATGAAACCGTTCCTACATTGATGTTTGTGAATAAAACGCTTCTGGATAAAGAGGGAATCTCCATGCCGGATGCGGACTGGAGCTGGGAAGATCTGTATCGCATATGTAAGAAAGTAACAAAAGATTTAGATGGAGATGGACGTCTGGATCAGTTTGGAACATATAATTATGGATGGCAGGAAGCTTTATATTCTAATGATGGCAAGATTTTTGACCCGCAGGGAAAAAAGTGTTATCTGGCATCGGAACAGACAGAGGATGCTGTGCGCTTTATCCTGAAATTAAATGAACTGTATCAGGGTGAGAAGGTTACGCAGGAAACGTTTGATGCAGGTAATGTGGCTTTTATGCCGCTGTCATTTGCGGAATACAGAACTTATAAAACATATCCGTATAAAATAAAAAAATACAGTAATTTCCAATGGGATTGTATTACACTGCCTTCGGGACCAAAGGGAGACAATATTTCCCGTGTGGACAGTCTGCTGATCGGCATAAGCAGCAAAAGCCGTCAGAAGGATATGGCATGGGAGTTTTTAAAAATGCTCACAAATGACAGAGAAATTCAAATGGAACTTTTTCGGTATTCCCAGGGAGCGTCTGTGCTGAAAGATGTGACAAATTCTACAGAGGCAGAGGAAATCCTGAAAAAAGATACAGAGGAATCCGATAAGATCATTGACCATAATCTTTTGAACCAGGTTATTATGAATGGCAGGGTTGTAAAAGAATTTCCAAAATATAAAGAGGCGATGGCATTAGCGGAAGGTGAAGTATTGAAATTATACGATTCATCTACAAATGTGGAAAGCTCACTGAAAATTGCACAAAGAATGGTGACAAATCTTCTGGAAAAATAGATAATTTACCATCTGAAAACCATAATCTTCCCCCCCTTTTTTGTATAAAAACTCTCATATATAATAAAACCATAGAAGAAAACAAAGAAAGTGGGGATAAACATATGGGTGAAGTCATTGTCTCCATGCAGCACATTACAAAGGAGTTTCCAGGTGTAAAGGCGCTGGACGATGTAAAGTTTGAGCTTCGTTCGGGAGAGGTTATGGCGCTTCTGGGAGAGAATGGTGCAGGAAAATCCACACTGATGAAAATTTTAAGCGGTGTGTATTCCCTTGAAGAGGGAAGTATGGAGATTTTCGGAAAAAAATATACCTCTCTTACACCAAACACAGCAAGAGAGGCTGGAGTAGCCATTATCCATCAGGAATTAAATATGTGCAAAGACTTAACAGTAGCACAGAATATGTATCTGGGGCGTGAGATGAGAAAAGGATTTGCATTGAATAACAGCCAGATGGAAAAAGAGGCAAAGAAGTATCTTGATGAACTGGGTGTGGATATTGACCCAACGGAGGTTGTTGGAGATCTTCCTGTTTCCAGACAGCAGATGATAGAAATTGCGAAAGTTCTTTCTATTCATGCAAAAATCCTGATCATGGACGAGCCGACCTCAGCGCTTACGTCAAGGGAAATCGAAGAACTGTTTCAGATTATCCATAATCTGAAAGAACAGGGGTGTGGAATTGTTTATATTTCTCACAGGCTGGAAGAACTTTCTCATATTGCAGACAGAGTTACCATTATGAGGGATGGTCATTACATAACAGATGGAAATTTCTCTGATTTTACTATGGATGAAATCATTGCGAATATGGTAGGCCGTGAGATTAAAGAAAAATTTCCGCGTGTGAAATGCAAAAAGGGAAAGAAAGTTTTTGAGGTAAAAAACTTAAATGCAGGATGTCTTGTGCGTGATATTAATTTTTCTCTTTACGAAGGTGAAATTGTAGGTTTTGCAGGTCTTATGGGAGCAGGACGTACCGAGACAACGCGGGCGATTTTCGGAGTAGACCCGAAAGAATCCGGAGAAATTTATCTGGACGGAAAAGAAATTAAAATCAAAAATCCTATGGATGCTATACAGGCAGGCGTTGTGCTTGCGCCGGAAGACAGAAAAAAAGACGGTCTCTGTACAAAACTCAGTATCCGGCAGAATATCGCTCTTCCCAATCTTGATATTATATGCGGGAAAGGTGGGGTAATCCACAAAAAAACAGAGGACGAACTCTGTGAGCGGGCAGTGGAAAACCTTACCATAAAAACACCGAATCTGGAGGTGGATGCAGCTACATTATCAGGAGGAAACCAGCAGAAGGTAGTAGTAGGAAAGTGGCTGGCAAGAAATTCAAGAGTTGTGATTTTTGATGAACCGACAAGAGGAATTGACGTAGGTGCGAAGGTAGAGATTTACCAGCTTATGAACCAGTTAAAACAGCAGGGTATTGCGGTTATGTTCGTGTCTTCTGAAATGCCCGAGGTTATGGGAATTGCAGACAGGATCATCGTAATGTGTGACGGCAGGATCACAGGAGAAGTGATGGCAGAAGAGACAACACAGAACGATATATTAAAGTATGCAACAGCTTTTGAAAATAAAATGGGTGGAAAAAGCCAGAACAGCGAGGAGGAATAAGTATGGACCGTAAGAAAAGCGGCTTTTCAAAAATAATGGGAGCAAAAGGAGCCGGTTCTGTTGTCACAGCTTTTGTAGGACTTGTTGTGATCTACATTGCCTTTGGTCTTTTGAATCCAAAGGTGTTTACTCCCCTTAATATTCAGAATCTGCTTCGTTCCATGTCAAAATATCTCTTGATCGGTATCGGACAGAGTTTTGTTATGATCACAGGAAATATTGATCTGTCCATTGGTTCGGTAGTAGGAATGAGCGCCATGATTTCCGCAACTCTTATGACAAGAGGCGTAAATCCTGTAGTGGCAGTTTTAATTACGATTCTCTGTGGTCTTGTAGTAGGTCTTGTAAATGGAACGCTTGTTGGAAAATTCAAGCTTCCGCCTTTTATTGCAACACTTGGAACTATGTTTATTGCAAGAGGTATTGCCTACATTGTAAATAATAATAGAAACACAGATAACATCGCATCTGGAATCGGAAAAGAAGCGGGAGATACTTTCCAGAATATTTTCTATTATGGAAAGACAGCAGGGATCTTCAATACCTTCTGGATCGCGCTTCTTATCTTTATCGTATTCTTCTTTGTACTGTCAAAGACAAGATCAGGAAGACATATTTACGCGATCGGTTCCAATGTGGACGCAGCAAGGCTGTCTGGTGTGGACGTAGTAAAAACAACAACAAAAGCTTATCTTGTAAGCGCATTCTGTTCTGTAGTCGTAGGATTTATCCTCTGTGCACAGGCAGGAATGGGAAATATGGACGCAGGAAATATGTACGAAATGTACGGCGTTGCAGCCGGAGTTATCGGCGGTGTTTCTCCTCTTGGAGGTTCCGGTATCTTACTTGGAACATTTGCAGGCGCAGGTGTATGGCAGACACTGGAAAACGGACTGAATCTCATTCATGCACAGGTAGGCTTCCAGCGCATCATCATTGGAATTATCGTTGTAGCAGCCGTTCTCATTGATGTTGTTATCCGCAACGGAAACGGAAACTTTAAGAGAAAAAACAGAAAAAATAAATAAAGAAAATCAGACGTAAATTTAAGAATCTGTAAAGCAAAAGCTTTATAAAATAAAAGGAGGTTTTTATCTATGAAGAAAAAAATTTTAGCTGCATTATGTTGTGCATCAATGGTGGGCTGTCTGTGGTCAGTACCGGTTCTGGCAGAGGAAGCGACAGAGGACGCTGCAACTGAGGAAACAACAGAAGAAACAGTGACAGCAGACGGAGATTATAAGATTGCGCTTATTACAATGGACTCTGTAGATCAGCACTGGGTATCCTTAAAAGAAGCTGCTGAAAAAGAAGCGGAAGCAGATAAGGTAACACTGGACTTTATGGCTCCTGATGTAAAAGACGATGCAAAACAGATTGAGTGCATTAACAATGCAGTTGCAGGCGGATATGATGCGATCATGGTCGCTGCAAACAGTGAAGATGCTGTTTCCGGTGCATTGCAGGAAGCGCTTGATGCAGGAATTAAAATTGTATATGTAGACTCTCCGGCAAATGTAGAAGCAGAATCAACCTTTTCCACAGACAATAAGGCAGCAGGAAAAATTGCAGGAGAAGAGATGGTAAAAGCTCTCGAAGAAAAAGGCATTAAAGAGGGAAGTATCGGTATTGTAAATATCAATACTTCAACAAACTCTACAATTATGAGAGAAGAAGGATTCCGTGAGGCTCTTGAAGGGACAGATTATGAAATCCTGGAGACTCAGTATTGTGAAGGCGATGCAGCAAAAGCGCAGACAATCGCAGAGAACTATATCACAGAAGGCGTAGTAGGTATTTTCGGAGCGAATGAAGGAGCATCTACAGGTACAGGAAATGCCATTAAAGCTTCAGGAAGCGATGAGATCGTAGGTGTTGGATTTGATAAATCTGATACATTAAAAGGTCTGATCACAGATGGATTCTTACAGTGCACAATGGCACAGAACCCGGATGTTATGGGTAAACTTGGTGTTCAGGCATGTATCAAAGCTCTCAATGGGGAAGATTTGGGCGGAGAAGTACAGGATACAGGTGTTACTGTTCTTAATGCAGAAAATGTTGCAGATTTCTAAAGAAAAACTGTAGAAAAACAGGCCGTCAGCATACAGTTGGCGGCTTGTTGTGACAGGAGGTATATATGAAACGATCAGAAATAAACAAGGCTTTAAAAGAACTGGAAGACATGATTAAAAAGTATCAGTATTTTCTGCCGAAATTCGCAGATTTTACACCGGAAGAGTGGCAGACAAAAGGTCATGCATTCGACGAAATCCGTGATAATATGCTTGGCTGGGATATAACAGATTATGGGCAGGGTGATTTTGATAAGGTAGGGTTCTCTCTGTTTACTATTCGAAATGGAAATGTTAAAATGGCAGATAAGTATGCAAAACCTTACGCCGAGAAATTCCTGTATCTGAAAGAGGGACAGTATGCATTAAACCATTTTCACTGGTTCAAGATGGAGGATATTATAAACAGGGGCGGAGGCAATATTTTGATCCGTGTGTACAACTCTCTTCCTGACGAATCCATAGACAGAGAAGGGGACGTAACCATTCATGTAGATGGTGAGACGAAGGTGGTTCCGGCAGGAACACAGGTAAGACTGGAACCGGGAATGAGTCTTACGATCACACAGAGAATGTATCACGATTTTGAGGTTGAACCGGGTACAGGAGCTGTACTGATAGGAGAAGTCAGTCAGTGCAATGATGATAATACAGATAACCGGTTTAATCCTCCGGCAGGCAGATTTCCTGAGATAGAGGAAGACGAGCCGCCGTATCGTTTATTATGTAATGAGTATCCGGCAGCAGTGGAATGACAGAAAAGTGAACCGTCTGATGCCGGAAGTATATTCCGGCATTATTCTTTGCCAGAAAGAGGAAAATTATGATTAAACTGGTAGTGGCAGACGATGAGGAAAGAGTATGCAGGCTGATCGTAGCTTTGGGAAACTGGGAGAAACTTGGAATCCAGGTAGTAGGAACTGCAGAAAATGGGTTTGAAGCTCTTGACATAATACGAAGGGAAAAAGTGGATATTTTAATCACAGATATTCGTATGCCCGGGTATAACGGGCTAGAGCTTATCGAAAAGGTGAAAGAGATTTCACCTGAGATTAAGATTATGATCATCAGCGGCTATGCAACTTTTGAATACGCACAGACGGCAATTAAAAAAGGAGTAAATGATTATCTTTTAAAGCCTATTAACAGAGAAGCTTTAAATGAAGCTCTGGAAAAAATGGTGTCAGAAATAGAGAGTGAAAGAAGGATTCACTCTGCTTTTTCCAATATCCAGAAGGAGAGAAAAGAGGAAGCAGATAAAATCCGAAATATGCTGGTTCTGGATCTTTTGAGGAATACGGAGCTTACTGTATCAGAAGAAATCCTGAAAGAAAAATATTACTTTAAAGCAGAGCCGGGCTGTTTTCTGGCACTGGCTGCAAAACGAGATATAGCTCCGGGAGAAGAAACTTCTGTAAGCCGGATCTGGGAAAAAATGACGGAGATTTTGAAGCATGAGCTTTCCAGATACTGCTGCGATTGTATTTTTACCCCAGTCGGAGAATATCTGTATGGCATTTTAAATTATGCTTCCAGAAATCAGGAAAGTGTGAGAAAAGCGGTGCGGAGTGGTTTGAATCAGATGCTTGCAAGAAACGATTTTCTGGGAAAATCGCAGCTTGTGATCGGACTTGGAAACATGGTTTCAGAAGCCTCAAGGCTTTCGGATACATTTGCAGAAGCGCGTCGTGCAGCATCAGAACGATTCCTGGAAGGAAGGGGGAAAGTTCTGGAAATAGACGGAAGTTCGCAGGTCCTCTTTGAGAAAAAACTGACAGATAAATTTGCAAGAGGTCTTGGGAATGCACTGGAAACTTTAAATGTGGAAGAAATAGAAAACACAGTAAAGTACATACAAAAAGAAGCCCTGACAGCTTCCGGGGTACACGGCTGGGAGATAGAGGAGCTTGTATGGCAGTGTGGAAATATTTTCATTTTGAGAATGGATTTTCCAGATAAGAAAGATCAGCAGAGAAATTTTCTTGCAGGCTGCGGAAGATGTATGACAGTAGAAGAGCTGTTTCAGTATTTATGCGGTTTTATGTTGGAAAAAATCGAAAAAATTATTTCTATGCGTGAGGAAGATACCGTACGTCCTGTACGTCTTGCAAAACAGTATATTCATAATCACTATCAGGATCAAATTACCCTTGAGGAGGTAAGCGAGCATGTAGGGCTTACAACTGCATATTTCAGTGTACTTTTTAAAAAAGAAACAGAAATCGGTTTTGCGAAATATCTGATGAATGAGAGGATTGAAGGGGCAAAAGACCTTCTGCGGGAAACAAATATGTCCGTAGGAGATATTTGCAGAAAAGTAGGTTATAACGATTTGAAGCATTTTACCAGGCTGTTTGAAAAAAATGTGGGAGTAAAGCCGGGGGTTTACAGAAAGCTGTATGGGTGATGGTATGAAACAGAAGCGAGGAAAATGGAGATACCTGGAAAAAAGAATACAGATTCTTTTCGGGATCATATTTTCTGTCTTTTTTCTATTTGCTTTTCTTCCTCATAGAATGCAGAAAATGTTTGTGATTCCGTTATTTGCAGGAGTATTTCTGTGCGTACATTTTTGGATTATACGTCCTTACAGAATGCTTTCTTCTCAGGTACAGAGATTTTCAGACGGGTACATTTCACTGGGAGATTTAAACGATATGGATGTGGCAATCTCTCCTGAAGTGGAGAGAATGGTAAGACACATTCATAAGCTTGTGGAATCCACAAGAACGCTTGACCTTTCAAAGAGACAGGCACAGTACAGAGCGCTTCAGAACCAGATAAATCCCCATTTTCTTTATAATACTCTGGAAGGAATACGAAGTGAGGCGCTGATAGCAGGGCTTGATAATCTTGCAGACATGACAGAGGCTCTTGCCATATTTTTTCGTTATACCATAAGTAAGGTAGAAAACCTGGTAACTGTGGAAGAGGAACTGGAAAACTGTGCTACTTATTTTAAAATTCAGCAGTATCGTTTTGGAAAAAGGATACATCTGGAAATTCAGAAAGATGAGGAGGACTGGGAGGAAATTCTTCACTGCATGATTCCGAAACTGACACTTCAGCCAATTCTTGAAAACAGCATTATCCACGGAATCGAGCTTAAAATGGACGAGGGAACTGTAAAGATTTCTATCTGCAGAACGCAGTCCCGGCTGATCATTAAAGTTTCTGATGATGGGGTGGGAATGAACCGGGAGACTTTAAATAAGCTGAACGCAAAGCTGGGTTCGAAAGAGGAAGAAGTGAAAAATTATTCGTCACAGCCGGAAACAGGAGGCGTAGCTCTTGTGAATGTAAATAACCGTATCCATCTTATTTTCGGAGAGGAATATGGAATGCATGTGTTTTCTGCGGAAAATATGGGAACAAGCGTTGAGCTTACCATACCGGTCATTATGAATGAAGGGGAACTGAAAAAGGAGCAGAGATGAAACAGGAGATTCTGCGTCTGGAGGGCGTGACTTACAAAAAAGAAAATCATATGATTTTCCGTAATCTTACTCTGAATATTTTTGCAGGGGAAGTGATGGGACTTTTGCCGTCCAGCGCATACGGGCTTGATGAGCTTCTGGAAATCATCACAGAAAATCCCGCTCTTTATTACGGATATATGTACTATCAGGAACACTGCGTCAATTCATGGAAAGAGCCATCTCACTTGAAAAATAGAATTTGTGTCATTGACAGTGAAACTTCTCTTGTAAATGGTCTGAATGTTGTGACAAATGTATTTGCCCTTCGGGCAGGTTTTCGCCAGGAAATTATAAATGAACATATGCTTGCAAAACAGCTTCAGCCTTTTCTGGAAGAAATTCATGTATCTATCCACCCTTATATTCTGGTGGAAAATTTAACTCCTTATGAGAGAGTAATCGTGGAACTGCTCCGTGCAGTAGTGGCGGGATACCGCCTGATCATCATGCGGGAGATCAGTACCGTGATCAGTGAAAATGAAATGGAAGAGCTTTATAAAATTATTCGATATTACGCAAAAAAAGGCTTTTCTTTTTTTTATATCAGTTTTCATTTTGAGGAGATTCAGCAGGTATGTACAAGAGCGGCATTGATGACGGAGGGTACGATTGAACTTATCATGGAAGAAAAGGAAATACGGGAAGGTCTGAACTCCATGTATTATCAGGATTATTATAACCATGTAAGTTACAGAATGCGCCATCGGGTAAGAGGTTCTCAGATTGAAGTTTTGAAGGTAAAACCTCTGTGTGGGGACTATCTGGAAGAATTCAGTTTTTCCGTATATCAGGGGGAATGTCTTGTCATTCAATGTCTTGAGACAAAGCTTTATAAAGAAATACGGGAAAGTATGGAAGGAGAACAGTGGTATAAAAGCAGGCAGATTTTATTCTTAAAGGAAGAACCTGCGAAAACAATGCTGTTTGAAGACCTGAGCGTAAAAGATAATCTCTGTCTTGCACTGGACGGAAAAATGCCGAGTATCTGGCTTCGAAAAAAGGTGCAGAAAACTGTTCGGGAAGAATACAGAAGAACTTTTGGGGAAGACATTTTTTATAAGGGGGTAAAGGATTTAACAGATACCCAGAAGATTAATCTGGTTTATATGAGAATCCTTCTGGAAAAACCAAAAGTTGTTTTTATGCTTCAACCATTTAAAAATGCAGATATTTCACACAGACTGCAGATATGGGAGCTGCAGGCAAAACTTTTGGAAAAAGGCATTGCTATTGTGATTCTTGCCATGAATATGTCGGATTCTCTGGCAATCGCAGACAGACTGATTCGAATTGGAAGAGTCAATGGGAAACTTGTAGGAAAAGAATACACGCAGGAGCAGTTTGCAAAGCTGCCTGTGTATCTTCCGTGGGTGGAGCTTCTTGATGAGATGAAAGAAGGGAGAAAAAGTGATGGAGGTAATAGCAGGAATTGATATTGGCGGGACAAAATGTGCCGTATCTTTTATAAAAACAGAGGGAGATCAAGTGGTTTTCCTGTACAAAGAAAAGAGAGCCACAGAGAGGGAGCAGCCGAAAAAGATGGTCGATTCTTTTGTGGAAGAAATAAAAGAACAGTTAGAAAAACATGAGGGCTGGAAGTTGTCGGCTATCGGGATTTCCTGTGGAGGACCGCTTGATGAAGAAAATGGACTGATTTTAAGTCCGCCTAACCTTCCAAAATGGGACAGGGTGGATTTATTTACTCCTCTGAAAGCAGCATTTGGAAATATTCCGGTCATGCTTCAGAATGATGCAAATGCCTGCGCTTTGGCAGAATGGCAGCTTGGGGCAGGAAAAGGCTGTAAAAACATGGTTTTTCTTACTTTTGGCACAGGACTTGGTGCAGGGCTTATTTTAAATGGAGAACTGTACAGCGGTACAAATGGAATGGCAGGGGAGGTCGGGCATATACGCCTGGAAGAAGACGGTCCGGTGGGATATGGAAAAGAAGGATCCTTTGAAGGATTTTGCAGCGGAGGCGGAATCGCCGGGCTCGGAAGAATTTATGCAGAGAGAGCTCTCAAGAAAGGAGAGGTTCCTGTATTTTGTAAAAACAGAGAAAGCCTGGACAGGATTACAGCAAGAGAAATAGGAGAGGCAGCGGAAAGAGGAGATGCCCTCAGTCTGGAAATTTTTCATAAGGTGGCACAGGAGCTTGGAAAAGGTTTAAGTATTCTTGTAGATATATTAAATCCGGAAAAAATCATTATAGGAAGTATTTACCTGAGACAAAGGGCACTTCTGGAGACTGGAATGATGGAGGTGCTTCAAAAAGAAGCGCTGCGTCAGGCAAGAGAGGCGGTTCAGATTCTTCCGGCTGGCCTGGGAGAACGACTTGGGGATTATGCCGCCGTATCGGTAGGACTTCGCGCATTGGAAAAAGACAGGAGATAGGAAATGGAAGAGCTGAAAAAACTGATAAAAAGGTATCCTGTTCTTGCAGACTGCGAAACGGATATTTATAATGCTTATATAACAATAAAAAATACATACCAGAACGAAGGAAAGCTTCTTGTATGCGGTAATGGGGGAAGCGCTGCAGACAGCGATCATATTGTCGGGGAGCTTATGAAGGGATTTCGGAAAAAACGTCCTCTGGGAGCGAAGGAGCGGGAAAAGCTGGGAGAGCTTGCAGATCATCTTCAGGAGGCGATGCCTGCCATTTCTCTTACAGGACACGCAGCTTTGTCCACTGCCTTTTTAAACGATGTAAGTCCGGATATGGTTTTTGCCCAACAGGTCTATGGTTATGGAAAAAAAGGAGATGTGCTTCTTGCAATTACGACTTCTGGAAACTCAGGTAACGTTTTAAATGCAGTGAAGGTGGCAAAAACAAAAGATTTAAGAGTAGTTGGTCTGACAGGGGAAAACGGTGGGAAATTAAAAGAAACGGCGGACGTATGTATTTGTGTTCCAGGAGCGTGCACGGCAGAAATCCAGGAGTTTCATCTTCCTGTTTATCATACTCTGTGTGCGATGCTGGAGGATACTTTTTTTGAAATGTAAACAGGAGGAAACATATGGGCAGGAAAAAAGCAATCGCAGCCGGACATATCTGTCTTGATATAACACCGGCATTTTTGGGGAAAGAAGAAAGAGAGATACAGGATATTTTTGTCCCCGGGCAGCTTGTAGCGATGGAGCAGGCAAAGGTAAGCCTTGGAGGGGCTGTGTCGAATACGGGGGTTGGCATGAAGCTTCTGGGAGCAGACGTTGAGCTTATGGGCATGACAGGAGCGGATGCGTTTGGTCAGATTATCAGGAATGAACTGGAGAAATACCGCGCTTTCGGGGACTCAATGATCATCAGAGAAGACTGCGGAACTTCGTATTCTGTGATTCTTGCACCGCCGGGAATTGACAGGATCGTACTTCATCATACAGGAGCCAACGATGCTTTTTTGCCGGAAGATATAGACCTTGAAAAAGTTGGAAAAGTAAATCTTTTCCACTTTGGTTATCCGCCTCTTATGAAAAAAATGTATGAGGATGGAGGAAAGGAGTTTATCCGCCTTCTGAAAATGGTACACGAGACAGGACCTGCCATATCTGTAGATATGGCAATGTTTGAGGAACAGACAGAAGCGGGAAAACAGGACTGGAATGCCATTTTAAAAGAGGCAGTACCATATATGGATTTCTTTGTCCCAAGCGTGGAGGAGCTTTGTCTCATGCTTGACAGAGAGCGCTATCATGAATGGAAAAAACGCGCCAAAGGACAGGATGTAACGAAATTCCTTGATATTGAGAAAGATGTAAAGCCACTTGCAGATACGCTGCTTTCCTATGGCGCAAAGGTGATTCTTATCAAGTGCGGAGTTCCCGGATTGTATTTTCGGACAGGAGACAGGGAGCACCTTTTGAAAATCGGCGGAGGAATCGGAGAAGAAATTGCGGATTCCTGGGCAGACAGAGAGTATTTTGAAAAAAGTTATTTTGTGGAAAAGGTAGTTTCAGGGACTGGTGCGGGAGATACAACCATAGCAGCCTTTCTTGCAGCAATTCTGGAGGGGAAAAGCTGGCAGGACGCGCTTCACCTTGCAACTGCCACAGGAGCGCTCTGTGTACAGACATACGATGCGCTGGGAGGCATTATTCCGTTGGAGGAAGTACAGAAACTGATTGATTCCGGATGGGAAAAACAAAAACAGGAGGAAAAATAAATGCTTGTAAATATGAATAAAGTGCTGCTTCCTGCAAAGCAGAAAAAATATGCAGTAGGATTATTTAATGCGGTGAATCTTGAGCTTGCAAGAGGAATTATTGCGGCTGCAGAAGCCACACAGTCGCCTGTGATCATGGGAACAGCAGAGGTTCTTCTTCCTTACGGACCACTGGAAGAAGTGTCTTATTATCTGATTCCGATGGCAAAAAAAGCAAATGTTCCGGTTGTCATTCATCTGGACCACGGTCTGAGAAAAGAAACATGCCTGAAAGCTCTTGAACTTGGATTTTCTTCTATTATGTATGACTGTTCCACAGATCCCTATGAAGTAAACATAGAAAAAGTGAGAGAAATGGCGGAGATTGCCCATTCTTATGGTGCAACGATTGAGGGAGAGCTTGGACATGTGGGAGACAACCCGGATTCCGCAGAGGGAGATTCCCATCTGGAAGATCCGTCACGCTTTTTCACAGACCCGAAGATGGCGAAAGATTATGTGGAAAAAACAGGCGTGGATGCTCTTGCCATTGCAGTTGGAAACGCCCACGGTGCGTATAAGCTTCCGCCAAAACTGGATTTTGAAAGAATCCGTACCATTGCAAATACGGTCAAGGTTCCGCTTGTTCTTCATGGAGGCTCGGGACTTACTGACAATGATTTCAGAAGAGCCATTCAGGAGGGAATCAGTAAAGTAAATATTTTTACAGATATTAATGTGGCGGCAGTAGAGGCGGAATTTAAAAAATTTGACAACATGAATAAAGGAATCATCGATCTGATTCCTGCTGCTGTGGAAGCAGTCAAGCAGGAATGTGAAAAGAAGATGGAGCTGTTTTCAAGCTGCGGACATGGAAGAGAGTACAGAGAAGGAATCGCCGATCAGAAGATTTCTCTGGAAGAGATGGACAGAGAAAAACTGGTGGCGATGGTTGTGGCAGAGGTAAAGAGGCAGTTAAGCTGACCAATAAGAGGATTATATCAAATACCGGATATAGAAGAACAAAAATTCTTCTGTATCCGGTATTTTTAGTTCCGAAAAATACACAACTATTGTTTGCGAGTTCCGTTAATTAAAAGAAATAACACAAAAAGCTGTTAAAATATAAGTATAAACAAAGAAAAAACTGTGCAATACATACAAAAAATATAAGGGGAAATTGTGCAAATCAAATAAGCCTTTGTGCTATAATGGTTCCTGATTGTGAAAAGGAAGGTGCAGAAAAATGAACAATTTGGAACAGAAAATATTACTGGCATTACTGGAACAGCCACATAGATTTTATATTTCGAATGCGGGAGTTTTCCGATTTCCGCCGAATTATAAATTTAACATACATAATCACAGAGAAATAGAAATTATTTATATTAATTCCGGTCATTGTATTTTAAAAGTGGAAGATGAGTTTGTTCCTATGAAAAAAGGAGATTGTCTCAGTATTCCGGCAGGAAGAACGCATTCATTTGGAGTGGATAACAAAGGGCAGTGCAGCATTACCCAGTTGGAATTTCAGATGGAGGTTCCGGAAAGTCTTGGAGAGGAACTTGTTTTTTTGCGGCAGGATGAAAAGTATTACAAACTGACAGGCTGCGAAACTGTGCGGTATCTTATGGAAAGCATGAGCCGTTTTTTCCGTCTCACAAAAAATAAGGAAGAGAGAGAAGCGCAACTTGCATTCGGCTTTTTCCAGCTTTTTATCGAACTTTCTGCGAAAATAAGAGAAACGGAGCGATTAAAAAAGAAAGCAAGAAAAAATGGAAAAACCGAGGAAGTCATTCAGTATATTAATGAAAATTACGATGGGGATATTACGATGGAGCAGGTCGCTGAGAAATTCGGACTGAGCTCCAGATATATCAGGAAGTGTTTTTCAGAAGAAACAGGAATGAGCTGTCAGCAGTATATCACAGCGCTTCGCATTGAACGGTCAAAGGAGCTTCTCTGGTTTACTTCAGATACTGTGACGGAGATTGCTTTGAATGTAGGATTTAACAGTTCCCAGTACTTCAGTAGAGTATTTCAGCAGTATATGGAAATGACGCCGCTGGAATACAGAAACCTGTGGAGAGGAACGAAGGCAGAGGAGCTGTGTGTATTTGATGAAGAAACAATAAGGAGGGGGAAGAATGGAGAATACACTTGAGTTTAAAAATATTTCAAAATATTTTCCAGGTGTAAAGGCGTTGGATAATATTTGCTTTAAAGCTTATGGAGGAGAAGTTCTGGCGTTTCTTGGAGAAAACGGTGCGGGAAAATCTACGCTTCTCAAGGTTTTGAACGGAGATTATCAGCCTACAAAAGGAGAATATCTTCTTGATGGTGTACAGAAGCATTTTTATTCACCGCATGAGGCAATTCAGGAAGGTATCAGCGTTATTTACCAGGAAAGACAGATTCTTCTGGAGCTGAGTGTGGCAGAAAATATTTATCTTGGAAGAATGCCTGTAAACCGTTTCGGTGTAATTGATATGAAAAAAGCAAACGCAATGGCACAGAAAATTATAGATGATTTCGGGCTTCCGATTTTACCGGATACAAAGGTTAAAGATTTAAGCATTGCCTACCAGCAGATGGTGGAAATTATGAAGGCGTACAGCCGGGAAAACCTGAAAGTTATATGTTTTGATGAGCCGACGGCGAGCCTGAGCGACGCAGAAATCGACTGTCTTTTTGATATTATCCGAAAGTTGAAACAACAGAAGAAGATTATTATTTATGTGTCTCACCGTATGAAGGAAATCCAGGAAATTGCAGATAAAGTAGCGATTTTTAAAGATGGAAAATACGTAGATACCGTTGTGACAAAAGAGGTTCCGGAACAGGAGCTGATCAAGAAAATGGTTGGTCGTGACCTTGGAAATATTTTTGACAGCCTTGACAGAAATAAAAAGATTGGAGATGTACTTCTTGAGGTAAAGAATGTTTCTTCCGATTATGTAAAAGAAGTATCTTTTACCCTGAGAAAAGGAGAGGTTCTAGGTTTTTCCGGGCTGGTAGGCGCAGGAAGAACAGAAATCATGAGAGCTGTCATAGGGGCAGATAAAAAGCGTTCCGGTCATGTGTATCTGGAAGGAAAAGAAATTGAAAACCGTTCGCCAAAGGATGCGGTTTCCAACGGAATCGTCCTTGTTCCGGAGGACAGAAAGCTTCAGGGCATCATGAGTAATTTAAGTGTTTCCGGAAACATCAATATCTCCATTCTGGATAAAAACTCCAATAAGTTTGGTGTGATTGATGAGAAGAAAGAACGGGAAGCAGCAAAGACAGGAATTCAGGATTTTAAAATAAAAACTCCTTCTCCTGATAAGAAAATCGTGGAGCTTTCCGGCGGAAATCAGCAGAAGTGCATTGTGGCGAGATGGATTGCGACAAATCCAAAGGTTCTGATCCTGGATGAGCCTACAAAAGGAATTGATGTAGGCGCAAAATCAGAATTCTACAATATGATCTGCGAGTTTGCAAAGCAGGGGCTTGGAGTAATCCTGATCTCTTCTGAGCTTCCCGAGGTAATCGGTCTTTCCGACAGGATTATTGTTATGAGAGACAGACAAATATCAGGGGAAGTATTAAGAGAAGATGCAACGGAAGATAAATTATTAAGTCTTGGAATGGTGGGGGAAAATTAAATGGGAAATCAGGAAAAGAAAGACAACAGTGTTGTAAAAAGAATAACAAAAGCAATAGGCGGCGATAAGCTGATTCTTCTTGGCGCGATCGTGGTAGTATTTGTATTGTTTACGTGCATGAATCCAAACTTTCTTACAAAACAGAATATGCTGAACCTTCTGGTAGCATCTTCTCTTGTAGGAATGGTTGCAGTAGGTCATACATATCTGATCATTGCAGGACAGAACGACTTGTCTCCAGGTTCTCTGGCAGCATTTTCCGGTGTGCTGGCGGCAGTTCTTCTTGGACAGAACGTACCTTTTGCAGTTACGATTGTAATTACTCTTGGAGCCGGTGTTTTAGTTGGTGTATTTAATGCATGGATGGTAAATAAAATCAAACTGGAAGCTTTTATCGCAACCCTTGTTACCCAGGCGGTAGTCAGAGGTTTCGCCTATATTATCTGTGACGGAAAGCCGGTGGCAGTAAGTAATCCGACATTCCTTGCGCTTGGAAAAGGAAGATTATTTGGAGTGCCTTATTCTGTATGGCTTATGCTTCTTTCATTCGTTATCTTCGGATTTATTCTTGCAAAAACAAAATTCGGACGAAGCATTTATGCGATTGGAGGAAGTACAGAGGCAGCAAGACTTGCAGGTTTAAATCCAAAAAGAATTATTACTATATGCTTTATTATCATCGGAGTCTTAACATCTCTGGGTGGTATTGTTTTTGCAGCGCGTATGAATTCCGGTCAGCCGGCAGCCAACGTAAACCTGGAGTTTGACGCGATCACAGCTGTTATTCTGGGCGGTGTATCCTTTGCAGGCGGCGTGGGAAGTATGGGAGGAACAATTCTCGGTGTTATTCTTATCCAGGCGTTTAATACAGGACTTATCATGGTAAATGTACCTACATTCTGGCAGTATGTAGCGCGTGGCGCACTGCTTCTCTTTGCTCTTACTTCCGACTACATCAGAAAAGAAAGAAGAGAGAAAGAACTTCTGGAAGCAAGTATGAAAAACCTGAAATAACAAAAGAGCAATATAATTAAGAAACTTTTGCACATAAGCTGTGTGATTGTATAAAACAAAATGAAATAAAAATCAAGGAGGAAAGTAACATGAAGAAAAAAATGATGAGCGTGATTCTGGCAGTAACAACAGTGGCTACTATGCTTGGAGGAGCAGTAGCAGTACAGGCGGAAGAAAAAGACAAACTGGTTGTTTACGGCATTTACAAAGCAGGAGATCAGACATGGTTTATCGATGAAGGCGCAGCAGCTCAGAAAGCTGTAGAGGAAGCTGGCGGAGAGTTTATCTATGTAGATGCTAAGATGAACCCTGAGGAATACTTAAAAGCTATTGATAATGCCATTGCAAACAAGGCTTCCGGCATTGTTACCTGTATTCCGGACCAGACGATGTCCCAGACAGTTGTAGATAAATGTGAAGAATCAGGAATCCCTGTTGTAGCAGCAGATGACGCGCTTCAGGATGCAGAAGGAGAAAAACTGGCTCCGTGGGTTGGAATCAATGCATACAAAATCGGTGAGGCAAATGGCGAATGGCTTGCAAATTATGTAAATGAAAATGACCTGGCAAAAAAAGAAGATGTAGGACTTCTCGTTATGACAATGGATACCGTATCCAGTTGTGTACCGAGAGCAGAGGGCGAGCTTGATAAATTTAATGAGCTTGTCCCGGATTTCAATCAGGACAATATTTTCAAAGCAGACTATGACGGAACAACAGATAAAGGAAATACAGCGGCAGCAGCAGTTATTACAGCAAATCCGCAGATTAAAACATGGCTTGTAACAGGTGCAAACGAAGAGGGATGTATCGGTGCAGCACGTGCTCTTGAGAGTGCAGGACTTGACGCAGACGCATGCGTAGTAGGACTTGGCGCTTACATGGCAAAAGATGAATGGAACAACAAAGGCGCAGATGGCACTTGTGTAAAAGCATCCGCTTATTTCTCAGCAGATTCTGTAGGTGCAGGTTCTGTAGAAGTTCTCCTTGGTATGATCAACGGAGAAGAAGTAGAAATGGAAACAGCAGTAGACGCAGTTGTAGTAACGCCGGAAGACTATAAAGACGTTATGGGAAGCTACGCAGAATAATAAAATAACAGAAATAAAAGTCAGGGAGTGACAGAAAATGACAAACAGAGAAAACTTTTTTTCCCTTATTCGCAGACAGGGTTATGAACACGTTCCTGTAGAATTTGTTTTATGCCCTCACTTAAAAGAAGTATGTAAAGAAGAGCTGGGTGCAGAGGATTATGAAGCTTACTTTGGGTTCCCCTGGAGAAGAGTAGAAGATTTACGCCTTCAGGATACAGATACAGAGAAGTTTGTAAAATATTATCAGAGGCCCCTTGCAGAAGGCGCTGACATCGACATTTGGGGTGTAGGACATGAAAAATCTCCAAACAGCATGCACATGACATATATGCGCCACCCTCTTGAAGATATGGAAACACTGGAAGAGATTCAGAATTATCCTTATCCGGACTATGCTCATGCAGATGGTTCCCATCAGGTGGAGCAGGTAAGAAAAATCAAGGAACAGGATCTGATCGCTCTTGGCGATATGCAGATGACTATCTGGGAATGTGCCTGGTACATGAGAAGCATGGAAGAAATGTTCTGTGATATGATGGACGAAAATGAAATTGCAGAGTTCCTCCTTGATAAAGTAACAGAGCTTTCCATGATAAGAGCTGTCTCTTATGCAAAAGCAGGAGTGGATGTTCTTTATCTGGGAGATGATATTGGAACACAGAGAGCCATCATGATGAGTGAGGAGCTTTACTGCCGCTGGATCAAGCCGAGACTGAAAAAGATTATTGACGCTGTAAAAGCCATTAATCCGGATATTCTGATTTTCTATCATTCCTGTGGATTTATTGAGCCGATGATTCCTCATTTAATTGAGGCAGGTATTGATGTATTGAATCCAATCCAGAGTGAATGTATGGACTTTGAGGAAATCTATAAAAAATACGGGGACAGGCTTTCTTTCCACGGAACGATCGGAACCCAGACAGTTATGCCTTACGGAACACCGGAAGAGGTAAAAGAGGCAGTCTGGAAGAATCTTGATATTGCGGGACCAAAAGGAGGACTTATGGTAACGCCTACCCATATGCTGGAGCCGGAAGTTCCTCTTGCCAATATTCAGGCTTATGCAGAAGCATGCCGGACTTATAAACCGGGTATTTCGAAAAAAACTACAAATAATGAATAATAAGTAATAGAAGCCTCCGGCTGTACTTGCTAAAATAAATACAGGAAGTACAGTTTTGGAGGTTTTTGTTATGCTTGGAATTTACAGCAGAATTGATTCCAAAGAGCTGTTTCTTGGAGACAGATGGCAGATTACAGCGAGAGGAAGCGTGGGAATCTGAAAAAATTACCGGATTACCTGAAAAAAATCACAAAAATATATGTAAGAAGTTTGGATTAAAAAAGATTTTCCTGTGTTTCGCATATTGCAGCATATAAAAACACAAAAAAAGTACAAATAATAGATAGAAAATTATAGCAATTTCTACATGCAATTTTCTATAATGTAGACAGATAAAAGACAGAGCTTCCGCTATTTACACCAGTGATAATGCAGCAATAGAGAATAGAAGAAAATTTATAAAAAGGAGTGTATATCTTATGAAACGTAACATGAAAGAATGGGTAGCAGAATGTATTAACAATCCGGTAAAAAAGGCAATGCCGATCCTCTCCTTCCCGGGAGTACAGATCATCGGACATACAGTAGATGAGCTTGTAAAAAGCGGCGAACTTCAGGCACAGTGTATGAAAGCCATTGCAGACCGTTTTGACACAGGCGTGGCATTCAGCCTTATGGACCTTTCCGTTGAGGCAGAGGCGTTCGGAAGCCCGGTTCACTACAGCGAGGACGATGTACCGACTGTTCATGCAGCTCTTGTACATGATGAGGACGAGGCGGAAGCCCTTAAAGTTCCAAAGGTTGGAGATGGAAGAACAGGAGAATGTGTAAAAGGTATTGAGCTTGCATGCCAGCAGATTACAGACCGCCCGGTACTTGCAGGAATTATCGGACCGTATTCTCTTGCAGGAAGACTTCTTGATATGACAGAAATCATGATTCTCTGTTATGAAGAGCCGGAAATGGTAGAGACAGTTCTTGAGAAAGCTACAGAATTCCTGATTGAATACGCAAAAGCGTTTAAGGCAGTGGGAGCAAACGGTATTGCTATGGCAGAGCCAGCGGCAGGACTTCTTTCTCCGAACCTGATCGACGAGTTTTCAACACCTTATGTAAACAGAATCCGCGAGGCAGTAGAAGATGAAAACTTTGTAGTTCTTTATCATAACTGTGGAAATATCGAGCCTCTCATTAACAATGTCAAGGATATTGACGCACTTGCATACAGCTTCGGAAATGCCATTGACATTGAGACAACCTTAAAGGCGTTCCCATCAGACAAAATGATCATCGGAAACATTGACCCTGCAGGAACAATCCGCCAGGGAACACCGGAACAGATCCGCAAAGAAACACTTGAGCTTATGGAACGCTGCTGCAAATATCCGAACTTCGTGATTGCCAGCGGTTGTGACATTCCGCCGATGAGCCCGCTTGAAAATATTCAGGCATTCTTCGACGCTGTAAAAGAATTTTACGAGAAATAAGGGGTAAAGCTGCTATATTAAGAGCGTAAGTTCTTAGTATAGCAGCTTTTTTATCGGTACTGTTTTGGGGTCAGACCGGTGTATTTTTTGAAGACTTTTGAGAAATAGCTCTGGTCTTCGAAGCCCGTGGCAAGGGAAATATCAATAATGGAATAATCGGTATTGGACAGAAGGCGTTTGCTTTCCTCGATCCGGACCATGTTCAGGTATTCCTTGAAGGAAGAACCGGTGGACTGCTTGAACAGGGTGGAAAAATAGGCAGGATTCAGATGAACGTGGTCTGCCACCTCGTCCAGAGTAAGGCTTCTGGAAAAATTCTGGGAAATATAGCGGATCGCTTTTTTTGTAATTTCATTTCCTTTCGATGGAATATAGTTAAACATACAGTCTGTAAAAACATCTATGGTTTCCTGCAGCTTATAACACAGGTCGTCAAGGTCTGTGATATTCTGCAGAGACATGAGGAATTGATTATTTACTTTCAGGACACTGTCACTTGTGGCTCCTCCTTCAATGGCTGCTCTGGAAAGAAGAGAGGAAAGCTCAAGTGCTCGTGATTTTACAACTTCAAGATTATTTCCCTCAGCAAAAAAAACATATCCCAGAAGGTCGTTTAAGAGCGCCTTCGCCTGTTCCGTATCCCCTGTTTTCAGCTTTGTGATCAGGGCTTTTTCTTTTTCATACGGGTAAACACGGCTGTTTACCTGTGGGGAAGCCTTGTACATCTGGATGGACTCATTGATTTTTGACTGCTGATAAAGCTTATTGTGGTTTAAGTTAAACTGTGCACGGCTGTCCGTCACAAGACCGGAGCACATATAGTAAAGCATACGGCTTATGTAAGTAACCTTCGAAGGCTCGAAAACAGGGAGACTGCCTGCTTCTTCATACATTTCCAGAAGAGGAGCTGTAGGAATGGAATATTTTTCCCCTATATCGGATAAGAGAAGGGAATCCGGTTCTCCCATAAGGAAAGGGCCTGCAAGGATAGAGCCGAGAAGTACGTTATTATTTGTAAGAGGAAACACAATATGGTTTAAGTTGGAATGGCAGGAAAAAATATAAGTTTCTCCAAGACTCATGGCAAGCTTGCTCGCGCTTGAGTGAAGCTTTGTACAAGATTCTCCTTTTGGGAGAAAATGTTTGAAAATTTTACAGTAATTATGAGAATCTCCAAAAGCGTCCAGAATCTCTCCGGTCTCATCAAGAACCTGAACAGGAAGACCGATACATTCATAAAAAGTTTCAAGGAGTTCCCGAAGCTTTCTTTTTTCAATAATGGAATATAAGATAGGCTGCATAAAATTCTCTCCTTAAATCTGAAAAAAATACCAAAATGTTAATTTATACTTGTATCATACACGAAAAAACAAAAAAAATATACAGGTTTTCTAAAAAAACTCCACAAAAATTTTGGTAAAAACTTATATAATAGCATCATAAAAACAAGCAGCAAAAAAGCTGTTCAGAGTTTGTGGAAGCTCTGGTACAAAAAAAGAAGAGGGATAAATGAGGAGGATTTAAAAATGTCAGCAGAAATTATTAATGAGATTTCAGAATTTTTACAGAAAGGCCGCGCAAAAAACGTAAAAAAACTTGTTGAGGAAGCGCTTGCACAGGGACTTGATCCAAAAGAAATTTTAAATGACGGGCTTCTTGCAGGAATGATGATCGTGGGTGGAAAATTCAAGAGAAACGAAGTTTTCGTACCGGAGGTTCTTGTAGCTGCAAGAGCAATGTCAGCCGGAATTTCCATTCTTGAACCAAAGCTTGTTGAAGTTGGAAATGAACCGATTGGAAAAGCTGTAGTTGGGACTGTAAAGGGTGACCTTCACGATATTGGAAAGAACCTTGTTGTTATGATGTTAAAAGGAGCAGGTTTCGAGATTTATGACCTGGGAACAGACGTTGATGCGGATACATTTATTGCAAAGGCAGAAGAGGTTGGTGCAGATGTGATTGGTATGTCTGCACTTCTTACAACAACAATGCCGAATATGAAAGATGTAGTTGACGAGTTAAATGAGAGAGGTTTAAGAGAGAAATATATTGTTATGGTAGGCGGAGCGCCGGTAAATGATACATTTGCCCAGCAGATTGGTGCCGACTATTATACAGCAGACGCACCGTCCGCAGCAGAGGTTGCAAAAGAGGCAGTTCTGAAGAGAAAATCAGCATAAATCCACGAAAGTATCGTGTGGGAGAAGGCATTGCGTGAGGAAACCCGCGCGTGCCTTCTTTTTTTAGGAGGCAGACATGGAGAATTTTTACGAGCTTCACAACCTGAAGTTTAAAATACAGAAAGAATCCGTTTTAAAAGCAATGGACTGTTACGAGGACAGCCCTGTATACGAGGAAGTTGTAGATACATACGACGAAATTTATGAGGAGATGCTCTCCCTTGTGGAACCGGTGGGGATTCTTGGATTCGGCACGCTTCCGGAACCGGTTGCGACAGAAAAATATAAGGCGGGAACACCGGTCGTATATATGGTAATGAGCATCGGAAACGGCATCAAGGAAGAGAGTACAAAGGCCTTTCAGGAAGGCGATTATGTAAAAGGAATGCTCACAGATGCGATGGCGGATGACGCTCTTTTTTCTATGGAGGAGCAGGTGCTTGAGAAATTAAAGGAAGTCTGCAGTGAGCATAAGGTGGGTGTTCTTGCACGTCTGGAAGCGCCTCATGATATTTCTATGGAATCTCAGAAAGTGGCATGGGAACATCTGGAACTAAAGCGCAGATTTGGAATTGATATAAGCTCGGGATTTATGTTTGATCCTGTAAAAACCTCCTGTCAGGTCTTCATTTTAACGGATGATGCAGACAGTTTTAAGGCACAGCATGACTGCCGGAAGTGCCCGAATATCCACTGCCGTCTCCGCAATATTCCAGATACAGAGGTTGTGGTACACAGAGGTCAGGACACAAAAACAATTCTTGTAAAAGAGGGAGAAAGTCTTCTTGACGCTTTTATCCGTCAGGAAATTTATATCAGCGCGCCATGCGGCGGTAAAGGGCGATGCGGAAAATGCGGCGTTCAGGTTTTACAGGGAAACACATGGATTTCTGACGAGGATAAAAAAATATATTCAGAGGAAGAACTGGGCGCAGGCTGGCGGCTTTCCTGCTGTCTCTATCCCACAGAGGAGCTGGAAATTTCTGTTTCCCAGAGCGACGAATCCTTATTTGAGGCAGTGGGAGAAACAGAAAATGCAGAAGAAAGCGGTACAGAAGAAACGTTTTATAATGTTGCCGCAGACATAGGAACAACGACCATTGCCATGTCTTTAATTGGCGGGGAAAGCGGCAAAGTGTCCCATACAGTGACTTCCGTAAACAGCCAGAGAGCATATGGCGCAGACGTGATTTCCAGAATCCAGGCTTCTGTTGACGGGAAAAAAGAGGAGCTTCAAAAATCCATACAGAAGGATTTACAGGATTGTCTGGAAAAGCTTTTAAAAGAAAAAGAACTTTTGGGAGAACAGGTCAAAACCGTTGTTATAAGCGGAAATACCACAATGGGACATCTTCTGATGGGTTACGACTGCGATACTCTCGGCGTATATCCTTTTACACCTGTAAATATTGATTTTATAAAAGGAACGGAAGAGATTTTTGGCACAGATCAATTCGGTAAAAAAGAAGTGATCCTTCTTCCCGGCATTTCCACATATGTAGGCGGAGATATTGTGTCAGGAATGTACGCGTATGATTTTACAGAAAAAGAAGAAGTCTGCGTTTTTATAGACCTTGGCACAAACGGGGAAATGGGAATCGGAAATAAAGAGAAAATTCTTGTGACCTCCACAGCGGCAGGTCCTGCGTTTGAGGGCGGAAATATTACCTGGGGTATGGGAAGTGTGCCCGGCGCAATCTGTTCTGTAAAGCTTAACGGTACAGATGCAGAGGTAAAAACAATCCGGGACGAAGCGCCGCAGGGAATCTGCGGAACAGGCGTAGTGGAAACAGCGGCAGAGCTTGTGCGTGAAGAAATTGTGGATGAGACAGGCGCCCTTGACGAGGATTATTTTGACGATGGATTTCCGCTGGCAGAGACTTCGAACGGAAGAGAAATCGTGTTTACACAAAAGGATATGCGGGAAATCCAGCTTGCAAAAGCGGCTGTGCGCGCAGGTGTGGAAACCCTTCTTCTCCGATATGGCGTGAAAAAAGAAGAGGTTTCAAAAGTGTATCTTGCAGGAGGTTTTGGCTATAAGCTGAACACAGATAAGGCGATTGCGATCGGTATGATTCCGGAGGAATGGGCAGACAGAATTATTGCAGTAGGAAACAGCTCTCTTTCAGGAGCCTGTAAATACTTAAAAGACAAAAACGGGGACAAAACCATAGAAAAGCTGATAAGCATTTCGGAAGAAATCAATCTGTCGGCAGATAAAGAATTTAATGAATTTTATATGGATGCGATGTTTTTGTAATGGGGGAAATGGGCGGGAGACTGCCCGTTTTTCTTTCCTTACTCTTTACAAACCCTATGAAATATGATAGGATTTTTACATACGAAAACTCATGGAAGAAGAGAGTACATTTGCACACCGCATTACAGAGAAATCCCATATGGTGAGAGGGATATGTATGGAGCAGATGGAAGATGGCTTTGGAGAGGCACTGCTGAGGGCGACTTAGGCAGTGACAGGTTCGCCTGTTACAGCGACAGGGTATAAGGAAGTACCTGATAAGGTTTCTGCTGTGAAGCTGGAACGAAAAGAAGTGGTAACACGGGTAACGCTCGTCTTCTCAGTATATGAGAGGACGTTTTTTTATACTATAGGAAATTACTCTGTAATGTTCCATAGCATAAAAAACGCTTCGCGTAGGAGCGCACTGCGGCGGAAAAGAAATATGTCGCTAAAGCGACCCGCCGCAGGCGGAGAATCTCACAAGAGAAATTCTTTGTTAACTGGGGAAGACTGAAATAGGCGATATTTAAAGTTTTGAAAATAAAATCCTATATTTTACAGGCAATTATAGGGCGCAATCCTGTTTTCCTTATTTTTCGCCTATAGTTTTCCAGATTAAAGTAGGCGGAAATTTTATGTTGGAAGATTTTAACTGAATTTTTCGAGACTTAAAGTAGGCGGAAATGTCATATTAGAGTATTCCACCTGATTTTGGACTTAAAATAATAGGATGAAACATAGACTTCCTCTATTTTCGCTTATTTTCCAGAGAAAAAAGTAGGCTATAAAAGGAAAAACAAAAATATCTGCCTATTTTGTCCTGATTTTTTACAAACAGAGCCCCAAATTACCTACTGTAATATCAAAAATAAGCCCCCTGCCCTGAATAATAAAAATCTATATAAAGAAAAAGGAGACAATCATGGAAAAGCAGAAGTATTATATTACAACAGCCATTGCCTATACATCAGGCAAACCTCACATTGGAAATACTTACGAGGCAGTTCTGGCAGATGCCATTGCCCGCTACAAAAGACAGCAGGGTTATGATGTATTTTTCCAGACAGGAACAGATGAGCATGGACAGAAGATTGAGATGAAGGCGGCAGAAGCCGGAATTACACCGAAGGAATTTGTAGACAATGTTTCCGGTGAAATTAAAAACATCTGGGATATGATGAACACATCTTATGACAAATTTATTCGTACAACAGATGAAGACCACGAAAAGCAGGTTCAGAAGATTTTCAAAAAAATGTATGCAAAAGGGGATATTTATAAAGGACATTATGAGGGAATGTACTGTACTCCATGTGAGTCCTTCTTTACAGAATCTCAGCTTGTAGACGGAAAATGCCCGGACTGCGGACGTCCCTGCGTTCCTGCAAAAGAGGAGGCATATTTCTTTAAAATGAGCAAATATGCAGACCGTCTTATTGAGCACATTAACACACATCCGGAATTTATTCAGCCGGAATCCCGTAAAAATGAGATGATGAATAACTTCCTTCTTCCGGGACTTCAGGATCTTTGTGTATCCAGAACTTCCTTTAAGTGGGGAATCCCGGTAGATTTTGACCCGAACCATGTGGTTTATGTATGGCTGGACGCGCTCACAAACTATATCACAGGTATTGGATACGACTGTGATGGAGAAAGCACAGAGCAGTTTAAGAAAGACTGGCCTGCAGACCTTCATCTGATCGGAAAAGACATTATCCGTTTCCATACGATTTACTGGCCGATTTTCCTGATGTCACTTGATCTTCCGCTTCCGAAGCAGGTATTCGGTCATCCGTGGCTTCTCCAGGGAGACGGAAAAATGAGCAAATCCAAAGGAAACGTGATTTATGCTGATGAGCTTGTAGATTTCTTTGGCGTAGACGCAGTCCGTTACTTTGTTCTTCACGAGATGCCGTTTGAAAACGACGGTGTGATCACATGGGAGCTGATGGTGGAACGATTAAATTCCGAGCTTGCGAACACACTTGGAAATCTTGTAAACAGAACGATTTCCATGTCAAACAAATATTTTGGCGGCGTTGTGGAAAACAAGGGCGTGTGCGAACCGGTTGACGAGGATATGAAATCCTTTATCCTTTCTGTTCCGGGCAAGGTTGAGGAAAAAATGGACAAGCTTCGTGTGGCAGACGCTATGACAGAGGTATTTTCTATCTTTAAGCGCTGCAACAAATATATTGACGAGACAATGCCGTGGGCGCTTGCAAAAGACGAGGAGAAAAAAGACCGTCTTGCAACGGTTCTCTATAATCTGGTAGAAGGTATCTGCATTGGCGCGACTCTTCTGGAATCCTTTATGCCGGAGACAACACAGCGCATTCTTTCCCAGCTTCATGCAGAAGGAAGAACTCTGGAAGACTTAAAGACGTTCGGTCTTTATCCGTCAGGAAATAAAGTAACAGAGAAACCGGAAATCCTCTTTGCCCGCCTTGACTTAAAAGAAGTGATGGAAAAAGTAGAAGCTCTTCATCCGGCAGCAAAAGAGGAAGAGAAAAAAGAGGACGAAAACGTGATCGACCTCGAGGCAAAACCGGAAATTACATTTGAGGATTTTGAAAAGCTTCAGTTCCAGATTGGAGAAATCATTGCCTGTGAGGCGGTAAAAAAATCGAAAAAACTTCTCTGCTCTCAGGTGAAGATCGGAAGCCAGGTACGCCAGATCGTATCCGGAATCAAGGCTCATTATTCACCGGAAGAGATGGTAGGCAAAAAGGTTATGGTAGTGACAAACTTAAAACCTGCAAAACTTGCGGGAGTTTTAAGCGAGGGCATGATTCTCTGTGCGGAGGACGCAGAGGGAAATCTTGCACTTATGACACCTGAGAAAAATATGCCTGCAGGAGCGGAGGTGTGCTGATATGAAGAAAAATAAAAAAGCGATCATTGCAGCCGTTGTTCTTGTAGTTGTAGCAGCCGTTCTTTTTGGGGTGTATTCTTTTACAAAACCAAAGACAGAAAAAGGCAGCAAGGAGGTAACCGTTCAGGTTGTTGATAAAGATGGAAAAGCAGAAGATTTTACTTATCATACAGACAGAGAATATCTTGGGGAAGTTCTGAAAGATGAAAAGCTGGTAGAAGGCGAAGATGGAGAATACGGACTTTTTATCACTTCTGTAAACGGCATAAAAGCAGATGACAGCAACCAGGAATGGTGGTGCATCACAAAAGGCGGTGAGCAGGTAAATACTTCTGCAGATAAAACTCCGGTAGCAGATGGGGACACCTTTGAGCTTACTTTGACAGTAGGATACTGATACGGAGGAAGTGCCTATGAACAGGCAGCCGAAAAAAAGTACAATGAAAGCCATGTACATGGTGACAATGGGATTTTTGAGCGCCATTCTCCTGATCGGCCAGGTGGGAATGGCAGCTCTTCCCAATATTGAGCCGGTTACCATGCTGATCATTGTGTATACTCTGATTTATAAAAAGCAGGTTTTTTACATTATTTATACATTTGTAGTGCTTGAAGGGCTGATTTACGGGTTCGGGATCTGGTGGTTCAGTTATCTGTATATCTGGACGATTCTGGCAGTGATCGTACTTTTGATGCAGAAAAACCAGTCGGTTCTTATGTGGGTCGTCCTGGCGGGGGCATACGGTCTTTCTTTTGGATTTCTCTGTGCTATTCCCTATTTTATTTCAGGAGGCTGGGGCGCGGGAATTGCCTACTGGGTATCCGGCATCCCATATGATCTCATGCACTGTATTGGAAATACGGTACTTACGGCTCTTTTATTTAAACCCGTATACAATGTGCTTAACAAAATGCACACATCTCAGCTTATTTATATAACAAATGTTGAAAAGGGACAGAAGACGCAAAATACTCCTTGACAAAACCGGTATAAAGAGATTATAGTATTTAAAAATAAAAGGGAGTAGCTGGCACAGCAGTGTTTGCGATGTCGTCAATCTCGACAGATGAATATCTGTCCGTATCGTGATGAAACAGCGAGACTTTTATTGCATGATGAAATGCAATAGAAGTCTCTTTTTATTTTGCATTTCTCAGAAATAAAAATACTCTTAAAGAAAGGAAGATGCCTATGAAACCTTATTACAGCCAGAGCGCAGAAGATGTGCAAAAAGAGATCAACGGGGGAATGGAACCTCTCAGCGATTCCAGAGTAAGAGAAAATCAGGACAAATATGGTTTTAACGAGCTGGTAGAAGGAAAGAAAAAGAGCACTCTTCAGATTTTTCTGGAGCAGTTTAAGGATTTCCTTGTAATTATTCTTATCTGTGCTGCAACTGTATCGTTTTTCCTTGGAGAAACAGAAAGTACAGTTGTTATCCTTGTAGTTATTACCATGAATGCCATTCTGGGAACAGTACAGACAATTAAAGCAGAGCATTCGCTCAACAGCTTGAAACAGCTTTCCGCACCTAATGCAAAAGTTCTCCGTGGCGGGATTGTTGTGGAAGTGCCAAGCCGTGAAGTTACAGTCGGTGATGAAGTACATCTGGAAGCAGGAGATTACGTTCCTGCAGACGGACGAATTGTAGAGTGCGCCAGCTTGAAGGTAGACGAAAGCGCACTTACAGGCGAGAGTATCGCCGTAGAAAAAAGCAGTGAGACACTGGAGGGAGAGCTTCCTTTAGGTGATCGCGTAAACATGGTTTATTCCGGAAGCTTTGTCACTTACGGAAGAGCAAAATTCATTGTAACAGATATTGGAATGAATACAGAGGTTGGAAAGATTGCAGGTCTTCTTAAAAACACTTCCGAGAAAAAGACACCGCTTCAGGTAAACCTCGACCAGTTTGGACAGAAGCTTTCTATTATTATCCTTGTTCTCTGTGCTGCACTATTTGGTCTTCAGGTAGTAAAAGGCGGAGATATTGCAGACGCGTTCCTCTTTGCAGTTGCTCTTGCAGTAGCAGCCATTCCGGAAGCTTTAAGCTCCATTGTAACGATCGTTCTTGCTTTCGGTACACAGAAGATGGCAAAACAGGGTGCGATCATCCGTAAGCTCCAGGCTGTAGAAGGTCTTGGAAGCGTGTCTATTGTATGTTCAGATAAAACAGGAACTCTGACACAGAATAAAATGACAGTAGAGCATTATTATGTAGACGGACAGGATATTCCGGCAGAGAATATCAATCCGGAAAATCCCCTTCATAAACAGATGCTCCGCCTCAGTATTCTCTGTAACGATTCCACAAATATTGATGGGAAAGAAATCGGAGATCCGACAGAGACAGCGCTTATTAATCTTGGAGACAAGCTTGGCGTTCCGGCAGAGAGAGTAAGAAAGGCATATCCACGTTTAAGTGAGATTCCTTTTGACAGCGACAGAAAATTAATGTCAACCTTCCATAATCTGAAAGACGGTTATACGATGGTGACAAAGGGCGCTGTGGACGTGATGCTGAACCGCGTAAAATACATTCAGAAAAACGGTGAGCTTGTTCCTCTTACAGAAAAAGATATTCAGGAAATTGCAAAGGCAAATGAAAGCTATTCCAGACAGGGCTTGCGTGTCCTTGGTATGGGATACAGAAAGTTTGACGGAGAAAGAGAGCTTTCCCTTGAGGACGAAAACGACCTTGTATTCCTCGGTCTGATCGCTATGATGGACCCGCCTCGTCCGGAGAGTGCGGCAGCAGTTGCAGACTGTATCAGTGCAGGTATCCGTCCGATCATGATCACAGGTGACCATAAGGTAACGGCAGCAGCCATTGCAAGAAGAATCGGTATTTTAACAGATGACAGTCAGGCGTGTGAAGGATCTGAAATCGATGGATTAAGTGACGAAGAATTAAAAGATTTCGTAGAAAACATCACAGTTTATGCCCGTGTGACACCGGAGCACAAGATCCGTATTGTCCGCGCATGGCAGGAAAAAGGAAATATTGTTTCCATGACAGGTGACGGTGTAAATGACGCGCCTGCTCTGAAACAGGCAGACATCGGCGTGGCAATGGGAATTACAGGAACAGAGGTTTCCAAAGATGCTTCTTCCATGATCCTCACAGACGACAACTTTGCCACAATTATTAAGGCAGTGGAAAATGGACGAAACGTATATGCAAATATTAAGAGAGCGATTCAGTTCCTCCTTTCCGGAAATTTTGCAGGAATCCTTGTAGTGCTTTTATCTTCTCTTCTCGGACTTCCTGTTCCGTTTGCAGCCGTACATCTTCTGTTTATCAACCTTGTAACAGACAGTCTTCCGGCGATTGCTCTTGGACTGGAACCATATAAACATAACGTCATGAATGAAAAACCGCGTCCGATGAACGAATCCATTCTCACAAAAGGATTCCTTGCAAGAGTCGGTGTGGAAGGTACAGTCATTGGTTTAATTACACTGGGAGCTTTTATGCTGGGATACCAGGGCGGAGACGCAAAACTTGCCAGCACAATGGCATTTGCAGTTCTTTGTCTTTCCCGTCTTGTTCACGGATATAACTGTAAATCAAAAAGTCCTGTACTCTTTAAAAAGCAGTTTTTCAATAACAAATATATGCAGGGAGCGCTGGCAGTGGGCGTTGTGCTTGTAACGCTTGTACTGACTGTTCCGGCATTCCAGGGACTGTTTGCAGTAAGAACCTTAAACCTTACACAGCTTTTCACAGTGTATGGACTTGCACTTTTGAATCTGCCGATTATTCAGGCAATGAAAGCGCTGAAGAAAAAATAAATACAGAATTGCGAAAATATCCAGCAGGAGATTTGCTCCTGGTGGATATTTTTTTGCCGTGAGGCAGGGTTCTTTTGGACTGTACACTTTGTCGGGAGTTTGATATACTGGGGAAAGAGGATTAGAGCAATTTAGGGAACATTACCGGACGGCATAAGATTAAAAAACAGTTCGCGCACTTCTGACGTCATATGGCGACTCTATATCTGCGGTTCGCCGCAAACAGGACAGATTTTCTTTATTTTGCTGCGCCGCTTATCTGTTCTTCAAAAGCAAACTCGCCTGCAAGCAGGCTCAAACAATGCTTTCGAAGAACGCTAGGCTCGCAAAATAAAGAAAATCTGTCAAAGTTTGCTTGCGAATCCGCAGATATATTATCGCATATTAGACGCAGATGGTTTGCTGAAAAATTTTGAATACCACCGCACAGCTATAGCGGCTTAAAAACAGATTCGAAGTGATGATAGCGAAGCTTCCGCAGGAAAGGACTGCGCCAGCTCCTCCACCGAGCACACTGTCTGAGCCGAAGGCGAGTTTGTGCGAATGGAGGTTATAGGCGCGCAGCCTTTCCCGGAACTGGAGCGTGTCACAAGAACTGTTTTTAAATCTCTATTCCGTCCGCTGATATTAAAATACAACAACTAACAGAGGTGATACAATGGGAGAAGGTTTTACTCATTTTGACAAAAACGGCAATGCGGTCATGGTGGACGTATCCGGCAAGAACGATACATTCCGGACTGCTACGGCAGTGGGAGAAATCCATGTGGGAAGAGAGATTATGGAAGCCGTAACAGGCGGCAATATAAAGAAAGGCGATGTACTTGGCGTTGCCCGGGTTGCGGGAATCATGGGCGTGAAACGGACGTCGGATCTGGTTCCCATGTGCCACCCTCTTTTTGTCCAGAAATGCTCTGTAGACTATGAGCTGGAAGAAGAGAAGGGCATTATCCGCGCATTTTGTACAGTAAAAACTCAGGGAAAAACAGGGGTGGAAATGGAAGCCTTAACAGGAGTGCAGGTAACGCTTCTCACAATTTACGACATGTGTAAAGCCATTGACAAAAGAATGGTAATGACGAATATTCATCTTGTAGAAAAAACAGGAGGAAAAAGCGGGGATTTTTCTTTTGAAGAGAAAGAATAGACAATCAGGAAGAACGATCATGATACCGCTTTCCGGAAGGGAGATATTATGAAACGAGTAGCAATCATCACATCAAGCGACAGTGGATACAGAGGAGAAAGAGAGGATTTAAGCGGTCCTGTCATAAAGGAAATCGTGGAAAAGACAGGATATGAAGTGGTTTCTATGGAAATTTTGCCAGACGATAAGGAAATGCTGAAAAAGCGCATGGCGGAAATTGCAGATAAGGGAGCGGCAGAACTGATCCTCACAACAGGAGGGACGGGCTTTTCCCAAAGAGATGTGATGCCGGAGGCAACAGAGGAAATCTGCGAGCGACGCGTTCCGGGGATTCCGGAGGCAATGCGCGCTTACAGCATGACGATTACAAAACGGGCTATGTTAAGCAGAAGCGCAGCGGGAATCCGGAAAAAAACTCTGATCATTAATTTGCCGGGAAGTCCAAAAGCCGTTCGGGAAAGTCTGGAATATATTATAGACGCACTGGGACACGGAATTGAAATTATGACGGGAGAAGCAGGAAACTGCGCCAGATAAGAGAATATATGGAGCAATGAAACGGGAGGAAGATTTTTATGGGAAAAGTAATGTCAGTATGCACAAGTGAGGCAAAGGGCACACAGAAAAAAAACGTAGGAACAGCAGAGTTTGTGGAAGACTGGGGAATAAAAGGAGATGCTCACGCAGGGAAATGGCATCGCCAGGTAAGCCTTCTTTCTTATGATAAAATAGAGGAATTTCGCGCAAGAGGAGCAGAAGTGGAAGATGGCGCTTTTGGAGAAAACCTTGCAGTGGAGGGCTTTGATTTCGCAAAGCTTCCTGTGGGGACAATTTTCAAATGCAATGATGTAGTTCTTGAGCTTACACAGATTGGAAAGAAGTGCCACAGCGGCTGTGAAATTTTCAAAAAAATGGGCGACTGTATTATGCCGAGAGAGGGCGTTTTTACAAAAGTTCTTCATGGGGGAAAAATAAGCGTGGGGGACGAACTGATTATTTTGGAGGAAAAACATGATATTTGACACACATGCACATTACGATGACGAGGCTTTTAATGAAGACAGAGAGACACTTCTCGATTCCATGAGGGAAAACGGAATTGGCTGGATTGTAAATGCCTGCGCTTCCGCTGAGCATATGGAGGAAACCATTGCCCTTATGGAAAAATATCCTTTTATTTACGGAGCGGTGGGCGTTCACCCTGACGATGCGGATAAAATGACAGAGGAGACGCTATCAAAGATACGCCGTTTTTCCCGCCATGAAAAAGCAGTGGCGATTGGAGAAATCGGTCTTGATTATTACTGGCATAAAGAAAAAGAGGAGCATGAGATTCAGAAAAAAATGTTCCGGGCGCAGATGGATATTGCGAGAGAGGAGAAACTTCCTTTTATGATACACAGCCGCGATGCGGCAGAGGATACACTCTCTATTGTTCGGGAATACATGAACGAGGGAATGTCAGGCGGCATTATCCACTGCTTTTCTTATGGAAAAGAAATGGCACGGGAATATCTGAATATGGGACTGTTTCTCGGAATTGGCGGTGTTGTTACATTTAAAAATGCAAAAAAATTAAAAGAGGTGGTGGCGTACGCGCCTCTTTCTCAGCTTGTCCTTGAGACGGACTGCCCTTATATGTCTCCGGAGCCTTACAGGGGGAAAAGAAATTCTTCTCTAAACCTTCCTTATGTAGCCCAGGCAATCGGGAAATTGAAGGGGATTTCAGCGGAAGAAGTTGTAAGAATTACGGAAGAAAACGCAAGGAGACTTCTGGGGATTTAAGAGAAAAGAAAAGGATAAAAGTGTATGGGGATAAAAGAAAAAAGGGAACAGATGTGTCGAAGCAGCATTTCTTTGAAGATTTCAGGAAAAGAAGAATATAAACCCGGTAAAACACGCTTTGGCGGACGTCCTGATGTGCCATTTGATTTTAATTGGCCTGTTTTTGAAGAAAAGGACTGTGACGGAGTAGTAAAGATTGTTCCATTGACTTTTTTGGTTCAGTTTAACTGCGAGGAACTGGTACCATATGATGTGGAACACTTGTTGCCGGATCATGGTCTGCTGTCTTTCTTTTATGATACAGATGGTCAGCCGTGGGGCTTTGATCCTGATGATGCAGGCGGTGCCCGTGTGTTCTGGTTTGAGGATATTTCTGCATTGAGAGAGGCAGATTATCCTGCGGATATGAAGGAAGATATAAAATTGCCTGCATTTCATATAGAAATGGAGCAGAAAAATTCTTTTCCGGATTGGGAAGATTTCTCTGAAATTTATTCATGCGATGAGGAGGAATTTGAACTTTTGCAAACGGAAACAGAGGAAGAGGAACAGACAAAATTACTGGGGTGGCCGGACATTATTCAGGATACGATGGCTGTTGAATGTGAGTTGATTGAAAAAGGGTATTATCTGGGAGATGATTGGGGAAGTATTCCCAGGACGGTATGGCAGCAGGCAAAGGCAACAGCTTTGGATAAGTGGTATTTATTGTTTCAGCTTGATACGATGGAAGAAAGTGATTTTTCTATGACGTTTGGGGATTGTGGACGGATTTATTTTTATATCCCCAGGGAGGATCTGTTGGAGAGAGGCTTTGAACATGTGTGGGCAATATTGCAGTGTGAATAAAGAAGTTACGTTTTGGAAAACAGATAAAACGGTAATTGGAGAAAGCGAGAAGAAATATGAAGGAATTTTTTGTAGAAGAGTTTTCTTCACAGGAATCTTACCGGAGCTTTATAAAATATATGCTGTCACACAGCCAGTTTTTTTCTGTTGTCTATTTCCGGTATCGGGAAAATGAACCGCTGAAGAAAAGGACGAAACCGCTTTATGAAAAACTGAAAAAGTTTAAAGAATACAGTGTGAGTACGAATGAATGGCCAGGTACAGTGACAATGGACAACGACCATATTTACAAATTTGTCTGTTACCGGGCAGAAATGGAATGTTTTGACTGGATGATACAAGTGCCGGGATTATACAATGGGATTATCCATATGCTCCTATGGATTTATGCTTTTACAGAGATGGATATTGCTGGTTTTCTCTTACGGCGCATGAACAGACAGCCTGCCTGTATACAGACAGAGAAGAGGAACTCAGGGAACTGGAAGCACTTGGAGCAGAACTGGTTTTTTCAGAAGATAATGCTGAGGTAGTTTACTGTGATTTTCCGGGAAAAGAGAAGTGACAGAAAGAGTTGTAAATGGGGGAAGATTATGGAGTATATAGAGGCTGAAATGAAAGAAAAAAATATCTACGAGCTTTTACCACAGGATAAGTTTGATAATAAGAATATAGAAAAATTAAAAATGCTGGAAGATAAGGAGATAAAGCTTTTAATCCCGGAACTTCTGGAATGGCTGCAGGATTACAACTGGCCTGTTGCAGATGATGTACTTCAGGTACTTTTGCAGAGAGAAAATCTTGTAGTTCCATGTGTGAAAGAAATTTTGGAAGGATCTGTAGATGTAAGTTGGTTTATCTGGCTTATGGATCTTTTGATTCCCACTTTTACAAAGGAACACAAAGAAGAGTTCAGGGAAATTCTGTATAAGATAAAAAATATGGAAGCGGTAGATGAAGATACAGAAGCTCTGGCAGAAGAGGCGGAGAAATGCTGGAAGAAGTGTTTCTGTATGGACATATCGTAAGGGTAAGAAATTTTGCCTTACCTTACAATTTTGTAAGCCCATCGTTCTTTTAAATATGGTATGATGGTATCAGGAAAGGACGGGGACGATATGAGTACAATACTTCTTTTGGAAGACGATGAAAGCCTAATTGACGGACTTGTATATGCACTTACAAAGAATGGGTTTTGCGTGGAAGTGGTAAGAACCGTAAAAGAGGCGAAGAAAAGACTGGAAGGAAAAGAACCGGACTTATTTCTGCTTGATGTAATGCTTCCTGACGGAAGTGGATTTGAGGTATGTGAGGAAATTCGGAAAAAAGGAAGCACAGTTCCGGTTATTTTTCTTACGGCGGCAGATGAGGAAGTGCAGATTATACGCGGACTGGATACAGGCGGGGACGATTATATTACAAAACCGTTTAAGCTCGGGGAGCTTTGTTCCCGTATTCGGGCATTGTTAAGGAGAAGTGAACAGTGGAGAACAGGGAAAAATGAAACAGAAATAAGATGTGGAGCTCTCGTGATCGACCTTTCCGGGAGCCGTGTGTATCTGGCAGGAGAACAGCTTGAACTCACAGGTGCGGAATACAGGCTTCTCTGCCTTCTCGCGGGAAATTCGGGACAGATTCTTACAAGAGAGAAGATTTTGGACAGACTGTGGGACGAAAAAGGAAGCTTTGTGGACGACAATACCTTATCTGTTTATATTAGAAGGCTGCGTCAGAAAACGGAGAAAAATCCTTCTGAGCCGGAGCACTTAAAGACAGTGAGGGGACTCGGATATATGTGGGAGGAATGAGAGATGGAATTTTTGCAGGAAAAACGAAACCGGCAGTATATGGTATTTGTGGGAGGAGGCTGTGCAGTCCTTCTCTTTTTTTCTCTTTTTCTGGGAATATGCCAGGAAAGAGAGAGGAGGACAATGTTTTTACAGTGGGAAAAAACAGTTTCTTCTGCCATGTTAAAGCAGGGTATGGGGGAAGGACAGATAAGTGAAATTTTGCAGAGCAGGGAGGTTACGGAGGAAGGAGAAAAGCTTCTGGAAAAGCTGGGGCACATGGAAAAGGAAAATTTGTGGTTGTTAGAGACGGGTGGAAAAAACAACTTTTTGTTTGGGATTGTTCTGGCAGCAGGAAGTTTTCTGGCTGTTTTCTGGTTTCTGGGAGGAGCGGGGGTCTTTCTTTTACAAAGAGAAAGGCAGTATGAGAAGGCTGTAAAAATAATAGAAGGATTTCAGAAAGGCGAAACAGAGCGCCGTCTTCCGGGAAACGATACAGGAGGCATTTACCGGCTGTTTTCTTCTGTGAATTGTCTGGCAACTGCTTTTGGCGCCAGGGAGGAGGCTGCGCAGAAAGCAAAGGATTTTTTGAAGGATATGGTTTCTGATATTTCTCATCAGCTAAAAACACCTCTTGCAGCCTTAAATATGTATATGGAAATCATGATGGAGGACAAAGAGGCCGTGGAAGTTTTCGGGGAGAAGGCGATTCTTTCTTTGGAACGAATGGAGCGTCTTACAGAAAATCTCCTGAAAATTGTGCGTTTTGATGCAAAAACTATTTCCTTTGAAAAAACGCCCTGTGATGTGGGCGGGCTTGTGAGAGACGCGGCAGAGGGATTTATGACAAGAGCAGGAAAAGAAGGAAAACAGCTTTTCCTGGAGGGAGAGGAAACAATTTTAAACTGTGACAGAAGCTGGACAGAGGAGGCTGTGTCAAATCTCATAAAAAATGCTCTGGATCATACAGACAGAGGCGATTTTGTAAAGATTTCCTGGGAAAAATCCCCTGTTATGATCCGCATTTCCGTGGAAGATAATGGAAGCGGAATTTCAGAAGAAGATATTTATCATATTTTTAAGCGGTTTTACAGAAGCTCTTCTTCCGCTTCCGGCGGTTCCGGGCTTGGACTTCCTCTTGCGAAAGCCATCGTGGAAGGGCAGGGAGGAAACCTCACGGTTTCAAGTCAGGAAGGAAAGGGAAGCACATTTGTGATTTCTTTTTCGTACATGACAGAATTGTAAGGAAAAATTTTTGGAAATTCATCTGTATGTAAGACAGAAATGGTATTGTTTGTCATCATACAGGAGGTGCAGACTATGGAAATTTTAAAGGTAGATAAGCTTTGTAAAACTTACGGAAAAGGGAGCGCTCTGGTAGAGGCTGTAAAAAATGCTTCTTTTTCTCTGGAAAAGGGAGAATTTGCGGCAGTTGTAGGAGAATCCGGATCCGGGAAAAGTACGCTTTTAAATTGTATTGGAGGACTGGATACGCCTACTTCAGGGAATATTTATCTGGATGGAGAAAATTTATTTCAGATGAAGGAAAATGAGAGGACGATTTTTCGAAGAAGAAATATCGGGTTTGTTTTTCAGTCTTTTCATTTGATTCAGGAACTGGATGTAGAGAATAACATTATTTTTCCGCTGCTTCTTGATAATAAAAAGGCAGATAAAGCGGAAGTGGAAGAAATTCTGGAGATCCTGGGCTTGCAGGAAAGGCGTCATGCGCTTCCGGGGCAGCTTTCCGGAGGACAGCAGCAGAGAGTGGCGATCGGAAGAGCCTTAATTACAAAGCCCATGCTGATTCTGGCAGACGAGCCTACGGGAAATCTCGACAGAAAAAACAGCAGAGATGTTATGGATCTTTTGCTTCAGGCGTCCAGACGTTACAGGCAGACGATTCTCATGATCACTCACAATCCGGCGCTTGCTGCATGTGCAGATCGGGTTTTGGAGGTCTCAGACGGGGCTCTGCGCGACCTGGGAGGTATGACAAATGAAAAATTATCTTGAACTTGTGAAGGTTTCTGCAAAGGTGCGAAAAAAGCAGAGTTTTATGACGCGCTTCTGTATTTTTTTATCTGTCTTTCTTGTGTCTGTGATTTTCGGAATGGCAGATATGGAGGTAAGAAACGAAAAACAGCAGGCAATTCAGTCGGACGGAGCCTGGCACGTATGTTTTCGGGGACTTACAGATGAGGAGACTTCCCTTATTTCAAAGCGTCCCGATGTAAAGAAGACGGCTTCTTATGCAGTGACAAATTATAAGCTGGATAAGGACTATTTTGTGGAGGGAAAGAAAAGCGTCATATGCGGGTTTGACAGAGGATTTCTGGATTTATATCCGGCCATTGAGATAAAAGAAGGGAGCTTTCCCGAAGGTCCGGATGAGGCGGTTGTTTCGGAAAATATGAAGGAGCAGCTTGGCTTGAAAACAGGGGATAAAATAACTCTGAAGACTCTGAAAGGAAATCTGGAATATATAGTTTCCGGTATCACAGGGGACACTTCCATGATTATGAAATGGGACGTTTTTGGGGTTTTTCTCAATGAAGAGGGCTATCGGGATTCTTTTTTGAATGAAACAGAAACGAAAGATATGGAATATTATGTCCAGTTTCAGCCTTTTGTAAATATCCAGAAAAGTATAAATAACATATGCGAAAGTTTTTCTTTGCCCAAAGATAAAGTTGGTGAAAATGCGAAGCTTCTGGGGCTTATGATGCAGAGTGACGATACCTATATGATGCAGCTATACATTGCTGCGGCTGTTCTGGCAGTGCTTGTATCTGCAGCCGGGATTTTTATGATCACAGGAAGCCTGAACAGCAGTGTGGCGAGGCAGACAGAATTTTTCGGCATGCTGCGCTGTCTTGGAGCAACCGGGAAACAGGTAAGAAAATTTGTGAAAAGAGAGGCGTTAAACTGGTGCAGGACAGCGATTCCGGCAGGGCTTTTGCTTGCCTCGTTTGTGATATGGGGAATCTGTGCTTTGCTTCGGTTTTTAAGTCCCGGATATTTTAAGGAAATGCCGGTGTTTGCGATCAGCCTTCCGGGGCTTCTTGCGGGAGCTGCGATTGGGCTTTTGACAGTTCTTTTAAGCGCTTATGCTCCGGCAAAGCGGGCATCGGAAGTTTCTCCTCTTACTGCAGTTTCCGGAAACGCAGGCACTGTAAATGAGATAAAAAAGCCGGCTGTAAAAGGGTGCTTTCCTGTGGAAATCTCCCTTGGAATCCATCATGCAAAGGGAAGCCGGAAAAATCTGTTTCTTATGACAGTTTCTTTTGGATTCAGCATTGTTCTTTTTCTTGCTTTCGGAACAACGGTAGATTTTATGAATCATGCCCTCAAGCCCCTTCAGCCGAACGCGCCGGATATTTCTGTTTTCGGGGAAAATAATACGCCATCACTTCCAGAAGAGCTTGCAGGTATCGTAAAAGAAATTCCGGGCGTAAAAACGGTTTATGGAGAGGGAATGGAAGCTGGAAAATACACAGTTTTGAATATACAGCTTGAGAAAAAGGCTTCTAATGAGACGGTGGAAAAAATAAGAGAGGCAGCAGGAGAAAATGTGCTGTTTTCTGATAAAAGAATGTCAAATGAGGAGGTAAAAGGTGCGTACTATTCCTTTGCGGTTCTTGTATATGGATTTCTTGTTGTGATCAGCCTGATCGCGGTTTTTCATATCATAAACAGCATCAGCATGAGCGCCGCTTCCAGAATGCAGCAGTTCGGTGCAATGAGAGCCATTGGAATGTCAGACAGACAGGCAGTGCGCATGGTAGCAGCAGAAGCTGCTACCTATGGAATCTGCGGAACTGCAGTTGGTATGCTTGGAGGAATTCCTATCCATAAATTTCTATTTGAGGCGCTTATCACTTTAAAATGGGGTGATTCCTGGGAATTTCCGTTTATACAGACCGGAATTATCGTAGCTGTTCTGATTTTTTCTGTTGTGCTGGCTGTGGCAGGTCCTTCCAGAAGAATCCGGAAGATGTCAATAACCGACACCATTGGAAGTCTGTAATCAACGGATAGTTAATATTCTTCCTCTGTATCCTCCCCGGAGCTGTCCTCCGGGGAGTTTTCTTCTTCTGCCTGCTGCGCTTCGTAAAGGGCGCCGTAATACTGGTCTGCTGTTATGGATTCCGTATCTTCTACATAATTTCCGTTTTTGTCTAACATGTTTCCGTCCCAGTCAAAGGAAACTTCCAGAAGGTTTGTTCCGGTGGACGGCGTTACATTCATGGACATGATCTTATTATATGTTTCTTTTAAGCTTTCTACAGTGAATTCCTCTTCTATGTAGTTATGAACGCCGTGCTCGGCTGCCAGTTCGTCTGTGTAGTCAGAAAGCATATACGGACCGAACTCTCCCGCCTCGCTGTTATAGTGCATGACGAGAGGCTCTATTTCAGGATTTAAAATTTTTACAGTAGATTCTCCGTTTAAAACAGATTTTTCTATAGTGAATTTTCCCATTCCGCCAAGAAGCTCAGGAAGCTGCTGCTGGGTGGAGACGAAGTTTCCGAGGGAATAGAAAATTACCATTTCATTACCCTGGTCGTCTGTCATAACACCGTAGGGCTGAAGAACATGAGGGTGTCCGCCGATCACGACATCTACCCCCTGGTGGAGAAGAAAAGAAGCCCACTGTTTTTCGTATTCATTTGGCATGGTTTCATCTTCTGTACCCCAGTGCGCCACAAAAATAATGCAGTCGGAGACTTCTTTTGCCTTCTGAATGGAGGCGGCAACCTTTGCCTTGTCAAAAATGTCGATCATGTATTCTTTGCCTTCTCCTGCACCGGAGTTATTTGTGCCGTATGTATAGTCGAGAAAGGCAATTTTAATCCCGTTTACTTCCCGTACTTTTACAGAGTCAGCGTCTTCTTCTGTCTCATGGATACCGAGAAGGGTAATGTCAGGATAATTGGTCCGCCAGAATTCAAAGGTCTGTGCCATGTAATCATAGCCGTAGTCGTCAATGTGATTGGTGGCGGATTCCACTACGTCAAAGCCTGCCTTTATAATGGCGTCGCCTACTTCGGTGGGCGTTGCAAAGGAAGGGTATGAGCTTACTGCGTCATGGTTTGTTGTAAAGACGGTTTCCTGGTCGATCATGGCAATATCCGCACTTTGGATTTCGTCCAGAACATTCTGATAAATGTGGTCATAGTTCCACTCGCCGGAATCGTTTTTTCCGGAGTCAATAAGGCTCTGATGATAAAGATTGTCTCCTACTGCAATGACGGAGGCTGTTGTGACAACCGGCGTTCTGGCGGCCTTTTCCGCCTTTTCCTTTTCAAGCTTTGCTTTTCTTTCTGCTTCGATGGCCGGTTTTTGTATTACCTGATAATCCAGCTGGTGGAAAAACAGGCAAAGAACCGCAAGTACGGCAATGGAGCAGATGAGACTGATTTTGGAGTTCATTCGCTCCTTAAAATTAAGGGGTATATTTTCATTTCGTTTCATGGGAACGTCCTCTGTATTTTCAATGATTTATCAGGTATCTGTGTACCTGTGTCTTTCATTATAGCAAATTCACGGGGGCAAATAAAGTTATTTTATGTACTTTTCAAGAACAGGGAAGGGAACGGCGCCGATTTCCAGAACTTTCTTATGAAATTCCTTCAGAGAAAAATTTTCTCCAAGTCTTTTTTCTTCTGATTTTCGAAGATCAAGGAAATTTAAGTATCCCCAGTAATATTTCAGGTAGTTTGCAGGGGTTTCCACAACGTATTGATAAACCTCCGCTGCTGTTTTGGGAGAAATGCCAAAGACGCGCAGGAAGGAAGCTGCCTGTTCCTGACTCCATCCATAATAGTGAATGCCGATGTCCATAAGGCAGCAGATATTTAAGTTTACACTTCGGTTCAGCCACGCCAGCGTCCCAATATCTTTCGCTGCTTCGTCCTCTATGAGAGAGGCGCTGTAGCTGTATGCGAAAGGCTCTACATACGTTGCCCAGCCTTCTATGTAACCGCCGGATTCGATAAGGCTTCGAATGGGATTTTTATTTTCCTCCGCAAAAAACATAGTCTGGTAAAGATGCCCTGGGAAGCCTTCGTGAGAAAGTGTGGTAAATAAATCAAGTCTCTGGCTGTTGCCTGCGTTGTTGATGTAAATGACATTGGGGCTTTTTGTATCAACAGGAGGCGTGAGGTAAAAGGCAGGGCTTAAATATTCTTCGAGAGATTTATGGACGTAGCGGATTTCGTAGGAAATGTCCGGAAGCTCCGGAAAATCTTTTTGAATCTGCCCCTGAAGGTTTTCCATCATTTCCTGCGGTTTCATATCCGGGAAAATATTATTTTCCATAAATTTTGAAGCCAGAGAAGGCTGTTCCTTTAACATGAGCTGAATGGTCTTTGTATCGTTTAAAAGCTGTTCTGTAAGGCGCTGCCTGATTTTTTCCACAGGCACGTAAGTTCCAACCTGGCTTTTCAGGAGATAAGTGTAGTAGTCCTGACCTCCGGGAAAATGGGAAAGCCCCTGGGGATTTTTTCCGGTTCCTTTCAATTCCTGAAGTCCCTGGATCAGTTTTTCATAGGCAGGTATCACACATTCCAGAATGATTTTTTTATGGGCGGCTTTCAGCTTTTCCTGATCTTCTTCTGAGAAATGTCCGTACTGTGCAAGCTTTGTATCAAAAATTTCCAGCATATAGTTGGAGTCAGGATTTTTAATAAAGGCTTCACACTGGCTGCAGATTCGTTCCAGAGTGGCATCACTCATAAAATATCCTGCTTCTGATTTTTTTTGCTGAAAAGAGAGAATACTTTCAAAGTAGGGTTCTATGCTGGAAAGAAGGTTCAGATAGTCCGATACGTCCTGGTCTTCATAAAAAGCGTATTCTGCGAGAAGGACAGGGAGCTGTGCCTGAATACCGAGGCTTGGAGAGAGCATTTCTTCCAGAAGATAATTGTCTCCGAGAGACGCCTGTGTGTGAAAGTAGAGAAGGAGCATATCAAGAGTAATCTGGTTTTCACGGGAAAGTCTGGAATAAGCGAAGCTTCGGAGTGTATTTTCATATTCACGGCAGAGAGCATATGTTTTTTCCATGTCTGTATTTACGGTTCCGAGGGTTGGCTCGGGGCGTTTCAAACTTGCTTTTTCCGGGTGCGCGACAGAGTAGTGAAAGGTAAGGGCGCTGCCGGAAACTTCTTTTTCAAAAAGCTCTTCTGTAAATTTTTCAAACCGGGCGTTTTCAGAGAATACATGATTGGAAAAATAGCCAATACTGATACCGGACAGGAGCGTAAAACAAAGAAGCAGAACCACCCGGAGAGTTTTTCGCGATCTGGAGATTTTAAAAGGCATACAATCCTCACAAAAGTTTCTGTTTTTACTATCTTATTGGAAAAAACAGGATTATATGTTATGATTGATACAGGACAATTAAAGTCCTGATTAGGAGAGATAAAAGGAGTGAAATAGAATGACAGAAATATATGACCTTATAATTATCGGAGCCGGACCGGCAGGAGTGAGCGCTGCTATTTACGCTTCAAGAGCCATGCTTAATACCTTATGGGTGGATAACAAGTGTATGCCGGGAGGGCAGATTACAGATACTTATGAAGTAGATAATTATCCGGGTATGCCGGGAGTGACAGGAATGGATCTGGGAGAGGCGTTTGGAGCTCATGCAGAAAAGCTTGGACTTTCTCCTGCCTGTGACGAGGTTCTTTCCATAGAAGATGCGGGAAAAGAAAAAATAGTCCATACACGGAAAAATACGTACAGAACAAAGACAGTGATCCTTGCCCTCGGAGCTTCTCACAGAAAGCTTGGAATTCCGGGAGAGGAAGATCTTGGAGGCGCAGGCGTTTCCTACTGTGCTACATGTGACGGGGCATTTTTCCGCGGCAGGACAACTGTAGTAGTTGGCGGAGGAAACGTTGCCTGTGAGGACGCGATCTTTCTTTCCAGAATGTGTGAAAAAGTATACCTTGTGCACAGAAGAAATGAGCTTCGTGCAGATAAGATTCTTCAGGAACGTCTTTTTGCCTGCGAAAACGTAGAAATTGTGTGGGACAGCGATCCTATTGAAATCCAGGGGCAGGATATGGTAAAAGCTCTTCTTGTAAAAAATAAAGTATCAGGAGAGGAGCGCCTCATCGAGACAGACGGTGTGTTCATTGCCGTTGGAACCATTCCCAATACATGGCTTGTCAAAGATCTGGTAGAGACAGATGATTATGGCTATATTGTGGCAGGAGAGGAAGGAATTACAAGTATGCCGGGTATTTTTGCCGCGGGAGATCTGCGGACAAAGGCGCTTCGGCAGGTGGTGACTGCGGTCTCTGACGGGGCAAATGCGGTGACGGCAGTGCAGGAGTATCTTCTTCGACAAATATAAAAAAATTCAGTTTATCATAAGGGAAACCGCCGTTCTCACGCTATGCTCGCAAAATTGCGAAAATCTGCCAATGCCTGCCTGGGGAAAGGCGTTTTCCTTTATTGATAAGCCTGAAAGTTTTCTATATTTGCAGATGTACAATGGAAGAATTTGCTATGTTGAATAAGACTATATAAGAGCGCTGCGATTTGACAGGAAAATGTTCTTGTGATAATATACACAAATGTGTCATGAAATGTAATAAAGATGTAACAATTACGAGGAGTGTATATATCATGAGAAAAAAATTAACAGCGATGTTTTTAAGTTTTTGTATGGTTTCTGTTTTTGTACCGCAGGTTGTTATGGCGGATGATGTTCTGGAGTCAGGGGATCTGCTCACAGACGGCGAGGAAATTGGAGACGGAGCAGTGACAGAGCTTGCCGAAGAGCTGGCTAAAAGAACAGAGGAAGAGGTTCAGAAAGTGCAGGAGGAAAAAGCTGCTGCAGAAGAAGCTGCCAGAAAGGCAGAAGAAAAGAGAAGGGCAGAGGAGGCAAGAAAAAAAGCGGAGGAAGCCCGGAGAAAAGCAGAGGAGGCTGCAAAAAAGGCAGAAGAAGAACGCGTTGCGAAGCGTCAGGAAATTGTAGATTACGCCCTTCAGTTTGAAGGAAATCCCTATGTATACGGGGGGACAAGTCTTACAAACGGGGCGGACTGTTCCGGTTTTGTTATGTCTGTCTTTGCAAACTTCGGGTATGAACTTCCAAGAGTAGCTGCAAGCCAGTATATTGATTCTCAGAAAAAGGATATAAGCGAGATAGAGACAGGAGATCTTGTTTTTTATGGAAATTCTCCGGAAGGAATCTACCATGTGGCTCTTTATATTGGCGATGGAAAAATTATACATGCAAGCACGGCAGCAACAGGGATTAAGATTTCTGATTATGATTACGAGCAACCCTATGGGATTGGTACTTATGTGGCGTAAGAAAAGAAAAATATTCTGACAGAAAAAGTAGAAATTTACTTTCATAGTTTTTCAGATGTCAAAAAAGGAAGAAAAAATAGCAAATTGCACAAAGAATGTAGATGGATGTGGATTGTACAAATATAAGTACAAAAGTTTTCCACATACGGAATGTCCCATAAACTGTGGAAAATCTAGTTATACACAAAATTATCCACATTATCCACATGGAAAGTATGTGGATTAGCAGATTTACATAAGAAGTTGATAAACAAGTGTTTTGTTAAAAAAGTATAAAATTATATAGAAACACAAAAAAATGTAAAAAAGGGTTGACTTTTTTGGAATCAGTCCCTCACATAAATTTAACATAAAATGACAGAATATTACATAAATGGCAGAGTGAAACAAGGCTCTGTTCTGTAAAAAAAGAAGTCTCTCGCTGCGGAGAGACTTCTTTTTTTAGCCTGCATTTTCTTTCATTCTTTTAATTACTTTTAACCTTGTAAACTCTTCTCTTTCTTTTTCTTCCAGGGCATTTGTAATGTCCTTTGTAAGAGCCTCAAATTTGGGAATGGTGATGTTTTTCAGGGCATTGGCGCGCTTCTGCGTCTTTTTGATGTTTGTGGCAAGACGGATCGCGGCGTTTTCCACCATAGAAAGGCGTATGGAAAGCTCTTTTACCTTTTCAAAGGCTGCCTTTGCTTCGTCAAGAGACATTTTGGTGCTGTAGTAAGCGTAAGTGGGAACATTGCCGCTCTTGTCGTATTCTACAAGAGGAATTTCCGTTCCCATAACGCTTCTTGATTTGATGCGGATAGAGTTTTCTATGGGAACCGTATAGGAAATCTGCTGTACAAAAGCGATTCCTATTTCCATATTTGCCTTCTGGAGAGCTGCATAGGCAGTTCGGAAGGTCTCGTCTATCTGTGTCTGAATGTCTTTTGCCTGGTCGATTAAATCCATCATTTCCCGTATGAGAATGTTACGTTTTTTATCCATCAGCTCAAAGCCCTGTCTGGAAAGAGCCAGGGAGTTTTTGGCAAGTATAAGATTTCCCTTTGTGGGAAAAGTATTCGGATCCATGCGATCACCTCACTAACGGACTGTTTCTCTGTAATATTCGTCAAGAATCTTTGTGTCAATACGGTCAAGCTCTTCTTTTGGAAGAAGACCGAGAAGTTCCCAGCCCTTATCAAGGGTTTCTGTGATGGAACGGTTTTCTGTCTCTGTCTGTCCGACAAATTCTGCCTCAAACGCTTTTCCGAAAATAAGATACCGTTTATCAAGCGGAGAAAGCTCATCCTCACCGATAACGGATGCGAGGGCGCGGGCATCACCTACTTTTGCATAGCAGGAGAAGAGCTGATTTGCCACGTCCTGATGGTCCTTTCTTGTGAAGCCTTCTCCGATTCCGTCCTTCATAAGACGGGAGAGGGAAGGAAGAACATTGATCGGAGGGTAAATTGCCTGTCCGTGAAGCTGTCTGTCAAGTACGATCTGACCTTCTGTAATATATCCGGTAAGGTCGGGAATCGGGTGTGTAATATCGTCGTTTGGCATGGTGAGGATCGGAATCTGGGTAACAGATCCGGTTCCGCCGCTTACAATACCTGCGCGCTCATAAAGAGTGGCAAGCTCGCTGTAAAGGTATCCCGGATAACCTTTTCTGGAAGGGATTTCTCCTTTGGAAGAAGAAACCTCACGCATTGCCTCACAGAAAGAAGTAATATCTGTCAAAATAACAAGAATGTGCATACCCTTCTCAAAAGCAAGGTATTCCGCTGCTGTGAGGGCAATTTTCGGGGTAAGAAGACGCTCTACAACCGGGTCGTTTGCCAGGTTCAAAAACATGACAACATGGTCGGAAGCGCCGCTTTCCTCGAAAGTGCGGCGGAAAAATTCCGCAACGTCGTATTTTACGCCCATTGCAGCAAATACAATGGCAAAGTTTTCGTCGGAGTCTGCTCCAAGAGAAGCCTGTTTTACGATCTGCGCAGCAAGCTTATCATGGGGAAGACCGTTTCCGGAGAAAATCGGGAGCTTCTGCCCGCGGATCAGGGTGGTCAGTCCGTCAATAGCGGAAATACCGGTATTGATATAATTTCGCGGATATTCCCGTGTAACAGGGTTTAAAGGAAGTCCGTTGATGTTAAGGCTTACCTCAGGAGTAATGTCTCCCAGTCCGTCGATGGGCTGTCCGATACCGTTGAAGGTACGTCCCAGGATTTCCGGGGAAAGTCCGATTTCCATAGGATGCCCTGTAAGGCGTGTGTGGGTATTTCCAAGGGACATATTATCTGTCCCCTCAAATACCTGGATCACTGCCTTGTCTTCATATATTTCCACAATACGGCCGATTTTCTCAGTCCCGTCTTCCATACGGAATTCTACGATTTCCTCGAAGGAGGCGTTTTTTACCCCTTCCAGGACGACAAGAGGGCCGTTTATTTCACTTAAACCTAAATATTCGATTGCCATAAACTTTTCCTCCTTAATCAGCCGTTTTTCTCAAGAACTTTGTTGTAGAAGGCGTCAATGTCTTCTCTGTACTGTTTGAAAAGTTCAAGATTGTCGTTCGGTACATCGTATTTAATAGAAATAATACGTTCAAAAATATTGTCCTCTTTGAGAACGGATACAGGCATTCCTCTGTTTATGAGAGCCCGGGCTTTTTCATAGAGATGGAGAATGATCTCCATCATTTCAAACTGTTTTTTCATTGGAACGCAGGTGTCTTCTTTGTGGAAGGCATTCTGCTGTAAAAATCCGAGACGGATCACTCTTGCAATTTCCAGTGTCAGCTTCTGGTCGTCAGGAAGAACATCGCTTCCGATCAGTTTTACGATTTCCATAAGAGAGCTTTCCTGGTTTAAGATTGCCATGATCTGATTTCTGTCAGAGACAAATTTCGGAGATACGTTTGCTCTGTACCAGGGAGTTAAATCCTCAAGGTATTCACTGTAGCTTGTAAGCCAGTGGATAGCAGGGAAATGTCTCGCATAAGCAAGAGATTTGTCAAGTCCCCAGAAACAGCGAACAAAACGCTTTGTATTCTGTGTTACAGGCTCGGAGAAGTCGCCGCCCTGCGGGGAAACAGCTCCGATAATGGAAACAGAGCCTTCTGTTCCGTTTAAGTTCTGCATCATTCCGGCTCTTTCATAAAAGGCGGAAAGCTTTGAAGCAAGGTATGCAGGGAAGCCTTCCTCTGCAGGCATTTCTTCCAGACGTCCGGAAAGCTCACGGAGAGCCTCTGCCCATCTTGAGGTGGAGTCTGCCATAATGGCTACGTCATATCCCATATCGCGGTAGTATTCTGCAAGTGTTACGCCTGTATAAATAGAAGCTTCTCGCGCTGCAACAGGCATATTGGAGGTGTTTGCAATAAGAGTGGTTCTGTCCATCATAAGATTTCCGGATTTCGGGTCGATCAGCTTACTGAAATCCTCAAGAACCTGTGTCATCTCATTTCCGCGCTCTCCGCAGCCGATGTAAATAATAATGTCTGCGTCAGACCATTTTGCAATCTGATGCTGCGTCATGGTTTTTCCTGTTCCGAAACCACCGGGAACGGCTGCTGTGCCGCCTTTTGCAATAGGGAAAAGCGTATCCAGGATACGCTGACCTGTCACAAGGGGAGTGCTTGCCGGGAAACGGTGGTGCGTAGGCCGCGGAATACGGATCGGCCATTTCTGTGCAAGGGCAAGCTCCTTTGTACTGCCGTCCGAAAGCTCGAGAGTTACGATCGGCTCAAGAATATTGTAAGAGCCGTCTTTTACTGTTTTTACGACAGTTGCCTCGGAAATATTTGGAGGAACCATAGATTTATGAACAATGGAGACGGTTTCCTGTGTCTCTGCAATAATGGTTCCAGGTCCTACCACATCTCCCTCTTTTACGGTAATGTGTACGTCCCATTTTTTTTCTGTATCAAGAGAATCTACGCTGACACCTCTTGAGATGTATTTTCCTGACTGTTTTGCAATCTCTCCGAGAGGACGCTGAATACCGTCAAAAATATTGTGGATAATACCAGGTCCTAAAAGAACGGAGATGGCGTCATCTGTTCCGATAACGGTTTCTCCCGGTTTCAATCCCGTTGTTTCCTCAAAAACCTGGACAGTTGTCATGCCTTTTTTCAGACCAATGACTTCTCCTACCAGTTTTTCCGGACCAACGTATACCATCTCTGATATTTTAAATCCACAGTCTCCTTTTAAATAAATGACAGGGCCGTTAATTCCATAAATAATACCTGTTTTACTCATATCTTGGACCTCCGTCAAACTTAAATTCTTTTTTGCAGGCAAGGAACGCCTCGCGGAAAGAATTGTCAATCAATATGTTTTTGCCCGGGATAATGGCGCGGATCCCTCCGATAAATTCTTCGTCTGCAAGACGGAGGGCAGCGCCTGTTTTCTGGGAAAGAATTTCCAGGCGGGAGCTGTCAGACGGGGTGAGATAAATGTGAAGCTCGTCCTCGCCTGCGAAATCCTGTGCTTCTTTGATTTTTCTGCAAAGATAGGAATCATATTCCGGGGTTTTTACAAAGTCTTCCAGTAAGCTCTGCACTTCTGCAAAAAGTTTGTCTTTCAGTTCGTTCTGTTTCTTTGTCCAGTTCCGCTTGATCGTAAGCTGCTGGGCGGAAAGTGCCTTGTTTACTTCGCGGCGGGCATTTTCCGATTCTGCTTTTACTTCTGCCTCTGCACTTTGTCTCCGGGAGCGCTTATGTTCAGACAGCATTTCGTTCAGATTTTTTTTGTGCTCCTCGATCATCTGAGCAGCTTCCTGATAAGCTTCCTCAACAGAGGAGTCATAAAAATGCTGCAGTTTTTCTTCGATTGTCATAACGTCACCTGCCTATAGTTTTAGTCCGATTGCTTCGTTTACGTATGAAGTGATGAAATCCGGTTTGCGACCTGTACCGTGTCTGTCAGGAATTTCGATGATAAGAGGCGTTTTGTGGCGAAGCTTTACATCGTCAATAATCTCGGGAAATTCTCTTCCGAATTTTTCTGTAAGAAGGATGATTCCGATTTCTTTATTGGCGATCGCGTTCTGAAGGGCTTCCTTCAGCTCGTCATGCTCATGTACCACAACGCCCTCCACACCTGCCAGTCTCATTCCTGTGTAGGTATCTACGTTGTCGCTGATTAAAAACATCTGCATATTATAACTGTCCCAGGATCATGAAGGAGATGATAAGTCCGTAAAGGGCAACACCTTCTGCAAGACCTACGAAAATCAGGGATTTACCAAGAATACTCTGATCTTCGCTGATTGCGCCTAAAGCTGCGCTTGCCGCACTGGCAACGGCAATACCACCGCCGATACAGGAAAGTCCGGTTACAAGAGCGGCTGCAAGGTATCCCATACCAGTAGCAAGTCCGCTGTTTGCTGCGCCTGCGGAAGCCTGTACGGAAGAAGTTCCTGCAAACATAACGCCGATGGCAACGAGCATGATTCCGAAGAAGAAGAATGCGTTTACACCGATTGCTGTTTTATAACGTCCGCGGTTCTTCTCTCCGATCAGGTAGTAGCCAAAAGGAAGGATAATGCTGAGTACAAGTGCGATTGCTAATACGATCTGTGTCATAACTGTCATGATAATGACCTCCTGTTTTTTTAATTTAGTAGTTATCTGGATTTGTAATTATCGGAAACGGAATGGTTCAAATTTTCTTCCGGTTCCCTTGTAAAAGCGGCTGAAAATCTCGTAGTATTCCAGACGGAGTACCTGAATGCCTACGATAAGACCTTCCATACCGCAGACGAAAAGGTTTCCGAGGATTACGATCAGCCAGTTTAGATTGCCGCTTTCTGCGCCGGCAAGCATAAGCACAACCTCCATCATAGCTGCGTGGCTTACGGCAAAAGCGCCGATTCGCACGAAGGAGAGTGTGTTTGAGAAGTAGCTTAAAAGTACCTCGAACATTTCAAAGATACCCTGGACAACAAACATTCCTTTTTCTTTCGGCATAACCTCTGCTCTTTTTTCTACAAGAGCAGTAAGAGGCTCTTTGAAGAAGATCATGAGAAGCGGGATTCCGAACATAACAAAGAGAACGATTCCTCCGGGGAGGCTGTGTCCTGTTACAAAAAGTGCGATACATACAACAGCAGAGCCATAGAAAACAAGACCTGCAACAGCGTTTGTATCAAACCATGATTTTTCTGTATCTTTTGCGCGGAAAGAGTTGATAATATTGAAAATCATACAGAGAAGAATGATTCCCATACCAAATCCGATGGCAACAATAAATACGGTATTCAGTTTTCCGATAAAAGGCACAGTCATCATGTTGCTCATGGGGTGAAGCCACAAAGCGGGGAGTACATCTTCAAATCCGAAGATACTTCCGAACATGAATCCGAAGAAAGTGGAAAAGACTCCGGCACAGCTTATAATACCTGCAAGTTCAATGTGCTTATATTTATATAGAAGGAATCCTCCAACTGCAAGGAGAAGTCCCTGTCCCACATCTCCGAACATGGCGCCGAAAATAAAGGAGTAGGTGATGGCTACAAACCAGGTTGGGTCCATCTCGCCGTATGCGGGAAGACCGTACATTTTTACATACATTTCAAAAGGTTTGAAAAGTTTCGGATTTTTCAGCTTTGTAGGAGGCGTTTTTGCCTTTCCTGTTACCTGCTCCGCGCCTTCTTCATCTTCCACAAGACAGAAAATCCTGTGGTCGTCCTTGATGTCCTCAAGGAAGGCAGCAGAATCTTTTTTTGTCATCCAGCCGCACAGAATGTAGAAGTTATCTTTTTCTCCGTGGGTGCAGGCAGCCGCTTTTCTCACATCAAAGTTTCTGGAGAGGTGGGAAATTGCCATTTTTGCGGAAACAATATCACGGCTGTTGTCCTTTAAATATTTCAGGCTTGTATTTTTGTTTTCCTCAAGCTGTGCCTGAATGGAATCATACTGCTTTTGCAGCTCTGTGAACGCTTCTGTTGCAGTACCGTTGTACTCGTCAGGGATAAAAATACGCTCAAAGTGCATGGAAGAATAAACGGCGTTTACCTTGTGGGCTTCGTGGTGGGGCATAAAATAAATTCCCCAGATATATTCGTCGTCTTCCTCGCATTTAATGAATACCGTGTCAAGGTTATCATAAATATAGTTTTTGAATTTTTCGAAGTACTCTTTTTCGATTCGTCCGAAACGGTAATGAATGAAACGGAACTTTAAAATAGAAGAAAGGTCATAATTGATGTTTCGGAAAGGGCGGATGATCCGCAGGGATTCCGTAACGTGTTCGAACTCTTCTTCCAGGCGCGCCCTTGTGTTGGCAAGCTCCTGCGTTTCTTCTTTTACACGGCGGACAATGGAGAGAGCTTCTTCCAGTTTCAGTTTGTCTGGTGAGATTTTTTCCGGGTCTTCCAATTCCTCATAAAAACCGTTGATCGTATTTAAGGCTTCACGATAAGGATTGATTTCCAGAAACGGAGAAAGATTTTCCACAGTGGTAAGTTCAGAAAGTGCATTTTCCAGATGGATTTCATATCTGGATAAATACGTGTTTACCACCCGGTCAATATCCGTTTTCGGCCCGGTAATACTCAGAAACTTCATTTTCTCAATCACGTTGTTACCTCCGGGTTATTAGTTATTGCGGATATACCGCATGGTCTCGTCTGGTGCAACCCCGTAACGTACACATTCCAGGGCAATCGTCAGACGATTGACTTCATGTTCCTTATGGTACAGGTATGAATAGATGACAGCCACAGAATAGGGGTCTTTCCGCGCTTCCTTCTCCAGAATACTTCGGAGAATATAGTTGTAAAATTCCTCCAGGTTCGCAACTGTAAGGTGTTCATACTGGATACCATAGTAAGTTTTGGAAAAAATACGCTTTGCTTCCTCGTAAGTAGGAGCCTCCACAAGCGCGTGGATTTCTTCCTTTTTCAGTTTATAGTTCATGGGAATCAGCAGAGCGTAAATGTTTGCCGGTTCCATATGGAAATACCGCTTGGAACGCTGGATGAACTGAAGATTCAGCATATCGAATTTTTCTCCGTATGCTTTTGTCACTTCCTCCAGGTCATTTTTCTTAAACAGCTTTTTGCGGATATTCCATATCTGAGTAAAATAATAGAGGTCCAGTGCCATTCCGTAGTCGAAAAGCAGAGGACTTTCGTGCTCCTGGATTTTTGCAAGAGGAGCGTAAAACTCATTGCCTTTCAGGGCGTTTATAAATTCCTTCATACTGCGGCATGATGCCAGGCGGTCCAGATCGATTTTGGAGTGCTGGCGGAAAAAATCGCGATACGGAGAAAGGTCTACAGGGTCGGTGTCCCTGTGGTCAAAGAGGTTTGTCATAATCTCCTTCAGGACGCGGATTTCATAACGCTTGGAGTAAAGCGCCAGAAATTTTCGCTGTTCCTGATTGGCAAAATGATAAATTCTGGAAAAATTTCCGAAAATAGATTTTTTCAGAAGCTTTTCGATTTCCCCTCTGTGTATATCATTCTCGTCGAGAGAAGACCACGCTTTGGAGTATTCCGGTGTGCGCTTCAGATAGGCGGCTACCTGGGGAACCCCCGGAAGCTGAACGATTTCCTGAAGCTGCTGCTCATTGATGAGCCGGCTCTGCATAGCGCGGATTTTTGTGGAAAGACCGCTGTAAGACAGGACATTTCCCATGTGTTTCACTTCCTTTCCGTTGTTGGTCTGTCACATTTCAATAATTTTCTGAAATAATTCCCGGGAAAGGGTTGTGTGATTTTTTTCATAATAGGAATCAAGCTGGGCGAATCCTGCCTCCGTGTCCTTTAAAAGGGCAGTGAGCTGGACGTCCTTCTGGCGTTCCAGATCCTGTCGGATTTTCTGGATTTCCTGCTCGGTTTCCTGTTCAAGACGATTGTCAAAAGCCCTGCAGGTTTCTTCCATTTCAGCGGAGAGCTCCTGTTTTTTCTTATCAGCTTCTTCCATGATGCCATTGGCAGTGGTTTCGATTTCCGATAACTTGTTCAGTATCTGTTCCATCTTCAACCTCCTTTGTTAATAATCTGTCTATCTCCCTATCTATCATACACCTTTTCGCGAAAAATACAATAAAAAGTTGCCCTGTGGGAAGAAGGCGTGTATATTAGTTATGTACAATTATGTTTCCCCCTGTCTCAGGGTAAGAACAGTGGCTTATATACAAAAAAATTGGAGGATACAGACATATATGAGATTAAGAAATATTCCCGGGGCAAAAGATGCCATTCTGGAAAGCTCTTTTGTAATTCAGGAACCGGAAAAAAATAAGGGAAAATGGAGCAGTGTATTTCCCAAAGAGCAGCCCCTTCATATAGAAGTTGGAATGGGAAAAGGCCGTTTCCTTATGGAACTGGCTGCCCTTCACCCGGACATTAATTATGTAGGAATTGAAATGTACGACAGTGTTCTTCTGCGTGCTCTGCAGAAAATGGAGGAGCTTACGGAGGAGGGAAAAGATCTTCCCAACCTTAAATTTATGCGCATTGACGCAAGAATCCTTCCCGAGATATTTGAAAAAGGTGAGGTGTCCCAGATTTATCTGAACTTTTCCGACCCGTGGCCAAAAGCCCGCCATGCAAAACGCCGCCTGACCTCAAGAGAATTTCTGGCAAGATACGATGAGATTTTAAAGCCGGAGGGAAGGGTGGAATTTAAGACAGATAATAAGGATTTATTCTTATTTTCCCTGGAAGAGGTGGAAGAAACAAAATGGCGTCTCCTTGCGCACACCTTCGACCTTCATCATGATGAAAAAATGAATGCAGGTAATGTGATGACAGAGTATGAGGAGAAATTTTCCTCTATGGGAAATCCCATTTATAAAATGATCATTGACAGAGAGGCGTGAGGCGCCATGAAGTAAGGGGAGTATGAGAGGGAGATATGTTTGCGGCGTGTTCTGTAAGGTGGACGCGCCAAAAACATATTTTTTGTTTTCCGGCATAGAATATAGTAAGAAACTCAAATTTCCAGCATTGTGGCAGCAGAGGAGCCTTTGTTCCGAGGCTTTTTCGGCTGAAAATGTTATTTTTTGATTTTTAGCCTACATTTTTTGGGTATGAATAGGCGGTTTTTTAAAAGATTTGAAATCCCACTTACTTATTTTTGAGTAAAATAGGGTGTTGAGCAAGATTCTCTAAATTTAGCCTATATTTTAAGAGAGAAAAATAAGTTAAAAAAGGAAATCTCAGAATTTAGCTTATTTGGATCGCAAAAAAGTAGGATTATATGAGAAAAACATAGAATCCCACCTATTGGGATCACTTAAAATGTAGGCTGGAACGAAGAAATTACGGAATTTGACTGATATACCAAACAATGCGGGAAGTTTGAGTAAGAAAAAGTGCGGCGCAGGCATTGGGAGGGGAGTTTTTATGAGACAGAAAAACAGTCGTCTGAAAAATAAACTGACACAGCTTGGCTATGAACATGGAAGACTTGGAAGCCAGCTTGGACGTATTCGAAAATCCGCAGATGAGGTGAACCGTATGCTGGAAAATATGACGCAAAAAGAAGAAAAAGGAGAGGAAAAGAAAAAAATGTAAAAAAAATTAAAAAATAATAAAAAAAGTATTGACTTTTATGGCTGGTATCTGGTATTATATCTCTTGCGTTAAGGAAATAAAACAAATGAATACGCGCGATTAGCTCAGTTGGTAGAGCACCTGACTCTTAATCAGGGTGTCCAGGGTTCGAACCCCTGATCGCGCACTTGAAAGCACTGTTTTTGCGGACAACGTGATTGCCGCGGGGACGGTGTTTTTTTGTTTACTAGGAAAGTAGTACATTCTGTACTGACTTTCCTAGTAAACAAAAACGCTCCGCGCAGGATTCTTTTTTATGGGTCAGAAAACCTCCCGTAAATTCATAATTACATACTTGTGTACAGCTTGTAATATGATAAAATGAAAATGTAAAAAACGGGAGGAAAATAATATGATACTGTATTTTACCGGAACAGGAAACAGCACATACGTTGCAGAAAAAATTGCAGAAATGACTGCGGACTCCCTGATTTCCATGACGGATAAGATTCGGGAGAATTCCTGTGAAAATATAAACGCTGAAAAAACTCTTGTATTTGTCACGCCGACATACGGCTGGCGAATCCCGAGAATTGTGGAAGAATGGATCATGCAGGTAACATTTCCGGAAAACTGCAGAGCGTACTTTGTAATGACCTGCGGGGACGGAATCGGAAATGCAGGCACTTATCTGGAAAAGCTTTGCAAAAAGAAAGGCTTTGAATATATGGGCTGCGCGGGAATTGTGATGCCGGAAAATTATGTGGCAATGTTTCCTGTGCCGGGAGAGGACGAGGCGCTTTCCATTGTGAGAAAAGCAGACCCGGTAATCCGGCGGGCAGCAGAGAGGATTCGTACAGGAATGCCGTTTCCGCCGGTTAAGCCCGGTCTTGTGGGAAAACTGGAAAGCGGAATCATCAATCAGGCTTTTTATAAATTTTTTGTAAAAGCAGATAAATTCTGCACAGGAGATGCCTGTAACGGCTGCGGACGGTGTACAAGAGTCTGTCCTGCCAACAATATCCGGCTTGTAAAGGGAAAACCTGTATGGGGAAAAGAATGTACCCACTGTATGGCGTGTATTTGCGGCTGCCCGCAGAAAGCCATTGAATATGGAAAGAAAAGTCTGGGCAAACCGAGATACCACTGTCCGCTGTAAAACTTTTTGAGAATTGAGGGAAGAAAGTGAAAGAAACATCTATTGCAAAAGAAGAAAGGCTGTTCAGCTCAGAGGATTTAAGAAGGCTGATCATTCCGTTATTAATCGAGCAGTTCCTTGCTATTTTTGTGGGACTTGCAGATTCCATTATGGTTTCGTCAGTGGGAGAGGCGGCAGTTTCCGCCGTATCTCTTATTGATACTATAATGGTGCTTCTTATTAATATTTTTACTGCTCTGGCAACAGGAGGCGCGATTGTGGCGGGACAGGCTCTGGGCAGAAAACGTGCGGAGGAGGGCTGTGAGGCGGCAGAGCAGACGCTCCTTTTTTCCACTGTATTTTCTGTTGTGATCATGGGGCTTGTGTATGCCGGAAAATGGCTGATCCTCCACGTTGTGTTTGGAAAAATAGAGCCGGATGTTATGGCAAACTGCAATACATACCTGATGATCGTAACTTCCTCCATTCCGTTTCTTGCCATTTACAATTCCGGCGCTGCCATGTACAGGGCAATGGGGGATTCCAAAACTCCAATGAAAATGTCGCTTGTGATGAACGGGCTGAATCTTGCAGGAAATGCCGTACTTCTGTACGGGCTTGGAATGGGTGTGGAAGGAGCTGCCATTCCCACTGCTTTGTCACGTATGCTTGCCGGTGTGTGGATGCTTTTCTGCATGAAGGACAGCACAAAGGTTCTTCATGTGCGTACGCTTCTGGGGCTTCGCTTTAAGGGGAAAACACTCAGGAAAATTCTTCATCTGGGAATTCCCTGCAGTTTGGAAAACAGTATGTTCCAGCTTGGGAAAATCCTGGTGTTAAGTCTTGTGTCCGGTTTTGGCACAGCCTCTATTGCAGCGAATGCAGTAAGCAACAGTGTATGCTCCTTTGCGATTCTGGGCGGAATGTCAATGGGATATGCCCTTTCTTCTGTAAGCGCCCAGTGTGTTGGGGCAGGGGATTATAGGCAGGTCCGTTATTATACAAAGAAGCTCATGGGCTATTCCTACGCTTCCATGCTTGCCATGAATCTCCTTATTGTAGCGGTGCTTTCTTTTATCATAAAGATTTATAACCTTTCACCGGAAACAGGGAAAATGGCAGAGGAAATTATACTTTACCACGCAGTCTGCTCTGTTCTTATCTGGCCGGTGGCATTTACTCTGCCAAATACGCTCCGGGCGGCGAACGATGTAGGATTCTGTATGATTATTTCGGTTGCTTCCATGTGGATATTCAGGATCGGCATGAGTTTTGTTTTAAGTAAAAACTTCGGAATGGGAGTTTTTGGCGTATGGGTTGCCATGACAATAGACTGGGTTGTAAGAGCCATATTCTTTGCTTTTCGTTACAGAGGTACAAAATGGGAAAAAGCAAAGGTGTGAATTTGTAAAAAATAACCGTTGTAAAAATTGCGTTCCTCTATTATAATGAAGAACAACAATTTTAAGGAGGAAGAGAATGAGAAGAGAAACAGTCGTTGTTTTAGACTTCGGCGGACAGTACAATCAGCTGATTGCGCGCCGTGTCCGTGAATGTAACGTATATTGTGAAATTTATTCTTATAAAACAGATATAGAAAAGATTAAAGAAATCAATCCAAAGGGAATTATTTTTACAGGAGGACCCAACAGCTGCTACGAGCCGGGTGCGCCTTCTTATACAAAAGAAATTTTTGAGCTTGGTATTCCGGTACTTGGAATCTGCTACGGTTCCCAGCTTATGATGCACCTGCTCGGAGGCAAAGTAGAAAAGGCTCCGGTACGTGAATATGGAAAAATTGAAGTCAATGTAGACAACGGTTCCAAACTGTTTTCAGATGTTTCTCCTAAAACAATCTGCTGGATGAGCCATAACGACTACATTTCCAAAGCTGCTCCGGGATTTGCCATCAGCGCATGGACAGAAGACTGTCCTGTTGCAGCGGTGGAAAATGCAGAGAAGAAGCTGTACGCAGTGCAGTTCCACCCGGAAGTGCTCCATACACAGGAAGGTACAAAGATGCTTTCCAACTTCGTGTACAAAGTATGCGGCTGTGCCGGAGACTGGAAAATGGACTCTTTTGTGGAAGAATCCATCAAATCTATTCGTGAAAAAGTAGGAGACGGAAAAGTTCTCTGCGCCCTTTCCGGCGGTGTGGATTCTTCTGTCGCGGCTGTGCTTCTTTCAAAAGCAGTTGGAAATCAGCTTACCTGCGTGTTTGTAGACCACGGTCTTCTCCGTAAAAACGAGGGAGATGAGGTAGAGGCTGTTTTCGGATCGGAAGGACATTATAATCTTAACTTTATCCGTGTGAATGCACAGGAACGCTTCTATGAGAAGCTGAAAGGTGTGGAGGAGCCGGAAGCGAAACGTAAGATTATCGGCGAGGAGTTTATCCGCGTTTTTGAGGAAGAGGCAAAGAAAATCGGAGCAGTGGATTTCCTTGTTCAGGGAACCATTTACCCGGACGTGGTAGAGAGCGGCGTAGGCGGTGAGTCTACAGTGATCAAGTCTCACCACAATGTAGGAGGACTTCCGGATTTCGTAGATTTCAAAGAAATCATTGAGCCGCTCCGCGATCTTTTCAAAGATGAGGTGCGAAAAGCAGGCCTTGAGCTCGGTATTCCGGAGTATCTCGTATTCCGCCAGCCATTCCCGGGTCCCGGACTTGGAATCCGTATTATCGGCGAAGTGACTGCAGAGAAGGTGCAGATGGTTCAGGAAGCAGACGCGATCTGGAGAGAGGAGATTGCAAAGGCTGGCTGGGATAAAAAAGTAAACCAGTATTTTGCAGCTCTTACAAATATGCGCTCCGTAGGTGTTATGGGTGATGAGAGAACATACGACTATGCAGTTGCCCTTCGCGCTGTCACAACAACTGACTTTATGACAGCCGAGAGCGCGGAAATTCCGTGGGAAATCATCGGAAAGACAACAAGCAGGATCGTAAACGAGGTAAAACACGTAAACAGAGTGCTTTACGACTGCACAGGAAAACCTCCGGCGACAATAGAGATGGAGTAAAGTAAAACAACAAAACCTTGTTTGGGGTTCAGACCTTGAACAGGGTTTTTTGTTTATAAAAAGAATGACACCAAATATAAAATTTTAGGATATAAAATTTTAATGAAAATATTTATTGAACCTGCCTGATAAATATAGTAAGGTGTAATTAAAGAAGAGCATACTGGACAGTGATTCATAAATAACTTTTTCTTTTCTGCATAAGATAAGGTATGCGGGAAAATAGTAGCTTATTATGAAAAATAGGAAGATGTATAAGGAGGACAAAGACATGGCTGTATTTTCAAAACCGGCAAATTTTTCTTTTCAGGTAACAAAATCTAAGGCAGATGAGTTTATAAAAAAAGATACCAGAGTAGCCTTTAATAAAACAATGGAAAAATTTAAAAGGCATGGAGGGAAAACAGATACTGTTAAATGAAATATTCGAAATATGTATATGGCAGAGAGATAGTATATTCTGTTGATAAGCTAACGGAACAAAATCATCATTATACAGCGAATTTTGACTGTGGAAATGATGAAATTAATAGCTATCTTCAAAATAAGGCATTGTCAGATGATTCGGGCATTACGTATTTAATTATTGATAACAGAGATTCAGTTGCTATCGGTTATTGTACTATGTGTTGTTCTGGAATAACTCACAAATATCAGAACAACATAAGAACATAAGAACTCTTCCGGCTATTGCGATGAATGTTATTGCCGCAAAATATATAGTTCTTTATTCTGTTAAAGATGCAGTAAAGTTTTATACACGATTAGGATTTGAAGATTTTACTGAATTTTTTGAGCCGGACGATTATAGATATATTGACGGGTGTAAACCAATGTACATAGAAATTCCCTGATTGTCAGTCAACCAGTTTTATGTTATACTACAATAAATTCTGAGAAAAGGAGGGCGCACAAATGGGCTGGAAAACACCATATTTAATGATTCAAAAAGGTGCGGATTTTGGTGTTCAGGCTATAAGTGCGCCCATTTTTAGAAGTATTTGTCTGAAAACTTATTGAGTTTTGTCATTTTTCAATTCTAAATCTGGGCATCATTCTACAAAATAAATCAGGAAAAGAGTGGTGCAAAATGAATATCAAAAAACAACTTCGCAATTTATACCTTTATGAAATTATAAGTGGATTTCAAATTGTAGACGCAGTATGGGTTTTATTTCTTCTGCAGAGAGGATTTTCCCTTGCCCAGGTGGGCGTGGCAGAAGGCTTTTTCCATGTGGTAAGTATGTGCTGTGAAATTCCAAGCGGTATGCTGTCAGACATGATGGGGCGGCGGAAAACTCTGATTTTATCGGGGATTATTTCGGCAGCGGGCTCATTCTGTATGATTGCTACAGATTGCTTCGGGATGATTTTAATCGCTATGGGGCTGAATGCTTTCAGTTATAATCTTGTGTCAGGAACACGGGAAGCGCTTACATACGACAGCCTTCTGGAAGGCGGTCAGGAAGAGAGGTACTTAACGGTTTCTTCCACACAGGAAAATATTTATCTGGGGATTTTTGCAATGACAAATCTGCTTAGTGTAGTAACGGTTGCTCTTGGGTATCGTAAAGCGTATTTTATTTCTATAGTGCAGGGGATTTTAAGTTCTTTTGTGGCTATGCGCCTTTCAGAAGTAAATGTGGGAAGGGAAAATAAGAAAGAAAAGCTGACATGTGCAGACATAAGAAGAGAACTCATATTGTATACAGGGCAGAGTCTGGAATTTCTGAAAAACAATCCGTCTGTCTGCAGACGTATGATGTTTGGCGGTATTGTGGCAGCCGGGTGTTACGTAGTAAATATGATGATGCAGGAACATCTTGTAGCCTGCGGGCTGAAAGCCGGCTGGATTGGCATTCCGCTTTTGTGTATTTCCCTTTTCAGCATGGCAGGGGCAGCTCTTGCGGGGAAAACCGAGCCGGTGCAATTAAAGAAATTAATGTTTATGGGAAGTCTGGCAGCAGGTGTTTTTATAGCAGTAAGCAGCAGTCAGGCGATAGTTGTTTCCGTATTTGCGGCAGGTATGGCACACGGGGCGGAGGAAGCGTTGATGCTTCGGGTAGAAAGTGAAAATCAGAGGGTGTTTTCCAGTGAAATACGTGCTACAATGGTATCAGTAAGCAGCATGATGTACAGTATTTTTATGGTCATTTTAAGTCCGCTTACCGGGTGGGCAGTAGAAAAATGGTCAATAGAAACAGCCTTTGCAGGTCTTGGGATTCTTGTTGCAGGTGTGGGAATGGTTTTGAGCATGTGTAATCACAACAAAAGGCATGAACTGTAACAGGTTATGTGAAACTGGGAAAAATCCTTGTTAAAAAGGAGGCTGTTTACGAAACGAAAGAAACCAGTTCTTATTTGATTCCGTATAATCAGTGCAATTTTTATTGTGCTTTTTGATTAGGAATCCACGGGCTACTTTTAATGAAAAAGATAACTGGGAGGAGCTTTCTTCTCTTATGAGTAAAAATTACTGTGTAAGCGGAAAACGTGACGAAATCTTTGGTCTTTAAAGGAGAATACACTGGACTCTGTTTATATGGAAAATGTAAGGTTGTGGGAAGAAAGCTTCTTGTAAAAAAATCATACAATAACTGGAGTGTTATGTTATAATAAGACCAAAAGAAGTGAAAAATATGAAATATCTTTGTGAATAAATGAGAAGGAGTACACATGGGAAAAATTGAGGGAATAAAAATTCAGAATTATGGTGTGCTGAGAGATGTTACATTAGGTAAAACAAGAACAAAGCAAAGTGAGCGTTCACTGGGAAATCTCGTAGCGATTATTGGTCCAAGTGGTAACGGAAAGAGTACAGTAGCAGATGCGTTGGGGTTTATAGCAGACTGCCTTGAAATGGGGGTAGAATCTGCTTGTGATGCAAATAACAGAGGAGGATTTGAAAAATTAATTTCTCAGGGTGCTACTGAACCGATTGCATTTGAATTATATTATAGAGAATCCAGTAATACAAGGCCCATCACATATGAATTGGAGATTGACTTAGATAAAACAGGACGTCCATATGTGAAAAAAGAGAGATTACGTCAACGTATAAAATCGTATGGCTGGCCAAGGTCTTTTATGTATTTACAGGAGGGTGTTGGGTATGCATTTGAAGGTAATGATGATAGTGGACAGGATGACGATGGAAATGTTACTGGAAAAAAGGTAGAAGTACAGTTGTCAGATATTCGTAGACCTGGAATTGTAACATTGGGTGCAATGAAGCAATATAATCGTATTGAAAAGTTTCTTAACTTCATAAAAAGTTGGTATTTATGTTATTTTTCTCCAGATGCCGCAAGAAAAATACAGACAGCGGCCCCTCAGGCTTATTTAGACAGAATTGGAAGTAATATTAATAATGTAGCTCAGTATATGTACAGAGAAAATAGAAAAGAGTTTGAAAAAGTTTTATTGGAAATTCAGTCAAAACTTCCAGGAATAGAAAAAATAGAACCACAGAAATTTGAAAATGGGCAGATGATGCTCCGATTTTATGAAACTGGATTTGATAAGCCCTTTTATTCTCAGAGAATGTCTGACGGGACATTAAAACTTTTTGCGTATTATTTATTGCTTCATGAAAAAAATCCCCGTCAATTAGTATTTATAGAAGAACCGGAAAACGGTTTGTATCATCATTATCTTGGTGATCTGGCAGAGGAAATGAAAAAAGATGTAGGAACCGGATTTTCTAAACAATTGTTTGTTACAACTCACAGCCCATTTTTTGTAAATGCATTGGGACCGGATGATGTATGGGTACTAACAAAAGAAAATGGCTATTCTACAGCGAAAAGAGCTTCGGAATTTGCCTTTGTAAAAGAATTAGCAGAGGAAGGCGTAGCTGTTGGCGACATGTGGTACAGTAAATATTTCGAAGGAGAAGGTACGGAGGTATAGATGTATTTTCAGTTTTTGATAGAAGATAAATCTACAGAAATGGTAGTAAGGCATGTGATGGAAAAACTTGAAAATCAATATGTAGAAAAAGAAATTCACTGGGACATAAAATCATTTGGGGGAATTGGTCATTTACCTAAAAAGGGGAAACCAATAGAACAAAAAACAGGAAAATTATTAAACGACCTTCCAATGTATATGAGAGCATTTGGAAAAAAACTGCAGACAATGGAAAAAGCGGCATTGATTGTCGTATTGGATAATGATAAAAGAGATTGCAGGCAATTCCGTCAGGAGTTAGATAATATGGCAAATTCTAATATGGTATTATGCGACTATGCCTTCTGTATAGCGGTAAAAGAAATGGAAGCATGGCTGTTAGGCGATTTGCAGGCCATTACAGCCGCTTATCCTGATGCTAAAATTCAGCATATTAAAAAATATGAACAAGATGCTATTTGTGATACATGGGAAATTTTGGCAGAAATGGTTTATCCAAAAGGGTTAAAGCGCCTTAAGAAAAAGGCGGCGGGGAGCTATTTTGAGATAGGTAAAGCAAAATATGAATGGGCAGATAGGATTGGGAAGTATTTAAGACTGCATGAAAATGCTTCTCCAAGTTATAATGCTTTTATTGAAGCGCTGGAAACCCGAATCCGGTGTTGACAAACACTCCCGAAAACTATAATCTAAGGTTGGTACTATACTTATGGAGGAACTATAACTTATGAGCAAAATGTTTTTAGAGAAAAACAGAGAGCGCATTCTTGCGCAGTATGAAGAACTGAAAAAAGCCCTTCCGGAGCGTATGGCGGAAGTGGATAAGAAAATTTCTGAATGGGAGGAAAATACAGCTCTGGCATGTAAATATATGTACATCACAATGCCGTACAGCGACATTGCAAACTATGAGCCGGAAGTTTTTAAGGATTACGGAGAAAATGCAGTATGGCTGTGGGAAAACAGAGAAGACGTAAAAGAGCTTCCTGAGGAAATCTTCTTAAACTACGTGCTTTACTGCCGCGTAAATGAAGAAGAAGTAGCACCGTGCCGTACCTTTTTCCGTGAGCAGATGGGCGAGCGTGTTCTTTCCCTTCGCGGAAAAGAAGCGGCTCTTGAAGTAAACTACTGGTGCGCAGAGGAAGCTACATACCACTGCACAGACGAGAGAACGCTTTCTGCGATCACCGTATACAGACGAGGAAATGGAAGATGCGGCGAGGAGTCCGTATTTACTGTAAATGCAATGCGAAGTGTGGGAATCCCTGCAAGACAGGTATATGCGCCGAGATGGTCCCACTGTGACGATAACCATGCCTGGGTGGAAGTGTGGTGCGAGGGAGACTGGTATTTCCTGGGAGCCTGCGAGCCTCTTCCTATCTTAAATAAGGGCTGGTTTACAAATGCTTCCTCACGTGCCATGATGGTACATTCCAGATGCTTTGATACAACAGGCTTTGATGAGGAAAACATTGACCGCGAGGGAATGGTAGCTGTCTTTAACGAACTGAAACGATATGCAGCTGTAAAGAAAATCCAGGTTCAGGTTGTGGACGGAGAGAAAAAACCGGTTTCCGGAGCCAAAGTGTATTTCGAGGTACTTAACTACTCCGAGTTTTCTCCTGTGGCAGAAGCAAAAACAGATGAAAATGGATTTGTTTCCCTTACAACAGGCCTTGGAAGTCTTCATATCATGGCTGTATGCGGCGATAAGTGTGCAGAAACATATATGGATACAAGAAACAACGATACATGCGTAGTTTCCTTTGAGGAAACAGAAGCGCGTGAGACATGGCAGGAAATGGACATGATCGCGCCGGTAGATACGCCTGTAAACACAGATACACCAACTGAAGAGCAGACAAGAATTGGAAATATCCGTCTTGATGAGGCAGCAGCAAAACGTCTGAAAAAGACAGAAAACTGGGAAAATCCGGAAAAGGCTGTGTTCCTTGGAAAAGAAGATCACAAAGAGCTGAGAAAAGAAATGCTTGCTGCACTTACAGAAAAAGATCAGACTGATTTCGTGAGCAGCGTTCTGGAAGACCATCTCGCACTTGCTCTTCCTTATGAAAACACAACAGATCATGAGACATTTGTAAAATATATCCTGAATCCGAGAGTAAGAAATGAGATCCTCAAGCCGTACAGAAAAGAAATCCAGGAGGCGTTTACAGAAGAAGAGAAAGCTCTTTTTGTGAAAGAGCCGAAAAAATTGTGGGAAGCAGTAGACAGACGTTTCTCTTCCTGTGCAGATAAGGAGAGAAGCAGCATTATCACAACTCCGGCAGGCTGTCTCCGTACAGGAATTGCGAGCCCGCTTTCTAAAAAAATCTTCTTTGTGGCAGCAGCAAGAACTCTGGGTATCCCGGCAAGACTGAATCCGAGAGACGATGCAATGGAATATATGGAAAATGGAAGCTTTGTGGCTGTTCTTCCTGAGAGCGAGAAAAACTGCCGTCTTGTATTAAAGGGCGGAGAAGGAATCGTATGGAAATACTTCCTGAACTGGTCTATCGCAAGATTTGTAGATGGACGTTTTGTATCTCTGCAGCTTGAAGATGCAAAATGGGAGGACGGAAAACTGGTTCTCGGCCTTGATGCGGGACAGTACCGTATCCTGACCTCTAATCGTCTTCCGAACGGAAATATTTTTGCAAACCGTTATTATGTGGACATTGCAGTTGGAGAAGAAAAAGAGGCAGAGCTTGTTCTGCGCCATGCTGACCTCGAGGATATGCTGGAAAACATTGATATTCCAGATTTTGAGCTTTGCAAAAACGAGCCTTCCGAAGATGTGGAAAAGGTAAAAGCATCGGTTCTCACAGAAAAAGGAAAACACATTTTCATGTTCCTGGAAGAAAGCCGTGAGCCAACAGAGCATATTTTAAATGAGATGATCGAGCAGAAGGAAGCATTTGAGAAGCTTGGTGATACTGTAATCTTTGTTGTTCGTACAGAGGCTGCGTTAAAAGATCCGAACATCGCAAGAGCTCTTCGCACATTCCCGGAAATTCAGGTGTACTACGACAGCTTCAAGACTCTTATTGAGACACTGGGAAGACGTATGTATGTAGACCATGAAAAACTTCCGCTGATTATCGTAACAGACGGAAAGTTGAATGGTATTTACGCTACAAGCGGTTATAATGTAGGAACAGGAGATATGCTTCTGCGCCTTATGTAATGAATAAATAGTAAAAGGAGATGGCCGACAGGTCATCTCTTTTTGGTTATAGGAAATTATTCCGTAATGTTCCATAGCATAAAAAAACGCTCCGCGTGGGAGTGCACTGCGGCGGAGGGCTTTGGCGGAAGATGATGAAATATGACAAATGTCCGCTATATACGGACATATTCCGAGAAAGCCTGATAATACATAGATTTGCAAAATAATGAGAAATTATAAAATAATGAAAAGTTGTCAGATAATGGGGGGGGGGTAAAATTGCATAATTAAAAGCAAAAAATGGATTGCATTTTATGTGGAAAAATGATAATATATATTCATGAGAATTGATGAAAGTGCAAAATAAACATAGGGCTTATGTCCGCAACAGAAAGATATTTATTTTTGCACAAACAAATTTTAGGAGGATGTATATGAAAAAAAGACTCACATGTATAGTGTCAGTTGCACTTGCTGCTACTATGGTAGTCAGCTCAGCAGCACCTGTCTATGCAAAGAAAAAGAAAAAGGAAGTAAAATTAACAGAGGCTGGAACTTATCCGATCGTTCCGGAAGGGGAAGAACTTACTTTAACCTGCTTCACTATGTCAATGCCTAACGTTGAGAATCTGGAGACAAATGATTTTACAAAATATCTGGAAGATTTAACTGGCGTTCATATTGAATGGGTAACAGCAGGCCGTGATGACTGGCAGGAAAAACTGAACATGATGTTATCTTCAGGGGACTATCCGGATATGCTTCTTGGCGTTTCTCCAGACCGGGCTAAATTTGGTGTAAAAGAGCAGATCATTGTTCCTATTGACGAGTACCTCAATGAGGATCTTATGCCAAACTACATGAAAATGTACGGTGATCAGTTAGATTTAAGCCGTGAAACAGACGGACAGATTTATTCTCTTATTGCTGAGAACGACTGTTACCATTGCTCCTATGGACGTAAATTATGGATCAACACAAAACATCTGGAAGAGATGGGTGTAGAAATGCCGACTACTACAGATGAGTTCCTGGAAGTATGTAAGAAATTTAAAGAATACAAACCGGACGGAATTGCTCTTGCAGGTTCTGCTCCTGGACAGGGCTGGTTCTCTGAGTTTGAGAACTTCCTGATGGGTTCCTTTATCCTTCCGCCAAGTACATCTTACACATTAGACCTTCGTGACAAAACTGCTGTAACATGGGACGGAGAAATGGTATGTGTTGCAACAGATGACCGTTACAGAGAATTCCTGAAATATGCAAATACTCTGTACAATGAAGGCGCTCTCTACGATGGTAACTTTACACAGTCAGCAGAGCAGATGAAATCTCTTATTAATCAGGATGGCGCTCCTGTACTTGCTTTCCCGTCAGGAACTATTTCTGATATGATTGATGTTTCATCTAACCCTGAGCTTTACGCACAGTATGAGGCAATGGCTCCACTGAAAGGACCAGATGGAACACAGCTTACATCACATTTTAAATATTCATCAATTTCTGATGGAAACTTCTGTATCACAGATACATGTAAGAACCCGGAAGCAGCTATGCGTTGGGTAGATTTCTTCTACAGCGAAACAGGTGACCTTTGCTCCCAGTATGGTCCGGAAGAAGGAAAAGACTGGGTTCTCAATCCGGAAGGCGAATTTGGTCTGAACGGCGAGCCTGCAACATATAAAATCCTCAATGGATATTCTGCAGAGACACAGAATCATGACTGGCAGGATATTGGTATCCGTGTAGCTCCGGCAGAGTACAGATTAGGCGCTGCAACACCTCAGGATGTAGATGTTAAGAGCGCAGAAGGTCTGGAAAAATTACTGTATGACGTATCAGAAGAGAAATACGCTCCATACGGACAGACAGAAGAAAACTCCGACCTGGATGTAGTACCGAGACTGAAACTTACAAGCGAAGAGACTTCCAGCATTTCTACTGTAGCAGTAGAAATCGAAAAACTCATCGATGAAGCTTCCACAGCATACATCGTTGGAACAAGAGACATCAACGATGACAAAGACTGGGCTTCCTTCCAGGATGCTCTGGAAAAAGCAGGTCTGAAAGACTTACTTGAAGTTTACCAGACAGCTTACGACAGACAGATGAAAAAATAATTAAACACAGATAAAAGATTCTGGGATGACCGGATCAGTTTCTGATTCGGTCATCTTTATTCTGAGCAAAGGAGGGGCAAAAAGTGAGTAAAAAAGCCAAAGCAATTACCCCTGTGAAAAAAGGGAATAAGATCAAATCGTCAAACTGGCAGTTCTGGCTGATCATAGCGCTGCCATGTATTTATGCACTTATGTTTGCCTATGTGCCTATGGCGGGTATCCTGATGGCATTTGAAGATTTCAGCCCGAGAAAAGGATTTTTTGGAAGCGACTGGGTGGGATTTGACCACTTTATCCGATTCCTGACATCTACTTCCAGTGTGCAGGTTATTAAAAATACATTTATTTTAGGTGCGTACAACATTCTTGTAACTTTCCCGATACCGATCATTCTGGCGGTTGCCATCAATGAGGTGCAGGCGAAGTTCTTCAAGAAGAGCGTGCAGATGATCACATATGCACCGTACTTTATTTCTATCGTTGTACTTGTTGGTATGCTCATGCAGATGACAGACCTTCGTACAGGTGTTTTCAACATATTATTACAGAAAATAGGTATAGACCCCATTAACTTCTTCGGAGATGCGGATCTCTTCCGTCATCTTTATGTATGGAGTGGTGTCTGGCAGACTGCCGGATATTCGGCGATCATATACATTGCGGCTCTGGCAGGTGTAAGCCCTGAGCTTAAGGAAGCGGCAGTTATGGACGGCGCAACACGTCTTCAGAGAATTATCCACGTAGACCTTCCATGTATCATGCCGACGATCGTTATCATGCTGATCATGAGTTGTGGAAATATTGTAAATATCGGTTTCGATAAAGTATTCCTGATGCAGAATTCCATGAATGCAAGCGTTTCCGAGGTTATTTCCACCTTCGTTTATAAAGTAGGTATCACAAACGCAGATTATGGCTTCTCTACAGCAGCTGGTCTGTTTCAGTCTGTCGTAAGTCTTGTTCTTCTTGTTTCTGTAAACAAGATCAGCAAGAAGGTTACGGATAACAGCTTGTGGTAGGAGGTAAGCATATGAATACAAAATTTAAAAATTCCAGTACAGGGGATAAAGTGTTTATTATTCTCGTGTACGTGCTTCTTTCAGCAGTTATGTTGATTGTACTGTATCCTCTGATTTATATTATATCTGCCTCTTTCTCAGATCCGCAGGCTGTAGTCAGCGGTAAAGTAGTGCTGTGGCCGGTAGACGTTACCTTAAGAGGATATAAGGCAGTATTTAAAAACCCGAAGATCATTACAGGTTTCATTAACTCCTTTATTTACATGGGTGTTGGAACAGTTGTAAACCTGATCATGACAATGCTCTGTGCATACCCTCTTTCCAGAAAAGAGTTTACAGCAAGAAACAAGATTGCAGCATTGTTCGTATTTACCATGTATTTCTCCGGCGGTCTTATGCCTACATACATGGTAGTAAACAAACTTGGTCTTATCAACACACGTTGGGCAATGATCATTCCAAGTGCAATGTCCACTTACAACATGATCATCGCACGTACATACATGGTAAACTCCATTCCGGACGAGCTGTATGAGGCAGCTCAGATTGATGGCTGTTCTCCGTTTAAGTATCTCTTAAAGGTAATCGTGCCGCTGAGTAAACCGATCCTTGCGGTACTGGCTCTTTACTATGGTATTGCAAAATGGAACAACTACTTTGACGCAATGCTGTACATAAACGATGCAAGTATGCAGCCTCTTACGATTGTATTAAGAGAAATCCTGATCCAGAACCAGATTGACCCGACCATGCTGACGGATGCCTCGGCGCTTTCAAAATTACAGGGTATGACAGAACTTCTGAAATATGCGGTTATCGTAGTTGCATCTGTGCCTGTACTTGCTATTTACCCATTCGTTCAGAAATACTTTGTAAAAGGTGTTGCGATCGGTGCGGTCAAAGGATGATAAATAAAAAAGTAATGCTGTCTGCTCTGCTGTTTCCGGCGCTTTCTGCAGGTGTATATAAGGAAGTGCTGGCAGCGGAGGAAGCGGAACTGGTAGTTTACCAGGAGCTTGAAAGTGAAGAGAGCAGAGAGACTTATGAAGAGATTCTTGCAGAGTATACAGAAGAAACCGGGATAAACATCCAGTTGGAGGCATATCCTTCTTCCGATTACAGGAAGGAGGTTGAGGCTGCTTTTACAGAAGGAAATGAGCCGGATGTATATACGGGAAGCCTTCAGGATATGACAAAAGACTTTAATAACGGGAAGCTTCATAATTTTCTTTATCTTTACGATGAAGAAAATCCGTATGATCCGGGAGAGAACTGGAGCAGCAGCCTACCCATTCCTGTAAAAGATAAAATGTATCTTTCAAACAAAGAGATACCAGGTTATCCTTCTTCTTTTGAGACAGTGAGGATTCTCTGCAATAAGGAACTTTTTAATTCTGCCCATGTGGAATTTCCACAGACATGGGCAGAATTTTTAGAATCCTGTAAAAAACTTACGGATGCTGGAATTGTGCCTCTTGCCTTTCCGGGCAGTTCATACGGGGAACCTGCATGGCAGTGGCTTTTAAATTCTCTCGGCAATCAGACGGCAGGCAGTTTGTCGGATTCTCTTGATGTTAACGAGAGAGATAAAGGCTATGTAGAATTAAATGAATTTTGCAAGGGAATCGAATGGGGAGATGTAGATTTTCAGAAGGAATTTCTCTCTCCTTACAGGCGATTCCGGGAGCTTGTTCCTTTTCTGGGGCAGGACTTTGAAACTATGACACAGGAGCAGGCATTGGAAGCCTTTCAAAAAGGGGAGGCAGCTATGGTACTGGCAGAAGGAAGTTCCATAAAAGAGATGGAAGCGCTCACAGAGAAGAGGCTTTCTATAGAAGCCATTCCTGTGCCTGTGATCACAAAAGATACGGACGAAAATGCTGCCGGAGAATCTGTTTTATGTTATGTTCAGCCGGAGATGATTTACGGGATAAATTCTTCTCTGAAAAAAGAAGGGGAGAAACTGGATATGGCAGTAGATTTTGTGCAGTACATGACTTCTGAGGAAGTACAGAGCCGTCTTTCTGAAGAGCTGTATGTTCTTCCTTCCAACCAGAATGCCGCTTTTCCGGAAGCACTTGAGGGCTTTCAAATATCAGAAGACGGGGCGCGCCTTCCTTTTTTCTCAGGAATGAATGAGAAGCACACGGAGGCGGTCTGGGAGCTTTTGAAAGAATATATTTCCGGAGATCTTTCAGACACGGAGTTTTCAGAACAACTGCAGAAGTCTTATGAAACAGAAGAAAAAGAAATAAAAGAATTAAACGGCTGGGATATTACAAATAATTATGATATGCCAAAAACAGGCGAGTGTACCATGTGTGCGCCGTAAAAAAGCTGTCCTGACTGGGGAATAAAACCGGTCAGGGCAGCTTTTTATTTGTCAAAAAACTTACGGGGGTTCATTATTTTTCGTAAAGAGAAAGAAATTCCTCCCCTGTATAGGAAGCGGAAATCTTCCCGTTTATCACTTCAAGAACAATAGGTACTTCGGTTACCTTTGCTTCATCGAGAAGGCGATACATTTCGTCCGGGCGTTCTTCCCTATCCTGACTTGTACTGTAATACAAAACAGAAAGTTTTTCTTTTTCTGTGATGGCTTGAAGCTTTGGAGAAAACGCTTCACAGTCCGGGCAGTCGTCCCTTCCCACATAAATAAAAAAAGCATCTTCCTCTGCTTTTCCGTGAATGGAATTGTCAAATTCTTCCAGAGTGATCTTTGTAAATTCATAAGGCTTTTTGCCGGTGTCTGCATTTTTCTGTCTGTAAAGAATAACACCTGCAATACAGGCGGAGACTGCCAGAAGGATAATAAGAATCAGGGCAGACGTTTTCTTTGAAATATTTTTCATCGTGATTTCCTCGCTGTTATTTTATAAGTTTACCTTAACATAAAAACAGGGACAGGGCAATGGGATTTTGGAAAGCAGAACTTTATTTGTTTTTAACAAAAAAAAGATTGCGGAGCCTGGTGCGTTTTGTGTAAAATAAAAGAGAAATCTATAGAAAAAAGAGGAAGAATATATGAAATGGAAACTTACGAAACAGGAGAGAAACTGGGTGCTTTACGATGTGGGAAATTCGGCATTCACTCTCCTGATCGCAACCATTCTGCCGATTTATTTTAATTATCTTGCAGATAAGGGCGGATTAAGTGATGTAGAGTATCTGGCATACTGGGGTTATGCTGCGTCAGTTGTTACGCTTCTGGTAGCGCTTCTCGGTCCTGTTATTGGAACGTTAGCGGATACAGAAGGATATAAAAAGCCTATTTTTGTTGCATTTATTCTTGTGGGAACTGTTTCCTGTATCTGTCTCGGCATGGCAGAAAACTGGCTTTTATTTCTTGTTGTTTTTATTATTGCAAAGGTGGGATATTCAGGAAGCCTTATTTTTTACGATTCTATGCTTTCTGATGTGACTACAAAAGAAAGGATGGATGAAGTATCTTCACGAGGATATGCATGGGGCTATATTGGAAGCTGTATTCCTTTTGTAATCTGCCTTTTTATTGTGCTTGGTTCAGGAACTTTGGGGCTTTCTATGGAAACGGCAATGGGAATTGCATTTATTATTATCAGTGCGTGGTGGCTTTTATTTTCCCTGCCCCTTTTAAAAATTTACAGACAGAAATATTACATAAAAAAGAAAAAGAATGCAGTTGCAGACAGTTTTAAAAGGATATGGAGCACTCTGAAAAATGCAGGGAATGAGAAGAAGATTTTATTTTTTCTGATTGCTTTTTTCTTTTATATTGATGGCGTGTACACGATTATTGATATGGCAACTGCCTATGGTTCTGCCCTGGGTCTTGACAGTACCGGTCTTCTTCTGGCTCTTCTCGTTACACAGATTGTGGCGTTTCCTTTTGCTATTTTATTTGGAAGACTTGCACAGAAATACCCCGTAGAAAAATTGATTACCTTCTGTGTGACTGCTTATTTTGGCATTGCCGTACTTGCCATGTTCCTTCACAGTCAGTGGCAGTTCTGGGTTCTTGCAGTTCTCGTTGGAATGTTCCAGGGAGGAGTTCAGGCGCTTTCCCGGTCTTATTTTACAAAAATCATACCGCCGGAACAGTCTGGAGAATATTTCGGGATTCTTGATATTTGCGGAAAAGGAGCTTCCTTTGTGGGAACAACGATTGTAAGTGTTGTCTCTCAGGTTACGGGAAATATGAATCTTGGAGTGGGAATGATCGCGATTCTTTTTGTAGTGGGACTTTTCTTTTTCAGAAAAGCCGCCACAACAAACGCATAAGAAAATAGAAATGGATTGGGCGGAGATTATTCTCCGCCTAATTTACTTGCGATAAACCAGCCTAAAGCAAACGTAATGACGCCTGTTCCTATCATAAGGACGGAGATGCCGCTCCAGTCGGTTTTCATTAAAATGGCAACAGGAGAAGCGAGGATCAGTCCGATGATTCCATAATATGCGTGAACTTCTGCTTTTGCAAAAATAAATTCTATGAGTTTTGCAATTAAAAAGATACCGATCACGACGCCGATTCCAAAGGGGATTAAAACACCCATGCCTGCTGCAAGACCAGCCATATCAAACTGGATCAGTGCATCGACAAAGTCATTGATCGTCTTTAAAATGGTATCGTAATATCCGAGAAGCATCAGCATCATGGAACCGCTTACACCGGGGACAACCATAGTTGCGGCAGCAATAATTCCAACGCCGAACAGCTTGATGATATTGATAAGACCAAAGCTTACATCTGCGCTGTTTCCGCCGGTTTCTCCCAGAAGAGCCATTAAAATAACAATACCGAAGAAAATCAGAAATGGGATCATTTTATCTACGGTTACTGTATGTCCTTTTACTTTTTTGAAAATAAATGGAAGACTCCCTGCAATCAATCCACAAAAAGCAAGATTTGTGGGGATAGGATACGCTGTAAGTAAAAACTCAAACAGTCTCGACAGAGCAACAATGGCAATTCCGGCTCCTGCAAAAACAGGGATCAGTAATTTCAGACTTTCTTTAAATTCGCTTTTCAGATGTGTAATGGCATGGATCAGTCTGTCGTACAGGCCCATAGCGACCATCATAGTTCCGCCGCTTACACCGGGAATAATATTGGCAATTCCGACAACCATACCCTGGAGGATTTGTTTAATCATTTTTACGCCTTTCTGTATATTTCTTCTTGTTTTTCTGCTGCATGTAGCAACAGTAACTACTCTCAGAAATTTATCATACTTTCATACAGGACGCAAGTATTTTGAAGTATTTATTTTGTCCCGTTGTGGACATAAGGAAAAAAGTGTGTTAGAATAAAAGGCAGAGTCAAAACAAAACATTCTGATTTCAGATGTTCGTGTCATTTCAGACATTTTACCCGTTACATTGATTTTTTAACATTTACACATTTACATAAGATATATTTTTTTAAGCAAGAAGAAGTATGGATAGCAGAGGATTATAAAAATGATGAGAGAAAAGTATGAGTCATTGTCACTTGCAACTTTAAAGGACCTTGCAAAGGCAAGAAAACTGAAAGGTGTTTCCACTTTGAGGAAACCGGAATTGATTGAAAGAATGCTTCAGGAAGATGAGAAGCAGGGAGCAGTATCATCCGGTGGAGAAGCAATCCGGGAACCAGAGAGAGAAGACACAGAAAAGACAGACGAAAGAATAGAAGAAAAAACATTCGAAAGAACACCAGAAAGAGAGACTGCAGGAGAAAATCGGGAGACAGGAGAAGGACAGACGAGAGAGTACGTAAGACCGCGCCCTTCAGAGGGAATCCAGCAGCTTGACAGCGGAGAGAAGGCAAACGGAATTCTTGAGGTTCTTCCTGACGGATATGGCTTTATCCGTTGTGCTAATTATCTTCCGGGAGAAAACGATGTGTATGTTTCCCCTTCTCAGATTCGCCGTTTTAATTTAAAAACAGGTGATATTATTCAGGGGAATACAAGGATCAAAACGCAGGGAGAAAAATTCAGCGCTCTTTTATATGTAACTTCGATCAATGGGTTTCACCCGAGCGAGGGACAGAGAAGATATAATTTCGAGGATATGACCCCGATTTTTCCAAATGAGCGCCTGAGAATGGAACGTCCCGGCGGAACAACTGCCATGAGGATTGTGGACTTGATAAGCCCCATCGGAAAAGGGCAGAGAGGTATGATCGTATCTCCTCCAAAGGCCGGAAAGACAACACTTTTAAAAGATGTGGCAAAGTCCATTCTCCGCAACAACAGAGATATGCACCTGATCATTCTTCTCATTGATGAGCGTCCGGAGGAGGTAACAGATATTCGTGAAGCAATCCAGGGACCGAATGTGGAGGTTATTTACTCTACCTTTGACGAACAGCCGGATCATCATAAGCGTGTGTCAGAGATGGTAATAGAAAGAGCAAGACGTCTTGTAGAACATAAAAAAGACGTGACCATTCTTCTTGACTCTATTACACGTCTGGCAAGAGCGTATAACCTTGTAATTCCTCCGAGCGGCAGAACACTTTCAGGAGGTCTTGATCCTGCAGCCCTTCATATGCCGAAGCGTTTCTTTGGCGCTGCCCGGAATATGCGTGAGGGAGGTAGTCTTACCATTCTTGCAACAGCTCTTGTAGATACAGGAAGCAAGATGGACGATGTAATTTATGAGGAGTTTAAGGGAACCGGTAATATGGAGCTTGTTCTTGACAGAAAGCTTCAGGAAAAACGTGTATTTCCTGCCATTGATATACAGAAGTCAGGGACAAGGCGCGAGGATCTTCTTCTTTCCGGAGAGGAGCAGGAGGCAGTATACAATATGCGGAAAGCCTTAAACGGAATGAAGGCAGAGGATGCAGTAGAGCAGATTTTAAATATGTTTGCCCGTACAAAGAATAACGATGAGTTTGTACAGATGGCAAAAAAACAGAAATTTTTATAAATATCTTGCATTTGCGCTATGTATATGATATAATCAAAAAGCTGTTTAATAGAGAAATTCGTCAAGTAATACGAATAAATAGAAGGTATATAGAGAGGTGAAAATCATGAGAGAAGGAATCCATCCAAACTACCATCAGGCAACTGTAACCTGTAACTGCGGAAACACATTTACAACAGGTTCTACAAAAGAGGACATCCACGTAGAAATCTGCTCCAAATGCCATCCGTTCTACACAGGACAGCAGAAGGCTGCTCAGGCTCGCGGACGTATCGATAAGTTCAACAGAAAATATGGTCTGAACAAATAATTAAAGAATATTACAGTGAGAAGGTTGAGGTTGGGAAATCTCAACCTTTCTTTGTATCAGGAGAACGAATATGAAACCATCAAATATTGGCGGACAGGCAGTTATGGAAGGCATTATGATGCGCCATAAAGATAAGTATTCCATAGCGGTGCGCCGTCCGGACAACGAAATAGAGCTGAAGGTGGAGGATTATAAATGCATCTTTGGCAATGCAAAAATCTGGAGAAAACCGCTGATCCGCGGTGTGGTAAGCTTTGTGGACTCTCTTGTTGTGGGAATGAAATGCCTGATGTATTCTGCAGAAATTGCAGGAGATGAGGAAGATGAGGAGGAAGCAAAGAAAACGGCACATCTTTCGGAAGACGAAAAGGCGAAGAAAAAAGCAAAAGAGGATAAAATGTTTAAGCTGCTTCTGTATGTGACCGTTGCGTTTTCTATTGTGATTTCCATTGCAGCTTTTATGCTTCTTCCTTATGTGCTTGCAAGTCTCCTCAGAAAAATCGGGGCAACAGAAGTGATCGTAACTATAGTGGAAGCTTTTGTGAAGCTTGCGTTATTTATGGGCTATATGATTCTGATTTCCAGAATGAAGGATATTCAGAGAACTTTTATGTACCACGGAGCAGAGCATAAATGTATCAACTGTGTGGAACACGGTCTGCCCCTTACTGTGGAAAACGTAATGAAGAGTTCAAGACAGCACAGACGCTGTGGAACAAGCTTTTTATTTCTTGTTATGATAGTAAGTATTTTTCTTCATTTTATTTTTGTACTTGTGCCGTTTTACTGGGTGCGCCTGTTCGGAAGAATACTCATGGTTCCGGTCGTGGCAGGCATTTCTTTTGAGATGATCCAGTGGGCAGGAAGGACAGACAGTAAGCTTGCAGATATTTTGAGCAAACCGGGACTTGCCATGCAGAAGCTGACAACAAAAGAGCCGACAGAAGATATGGCGGAGGTTGCCATCAAAGCAGTGGAGGCAGTGTTTGACTGGAGAACCTATCTGAAAGAAGAATTTGGCGTGGACGTTTCAGAAGACAAAACTTCGGAGGCGGAAGCATGAGAGGGGAAACCTGGGAAGCGCTTTTAAAAGAAGGACAGGAAATCCTGGAAGCTGCCGGGATTGAGGAAGCCGGGCTGGACGCCTGGCTCCTTCTGGAATATGAGAGCGGAAAAAACAGAGCTTACTATTTTGCCCACAGCAAAGAAGAGGCAGAAGAAGGCATAAAAGAGCCTTATATGGAAAAAATCAGGAAACGGGCGCAGCATATTCCCCTTCAGCATTTGACGCACCAGGGTTATTTTATGGGATATGAGTTTTATGTAGATGAAAATGTTCTTGTGCCAAGACAGGATACAGAAATTCTTGTGGAGGAGTCTCTCTCCCTCATAAAAGACAAACAAGAACCACAGATTCTTGATATGTGTACAGGTTCCGGCTGCATTCTTTTAAGCCTTCTTCTTGAGCGGGGAGACGCAGAAGGGACAGGCGCGGATCTTTCCGAAAAAGCGCTTTCTGTTGCAGAAAAAAACAGGGGGACGTACCATCTGGAAATGCGCGCGGAGCTTATAAAAAGCAATCTGTTTCAAAGTGCATATTTTGAGGAGAAAAAAGAAAGCTTTGATATGATCGTTTCCAATCCGCCGTATATCCCTACAGAAGAAATCAAAAAGCTTCAGGCAGAGGTGCGCTTTCACGACCCATTTATGGCGCTTGACGGAAAAGAGGACGGACTGTATTTTTACAGGAAAATCGCGGAAAACGCCGGAAAATATTTAAAACCGGGCGGTTTTCTTGCCTGTGAAATCGGGTGCAGTCAGGGTGAAGAGGTAAAGGAAATGTTTGAAAGCTGCGGTTTTTCAGAGGTAAAAGTAATAAAAGATCTGGCAGGGCTTGACCGTGTAGTGCGGGGACAACTGCCGGAGCGAAAGTAGATAAACACAGAGGAAACCGGGAGGAAAATCATGTTTGATAAATTAGACGATTTACTAATCCGATTTGAGGAAGTTTTAAATGAGCTGGGAGAGCCGGGAGTTACAGATAACCAGGAGCATTTTCAGCGTCTTATGAAAGAACAGAGCGATCTGCAGCCGATCGTAGAGGCATATAAAGAGTACAAAGGCTGTAAAGAAACCATTCAGGACAGCCTTTCCATGCTGGAAGAGGAAAAAGACGAAGAAATGCGTGATATGCTCAAAGAAGAGCTTTCTGACGCAAAGAAGCGTGTGGAAGAGCTGGAGCATGAGCTGAAGATTCTTCTTCTTCCAAAAGACCCGAACGATAATAAAAACGTAATCGTGGAGATCCGCGGAGGTGCCGGTGGAGACGAGGCAGCTCTTTTTGCAGCCGAAATTTACCGTATGTATGTAAAATATGCAGAGTCCCGCAGATGGAAAACAGAAATGTTAAGCTTAAATGAAAACGGGATCGGCGGATTCAAGGAAGTTACGTTTATGATAACAGGAGCGGGGGCATATTCCCGTCTGAAATATGAAAGCGGCGTTCACCGTGTACAGCGAGTTCCGGAAACAGAGTCCGGCGGACGTATTCATACTTCCACCTGTACCGTTGCCATTATGCCGGAGGCGGAGGAGATTGATTTCCATCTTGACTTAAATGAATGTAAATTTGACGTATTCCGTGCTTCCGGAAACGGCGGACAGTGCGTCAACACAACAGACTCTGCCGTTCGTCTTACCCATATCCCGACAGGCATTGTCATTTCCTGTCAGGACGAAAAGTCACAGCTTAAAAACAAAGATAAGGCGCTGAAAGTTCTCCGTTCCCGTCTTTATGAGATGGAGCTTGCAAAGCAGCATGACGCAGAGGCAGAGGCAAGAAGAAGCCAGATTGGAACAGGAGACCGTTCCGAGAAAATCCGTACCTACAATTTCCCGCAGGGACGTGTGACAGACCACAGGATCAAGCTGACCCTTCATCGCCTGGAAAACATTTTAAACGGAGATCTGGACGAGGTGATCGACAGCCTGATCGCAGCAGATCAGGCAGCAAAATTGAGTAACTTACAGGAAGAAGAATAAACGAAAATGCAATAAAAAGCAGAATAATAAAACTGGCGGAGAGACTACTCTTCGCCAGTTTTATTATAGAGCCTTATTATTTTGCAAAATACTGCATATTTTCTATTTTGTTTTTTCCGGTGAGTAGAACATAAAGAATAATGCGCTTACAAGAAGCATATAGGGATAATATAAATTTGGCATAATATCAAATGCGGAAATTTCACAGCCAAGTTCTGTCGCGGCAGAGATGGCAACAAGCATCTGCGCACCGTAGGGAATCACGCCCTGGAATACACAGGAAAAGGTATCCAGGATAGAAGCTGTATTTCTTGGAGAAATACCGTAATCCTCCGCCATTTCTTTTGCAATAGGGTTTGCCATAACAATCGCCACTGTATTATTTGCAGTTGCCACGTCCATTGCGCCTACAAGAAGTCCCATTCCAAGTTTTCCGCCCTTTTTGCTTTTAAAAATCTTCCGTATAAAATTCAGAAGAGCGGTAAAGCCGTCGTATTCCTGAATCAGAGCGCAGATGGCGGAAACGAGAATTGCCACCATAGTGGTTTCATACATTCCGGAAGCGCCGGATCCCATATTTGAAAGAAGGTCTGTCGCCTGTGTTGCTCCTGTTGCCAGCATGATCACAGAGCCGGACAGAATTCCGATCAAAAGAACAACAAACACGTTGATTCCGATAATTCCGCCAATGAGCACAAGAAGATACGGAACAACCTGGATCAGATCGTAATCTTTGACAATAGCAGTTCCTGCATCGCTTCCTGAGGTACGGATAAAAATAATGATCAGGGTAGCTACGGCAGCGGGGAGGGCAATCCAGAAGTTTGCACGGAATTTATCTTTCATGGCGCAGCCTTGGCCGTTGCAGGCTGCAATAGTGGTATCGGAGATAAAGGAAAGGTTGTCTCCAAACATAGCGCCGCCCATAACAGCGCCGACACATAAAGGCGCGGAAAAACCGGAGCCGTTTGAAACAGCAACAGCGATCGGGGTAATTAAAGTAATCGTACCCACAGAAGTTCCCATTGCAAGAGAAACGAAACAGCTTACTACAAAGAGAACGATAACTGCAAAACGTGCCGGAATGATGGATAAGAGAAAATATGCTACGCTTTCTGCGCTTCCTCTTCCCACAACACCGACAAAGATTCCGGCAGTCATAAAAATTAAAATCATAGTAATAATATTTTTGTCTCCTACACCCTTTGCCATAACTGCCAGCTTTTCGTCAAAGCTCAGTTTGGGGTTTTGCACACATGCCACAAGAAGAGCAGTGAGAAAGGAGACGACAATGGGGATATTATAAAATCCCATAGGAATGTGAAGTACATATTCAAATAAAATTCCAAGTCCAAGATACATGACAAGGAATACAGCGATTGGAAGAAGCGCCCTCCAATTTCCTTTTTTCATATCAAATTTCCTCCATAAAAGTATTTCTTTCCCATTGTAACATTAAATGAGCAAGGACTCCACATAAAAATGAAAAAGCTGTTTCAAAAAGTGGATTTTCACGGAAAAAGCTCTTATAATGAAAGAAACAGTTTGGAAACGGGGGTAAAAAATGTTAGCGTATACTTATGTGGAAAAAGGAAAATTTGAACTCAGGGAAAAAGAAAAACCGGTGCTCCGGGATGAAAAAGACGCGATTGTAAAAGTGACGCTTTCCAGCATTTGTACAAGCGATCTTCATATTAAACATGGTTCTGTGCCAAGGGCTGTGCCCGGGATTATAGTCGGACATGAAATGGTGGGGATTGTGGAGCAGACAGGTTCAGAGGTGAAAAAAGTAAAGCCGGGAGACAGAGTGACGGTAAATGTGGAAACATTTTGTGGAAAGTGTTTCTTCTGTCAGAAGGGCTATGTGAATAACTGCACAGACAAATACGGAGGCTGGGCATTAGGCTGTCGTATTGATGGCGGACAGGCGGAATATGTTCGTGTGCCGTACGCAGACCAGGGTTTAAACGTGATTCCTGAAACAGTTACAGATGAGCAGGCATTATTTGTGGGAGATATTCTTGCAACAGGATTCTGGGCTGCCAGAATTTCAGAAATCAAAGAGGAAGATACGGTTTTGATTCTGGGAGCAGGTCCGACAGGAATCTGTACGCTTCTCTGTGTTATGCTGAAAAAACCAAAGCGGATCATTGTCTGTGAAAAAGATAAGGTAAGAAGAGATTTTGTACGCAAATATTATCCAGAGGTTATTCTTGCAGAGCCGGAAAACCTTCCGGAATTTGTCCGGAAAAACAGCGAACATGGCGGAGCCGATGTGGTTCTGGAGGTGGCAGGAGCAAAAGACACCTTCCGCCTGGCGTGGGAGTGCGCCCGACCCAACGCTGTTGTAACAGTAGTGGCGCTCTATGAGGAAGCGCAGATACTTCCCCTTCCGGAAATGTACGGAAAAAATCTTACTTTTAAGACAGGCGGTGTGGACGGCTGCGACTGCGAAGAAATCCTGCGTCTTATTGCGGAAGGAAAAATAGATACGACGCCGCTGATCACACACAGATATTCTCTTTCCCACATTGAAGAGGCATATGATCTGTTTGAAAACAGAAAGGATAATGTAGTTAAAATTGCAGTATTTACAGAATAATATTTCCGTGGATATTTGAATAGGAAAATCTAAAAATTTCATTGTAGCAGGAAATTGCAAGGATATGGACATATTTTCGTGAGCAGTAATCTTAAAACATAATAAATTTATAGTGCTTTTTTTAAATGTACACGTTATAATAAAGATGATTGGAACTGTAAAAAGTCCGTTGCTGAAAACAAAGAAGATAAAGGAGAAGGTCAAATGAAACAGGATATGATTGTGATTCTTGACCTTGGAAGCACAGAAAATACAGTGCTTGCAAGAGAAATCCGTGCTCTTGGTGTATACAGTGAGATTCACCCTCATGACATTACATCAGAAGAGCTGAAAAATCTGGAAAATGTAAAAGGTATTATTTTAAACGGCGGGGAAAACCGTGTAGTAGACGGAAAAGAAGTGGAAATCCGTCAGGAGCTTTATGACTTAGGCTACCCTATGATTTCCGTTGACTATCCGGCATCAAAATGCAGCGTACAGCTCTCTCAGCTTCCGGATACAGAGACACTGAAAAACTTCATTTTCCAGGAATGCAAAGCAGAAGCAAACTGGAACATGAAAAACTTTATCGAAGACCAGGTAGAGCTTATTCGCAATCAGGTAGGAGACAGAAAGGTGCTTCTTGCTCTTTCCGGCGGTGTGGATTCCTCCGTGGTTGCCGCAATGCTGATCAAAGCCATCGGGCAGCAGCTTGTATGTGTTCATGTAAACCACGGTCTTATGCGTAAAAATGAGTCTGAGAGCGTTGTGAAAGTATTCCGTGACGAGCTTCACGCAAATCTTATCTACGTAGACGCTTCCGAGCGTTTCCTCGGCAAGCTGGAAAATGTGGCTGACCCTGAAGAAAAGAGAAAAATCATCGGCGGCGAATTTATCCGCGTCTTTGAGGAAGAGGCAAGAAAACTGGAAGGAATTGATTTCCTCGGTCAGGGAACTATTTACCCGGACATCATTGAAAGCGGTACAAAGACTGCAAAAATGGTAAAATCTCACCACAATGTAGGCGGTCTTCCGGAAGATCTTCAGTTTGAGCTGGTAGAGCCTCTGAAACAGTTATTTAAAGATGAAGTCCGCGCCTGCGGTATTGAGCTTGGACTTCCTCACGATATGGTTTACCGTCAGCCGTTCCCGGGACCAGGACTTGGTGTTCGCTGTCTTGGCGCGATCACAAGAGACCGTCTGGAGGCAGTTCGCGAGTCTGATGCAATTCTCCGCGAGGAATTTGCAAAAGCAGGACTTGATAAAAAAGTATGGCAGTATTTCACAGTTGTGCCTGATTTCAAGAGCGTTGGCATGAAAAACCATGAGAGATGCTTCGAGTATACGGTCATTATCCGCGCCATCAATACCATTGACGCTATGACAGCCAGCATTGAGCGCGTGAACTGGGATGTACTGGAAGTGATCACAAACAGAATTCTTGCAGAGGTGGAGAATGTAAACAGGGTTTGCTATGATATGAGCCCGAAACCACCGGCAACGATTGAGTTTGAATAAATCGAGTTGCTTAAAAAAGCCAGTGTTTATGCGGGTTTCAGCGATTTCG
>UQHF01000012.1 GCA_900540785.1 uncultured Blautia sp.
ATCGTCTGGCACATGGAAAAAAGCCATTAAAGAAAAAAGATGATAACCAGCCACCGGCATCCGGTGGAACTGGAAATGATAAGGATTCCATGTCTGAAGAACTTTTGGAAGGTGTGAAAACACAAAAATGCAGCACCAGTGATTCGGAAAGCGGATGGTTTCGAAAAGGCGAACATAAACATGTTTTTGCATATGCAGTAGAAACAGCCTGTGATAAACATGGTTGGATCCTTGGCTATACAGTACATCCTGGTAATGAGCATGACAGCCGTACTTTTAAGGCATTATACGATAAGATATATAAACTGGCTCCACAGATGGTAGTGGCAGATGCAGGATATAAAACACCGGCGATTGCGCACCGGTTGCTGGAAGATGGTATTGAGCCGCTTTTCCCGTATACCTGCCCCAAGACCAAAGACGGATTTTTCAGGAAACATGAATTCGTATATGATGAATACAATGATTGTTATATATGTCCGGAATCACATGTATTAGCATATAGTACAACAAACAGAAATGGGTATAAAGAGTATAAAAGCTGCGGTGAGCATTGTGCTGAATGTCAGTATCTTTCAAAATGTACTGAAAGTAAGAATCATGTAAAACTGATCACACGTCATGTATGGGAAGAATACATGGAAACGTCAGAAGACATCCGGCATACGATCGGAAACAAACAGATCTACCAGTTAAGAAAAGAAACCATAGAGAGAATCTTCGGTACAGCGAAAGAACAGCATGGATTTCGATATACGCAGTATGTAGGAAAGGCACGGATGGAGATGAAAGCCGGGCTTACTTTCGCATGCATGAATCTAAAAAAACTGGCAAAGATTCTGGAAAAACGAGGCTTTGATGCAGCTACTTTTTTATACTTTGGGATAAGAATAAGAAGAAAAATAATATTTAAAGAAAAATGGTGTTGGGCATAACGCCCAACACCAAGTTTGTCTACAGTCTGATATTAAATAATTATTTAATCTTTAAATTAGGAGGAATACTTATGCTTCAAATAAAAAATCTATCCTTTACAGCCTCCGAAAATGGAGCAGAGAAACATATTGTTAAAAATATCAGTTTTGATATAAACGATGGAGAAACAATCGTAATTACCGGTCCCAATGGTGGCGGCAAATCCTCGCTTGCAAAAGTCATTATGGGAATTCTTCCGGCAAATGAAGGGAAAATTTATCTCGACTCCGAAGATCTGACGGAATACGACATGAATCATCGGGCAAATGCCGGCATCGGCTTTGCATTTCAGCAGCCCCCACGATTTAAAGGTATGACAGTAAAACGGCTTTTGTCATTATCTGCCGGAGAAGAATTAACACACAATCAATGCTGCCAGATGCTTTCAAATGTAGGCTTATGTACAAATGACTATTTGGACAGAGAAGTAGACGGTACTCTTTCCGGTGGGGAAATGAAACGTCTGGAAATTGCTACTGTATTGGCAAGACCTCACAAACTATGTATCTTTGACGAACCCGAAGCAGGGATTGATCTTTGGAGTTTCTCTATGCTTGTAAAGCAATTTGAAAAAATTCATCAGGAGAAGAAACAAAGTCTTGTCATCATTTCCCATCAGGAACGACTCATACAGATTGCTGACCGGATTATGGTATTAGATCATGGGGAGATTTCAGTTTTTGGAAAGCGCGAAGAGGTACTTCCCAGCCTGATGCATTCTTCTGATGAATGCTGCTGTTTTAACGAAAAACAAAATCACTGTAAAAAGGAGGCTTAACCTATGCATTTATGGAATAAAATTACGAACAATATTTTAAATATGATAGATCTTCCACACTTTTCATCTGAAGGGGCTTATAGTTTGCGTCATAATGGTGTCGTCTTTTGTCAAGGCGATACAGAATTTGTAAAAATCAAGCAAAAGTCCGATAAGCAGGGAATGGATGTATTTATTAGTGAAAAGACCAATGGAGAAACTGTTCATATTCCTGTCGTTGTAGATTCCTCTGGAATTACAGATATTGTTTACAATGATTTTTATATCGAAGCCGGTGCAGATGTTACCATTATCTCTGGCTGCGGAATTCATAATAGCGGCTGCAATGAAAGCCGACATGATGGAATTCACTCCTTTCACGTTCAGGAAGGTGCAACAGTTCGTTATAAAGAAAAACACTATGGGGAAGGAGAGGGAATTGGTTCAAAGGTTCTAAATCCAATCACTAATATTTATCTTGCTCCAAACAGCAGTTTTTTTATGGATACCACCCAGATTCGAGGTGTTGATTCCACTCATCGGGAGACATATATTGAATTGGAAGAAAATGCAAAGTTGCAGGTTATCGAAAAAATGATGACAGATGGTACACAGTCAGCCCTTACCAATATGGAAGTAGTTATGAAGGGAGCCGATAGTTCTGCGCAGATTATTTCCCGCTCTGTTGCAAAAGGAAGCTCTGTACAAACCTTTCATCCGAAAGCAATTGGAAAAGCTCTCTGTCATGCTCACATCCAATGTGATTCCATTATCATGGATCAGGCAGAAATATGTTCTATTCCCGAAATCAATGCCAAGCATCTGGATGCAGCCATTATCCACGAAGCAGCCATTGGAAGAATTAACGATGAGCAGCTTATGAAACTCCGTACTCTAGGAATGACTGCTGAAGAAGCTGAGTCCGTTATTATCGAAAATTTTCTTGGAGAGTCATAACAAAATAATGAGGAGAAATACCTATATCGGGTAATCTCCTCATTTTCTTTTATCCTAATGCTACATCCATAATCATCCTCAGGATAAATCCAACTACAAATCCGATTGTTCCGCTATTGGAATGCTCTCCCTCTGCCATCTCTGGAGTCAGTTCTTCTATCACAACATATATCATTGCACCAGCTGCAAAAGATAAAGTAAAGCTGGCTACTTTATATCTGCAAGGAAGAACATACATAAAGCAGCCAACGGTGCCACTATTTCGGAAAACATCCCTAATGAAAATGCTTTTCCTTTTTTCATACCTATTTCACTTTTTAGCAGCATAGATATGATTGCTCCTTCCGGGAAATTTGGGATAGCAATTCCAAGGGATAAAATAAATGCTTCCATCATAGTAATCCCCATATTATTACTTGCCATGTCTGCAAAACCGCTCCTACCGCCATGCCTTCCAGTATGTTATGAAGTGTAACAGCTAGGACTAACATTGTTGTTCTTTTCAGTTTTTTAGGAAGTCACTCTGGTTTTTCATCTCCTAAATACATATGTGGAATCAGTTGATCTAATAATAGCAAAAAATCCTATCCCCAATAAAAATCCTGTGGATACCGGAATAAACGCTTTTTTCCCCAGCGTTTTTCTGCCATATCAAAAGCAGGTATTAGCAACGACCATATTGATCTCTCTTCGCCCATTTATCCTAAAGCAGTATTCCAATCTGATAAACTACAAAAGCCGCCAACCACGCAATAATACTTTGTCCAATCGCTACAATAATTGCCCATTTTCCTCCAAGTTCACGCTTGATAGACGCAATTGCTGCTGCACATGGCGTATATAAAAGACAGAATACTAAAAGCGATGCTGCTCCTGCCAGCGTCAGACTTTCCTGCAACGCTACTGTACTTCCAAATAAAACAATCAGCGTAGACACCACGCTTTCTTTTGCCATAAAGCCGGAAACCAATGCCGTCACAATTTGCCAGTCTCCAAAACCTACCGGGACAAATATCGGTTCCAGCATTCCTGCAATCTTTGCCAGAATGCTATTCTGAGAATCCGAAATCATATTGAACCCAGTATCAAAATTTTGCAGGAACCAAATAGCAATGACTGCTATAAAAATAACTGTAAAAGCTCTCTGTAAAAAATCCTTTGCCTTATCCCACAAAAGATGCACTACGTTTTTTGCCCCCGGCATCCGATAATTTGGAAGCTCCATTACAAACGGAACCGCTTCTCCTTTAAATGTTGTTTTCTTAAAGATTAAAGCCATCAGAATTCCCATTATAGTTCCAAGTACATAAAGTCCAATCATCACAAGGGCACTATGTTTCGAGAAAAATGCTGCAGTAAAAAATGTATAAATTGGGAGTTTGGCAGTACAACTCATAAAAGGAGTCAAAAGAATTGTCATTTTCCGGTCACGCTCTGACGGTAAAGTTCGGCTCGCCATAACCCCCGGAACTGTACAGCCAAATCCAATCAGCATCGGGACAATACTTCTTCCTGAAAGTCCCAGTTTCCTTAACAGTTTATCCATGATAAAGGCAACTCTTGCCATATAGCCACTATCTTCCAAAAGGGACAAGAAGAAAAACAAGGTGATAATGATCGGGAGAAAGCTAAGTCCCCCTCCAACGCCTGTAAATACACCATCAATCACAAGAGCATGCACTACACTATTTACGTTAGCTGCCTGCATCGCCTGATCTACCCACTCTGTCAATACGCTGATTCCACTTTCTAAAATCCCCTGCAAAAACGCACCAATTACATTAAATGTCAGCCAAAATACTACTCCCATGATTCCAATAAACGCAGGAATCCCCGTATATTTTCCTGTCAAAAAGCGGTCAATTTTCTGGCTTCGGATTCTTTCTTTGCTTTCCCTTGGCTTGACCACTGTTTCCTTGCAAACATCTTCAATATAATCAAAACGCATTTTTGCAACAGTAGCCGCACGATCCATTTTCGTTTCGACTTCTGTATAACTACAAATTTCACTTAAAATATGCTGCTCTTCTTTTGTCAGATTCAATTGTTCCTGAATCTTAGCATCCCCTTCCATTACTTTGCTTGCAGCAAACCGTACGGGAATTCCTACCTGCTCAGCATGGTCTTCAATCAGATGCATAACTGCATGGATTCCTCTATGGATTCGTTACAATTTCCTCACTGCTATAAGGGGACATGGAATAAATACCCGGCAAGTCTGTAATCAATGTGTTAGCATGTCCTTTGATCATACCATCTTTTCTGTCTACAGTAACGCCCGGGAAATTGCCAACGTGCTGTTTAGAACCCGTTAACTGGTTAAATAATGTTGTCTTGCCACAGTTTTGGTTTCCAACAAGTGCAAATGTAAGAACTTCCGAATCAGGAAGAGGCTCTTCGGTCTTTCGATCATGATACTTACCTCCTTCCCCATATCCAGGAAATGCTGACGCAAAGCTCCATTCCCTCCTACCGACTGGATTGTAGCTGTTTTGCCAATTGCTAATTCGCTTAGCTTCATCTACTTTTTCTCTTCCATTTATTAGTTCTATCTAACTTGTATTTAAACAGAAAGCAACGGCATCCTTACCGTTGCTTTCTGCAGCGGGTTTCACCCATTCTTATATATACTTTGCAATTTATCCTGCATCTTTTCAATTGTTTCAGGGCTAACGATGTGTTCCATCTTCCGGCTATCCCGCTCAGCTATCTTTTCATTAACTCCTAAAATCACTTGAAAATAGTCTTTTACGATTTGGTATCGCCGATAAATTTCTTCTGCCTTTGTTCTTCCCTTTTCCGTAAATTGTATATAATGATTACTGTCCATAGAAAGCAGATTATTTTTTATCAAAATATGGATACCATTTGAAACACTCGGTTTCGTATAGCCTAGCATTTCTGAAATGTCTATCGATCGGGCATAGCCTTTTTCCTTCTGCAATAAATATACTGCAATTAAATAATCTTCCCTGGAAGTTGTGTAAAAATTATCAACTTCCTTCTTCCTGCTCATGACCAATCTCCTTTTTCATTCCCTGAGCTGCAACTTGATCCATTTTTTTCTTTATCCACTTTGGATCTCCCAAGTATTTTCGTTGTTTGATTCCCATCTTGCAATCCACTTCGTAGACAACGGGAATACCCGTAGGTAAATTTAAGTCTAAAATTTCTTTTGGATTCAAGCATTCCAATTTCATCATCAAGGCTCTGAGAGAATTTCCATGTGCTGTAATCAAAACATTTTCCCCATTTTTTATCTTGGGAATAATCTCTGATTCAAAATAAAAATTTACTCTTTCTGCGGTGTCTTTAAGGCTCTCGGAAAGCGGCAAATTTTCTTTTGGAATGTTTTTATACTGTGATTTTTTTGCCGGATTTCTATCGTCTGATTCCTTCAAAGCCGGGGGACGCACATCGTAAGAGCGTCTCCATATCTTTACTTGTTCTTCCCCATATTTTTGTGCTGTTTCATTTTTATTGAGTCCCTGCAAGTTTCCATAATGTCTTTCATTCAATCTCCAGTCTTTATATACTGGTAACCACTCACAATCCATCTCCTGTAAAGCCAAATTCAGGGTTTGTATTGCCCGTTTTAAATATGATGTATAGCACACATCAAATAAAATTTTTTCTGTTTTCAGCAGTCTTCCTGCTTCTACAGCCTCCTGCCTCCCCTTTTCTGTCAAAGGTACATCTGTCCAACCTGTAAATCGATTTTCTTGGTTCCACAAGCTTTCTCCATGACGCAGCAATACTAGTTTCATACTATCACCTCTCATGCTTTCGATATGTATTCATTTAACGATAATAATCTTCTCATGTCAGGATCTGACAGAATATAAAAAATCTGTTTTCCTTCTCTTCTGCATGTAACAATACTATTATTCCTTAAAATATTTAGTTGATGAGAAACGGAGGATTGTGTGACTCCCATCTCTTCTGCCAGCTCTGTTACATTGCTTTCTTTTTCCAACAAAATGAGAAGGAGCTGTATTCGGCTTGGCGTGCTGAGGATTTTAAAAAAATCTGCCATTTTTTCTATTTGCTCTCTCCGCATATACAACTCCTCCTATCTCTTATAATTTATGAACTCTAAGGGCACGAATCGCATTTAAGATCGCGATGATCATAACACCTACGTCTGCAAAAATCGCAAACCACATATTGGCAATTCCTACTGCTCCAAGTCCAAGGCAGGCAAATTTAATAATCAGTGCAAACACAATATTCTGGTACACGATTCTGAGGCATTTTCTGGAAATCTTGATTGCTTTGGAAATCTTTAATGGATCATCGTCCATTAGAACAACATCTGCCGCTTCGATTGCCGCATCGGACCCCATTGCTCCCATTGCGATTCCGATATCTGCTCTTGTCAATACCGGTGCATCGTTAATTCCATCTCCTACAAAAGCAAGTTTATCTTTTTCAGATTTCATTGACAAAAGCTCTTCCACCTTAGATACTTTATCTCCAGGAAGAAGTTCACTGTATACTTCGTCAATTCCGAGAGAATCTGCTACCTGATCCGCCACACGTTTTGCATCACCTGTAAGCATTACTGTTTTTTCTACTCCTGCTTTTTTCAGCTCTGCAATTACTTCTTTTGAATGAGGTTTTAAAATATCAGAGATTACAATATGTCCTGCATATGCCCCATCTATCGCCATGTGAATGATGGTGCCGACTCTGTGACAATCATAATATTTCACACCAAGCTTTTTCATGAGTTTACTGTTTCCTGCCGCAACTTCATGACCGTCAACTTTTGCTATAATTCCATGTCCACTGATTTCCTGAATATCGGAAACTCTGCTGCGGTCAATCTCCTTCCCATAAGCTTTCTGCAGACTTTTACTGATTGGGTGGGAAGATGCGCATTCTGCCAAAGCGGCATATTCCAGAAGTCTCTTTTCTTCCATCTCATTATGATGAACAGCACTTACCTCAAAGACACCCTGTGTTAAAGTTCCTGTCTTGTCAAACACTACATACTTTGCCTGTGATAAAGTTTCCATATAATTGGAGCCTTTGATCAGCACACCTTCTTTGCTTGCACCACCGATTCCTGCAAAAAAGCTGAGAGGAATACTGATTACCAATGCACAAGGGCAGCTGATTACAAGGAAAGTGAGTGCTCTGTAAATCCACACGCCCCACTGCGCTGCCTGACCTAAAAATAACATCTGTACCAGCGGCGGTAATAATGCCAATGCTAATGCTCCATAACATACTGCCGGAGTATATACTTTGGCAAATTTAGAAATAAAGTTTTCGGATTTTGATTTTCTGGAGCTGGAATTTTCCACAAGTTCCAGAATTTTGGATACTGTCGATTCACCAAACTCTTTTGTTGTCTGGATTTTCAGCACGCCTGTCATATTAATACATCCACTGATGATCTCATCTCCCTGTTTTACGTCACAGGGAAGGCTTTCTCCAGTCAGCGCACTTGTATTCAAACTAGAAGATCCATCTATTACAATACCATCTAATGGAACTTTTTCTCCCGGCTGTACTACAATAATGCTTTCAATTCCAACTTCATCCGGATCCACTTTTTCCAGTTTTCCATTCCGTTCTACATTTGCATAATCTGGACGAATATCCATCAATGCACTGATATTCTTGCGGCTCTTTCCAACCGCATAGCTCTGGAATAATTCCCCGATCTGATAAAACAGCATAACTGCGATTGCTTCATTGTAATCTCCGCTTCCAGAATAAATCGCCAGCACAAAGGCACCTACTGTTGCTACTGCCATCAAAAAATTTTCGTCAAAAACCTGACGGTTCAAAATTCCTTTTCCGGCTTTTTTCAAGATGTCATATCCGATCACCAGGTATGTTGCCAAATAAAGAACCAACTGTATAATTCCTGTCACCGGTATCAGGTTCAGTACAATCATCATAACTGCCGCAATAATGATTCTTGTCAACATTTTTTTCTGCTTTTTGTTCACGGTTTTCTCCTCCTTTATTTTATATATGTTTACTTGTTCATATATTGTTTGTAAGTTTGCGCCCCTTCGACCTTACGCCTCCGGGACGCTATTTTTTAGAGCTCTATCTCACAGTCTGGTTCTACTTTTTTGCAGGCTTTCAATACATCCTTCATAACTGCTTTTGGTTCTTTTCCTTCTTCAAACTCTACAATCATCTTCTGTGTCATAAAGTTTACAGTTGCATTGGCAACTCCCGCAGTTTTTTTCGCTGCATCTTCCATAAGGTTTGCACAGTTTGCACAGTCTACTTCAATTTTGAAAGTTTTTTTCATGATAAATACCTCTCTTCTTAAATATTTTTATAATCGTTAAAAGATTGTTTAATCTTTATGTCTGTATAATACACTTCCACATTTAAGATGTCAATCCATCTAAGACATCTACTTCTAAATGGGAAATTTGTTTGTCTACTTGGTGCATTTTGTCTTTGCTCTATATAAAATTCACTTTCAGACGAATGAATTCTCCTCCATACAATAACCGAAACCACAGATTATGCCTCCTGTTTTCTGCACATTATATTTCTCTAAAACGAAATATATAAAACACAAAAATAGAACTATACCCACACAAAAAAGCGAATATAGTTCTATTTTCTAATTTTTACGGAATAATAACAACTGCTTATCTTACCTGACTTCTTGTTGATCATTTTATCACACATAAATCTTCTTTGACATTCTATTTTTTATAAACCTCCGTAAAGATTTTTTCTCCTTCTTTTAAAGCTTTCCGGATTGTTCCGTTTTTTTTGCAAAGACTCTCCTCTTCTTTTTCAGAGAGAGTTTTTTCCAGATTTCCTTCTTCATCCAGATAAGAAACAGAAGACACAATTTCCTCTTCTTTTCCCATCTCAGACCATCTTATCTGTATATTTTGTCCCTCTGCTGTTCCATAATAATCCAGAACCGTATTGTGGAAATGAAGAGAAAAATCAAAATATCCCGGCATCTTCTGATTGGGAAGAATATAAAAGGAATCTTTCGAAACTGATTTTTTGTAATATCCCTCTTTCCCGTCAAACTGAAACTGATTTTTCTCAATCCCTTCCTGAAAGCCCTGTTCCAGAGATGTTTTGGCCTGCTGCCACATCACGCCGTAGACTCCCGCGCCAAGAATCAGTAAAATACCGGCACAGCCCAGAGCTGTTTTGAATCCTCGCTTAAATTTCTGACTGAACTTAATTTCTCTGTTTATTTTTTTCACCATTTGCACGTCCTCCTTCAGCATAGCATCCAGAGAAATCTGAAATTCCTCGCTTATCCGAATCAGGGTTTCCAGGTCCGGATAGCTTTTTTCATTTTCCCAGTTGGATACTGTTTGTCGTGTCACATGAAAAATTCGGGCAAATTCTTCCTGTGTCATTTTTCTTTCTTTTCGTATGCTTATGATCGTCTGTCCAAGTTTCATGTGGTCCTCCTTTCTGTATCCATTATGCCTCCGGTTTCTGCAAATAACCAGCAACCATGCCTTGCATCACACTGTTTTTCCGCGCAAAGAATCTTTGCACAGGCAAAAACAGAGCATTTTTCTTACAATTTTACTTCCAGCTGACAGTCAAATGGCTCTTCTTCCACATGCTCCTTTTTGTACCATGCCGCCTCAACGCAGCCCATGCGTTTATAAAACGCCTGGCTTTCCACAGCGGAGTGAGCAGAAATATAAAGTTTCTCCGCACCTTTTTCTTTTGCCCATCTTTTGGCTTCTTTAAACAGAACTGTTCCGATTCCCATCCCTCTCATGTCCTGAGATACATGAATGGCAGCCAGGTCTATATATTTATTTTCCCCTCCAAATATTTCCGGAAGAACAGCGACAAAGCCTTTTAGTTTTTCCTCATAAAAAGCTCCATAAATAAGTCCTCCCGTTCTGACTGTACGTTTCAGGCACTCAATTAACACCTCATAGTCCTGCTCCGTCCAGTCATCAATGAAGGGCACATCTTTTATCAGCCATTCTCCGTTTTTTCTTCGCCAGCATTTTGTAACAACCTGACGCCTGATAAAATCACGAAACAGCTCCCGATTGATTTCATTCTCCTGTAAACTGCGATATTTCATCTCTGTTTCTCCCTGCGGGACTGTCACACTAAATAATTAGTGCGCAGTCTCTTCTTTGTTCGTTACTTTTTCATTGATTCTGCAATTTCTCTTATTTTTTCAATGAGATAACCTGTGTATTTTTTAATCTTCTCTATGGCTTCTCCTTCCTGAATCATCATCTTTGCAAGAGATAATTTCTCTTTTTGTACGCCCTGTTCGACGCCCTGTTCGATCCCTTGTTCAATTCCTTGTTCAATAAGCGCCTGACTTAAGTTACACATATTTTTCACCTCACTCTCCAGTTCTGCTGTCATTGCAATATGGAAATCCGTCAAAGACTGTCATCTGATTTTTATATGTATGTGTACACAATACCTTTAGATCAGCTCCATATTAATAGATTTCTCCCGAAACCCGCATTTTACATACATCTCATATGCGGCTTTATTTTTTGCGTTTACCTGCAATTCCACTGCATCGCAATGCCTTTCCTCTTTTATCTGCTTTGCTTTTTCAAAAAACAGATGTCCGATTCCCCTTCCACGATACTTCTCATCTACCGCCATGCTGTCAATGAAGAGCACATTTCTTGTAACATGTGATGGATTTTCTATATGCCGCAAGGCAATTCCCATAACGCCCACTACCATACCGTCTGCTTCGGCAACGAAAAATGTACCCTCTTTCAGAAGCCCGGCAAACTTATCCGCCGGAATCATCTCTTTGTTTGTTTTGTATATATCAGGCCTCCATTTTACGTGCATTTCCTGTACCTGCCCCATAATATTTACCACCGCTTCGTAATCCTTCCTTTCTGCGTTTCTTACGAAAGCTTTCATCTGTCCGCACCTCCTGTTTTATCATTTCGTAAATATTTTTTAAACGCCTTATGCGCGTCCCAGTGTACATCTTTAAAAAACCAGATGCCCCAGATAATATATGCGGCTACCGCCATATAGCTGGTAAAAAAGCAGGACAGAATTGCTCCGACAAGCATAATTGCACTCCATATAAAACTGGAATTTCTTATATCTCTCACAATCCGTTCCTTATCGTACCATTCCTGCTCTTTTTCCGGAAGCGTATTAAATCCGGAAACAAATTTTGCTCCTCTCTCTTTTAATACGGCACATACGATGCCGATTAAAAAAAATCCCGGAACCAGAACAATGCACAGCCAAAATCCAACATTCATAACGCTCATTCCCCTTTCAGCTTTTCATCTAAAATAATCATCTCTCCATTTTTCTCCACGATCCCCGGCTGTACTACAACCAGTTTCTGCTCTTCTGTCACCTCAAGATACTGGGAGGCATATCCCCATACACGGATCTCATCTCCCTCTTTCAGTTCCAGTGCCTCCTCTACAACTCCTTCTTCATTTAATTTCTGATTTGCAATACAATATAACTGACCGGTGGTATCCTCCGCAATATAAAGAGCAACTTCCGGAGAAAGAGGCGTTCCCGCTATTTTCATATATTCTCCGCTTTCTTTGCCCCATACCGTGCCTTCACTGTAAAATCCAATGCTTAAATTTTCTTCATATCCTTCAATAATCCCATTAAAATCGTTTGCGAAAGGCTCCATTTCTCTCTCTGTTTTTTCCTGGTACGCTGCTATCTGTTCGTCTGCATTCTTCTGCTTTTCCTCCTGCGGCTGATAGTCCTGATACTCAAAAATGTTGTCTGAGCAAATGTTAATTCCTGTTGCGTCTCCAAGTAACGTCACTTTAAAAATATCGAGTACGTCATCGTCCACAGTGCGGGAAATATTGATTCCTCCGGCGGAATTTATCTCGTATCCTTCTACATTTGCAAGCGCTTCTTTTAACGCCTCATCTGACATGGCACAATGAACGCCATTCAAAGTCACAAAAAAATCCGGATTTGCAGTATCCTTTTTTGCAGAAAATCCCACTTCTATAATCGTTCCCTCTTGTACCTGCTTACCTGATTTCGAATCATCATTTACAATCCATGCTTCCAGCTTTTCATCTTCTTTTGTAAACTCACCGGAAATCCTTTCTCCCGGCTGCAGAGAAACATCTTCCGCCTGATACGTTTCCGTTTCCAACGTCCAGCCATCTTCTATTAACTGAGATACTTCCAAAGGAAGAGTATAATATTCTCCATCTAAGATAAATTCCGGTGTGCCGTCATTTTTTAGCTGAGAAACTATCGTCTCATCTGTGCATGTTTTTTCCTGTCCTGATGAAGCAGAATTCTCTGCCCTGGTTTCATATCCCAAAAACACGCTCCCTGTCAATACACAGCCTATCACAAACGCAATCCCCTGTTTTTTCATACCTTCTTATCCTCTCTTTCTCTATTATTTTGTTTCTTCTTCCTCTCATGGGAAGGAAATATCTTCTGATATGCCTGCTTTGCTTCAGAAACATCATGCGTAAGTAAATACCAGATCTTTTCTTTTGAATCCTTTTTTTCCTGAAATAATTCTCCGTACCTTTCTGAGATTTTATCAGGACGGACTTCCGGAAAATCAATCCGGGAAATCTGCGACAATACCTTCCCCATTTCTTCATTCCGCTTTCCGTACAGGTCAAGATACGTTGTTCTTGTGCTAAATCTTTTTCCATCCAGATACCTGCATTTTATATAAGAAACCTTTCTGCCTGAATAAATACTGACAGTAAGCAAAAGCTTTCTGGAAATAATGATTCCCTCAAGAAGTACCCAATTTTCGCTGAGTAAAACGGGCATATATTTTTGCAAATCGTCGTTTTCAAAAGAAACCGGTTCAAATCTTTCCCCTTTTAACAAAATCTGCAATTCTTTTCTTGAAAAAATTCTGTTAAGAACAGGGATACAGCCATACGGTGTCGAAACGTAACGCCATACTTTCTTGGCTGTGAAAACTGCAATAGCAAGAAACAAAATGATGTACCACATATCTTCTGTCCTTCGTTCCCGAAAAAATACAATCGTCCCTGCCAAAACCACAAATAGACAGAACAGCCATGCACCTGCAGCCAATATTTTCTTCAGGGGAAAGAAACAAATCCACTCTGCCCTTCCAAGCTTCCGTCTGCATAATTCCTCCTGGTCTTTTTCCAAATCGGAAGCTTCGAATATGAGACTTCGGGTAATCGCTCTTCCAATCATAGATGGAACATTTGCAAATGCGAACATTCCGCCAATGATCACTGTCATAATCCACACCATAATGGAACCGGGAGTAAAAAGCAGATTCAGCCACCAGGAAAGAAACAGCCATAAAATAAGCATTCCATACCGTTTTTTCTTTGTTTTTATCCGATAAATCCCATATATACAGAAAACAAGAAGAAACCCCGCAAACACGCTGTGAAGAAACCAGCGGGGGCAGAACAATACATCACTTCCTGCAGCAATGACGAGCTGGTGCTGAAAATATTCCATTTTTCCAAACAATCCCATGTAATGGCAGATCCCTATATAAAGAGCGAATACGGTTCCCGCAGCACACAATAATATGGTCAAATACTTTTCTTTTTCACTGGGAGTTTTTTTCTCCATCTGCGTCACCTCATCTTCCCATATCGTTTATGCAGTCTTCATATATCCGTTCCACAGCGTTTTCCAGACTGATCTCTTTATCCAGAGTTTTTTCCGGTATAATCCCAAGATAATCCTTTTCCCTCCACCATCTTCTCATGTCTTCTTCTCCAAAATCATTACAATTTGGCTTTGTCTTATGCCGAATCAGAGTTTCTTCAAATGGAATGTCATAATAGTACGCCAAAATATGATTTCCGTATTCCTGCAAAGCTGTCTGAAATAAATTATCATAGGCATCTGCCGGCAAAACACCCTCCAATATTGTAATTTCCGAATGCTGTTTTCCATATTTTAGAAGTTCAATCATCAATGGCTGCGATTTCTCAATTCCCTGCGGTCCCCATACATGGAGCATCTCCATACGCACTGTATCACTGGAAATCAACATCGTATTTGGACCGAATTTCCCCTGAAGCAATCTGGCAACTGTCGTTTTTCCGCTTCCGGAGTTTCCTCTTAATATAATTAATTTCTGCAACTATTTTCTCCTTACTATTCACAAATTTCTCTTATCTTCTACTTCAAAATTTCCATAGCTCTTTCAAATTTATCTCTGCTATATTTTTTACTTTCAACGGATAATTTTTGAAAGCTTCTTGTCAATTTATCTCTTACAAACTTTTTACCCTCTTCTACATTCATTCCTCTTTGAGCGTAAGCTAAATAGAGTAGATCTGGTATACTCTCAAAATGAGAAAGAGCATCTGCGTCTGCAACACATACCTCTTCTAAACTATTTTTTTCAAAATTTAAACTTCCTCTATGATTTCTGATACAGTTCTGTACTAATGCAATTTTATTTTCATCATATCTATACTCTTTTAAAATGCTTTCTGCCATTTCAGCACCATATATATGATGCAGTTTATAAAGATTATAATCTGTAATTGAAGCAATATCATGAAGCCACGCAGCGATCATAACAACCTCTTTATCTGCACCGTATTTATCCGATAAAACTTCTGCATTCTTAACTACTGACGCAATATGATAATAACACCCTATCCCAAATTTGTTTGTCTTCTTCTGGCATCTTTCCCATATTTCTTCTTGAAGTTTTTCCAATATATCCTGACGCATAATACACCTCATCTTCCCATGACAAATCTATTTTCTCTTTCCCTGATTATACCACACTCATTTTCCATACAACAGATATTTCATTGTCATATAAGAAAGAATTTTTCGCGCTGCGCAGCCGAGTTTTTCTTATAACAAAAAAACAGGCATGAAGAAATTTCTCTCTCCACACCTGCTTACCGGCAGAACAGATGATACCCGCAAAGGAGGCACATAGTTCCTGCCACAATTATGATCACGCTGTCGGAAATCAACATTCCGATCACCATTCCAAGACCAATAAAAAACAATATCAGTCCAAAAAATCTTCCCACTTTTCCTTTTCCATCTTTCTTTTCTTACTTTAGTATATGCAGGAAAAGGACTTATGAACACTACACTTCTGTCTCAGAAGAATTTCCGGATTCTTTTGTTCCCGGAGCAAACCGGTTCACAAAATCAGGAACCATATCCAGCACTTTTGTGAGACCGTCCTGGTTCTTTACATTTACAAGCTTTGTTGTGCCATTCTGGATCACAAGAACCGCGCAGGGAGTCATTTTGCCTCCAAGACCACCGCCGCCGTTATTCTTTCCCTGACCTTCAAATGCACCGGCTCCCACGCCAAAAGACACATCAACCAACGGAAGAATAATGGTATCTCCCACATGAATGGCATCTCCCACCACGGTTTTTGCAGATACAAAGCTGTCCATTCCCTGAAAAAGGGACGCTACTGTCTCTTTAAAATTGTTTTCTTTCTCCATAAATTATACCTCCTTATGCTTCCATCGGTTTATCATATATTTTACATTTTTATTAAAATAAATCTCTGCTGCTGTTTTTACAAGAACAATTCCATAAATCCTGCCTTTCATTTCTACGTTTCCTTCCAGGATATTTCTGTCTGTCTGAAAAATCGGCATGATCTGAATACAGTTTTTATGAAGAGGAAGGAACATTCCCAGAAGTGCCACGATTCTTCCTGTTATAGAAGGATCTTCGAAACCGAAGGTAACATTTCCTTCCACTTTTATCGGCAGAATATGACGAACCAGCTTTTTTATATCCTTCCAGCAGAAGGATATTGCTTCTTTTATTCTCGGATTGGAAAAAAATCTCTTCCACCATTCTATTTTAACACAGGTTCTTTTGATTGTTAACCGGATTTTTCGGATTTTGGAAGGGATACTTTTTATTTTCTCCATAAATCTTTTTAATAAACCCGGCTTTTTCTTTTCCGGCTTGCTTTCCTGAATTTCTTCTCTTTTTTCTTCTTTTTCTTTCGCTGCCCTTTCCTGTACTTTTGGTATCTCAGTCTTTTCCTTATTTTCCGTAACAGAAGGCAGTTTTTCTAAAGAAGGCAGTTCTTTTTCTGCAGAAATATTTTCATCTGAATGCTCTTCTTCCGGAATTTTCTCTTCTGAAATCGCTCTTTCTACAGAAAGAAGCTTCTCTGCAGGCGGAGTTTTCTCTTCCTCTTTCTCTCTCTTTCCTGACACTTTTTTCTTTCTCCGACGAAATTTATCAGGGGAAATCCCGAAAATCCGAAAAACAGTTCCTGTTTTTTCATTTTCGTAAAAAAACCGGAAGGTAATTCCGCGAAACAGCCAGCTTACCCTTACCTGTCCCTTTAGCCCGCTCATTCCCGCTTCTTCCGGCTTACTGCCCTGTATCAAGTACCGCACAGGACAGAACAGAAGCAAAAGAAGGACAGAAAGCAGAAGCACACCTGCAATTCCCAGCACTATGAGTATAAATTTTATGATCAGCCACAGAATATGTAACATTCTTTCACCTGTTCTTTATATATTCTTTGATTTGAAAGCTCCCGGTTTCCTGATAGCAGGCTTCTGCTATTTTTCCGGCAAGGTCAATGGCTTCGTCTTTTCCCTTTGCCATTGCAAGAATCAGAGGGCAGAGGTCATATGCCGCCTTCTGCACGAGAACGACAGCCGGAATGATTTCCATAATATTATTCGGATTATGAGAAAGCGTCACAAGATAAATGCCGGGTGCTGCTTTTCCCCCGTTGATTTTTCTTCTAAGAGAAGCAGAACCCTTCACTCCCTCTCCCATATAGCAATGTTCCCACCATTTTAACATGACTTCGCCCTTTCTTATGATTCCCTTTTTCTCTGGAATCTAAACAGGGCTGCGTAAAACACAGCCCCTTTTTCAGTAATACTTATGCTGTCTTGCCCACAACCCGGCACTTCGCATTTCCAGATATTCCTGATACGCTTTTTCCACAATCTGTTTTTCATTGGAAAAGCGAAGCAGATGATAGATTTCGTGAAACTTATAATATCCGGAATCTACAAAATATTCCTCACGTTGAGGTCTGCTATGATAATTATCAGCCGTCATCAGATACCAGTGCACTTCCTTTGTCACCATGTCTTCCGGAACCGTAAAATTATACTGGCTCTTTCCCACATATTTCACAATGGACGCTCTGACTCCGGACTCTTCCCGCACCTCACGAAGGGCAGTCTGCTCATAGGTTTCCCCTGGTTCCACAGTTCCTTTCGGCAGCACCCAGCCCTCGTAACGGTTCTTGTAAGACTTGTATAATGCCAGAATCTTACCACGATGAATTACCACACCGCCACAGCTCGTTGCTTCAATCATTTGCAATCCCTCCTGTAATGCGTGTGTATGTTTTAAACTGTTTCCAGTATACCTCTTTTTCGGAAAACTGGCAACTATAATCATCATATTCTGTATATCAAAACAGCTTAATTGTAATAATACGCGTCAAAAATCTGTCCTGCAATGGGAACAGCAGCCTCGCTTCCTGTTCCTCCATTTTCCACGATAATGGAAACTACAATATCCGGGGTATCTACATCGGAATAACCAACAAACCAGGAATGGCTGGAACCGTTTTCGTCAAACTCGGCAGAACCGGTCTTTCCTGCCACTGTATATCCTCTTCCGTTTAATGCGGAAGCTGTTCCATTTGTGACAACACCCTGCATCAGTTTTCCCAAAAGATTTGCCTCATTTGTACTGATCAGGCGTTTATATACAGAAGCCTCCGTTTTTTTCACAGACTCTCCTGTTGTGTTTACTACCTCGTCAATTAAAGTTGGCTTCATCAACACGCCTCCGTTCGCAATGGCACTTGTGATCAACGCCATATGCGCCGGGGAAACAAGGGTATTTCCCTGTCCAATGGAAGTCTGCATAATAAGAGGGATACCGGATTTCTTATCCAGCGTAAAGCTGCTTGTTTTATAAGAAGTAAGCGGGAGCTTGCTGTTAAACAGAAGGTCCTCTGCCGTCTCTTTCAGAGAAGCACCTCCCAGGTCTGTTCCCATATCTGCAAAAGCACAGTTACAGGAGTTTGCAAAGGCAGAATAAAAGTCCTCCTGCCCGTGAACATTGCCGTTATAACAACTGATGGTATGCTCCTCCATTGTTATGCTTCCCTCACAGAGATAAGAATATCCCTCCAGACTTCCGTTTTTCCGAAAATAGTCAAGAGCTGTCACGATTTTAAAAGTCGAGCCCGGCGGATACGCGCCGTTTGTGGCTCTGTTTAAAAGACTGCTGTTTGTCTCATCATTCACAAGATAATCCCAGTTATCCGCAAGATAATTGGGGTCGAAATCCGGTTTGCTTACCATAGCAAGAATCCGGCCTGTGGAAGGCTCCATCACCATAACTGCTCCTCTTCTGTCTCCAAGCGCATTGTACGCAGTTGTCTGAAGATTTACACTTAAAGAGGAGATTACCGTATCTCCCATATTTTTCCGCCCCAGGAACTCATTTTTCATCTGATCCAGAAAAAATTCATGGGAGCTTAAAAGCTGAAAATTCGCCTCTGACTCCAGCCCGCTTTTTCCGTTAGAATCGTATCCCACTACATGGGCGAATACATTTGCATAAGGATAACTCCTGACTTCTGTCCCATCGTCGTATACATTGGTAGTGGCAAGAATTTCCCCGTCTGAGGACTGGATATTTCCACGGATCACCCGGTCAGAAAAGGTATCCTGTCTTGTGTTATACGGGCTGTTGATAAAGTCCTCGCTGACTGCCACATTAAAATAAACCACATATCCGATCAGGCTTAAAAAAATCAGAATAAAGAACCAGGAAACAAAGGTATACTCTCTGTTTCTCTTTCTTTTTTTCCTAGCGGATTTCTGTTCTTTTTGCCGAAGCTCTTTCTCTTGCTCTTCGTACTGCTTGTTTTCGTAATTTCTCAATTTCTTCATCCTCGTCTTCCCTCAGAATATAAAGTCCCTGAATAATTGCAATCATCAGTATGGTACTTAAAACAGAGCTTCCTCCGTAGCTTACAAGAGGCAGGGTCACGCCTGTAAGAGGAATAAATTTTGCAGCTCCTCCAATGGTTAAAAACACCTGAAACGCATACTCTGTTCCGAGTCCAAGAGCAATCAGCTTATAAAACGGATTCTTGATCCTGAGAGAAATATTTACAATCATGAGGAAAAAGCTCATACATACAAGAATGAGACAGATTGCAAAAATTCCTCCCATCTCCTCACAGATCGCGCTGAAAATAAAGTCATTTTTTACAATGGGGATTTTTTCCGGAGAGCCCTGGCAAAGTCCCATTCCAAACCAGCCGCCTGTTCCGATTGCAAAAAGGGACTGGACAATCTGGTAACCCTCATTTTGATACACAGCCATCGGATCTCTCCATGCGCTTACTCTCTGGCGCACATGTCCGAAAAGGAAGTATGCGATGACAGCTCCCACAGATCCTCCTCCCACGCCGATTCCTAGATATACCAGTTTCTTTGTAGAGACATAAATCATGACAAGATATGCCACAAAGAAAATCACTGCACTTCCCAGGTCCCTGGAAAGCACAAGGATTCCCACGTGAAGCCCTGCCACGATCGTCGCCTGAACCACTGTCCGGAAAGAATTGTCTCTGGAAAGAAGGGCTGCCATAAAAAATACAAAGGTGATCTTAATCGCCTCTGAGGGCTGGAATCCCATAAGAGAAAGCTTTGCTCCGTAGCTTGTCTGTGCCAGCACAAAAACTGCGCCCAGAAGAACAATACCGATTCCCGCATACACCCAGGTAAGATTTTTAAGAAATTTCATTTTCCTTATCATAACAGGAATCACAAGAGCAACTGCGCTTGCAGCAGCCACAATTACAAGCTGCTTTGTTGCTGTGGGAAGATCCAGTCTGCACAGCATAATAAATCCCACACTTAACAGCATACACATATTGTTTAAAAGCAGCAGGGACGCTTTTTTATAAAACACCCTGTATAAAATCTGGATTGCCGCAAAATATGCCATCATTTCCAGATAAAAGGTAATCACCTGAAAATTGTCCGTCTTTAAATAAATCACAAGAAATGCGGTGAAATCCATGAAAAAAATAAGTACAAGCTGCTGCCGTAACGCTTCATTTTTTTCGTCCTCGTCCTGGCGTCTTACCATATAAAAACAATGAAAGGTATACACCACCATAAGGGTAAGAATCACATATTTTGACAGTTCTACAATTACATTAATCATACGCCTTACTCTGCTCCTCTTTTAAAATGTCCTTTCGTATATTCTCCTTTGGAAACCTTCTTCCCTTTTCGGTAGGCGCTTACAAAATCCCGGCATATTTTCAAAGCCTCATCCGCTGTCTCCATTGTAAAGGAAAGGCGGACTTTCTCTATTCCAAGCTCCTGTATCCGTCCTGCCTCACCCAAAAGCCCATAGGGAATACTGTTATAAATAATATTATAACAGGGCGTGCCTTCTTTTGTATTTTCTGTTTTCCAGGGACGGCACTCACAGGAAGCATAAAATTCCTTTCCATACCTGTCTTTTAACCAGGCGCCGCTCTCTTCTTTCCTGCAGCCATACAGATTTTTCTGTACGCACTGGGCAGATACCATAAGAGGAATGTATCCGTACACGATCATCTCACTGTCCCGGTTATCCCTGTGACGAAGCTCTCCCTCATTCAGTTCAAAAGGAACCGTATTTCTCATAATGCCCTCTTCTTTCCAGAAAGAAACCGCCTCATTGTTCCAGGCATACATAGAAGCGTCAAGAACACAGAATTTCTCAAGCCCTGCCCTCTTTAACATTCCATAGCTTTCCAGATTCCGCACAAGAAAACCTTTCATTCCTCTTGAAAGCCATTCCTTTGACGTCTTTAGAAATCCTTCCGGCATTTCTCCCCGCACAATATAAGGAAGAGACAGATACATTTCCATTCCTCTCTCCACGCCTTCGTCCAGAAGCTTTTTCATCACACGGAAAGGAAGGTACATTCCTGCCACTTCCTGTTCTCTTAAAAGCGCCTCTGCCGTTTCCTGATCTTCACAGGAAACATAAAGAGAAAACTTCTCAGAAGGTATATTCTTCTTAAACGCTCTCCTGTCAGGAAGGGTTCCCTCTTCTCTTCTCTTTGTTTCCAGACACGCCGCTTCCAAAAGAGAAAGGGCATCGCGCCTTACCTCGTTTAAAACTTTTACAGGAACGAAAATGCCATCCTCCATCTCAATTTCCAGGTTTTCCCATATATAAGGAGTATTCCCAAGCTTCTCCATCTGCTGCCGGATCCTCTCTTCGTCCATAGGACGGTTCTGGGCGGACTGCACTTCGCCTGCTGTGGCGCACACGCAGATGTCTCCGAGAGATACCTCCAGTATAGCAGGACTTCCTGAAGAAAGACTTAATTTCCCCTTAATTTTTTCTTTTCTTTTTATAATCTCAACTGGAACGTCCCCTGTTTTCTTTTCATTTTCAAATGCCATCATAGAAGGACCGTTCTGCATTTCATAATATCCCCTGCAGGAACCGCCTCTGTTAAACACGTCCACCAGATATTTCATATCCTTTTCTTCTACATAGTATTCCTCTTTTTTGCAGGAAGATAAAAGATCCAGGTATTTTCTGTATATGGAAGTCACTGCCGCCGTGTATTCCGGCTGCTTCATTCTTCCCTCAATTTTAAGAGAAGTCACTCCCGCCTCCAGGATTTCCGGAAGAATTTCAATAGTATTGATGTCCTTCAGGCTTAACGGACAGATTTCTCTTTCATTTTTGTACTTTCCTTTTATCAGGGAGGTTTCGTATGGAAGGCGGCACGGCTGGGCACATCTTCCTCTGTTCCCGCTTCTTCCTCCGAAAATACTGCTCATAAGGCACTGTCCGGAATAGCTGTAGCAGAGCGCTCCATGAACAAATGCCTCAATTTCAATAGGACTTGCCATGTGCATTTTTTTTAGTTCCGTAAGAGAAAGCTCCCTTGCAGCAACTACTCTCGAAGCTCCCTTTTCTTCCAGAAAGCGCATTCCCTCCGGCCCTGTCACTGTCATCTGGGTACTGGCATGAAGAGGAAGCTTCGGAAAGCATTTTTTTATAAAGGAAAACACGCCCAGATCCTGAACGATCACTGCATCCAGACCTTCCCTGTAAAAAGGAGAAAGATAGGCGAAAAGCTGTTCCTCCATCTCCCTGTTTTTCAGCAGCGTATTTACCGTAAGATACAGCTTCTTTCCGTGGATATGCGCCGTATCAATGGCTTTTAAAAGCTCCTCCTCCCCGAAATTTTTCGCGTATGCTCTGGCACCAAAAGCTGCCCCTCCCACATAAACCGCGTCTGCCCCTGCTCCTATAGCAGCTTCAAATCCTTCATAAGAGCCTGCAGGCGCTAAAAGTTCTATCTGTCTTTCTTTCAAAGTATTCCCTCTCTTTTATTTTACAAACATCTCCGGTTACAGAAAAAGGAGATTACCGAAGCAATCCCCCTTTGCATTTTTATTTTAATAATTCGTCCATCTCTTTCTCAAGCTCATTGACCTTGCCTTCCAGAAGACTTCTCTGCTCCAGCGCCTCCTTCTGCTCCTTCTGTGCCTCCTCGATCTGCATACGGAGAGAAATAAGCTCATGCTTTAAATCATACATCTCCTGGTCTTTCTGACGAAGATCCTGCTCGAACATTTCCGCCTGCTTTTTCGCCTTAAAATAATCATCTGTAATATTCAGGCTTAAAAGCATATGCTTTGTCTCCACAGGCTGCCGGCTGTATCCCGGCATTTCTCCCAGCTCTTCCAGTTTATGATTCATATAGGACGCCACCTTCTGGAGATATTCCGCAGATTCGTAGCCGCCCAGTGTAATAATCTTCCCGCCGATGATTACCTGTGCTGTGTTTTTTACCGCCATTCCGATAATCCTCCCTGTAACTTCATCGCTGCCAAGCAGCGTATTATCTTCTAATATAAATTGCATTCACACATATATCATATCAATTATACTCGAATTTTGTAAAATTGTATAGGATTTTTTACTTTATTTTCCTTCTTATTTTTCATTTTCCGGATAATCGAATCCGAGATGCCTGTATGCCAGCACAGTTGCCATTCTTCCTCTTGGAGTTCTGTTTAGAAAACCATTCTGCAAAAGATACGGCTCATACACATCTTCCAGCGTACCGGAATCCTCTCCAATAGAGGCTGCCAGCGTCTCCACTCCCACAGGACCGCCGTTAAAATTCAAAATCATGGTCTTTAAAATTTTCCTGTCTGTCTGGTCCAGTCCGTACTGATCCACTTCCAGAAGGTCAAGAGCAAAACACGCCACCTCGTAACTGATCTTTCCATCGTATTTTACCTGCGCAAAATCCCTCACACGCTTTAAAAGACGGTTTGCAAGACGTGGCGTCCCTCTGGAACGCTTTGCAATCTCCGCTGCTCCTCTCTCGTCAATCTCCACTCCCAGAACACCTGCAGAACGAAGTACAATAACAGTAAGCTCCTTCTGGTTATAAAACTCAAGATGGTGCATCACTCCGAAACGGTCGCGAAGAGGCGCCGAGAGAAGTCCTGCTCTCGTTGTGGCTCCCACAAGGGTAAATTTAGGAAGATCCAGACGAATGGAACGGGCAGAAGCCCCCTTTCCAATCATAATGTCAATGGCAAAATCTTCCATTGCAGGATACAGCACCTCTTCTACCTGACGGTTCAGTCTGTGGATCTCATCTACAAAAAGAATGTCCCCTTCCTGCAGATTATTTAAAATAGCCGCCATCTCTCCTGGTTTCTCGATTGCAGGACCGGAAGTAATTTTCATGTGAACTCCCATCTCATTTGCAATAATCCCGGAAAGTGTGGTCTTTCCAAGTCCCGGAGGTCCGTAAAACAGCACATGATCCAGCGCATCGTGACGCTGCTTTGCCGCCTCTATATAAATTTTCAGAGTGCTCTTTGTTTTTTCCTGTCCTACATAATCCTCAAGTGTCTGCGGACGAAGGCTCCCCTCAAGAGAATAATCCTCTTCTGTCACATCTGTTGTAATAATTCTTTTTTCCATCATTCACTCTGCTTTCTCAGAAATTCTTTAATGCTGCCCTCAAAATCGCTTCCACATCCATAGAGGAAACGTCTCCAACCTTACGCACAGCGCGAAGGGCGTCTGAGGCGCTGTATCCAAGAGCTACAAGCGCTTCCACTGCCTCCTGTCTGCCATCCTCTTTCTCTGCTTCTCCAAGCTCCGCCTTTTCCTGTTCATGGGCAAGCTTTAATTCAAAGGCGTCCTCAAGCTTTAATTTATCCTTCAGCTCAAGAATCATCTTCTGGGCTGTCTTTTTTCCGATTCCCGGCGCTTTTGACAGGGTTTTTACATCATCTGACAAAACAGCAAATCGAAGCTCGTCCGCTGTGATCCCCGATAAAATCCCCATAGCTCCCTTTGGTCCCACTCCGTTCACACCCAGAAGCAGCCGGAATACAGAAAGGTCATCTTTTGCCAGAAATCCATAAAGCTGCATCACATCTTCCCTTACATGAAAATGGGTATGGATTTTCAGCTCCTCTCCCCCGTGAAGCCTTGACAAATCACTTCCTGTCATAAATATTTCATAGCCGATACCGCCTGCCTCAATGATCGCGGCGCTCTCTGTTATATCGGCTACGATTCCCCTTATAAATGAAATCATGTTACTGCTCCAATTCTTACTTAAAATATCTTTTGTATCATACCACAAGAAAAAACAAAAAGCAAATTCCCCTTAAAATCACTTTTAAGAGGAATCTGCTCTTTTATGTCAGGACTGGATACAGCCTCTCGGACATACTTCCTGGCATTTTCCACAGTTTGTACATTTGGAATAATCAATATGCGCGCAGAAATCTGTCACCGTAATGGCTCCTGCCGGACAGTTCTTCTCACATTTTTTACAGCCAATACAGCCGGTCTCACAGGCTTCTGTCACAGCCTTTCCTTTTGCGCGTGAGGCACAGAATACTCTTGTCTTCTGCTCATAAGGCACAAGCTCAATCAAATGCCTCGGACATTTCTCCACACATTTTCCGCACGCCTTACATGCTTCTCTGCCAACAACCGCCACGCCGTCCACAATGTGAATGGCGTCAAAGGGACACGCCTTTACGCAGCTTCCAAAGCCAAGGCACCCGTATGTACACGTCTTTGCGCCGCCGCCCGGCACAAACGCCATCATCTCACAGTCCTGTACGCCTGTATACACAAAGTTTTCTTTCGCTTTCGTACATGTGCCGCTGCATTTTACAAAAGCGGTCTGACGCTCTGTCTCCACAACCTCCTGTCCCATAATCTCCGCGATCACTTTCGCGGCGGCGTCTCCGCCTACAGGACAGCCGTTTACCGGGGCTTCCCCCTTTGCAATGGCTGCCGCAAGACCATCGCAGCCCGGATAGCCACAGCCTCCGCAGTTGTTTCCCGGAAGCGCCTCTCTTACCTTTACTTCCCGCTCATCCGTCTCAACTGCAAATTTTTTTCCCGCAACGCCAAGAAAAACTCCTATAAATAATCCCACTGCCGCAACAAGAAGAGTTGCTGCAATAATTGCTCCAGCATTCATCCTGCCACCTCCTTAAATCAGCCCGGAAAATCCAAAGAAAGCAATCGCCATCAGTCCCGCCGTAATAAGAACAATGGGGAATCCCTGGAAAGATTTCGGAATGTTGTTATACGCTATTTTTTCACGGATACCAGCCATCAGGATAATGGAAATGGTAAAACCTGCCGCTGTGGCAAATCCGTTTACCGTTCCCTGCAAAATGCTGTAATCCTTCTGTACGTTGATAAGGGCAACGCCTAATACTGCACAGTTTGTTGTGATCAGCGGAAGATATACTCCCAGAGCCTGATAAAGAGAAGGCATTGCTTTTTTCAGGAACATTTCCACAAACTGCACAAGCGCCGCGATGATCAGAATAAATACAATAGTCTGTAAATACGTAAGATCCAAAGGTACAAGGATCAGCTTGTAAATCACACTTGTCACAAAAGAGGACAGGGTAATAACGAAAATAACGGCTCCTCCCATTCCTGCCGCCGTATTTACGCTTTTGGAAACTCCAAGGAAGGGACAAAGTCCGAGAAACTGACTTAAAACAACATTATTTACAAGAGCAGAGCCTACAATAATAAGCAGCAATTCTTTCATGACTCTTTACCTCCTTTTCCCCTGCACATGGTATTTCCGCAGGAAGCACAGCTTCCCTTGCAGTCCGGATTGCTTGGGTCGATTCCCCGTTTTGCAGCTCCCATCTTAAAACGGTTCTGCAAAGCAGACAGACCTGCCAGTACAAAAAACGCGCCCGGAGCCAGAATAAAAATCGTGATCGGTTCATATCCTGCCTTTCCCGCAGCCGAATCTGCAAGAGGAAGGATCTGATGTCCAAAAAGTGTTCCCGCGCCGATCAGTTCGCGGACAGCGCCGATGCAGGTAATACTTACGGTAAAGCCAAGTCCCATACCAATCCCATCAAAAAGAGAGGCAATGGGTTTGTTTTTTGAAGCATACGCTTCGGCTCTTCCAAGAATAATACAGTTTACAACGATCAGTGGAATATAGATTCCAAGGGCAGCGTAAAGAGCCGGAATAAAGCCCTGCAAAAGAAGCTGCACAACTGTCACAAAAGAAGCGACCACTACGATATACGCAGGCATACGCACTCTGTCCGGAATAAAGTTCCTCAGAAGAGAAATCATCAGGTTGGATGCTGCCAGAATGACCATTGTGGTAAGTCCCATACCGATTCCGTTTGTAGCAGAAGTAGTGATAGCAAGCGTGGGACACATGCCGAGCATCAGCACAAAGGTCGGATTTTCTTTTACTATTCCATTATATAACCGTTCACCAGGTGTATTTGCTTTCATTTGGAAGCGCCTCCTTTCACATACTGAAAGGCACATAAGCCGGCGTTCACTCCGTTTGTCATTGCATTTGTGGTGATGGTCGCGCCGCTTAATGCGTCAATTTCTCCGTCATTTTTCGCTCCGGTCTTTGTATAGGTAAATTTCTCTGTCTTTTTTTCCCGGAACTGATCTTTAAATTCTTCTGTATCTGCCTTCATTCCAAGACCGGCTGTCTCAGATATGGATAAAATCGAAATTCCGTTTACGGTTCCGTCTTCCTGAATGCCCATAGCAAACCGGATGTCTCCGCCGTATCCTTCTGCCGTGGTAATGGTAAAGGCATATCCAAGCTCTTCTCCTTCCTTACCTTTTGCCAGCATCACTTCATCGATATTCTGCGCGCTGTAACCATTTTCATCTAGAAAAGATTCCAGGTCTTTATTTTCCCCTTCATATACAGGCTCAAAAGAATCTGCTGTCTCAAATACCGCCTCATATGCCTCCTGTTTTGCAAGAAGCTCCTGTTTTTTAATAGGATCTGCCGTAATGTCCTGTACCACTCCCAGCGCCAGACCGGACACAAGTGTAATAATGGTAATGGCTGCCGTGTCTTTTACAATGGAACCTTTCATGCTTTTTTGCCTCCTTTCCCAAACGCCTTCGGGCGTGTAAAACGCTCGATCTGAGGCACAAGAATGTTACAGAAAATGATCGCGTAAGATACGCCCTCTGCCGCGCCTCCGAACAGACGGAAGACAGCAGTCAAAATGCCAAGACAGCATCCGTATACAAGCTGCCCTTTTTTCGTGATCGGTGTCGTCACATAATCGGTTGCCATAAACCAGGCTCCCAGCATAAGACCGCCTCCGAACAGATGGGCAAAAAGATAATTTATGTCAAATCCCATTCCGGAAAACAGCATATACAAAATCACAAACACACCGAAACTTCCGATATATGTAAGAGGAATCCGAAGGTCTATTACTTTAAATGCCAGAAGAATAACAGCTCCGATCAAAATGGCAATGACGGAAGTCTCGCCTATAGTTCCCTGAATATCTCCCACGAACATATGGAAAACAGAAACAGAAGAATCTGTAAATCCATTTGCCTTTAAAGCGGCAAGCGGTGTCGCTCCTGAAACGGCATCTACTGTCCCGCGGAAAGAATCAGAAACAGTAAAATCTGTCATTTTTCCCGCAAAGGAAATAAGAAGAAAACACCTTGCAGCAAGGGCAGGGTTCATAAAGTTCTGTCCAAGCCCTCCAAAAAGCTGTTTTACCACAATAATGGCAAAGGCACTTCCCAGAACCGGAATCCAGAGCGGAATCCCAGCCGGCATATTTAAGGCAAGAAGAAGGCCGGTCACTGCCGCACTGAAGTCCCCTATTGTCGTTTCTTTGTGCATCAGCTTATTATAAAGCCACTCAAAAAATACACTTGACGCCACAGTCACAAGAATGACTGCCAGCGCGCGCAGCCCGAAATTCCACACACCGAACAGCGATGCCGGAAGAAGTGCGATCAGTACAAGCTGCATGATCTTACTTGTTGTCATCTTATCTCTCACATGAGGATTTGATGATACATTTAACATTTCGCCCATTTGTCATACCCCCTCTACTTTTTCTTCCGGCTTGCCAGAACCATTTTTCTCATGGACTTGATACTCTGTGTAAGCGGACGTTTTGCAGGACAGATATAGCTGCAGCAGCCGCACTCACAGCATTCCATTCCGTCAAATTTCTGGAAATTCTCCATATCCCCATTCTCTGCAAAGGTAGCAAGACGGGCAGGGAGCACACCGCCCGGACAGACGCTTACACATCTTCCGCAGTTGATGCACGCGGTCTGCTTTGCTTTGGAAACAGGGTCTTCTTCCAGGCAAAGACAGGCTGACGTAGTTTTTGTGCATGGCACATGAAGATCGTACATGGCAAATCCCATCATAGGACCTCCGGCAATTACCTTGGAAACTCCATCCTTTAATCCCCCGGCAGCTTCCACAACCTCTGCAAGATCCGTTCCTGTACAGACTTTGAGATTTTTCGGGGCTTTGATGCCGTCTCCCGTCACAGTGATCACCTTATCCATCACAGGTTCTCCAAGAATGACCGCCCTGTAAATGGCAGCTACTGTATCCACATTGTCAACCACACAGCCAACATCAGCAGGAAGCATGGAAGAATTGATTTCTCTTCCTGTCGTAGCATAAATCAGGGTACGCTCTCCTCCCTGAGGATACTTTGTGAGAAGCTCCTTTACCTCCATTCTCGGAATATCTTTTGTAAGCGCTTTCATTTTTTCAATACAGTCCGGTTTATTATCCTCAATACAGATATACCCCTTTGCATTTTCAAAAAGCGTGAGCATAATGCGAAGCCCTTCTATAATCTCTTCCGGCTCTTCCAGCATCTTTCTGTGATTACTTGTAAGATAAGGCTCGCATTCTGCACCATTTACAAGAACAAACTCTATTTTTTCCGGCATCTTGGGAGAAAGCTTTACATGAGTGGGAAAACCGGCTCCTCCCATTCCCACAACGCCTCCGTCCTGAATGCGCTTTAAAATTTCTTCTTTTGTAAGCTCCTCCAGTCTTGCAGGGATAAACTCTGTCTCTTCATATTTTCCATCATTCTCGATAATAATAGAATTTGCCATTGTTCCTGTTGCTCCAAGACGCATTTCCATTCCCTTTACTGTACCGGACACAGACGAGTGAACAGGAGCGGAAACAAATCCTCCCGCCTCTCCGATTTTCTGTCCCCGTTTTACATAGTCCCCCTTTTGTACAACAGGAGCTGCCGGGGCTCCGATATGCTGGGAAAGAGGATAGACCATTTCTCCTCTGGGAAGATAGGACTCTACCGGGCTGTCTTTTGTAAGCGATTTCCCATCATAGGGGTGAACACCGCCTTTAAAGGTTAAAAAAGCCATTTCACGTTTCCTCCTTTATGTTAATTCTTTTTATCCTTTCTGTTTTTCAAGTGGCGCTCCTTACGAATACGATAGCCACGGTTCAGATGAGGATATGATCTCACAAAACGATGGGCGTTGCGGCCAAGTCTGGACGCCATTGCCTCTTTTCTTTTCTGAACCTCAGCTGCGAACTCTTCCGTTACAGAGCTTCGCCGTTTATCGATTTCCTTTAAGAACTCCAGGTCCTCCAGACGCTCTTTTAAACTGTCGAGAGAAAGGTCCCGCACCATTTCTGCAATTCCCATTTTCTCCCGGATTTTCATAATGATCTCATTCTGCATTTCATCAAGTGATTTCTCCCATACAGGAATCCGTGCATGAAGCTTGGAAGCAGCCGCTGCTGAAAAGCAAAAATCAACCAGCCAGTAAATCCCGATGGCTGTCACTGCAATTTTTCCTGCGATCACAGGATACAGCCCTACAATACTTTCCACAACAGGGTGAATGATCCGAAACAGCGCCACCGCAAATACGCCCCAGCCAAGAGACACCCACAGACAGATCCGCCCCTGGAAATTAAATTTCTGATCACTGTAATCCCACCAGGAGGTATGGAAAATGCTTTCCATCAAAACAGCCGTAACATATTCCAGTGCAGTTGCTACAATCACACCGCCTACATACAAAAGGAATAAATTGTCACTTACCGGTTTCAGGATAAGATACACAGACAAAGCGCCGAATCCGTAAATAGTACAAAACGGCCCGCTTACGAATCCCCTGTTTACAAACTTCCCATGCTTTGCAGACACGTATCCTGTCTCCCAGACCCAGCCAAGAAAGCTGTAGATAAAAAACCAGTTGAGAATATGATAAACATCTACTCCTCGAATTGTAAAATCCCACATATTTTTTCCTTTCTTTTTTATATAATCTGACGAATCGGTTATTTATACTATAACTCTTTTTATGAAAAAATTCACTACCCAAATTTTATTTTTTTGTGTATAATTAAATACAATCTATGAAAGGTAATAAATTCACATGCTTGTTAAAAAAATGCCTATTTTACAGTGGTTTCCGGGTTCTGAGACTGTTAAAAACTTATCGTTCTCAACGGGTTTTGAGGGGAGTTTTCAGCCTGTTTTTTATGATATTGAAACTACCGGACTATCACGAAATTCCACTTTTTGTTATCTGATCGGAGCAGTCGCTTTTGAGGACGGAAAATGGCAGATGTACCAGTGGTTTGCCCAGAGAGAACAGGATGAACCTCTTCTCCTGAAGGAATTTTCCCGTTTTCTCTCCTCCGCTTCTGTCACGATCCAGTATAACGGAAATCAATTTGACCAGCCTTATCTTGAGGAACGGTATCGAATCCATAAACTCCCCTCTCCTTTTGAGGGAACCCCAGCCCTTGACCTTTACCAGGTCTTAAAGCCTTTGAAATCCCTTTTAAAGCTTCCGTCCATGAAACAGCCGGCTCTGGAAGACTTTTTATCTCTGCCGGTTCGTACATATATGGACGGACACGACTGTATCCGACTTTTTCGAAACTATATAAAAAATCACAACCCGGAATCTGCTGAAATCCTTCTGGGGCACAATCAGGAGGACTTGCAGGGGCTTGGACAGATTCTTTCGATGACGTCTTACCTGAATATAAAAGAAGGGAAATACGAGCCGGAAGAGGCGGTTTTTGACGGGGAACATCTTCTCATGACAGTCAGGCTTTCTGAGGTTCTTCCTGTTCCCTTTTCAAATGGAACAACTGATTTTTACATAAAAGGAGAAGATACGATTCTGCGCCTGATCATCAGGACAAAGAACGGACAAACAAAACAGTATTATCCCAATTATAAAGATTATCACTACATCCCTTCCGAAGATACGGCAATGCCAAAATCTTTAAGCGCCTGCCTGGACAAATCTCTCAGAAAAGCTGCCAGACCGGAAACCTGCTACACCTGGTTCGACTGCTCCGGAGCTTTTCTTACAAATAAAAAACAGCAGCTTTCTTATCTTAGAAATACACTGCCGTTTCTTCTTGGAACTTTAAAATAAATTGGTTTTCTATATCGCCTGAACACAATAAGGGACTGCATTTCTGCAGTCCCTTCGTTTATCACCTTATAAGATTATTCTTCTTCAGAATCCTCTTCTGCCTGTGCCGGAGCTTCCAGAGCTTTCATGCTCAGGCTGATCTTTTTCTCTTCTTCGTTGAAATCAACAACCTTAGCTTCGATTTCCTGTCCGATGGAAAGAACATCAGCCGGTTTTGCAACGTGTTCTCTGGAAATCTGAGATACATGAAGAAGTGCATCTACACCAGGTGCAAGTTCAACGAATGCACCGAAATCTGTCATACGTGCAACTTTTCCTGTCACTACATTGCCTACTGCAAATTTCTCAGATGCACAAAGCCACGGATTTTCTTCCGGGAATTTTAAGGAAAGAGCAATCTTGTTTCCATTGATTTCTTTAATAAGAACCTTAACCTGATCGCCTACGTTAAATACTTTCTTCGGATTTTCTACTCTGCCCCAGGACATTTCAGAAATGTGAAGAAGTCCGTCTGCTCCGCCGAGGTCGATGAATGCACCAAAATCTGTTACATTCTTAACAACACCTTCTACTGTATCGCCAACATGGATTCTCTCCATAAGCTCTTTCTGTTTCTCTGCTTTTTCAGCAAGAAGAAGCTGTTTGCGGTTACCGATGATGCGGCGTCTTCTCGGGTTAAACTCTGTGATTACAAATTCGATTTCCTGGTCTGCATATTTGGACAGATCTTTTTCGTATGTGTCGGATACAAGGCTTGCAGGAATAAATACTCTTGCTTCCTCTACGTTTACACATAAGCCGCCGTCCAGTACCTGAGAAACGGTTGCTTTTAATACTTCCTGGTTTTCGAATGCTTCTTCCAGGCGTTTATTTCCTTTTTCTGCTGCAAGTCTCTTGTAAGTTAAGATAACCTGACCTTCTCCGTCATTTACCTTTAAAACTTTTGCTTCCATAGCATCACCAGGATGTACGACGTCTGCAAGCACAACGCTTGAATCGTTTGAGTATTCATTCTTTGTGATGATACCGTCTGCTTTATAGCCGATATTCAGGATGATTTCATCTTCCTTTACATCGATGACCGTACCCTGTACGATTTCTCCATTTCTGATAGTCTTTACGGAATCTTCCAGCATCTGTTCAAAACTTAATTCTGACATGTTCTTGAACCTCCTCAATAATTTTCTTTGGGGTGGAAGCCCCTGCTGTAATACCTACACAACTACTGCATTGGAACATTTCAGAATCCAAGTCTACAGGTGTTTGTATATAGTAAGTATTTCCACATTCCTTTTTGCATATTTCAAACAGCTTTTGAGTATTGGAACTGTGCCGGCCGCCTATGACCAGCATAGTGTCTACCTCTCCGGCTATACTTCCTGCTTCTTTCTGCCGTTCTTCGGTAGCATTACAAATAGTGTTTAAAATATTTAGAATATTTAAAACATTATTATCATACCTCTTTTTGCGAAGAATTTCAACTAATTCTTGAAATTTGTTGTAATTAAATGTCGTCTGTGACACCACACACAGCTTTTTGCCCGCAGGAGGCACAAAATCTTCTGCTTCCTGTACATTTTTTATGACGGTGTACCCGCCCAGGCACCATCCGCAGATGCCCTTTACCTCAGGGTGTTCCTTATCTCCTATGATGATAATATGGCTTCCCGCTCTGCTCTCCCTCTCCACGATCCTGTGTATTTTAAGGACAAACGGACAGGTTACATCCACATAAGAAAGCCCCAGTCTCTCAAGTTTATCGTATACCGCTTTTCCCACACCATGAGAGCGGATCACAACGGTTCCCCCTGAAAGCATTGAAAGCTCCTCTTCCGATACCACAGCCACACCTTTTTTCTCAAGGTCGGAAACAACCTCTTCATTGTGGATGATCGGTCCCAGAGTATAGATAGGAGAAACGCCGGACGCAATCAGCTCATATACTTTATCGACAGCCCGCTTTACTCCAAAACAGAATCCGGCTGTCTCCGCAACCTTTACCCTCATCTCAGCGTCTCACCTTTTCTCTGTAAATCCTGATGATTTCTTCTGTTACCTCTTCAATCCCCATATGGGAAGAATCCACAAGAACGGCATCCTCCGCCTGCTTAAGAGGAGAAACCTCACGGTTCATATCTCTTTCGTCTCTTGCGATAATGTCTCTTTTGATTTCCTCAAGGTCACATGATTCTCCCTTTTCTGCCAGCTCCTGGTATCTGCGCTGTGCCCTTGTGTCTGCACTCGCAGTCAGGTAAATCTTTACATCTGCATTCGGAAGAATCGTTGTTCCTATATCACGTCCGTCCATTACCACGTTGTTCTGCGCTGCAAGGTTTCTCTGAAGGGAAAGAAGCTTCTCTCTTACCTTTCCGTTTGCAGAGCTTACAGACGCCATTTTTCCCACTTCCTCTGTGCGAAGGTAAGAAGTTACATTTTCCTCCCCAAGAAGAACCTGCTGCTCTCCATTTTCATAGCAGATAGAAATTTCCGCACCCTGACATTTCTCTTCAATTTCTTTGGAATCCTCTCCTGTCACATGGTTTTTCAGAAGATAATATGCCATAGCTCTGTACATGGCTCCTGTATCCACATAAATAAAAGACAGCTCCTTTGCCACTTTTCTGGCTATGGTACTTTTTCCGGCTCCTGCCGGACCATCGATCGCAATATTACAACCCATCTTCTATCCTCCTCTGTTACTGAATTGCCTGCGCTGCCAGATATGCCGTAGACCAGGCAATCTGCAGATTATATCCGCCTGTCACTGCATCCAGATCAAGAACCTCTCCGATAAAATAGAGATTCTTTACTTTTTTTGATTCCATCGTGCCCGGCTGCACTTCTTTTACTGACACGCCGCCTCTTGTAATAATAGCTTCCTTAAATTCTCCCATCCCTGTAATCGTAAACGGAAAAGCCTTTACAATTTCTTCAAATCCAAGACGTTCTTCCCTGGAAATTTCATGAATTTTTTTATCTGCAGGAATACCGCCAAGCTCCAGCATAACAGGAGTCAGGGAAGAAGGAAACAGCACGCCGATCACATTTTTAAACTGTTTATTCTGTCCGGCATCAAATTCCCTTAAAACCCTTGCATCAAGCTGTTCCTTTGTAAGAGCAGGCTTCAGATCAAGATACCCTCTGCACTCTCCTTTTTTAAGCCACCTTCCCACATGGGCACTGGCAGAAAGGATCATGGGGCCTGTCACTCCGAAATGGGTAAACATCATTTCCCCAAAATCCTGATAAACTGTCTTTTTTCCGCATTTTACAGTGAGCGCCACATTTTTAAGAGAAAGCCCCTGAAGTTTTGGAATGTATTCTTCTCTTGTGTGAAGAGGTACAAGGGACGGCTCTATTTCTGTTACCGTATGCCCCATATCTTTTGCAAACCGGTATCCGTCTCCTGTTGAGCCTGTCGCCTGATAGGAAAATCCGCCTGTTGCCACGATCACACTGTCGCCAGAGAGAAAGCTTCCGTCTTTCAGGACAACGCCTGTGACCGTTCCATTCTCTTCTTTTAATTCTTTTACCTCTGTGTGGAGATGGATCACTGCACCGGCTTTTTTCAGCGCTCTTTCCAGTCCTCTGATAATATCAGAAGAGTGATCGGATTCCGGGAACACCCTGCCGCCCCGTTCTACTTTAAGCGGAATGCCAAGCTCCTCAAAAAACGACATCACGTCCTGACTGTTCCAGGAATAAAAGGCGCTGTAAAGAAATTTGGGATTCTGCATCACAGCAGGAAACAGTTCCTCTGTGTCACAATTATTTGTAACATTACAGCGTCCCTTTCCTGTAATATAGAGTTTCTTACCCAGCTTTTCATTTTTTTCCAGAATATGGACCTCATGGCCATTCCTTGCGGCGTGAACGCCTGCCATCATGCCGGCAGCTCCTCCGCCAACAATCAATACCTTGCTCATGAAAGTACCTTCCTTAATTTTTCTTTATAATCCAGTAAGGGAGCCTGCTATTGCAAGCTCCCTGTAGTTTTTATTAAACCGGATATGCTCCGTTTTTCTTGTCTGCTGCTGTTTCATCAACCTTTGTCTGCTGTGCCTGACGATATTTGAAGAAATCAGTTGCAACCTGTGGGAACAGTGCATAGGAAAGAACGTCCTCATCCTGCTCCTTGTACTGTGCCATTTCACTTTCCAGCTTATCCAGCTCATTGTCAAGCAGGTCTGCCGGACGGCATGTGATCGGCTCTACATCGCCAATACATTTTTTCTGTACTTCTGCGTTGAATGGTTTTGCTGTTGCACCATATTTTCCGCTTAATACATCTTTTGTCTCTTTTGTAACCATCTTGTATCTCTCGCCCATAAGAACATTGAATACAGCCTGTGTACCAACGATCTGGGAAGACGGAGTAACAAGCGGCGGCTCGCCGAGGTCTTTACGTACACGCGGTACTTCTTCCAGAACATCGTAGAATTTATCTTCTGCATGCTGTTCTTTTAACTGGGAGGTAAGGTTGGAAAGCATACCGCCCGGTACCTGGTAAAGTAAAGTCTTGATGTTTACACCAAGGTTCTTCGGATTTAACAGACCGCTGTCAAGGGCTTCGTCACGCATTGGACGGAAGTAGTCTGCGATCTCAGCAAGAAGCTGCTGATCAAATCCTGTATCGTATGGTGTTCCCTTAAAGGTTTCTACCATAACCTCTGTTGCAGGCTGGGAAGTACCAAGCGCAAATGGAGACATTGCAGTGTCAATGATGTCAACGCCTGCCTCTACTGCTTTTAAGTAAGTCATGGAAGCAACGCCTGATGTGTAATGTGTATGAAGGTCGATCGGGATCTTCACAGTTTCTTTCAGGGCTGTTACAAGCTCTGTTGCCTTGTATGGAAGAAGAAGACCAGCCATATCTTTAATACAGATAGAATCTGCGCCCATTTCCTCAATACGTTTTGCAATGCTTGTCCAGTATTCCAGTGTATACGCATCTCCCAGTGTGTAGGAAAGCGCTACCTGTGCGTGTGCTTTTTCTTTGTTTGCTGCAGAAACGGCTGTCTGAAGGTTTCTTAAGTCGTTCATACAGTCAAAAATACGGATAATGTCAATTCCGTTTGCAGCAGATTTCTGTACGAAATACTCTACTACGTCATCTGCGTAAGGACGGTATCCAAGGATATTCTGTCCACGGAAAAGCATCTGTAATTTTGTGTTCTTGAATCCGTCACGAAGTTTACGAAGTCTTTCCCACGGATCTTCCTTCAGGAAACGAAGGGAAGCGTCAAATGTTGCGCCGCCCCAGCACTCTACTGCATGATAGCCGACTTTATCCAGTTTATCTACGATCGGAAGCATCTGCTCTGTGCTCATACGTGTTGCAATTAAAGACTGGTGAGCGTCACGCAGAATGGTTTCCACAATTTTAACAGGTTTTTTTTCAATTTCTGCCATTGTTCTACTCCTTTTATTTTTTTATAACAAGGAAGTTCGATTCACGAAATTCGACCTTCGCTTACACGCCGAAAATAGCCATAAAGGTTCCGGCAGCTACTGCTGTACCGATAACACCGGCTACGTTTGGTCCCATAGCGTGCATTAACAGGAAGTTTGTAGGATCTGCTTCCGCACCTACCTTCTGAGATACACGGGCAGCCATCGGAACGGCAGATACACCTGCTGAACCGATAAGCGGGTTGATCTTTCCGCCGGAGAGCTTGCACATAACCTTACCAAGCATAACACCGCCGAATGTACCAAAGGCAAAGGCAACAAGACCTAATACTACGATTTTCAGGGTATCTACATTTAAGAATGCCTCTGCGCTTGTAGAAGCACCTACAGAAGTACCCAGAAGAATAACTACGATATACATAAGAGCATTGGATGCTGTTTCTGTAAGCTGTTTTACAACACCGCTCTCTCTGAAAAGGTTACCAAGCATCAGCATACCTACAAGCGGAGCTGTTGTTGGCAGAATCAGACAAACAACGATTGTGATCACGATCGGGAACAGGATTTTTTCCAGTTTGGATACCGGACGAAGCTGTTCCATTTTAATCTTACGTTCTTTCTCTGTTGTACACGCCTTCATGATCGGAGGCTGGATGATCGGCACAAGTGACATATAAGAATATGCCGCCACCGCGATCGGTCCCATAAGAGCTGTCTGTCCAAGCTTACCAGCAAGGAAGATAGAAGTCGGACCGTCTGCTCCACCGATGATGGAGATTGCTGCTGCTGCTTTTCCGTTGAATCCAAGGAAGATTGCAAGGAAGTAAGCTACATAAATACCAAGCTGTGCCGCTGCACCCATGAGGAAGCTCTTCGGGTTTGCGATCAGCGGAGCAAAGTCTGTCATGGCACCTACGCCCATGAAGATCAGAGATGGAAGAATACTCCACTCATCCAGGATATAGAAGTAATGAAGAAGTCCGCCCACTCCATTTGACATATCTTCCGGTCTTGCCATAATATCAGGATAAATATTTACAAGAAGCATACCGAAAGCGATCGGAACAAGAAGCAGCGGTTCAAATCCGTGACGGATTGCCAGGTATAAGAACACACATGCCACGATTATCATCAGATAGTTGCCCCATGTCAGATTAAAAAATGCAGTCTGATGGATCAGGTTGGACACGGTATCTACTACATAAGACATTTGATTCCCTCCCGTCTTAGTTCATTGTTGCTAAAGTATCTCCGTTTTCTACAGACGCACCTTCTGCAACATCAATGCTTGCAATCGTGCCGTCCTGAGGAGCTACTACCGGAATCTCCATTTTCATGGACTCCAGAATCACAACACTGTCACCGGCTTTTACTGCCTGTCCTGCGGAAGCTACGATTTTTACAACTTTACCCGGTACAGAAGCAGTAACCTTTACTGCGCCAGCGCCTGCTGCAGGAGCTGCTGCCTTTGGAGCTGCTTTCGGTGCAGCCTTTGGTGCTGCTGCCGGTGCTGCAGGAGCGGAAACGCTTCCTGTCTCTTCCACTGTAACTTCATATGCTGTTCCGTTTACAGTAATTGTATAACTTTTCATTTTAAAATCCTCCTAATGTCATTTATCTTTTTTTACGATTCACTTTACGGATAGAACGGACAACAAATCCGTCTGTGCTTGTTCCTTCGCTTGCTGCGATTGCTGCGGAAATAACGGCGATAAGCTCTGTATCGTCTGTTTCTTCCTGTACAGGTGCCACAACAACAGGTGCCGGAGCCGGCGCTTCCTTTTTCTCCTCTTTTTTGCCGCCGAAGATCATCGGTACAAATTTAAAGAGGTAAATAATAAAGGAAAGGAAAATCAGCATGATAAATACGGTTCCAAGACCCATCAGGGTATTTAAACCTGCTCTCTGTAAAGTAACACTCATAGGATACTGTACATCTACACTCATGGAAAGCGGCATACCCTGCTCGTCAAACAGGTAAACAAAATTTGCGTCTGCTTTTTCAAAGAGAACCGGTACCGTTACTGTATACTGGTCGTCTGCAAACACGATCTCTGTTTCTCCTGCTTTTTCCTGGTCTGCGCTTTTCTCTCCAACTTCTTCCAGTGAACCTTCCCATGCTTCCATTGCAGATACGGTAAATTCATCACCGGATTCGATATAAGCGTCAATCTCTTCCTCGGAAAGAGGAATAATTGTCTCAGTAAGCCCTTCTGCCGTAGCAACCAGAGCTTCTTTTACGTTGGCATCAATTTCCTCTTCTGCCCACACAACGGCTGTACCAGCTACTGTAAGAGATGCTGCACAGGCTGTTGCTGCAAGGACAGCGGAGATTTTCTTAAAAATATGCTTCATATGCTTCACCTCGCTCAGACCGTTCCGTGTTTTTTAGATGGGCGGTCTTCTCTCTTTGTGAACAGCATTTCAAATGCTCCGATTACATATTTTCTTGTATCAGCCGGAGAAATTACAGCGTCTACATAGCCTCTTGCTGCTGCGGAAGCCACGCCTGACTGAAGTTCTCTGTACTGTGCTGCTTTTTCTTTTAATGTTGCAGCATCTGCATCAGCGTACATGATTTTTGCTGCAAGATCTGCGTCCATCATTCCGATTTCTGCATTTTCCCATGCAAATACCATATCTGCGCCTGTTGCTTTGCTGTTCATTGCGATATAAGCATTTCCGTAAGCTTTTCCGATGATCACATTTACCTTCGGAACAGTTGCGTCTGCGAAAGCGTGAACCATCTCACCTACAGATTTTGCCATCATCTTTTCGTTGCAGAGAGTTGCTTTAAATCCGGTTACGTTTGTAAGAGTGAGAACCGGAATCTCAAAAGCATCACAGAATTTCACAAATTCTGCTGCTTTTCTTGCGCCCCTTGCAGAAAGGCTTCCGTCAAATTCTTCTGCCTTGTTTCCTTCCTCGTCATAAATCTCGCTTCTGTTTGCAACAGCGCCCACAGTTGCTCCATTTAAACGCATAAAGCCTGTTACCACATCTTTTCCGTATGCGTCTTTTGTTTCAAGGAAGATACCGTTGTCTGCGATTCTGGAAAGTGCAAGGGCTGTGTCACCTGCACAGTTTGCAATGTCTTCACATACACGGTTTAAGTCGTCTGTGCACTCAACAAAAGAATCGTTATCTTCGTTATTAGATGGAAGAAGGCTTACAAGTGCACGGATTTTTCCGATCACTTCTTCTTCTGTTCCAACACCGTCGATCAGACCTGTCTCTTCACTCTGGAATTTTGCATCAGATGTATCGCATTTGGAAATATGATTTCCTTCCAGTGCGTTCGGGCTGTTTACGAACATTTTACCATTTTTCTCTTCTACGAAAGTAAAATCTGTAAGAGCCGGAAGAACTGCCATACCGCCACCGCATGTGCCGAAAATACCGGTAATCTGCGGAATCACTCCGGAAGCAAGTGTTGCTTTCAGATAAATTTCTCCGAAAGCTTCCAGAGCGTCTGTCGCCTCCTGGAGACGAAGACCTGCACAGTCAACAAGTCCGATTACAGGAGCGCCTGTCTTCATTGCCATATCATACAGTCTGGAAATTTTCTTTGCGTGCATTTCACCTACTGTTCCGTTTAATACGGAAGCATCCTGGCTGTACACGTATACCAGATTCCCATCAATCACACCATATCCGGTAATAACTCCGTCAGAAGGTGCTTTTTTTTCAGCCATGTTGAAATCTGTAGTTCTGGCTGTTACACTTTGTCCGATTTCAACAAAACTGTTTGCGTCCAGCAAAGAAGTAATTCTTGCGCCCGCTAAGCTTTGTGTTGCATTACTCATTCTAGTTTGCCCTCCATTTTATAAAAATTTTAAAAGTATAACCAAAAATTTAGCCAATTCTAATTGTACCTTTTTTTCTACAAAATTTCAATAGCTTTCCTATTTTTTATTTTCAAATAAAATCATTTTCTTCTATATAAATTGGAATAGGAAACCAGTTTGCTGTAAGCGGATATTTTCCGGACAGCAGCTCTCTTTCCAGCGAAAGAGGAGAAAACAAAAAATGGACTGCCTGTTCATAAGTGAGTTCCCCATCAGCCTTCCTGTTTTTCTCTTCACTTATCCGGGTTTTTACCCCTTTTTCCGTTACGTCTATCTCCAAAAGTCCATATCCCTCTATCAAAAGTCTGACTTCACCCCGGGGCAGACCAATCCTCCGGTGTTTCTGTTCCAGAAGAGCCTCCACCAAAGGAGCAAACTTCAGAATCCGTATGTTGCTGCATGGCACAATATTATAATACTCGCATAAAAGTCCTGCAGCTGCATATTCCTCCGTTCCCGGAGCAATATTCATCATAACTTCAGAAAATCCTCTATCAAACAGACACTTTAAAATCGGTTTTAAATGCTTCTTATCTGCCAGACGCACTTCAGCTATTGCTGCAGTTTTTTTCTGGGAAACCACGGTGCAATAACCACAGATTTTCTCTTCCTGCCAAAGCACAAAAGGCTTCGCAGACCAGGAACAAAGAATATCCGAAAAATCATTTCTTTCCCGGTACATATGCAGATCATTTTTACAAAACAGCTTGTCTACCTCTCTCAGGTTCTCCTCTACAAACTCCCTCAGTTCATATCCTTCTGCCTGTTCTCCTTTCACATTCGCCGGATTAAACACAAATTGTGTCTTGCTGCCTGTTGGCACAAAACCGAAATGTTCATATCGCTGACGCTGCCCATTCAAGACAATACACACACAACCATCCTTTTCCAGTTCTTCTATCGCCGCCGCCATCAGCCGGCGCATAGCGCCCTGATTCCGATAATCCGGTGATACACATACTGTGCCGATATGACCTGTGAGAAGTTCTCTGTCCCCTGCCTGCCAGGTCATCACCTGCGGAAGGATCAGCCCTTTTAGCTCTCCGTCATTTTCCAGAAGAATATGGTCCTTTACTGTTTTTTCCGGCTCTTTATATAATTTGGGAAGCAAAGTTTCAAACCTTTCATCCGAAGGTTCTTTTCTAAAACACATATCTGCAAAGTCCCGCACCCGCTTTCCTTCTCCCGGTTTTCCTTTTCGAATCATTTCCATGATCATTCCTCCGTCTGTCGTAATCCATATATTTCTGGTACATAAACTATCACGAAAAAACAAAACCGTCAATAAAATCGCTGTTCTGTTTTTTTCTGATGGATTTTATGGTAGAATCATCGTGAAAGTACGAAGTGCAAAGCAATTCGTCAGGCATCTTTTAACTGCAACATCATATACCCCTACAAAAGGAGCTGTTTATGCAATATACAAGTTGTTATTTTTCCCCTCTCGGAAAACTTTTTCTTGCTGCAAAAGAAGACGGTTTAACAGGAGCATGGTTTGAAGGTCAGAAATACTTTGCAAGTAGTCTTAACGAAGAAACAGAAGAAAAAGAGATTCCGCTTTTTAAAGATGTGAAAAAATGGCTTACTATTTATTTCTCCGGAAAAGAGCCGGACTTTACCCTTCCCCTGCATCTTACCGGATCTGATTTTCAAAAAGAAGTGTGGGAAATCCTCCGTTCTATCCCCTATGGAAAAACTATGACTTACGGAGAAATCGCAAAGCAGATTGCTGCCAGAAAAGGGATTTCCCGTATGTCTGCCCAGGCAGTAGGCGGCGCAGTGGGGCATAATAAAATTTCTGTCATTGTTCCCTGCCACCGGGTCGTAGGGGCAAACGGAAACCTTACCGGTTATGCAGGAGGCATTGACAAAAAAATAAAACTTCTGACTCTGGAACATGTAAATATGGATTCCTTTTTTATTCCATAACAAATAGGGCTTCTGTCCGCATAACCAAACAGAAGCCGCTCATTTTTAATGAAAATATTTTTGAAATACCTGCTGTGCATACCATTTATAGGTAAGTTTTTTCACGGAAGCGTCAGCCAGGACAGGATAGGAAATCAGCTTTTTTCCATCAAGGAAAAATGTGACTTCTCCTATCTTCTGGCCCTTTTTTACAGGAGCAGAAAGCTCTTTTTTTAATTTTGTCTCCATAGTAATTTCCTGTTCTTTTCTTACCAGTATTTTTCTGTTTCGCTCTTTTTCTGTAACAGAAACACGCCCTCCCACATACGCATTTTGTCGAAATCCTTCTTCTTTGGAAATCCCGTCTTTCACACAGATTTTGGGAATCTCCGGCTCTTTCCATAAGGATTTATATTCAAAATTTTCCTCTCCATATTGAAGAAGCGCCATCGTATCTTTCCACTTATAATTTTTATTATTCGGCCAGCCGCATCCCAGAAGCGCAATGATAAAAATTCTTTCTTCTTTTTCCACCGCACAGACATAACAGTATCCTGCATTTCCCGTAAACCCTGTTTTTCCTGAAAGAACCCCGTCCGTCATGTCGAGAAGCGCATTTGCATTCTGCACGTGAAACTGTCTTTTTTTCTCAATATCCCAGAAGGAATACTCTCTTGTCTGCGTGATTTTTAAGAAGGTTTCGTTCTGAATGGCATAACGCATAATCAATCCAAGATCTCTTGCAGTTGTGCGATGTTCTCCTCCATTGTCCACCGCATCCAGACCATTGGGAGTAATAAAATGGGTACTTTCACAGCCTATTTCCTTTGCCTTTTCATTCATCATGCGGCTGAAACCTTCCACGCTTCCTCCCACATGCTCTGCAATGGCAACGGCTGTATCATTGTGACTTTTCAGCATAAGGGAATACAGAAGATCTTCCATATAATACTGTTCCCCTGCTCGTAAATGAAGCTTTACTTCCGGCTGGGAAGCTGCATTTTGAGAAATTTCTACATAATCGTCCCCCGGCGAATTTTCCAGCGCGAGAATACAGGTAAGAACCTTCGTAGTGCTGGCATTGGGTCTTGGAACGTCCGCTTTTTTCCCATAAAGGACTCTGCCGGAATCTCCATCCATCAAAACGGCTGACAGGGCATATAAATTTCCCGGGCCTTTTTCTTCTGCTTTTACCGACACAGCCATGTGTACAAAAAATAAAACCGCCGCCAGAATACCGGCGGCGGCAGCTTTCCCTCTTTTCATATTCCCAACCCTCCGCAGCTTTGTCATAATTACTTCTATCTGCTAAAAGTATATTCGGAAGGGAAAGGAATATGTATTAAAATTTTTTTGTTAAAAAAGCACAGGAAACAACGCGTATAGTATGACTGCCCCTGCTGCCATAAATACCGCTCCAATAACAAAGCATACCACTCCGCTCACTCTCATTCTTCTGAAAAGGACATAAACACCGGGACACTTCGGATTTATATATATGAAATATTGATTCCCTTCCGTCATATTTTTTGTAAGCTGCCTGCGAGATACCGTTTGTGCCGTCTGTTCATGGTACAATCTCCCATCGTATGTATACTTGAAAACCGGACTATAAGAAGAAACACCATGACTGCCGTAATATGTACGATAACCACAGTAAACTCCCTCGATTCTTTTCGTACAGCGAAAAACTGAATACAAATCATTGATTCCCACCAAAAGCAGCAATAATCCTAATGCCATTATCATGCAGGGATATGACAGAATTTCTCCATAAGGCGCAAAAACAGCAATCAGAGAAGCTGTGCCAAAGCTGATGAAGGAAATAAATATGATAGAACATATAACCGGCATTTCCTTATAACGTTTTTTCTTAATAATCATGAAACAGAGAATCGCAAATAATATAGTGAATATATGAACAATCACAGGCATGTTGGATCTCCTTTCCTGTTACTCAGCTCCGAATTTAAAGTTGCAGATTAGTCCCACACAATCTCTAAACATTCAAAGCTTTCTGGAATTAATGGTACACACGAATAAGTATTTAATTCAAATTCCTTTATTACAATTACTCCATCAGCGCATAGCCATTCACAATTTACTATTTTTTCTAATTTCGCAGGCAAAATGGTTGTACAGATCACAATTGTATCTCCCATAAGAACCAATTCTTCCATCCCATTCTTTTCTACGATTTCTGTATCATCGTGCAGTGCAACACGTACCCACGCTATATTAGGCATTGACTCAATCTTCTGTAGCATATCCCATATTGCAGAAAGCGTTGGACGCCCAAATTCCCATTGATTCGGAGCAATGGAGTCCTCCTCTGTATTTCCATTAAAAAATTCATCAAGCGTCAGTAACGGAAAGCGCTCTTCATTTTCTTTCAATATTTTTTTGAATACACTCAACTCTATCATAGTCACAATTTTCCTATCATATTCAAATTTAATTGCTTATCCTTCGCATTTATACTGATCAAAACCAAAATTTTTTCTTTTATACTTTTTTATTTCCTCTTTTTTGTTTTGGGCAGTGGCAGCTCCTCGTACATAGCTTGAAACAGTCCTGTCAAAAACGCTCTGTCATCTACTTCCTCTACCAACAACATTTCTTTTGCGCCCTCATAAGGTAACTCATATGACACTTCCGGCATATAACTAATTGCAGATTTTACTGGTTTAACAAGTAATCGGTCGTCATAGATACCACCTACAATTTTACCTCGATAATAGATAATAAATTCTCCCATCATAGCTCGATACGTAATTTCATCCAATTCAGATAACTGCCCTAAAACAAATTCCAAATATTCCTTACTTGATGCCATACTTCACCTCAAATCTATTGTTTTATAAATTTTCTAACTCAATACCGTAATATTCCTCAATCCCTTTCTGCATCTTTACAAATGCAGGGATATAATCTTTTAAAATCACCCCAACTAATCTTTTTGCTGCTAATTCATCATAAATATGCGTTAAATCATTTCTGTTTTTCAACATCCCAAGCCAAATATCTTCATCTATGAAATCAAAAATTGTAAATGCCGTTTTTAAAATCATTTTCGGAGAACCTGTTACAGAGATGGAATGCCCCTCATAACTTAACAACTCCTTTAACACTTTCCATCCCAGTTCAAATTGAACAAAAAATTTATCAATAATTCCCCCTATGATAAATTCATTAGACAGATCTTCATTTTCTGCTGTGATAAGCACTTTCAGATTCGATTTAAAATGTTCAAATTTCTTCATATACTATTTTCCCTTCCTTTTCAATGGATTCTTTTAATTCGATCTGTATTTTTTCATCCAGATTAATAATATCAAAACTCAAAAGAGTACTCGTTTCCTCATTCACGTCCAACATAAAACGAATAAAATCGCCACCCTGCACTGCCAGGTCTATATCGCTTTTTTCTTTAAAATCTCCTCTTGCCCTTGAACCAAACAGTATTACTTTTTTTACATTATATTTTCTGGCAAAATCACATATTTCTTCTATTACTATTGGCTTAATTCCTGTCTCTCCCATGCTTTCCTTCCTTTTCATCTATACTTTTATCATTCGTTTTCCTTTTTATCCGTCTTATCCTTTAACAAAGAAATGGATTCCCATCAATCCAATTCCTAACATAGTAAATGCTGCATTTACTTCCAGTTATTCGAGAACAGACAATACTGTTACGGCAATCCCCATAGCGATGCCAATTCCTTTTAATGTGCCATCAACTATCTCCGTTACACCCATCTTTTCTGCAAGTTCCAACTGTGTCATTCCCTTATCTTTTCTTAATGATGAAATCATCATACCAAGCGTTTTCTTCATTTATGAATTCCTCCCAGTGTTTGATGATTTCACCTTAACACGTTTCTCAAATATACTAAATTAACCGATAGTTTAGTCGATTCGACCTATAGTTTACCGCCATATTTTATCGTTCCCCTGTTAGAATAAATTTCATAAGTTCTTCTATATCATCAAACTCATCATAATCTCCGTTTATCCCTTCGCGATGATAGACAATTCCTTTTTTCTCATTTCTCTCCAGACAGTCTAACAGTGTTTCCTCTCCATATTTTTTAGCGAACAAAGTAAATGTATATGGCTTAATCTTGCTCAATAATCCTTTTTTACAATCTTTCTCACATTGATAGCAGTGTGTCAGTTCTTTTTCCATTGAACATTTTTTATTCTCACAACTGTCATTGTCCGGACACCCACTTGAGCCGCAGCCATTACACACGGTATTTTCTGAACATAAGCAACATGCAAGACCACATCTGGCAATCCCTAATTCTCTTTTCATACAAAACGCCTCCTGATTTTATGCAGATTTGTGTTTCTCTATAGCCCCTGCCACAATACAAATAAGGGCATATCCCGCTATAGCAATTATGGAAGCTTCCATTCCAAAGCCAGCTCCTGTCAGTAATATGTTATCTGAGGAGATGAGCATTGAAAAAAGAGGTTCTCCGTAAATCCCTTCTTTTGTTGTAATGTGCAAAATATCGGTTATCATAACAAAATTCCACACGCCGTGAAGCAGCATACTGTTTGCCACGGATTTCCCGGCATATGCCGCCAGGGAAAACATGATTCCTACTAATGTTCCACTTACAATCAGAAGTATCACGCCCTCCACAGTAAATGTCTCCATAGAGGGGATATGTACCAGACCGAATATGAAAGATGGCACAAAAATTGCCACATATTTATTCCATCTGCTTTCCAGAAGCTTCATAATAAAACCGCGGAATAACATTTCTTCCAATATTCCTGATTTTAAAGCAATCATAGCCGAAGCAATGATAAGCAATAATGTTCTGCCAAACGTAAATTCATTCACTTCCAGCTTTGCTCCTGTCATCAGATAACCAACAATAACAAACACAGGAAGTAAAACAGACAGCACAATTCCCCAACTTTTTATTCTAAATGTAATTCCAAAATCACTCAGCTTTAAATGAAGACGCTTTGTTGTATACAGCCAAAAAAGCACAAACGTAAGAGCAAAACAACCCAGCATTCTCAAAATAATATATAATTCACTGCACGGCAATGTTACAAAAGAAAAAACAAAATCAAAGGGCAGGCTTCCAAATAAATCCCCCGCCAGAAACAGCAAAAAATATACAAAAATCGTTGTAATGGTTTTTGATGTCGTAAACTTATATGTATTTTCCATTGAATGTAATTCCTCCTCATATCAATTCCATTTCATGATCCATCTTTACAAATCCATATTTTTCATACAAAGGGCGTCCCATATCTGTCGCTTCCAGAGATATTGCGAAAATCCCTCTCTCTTTCGCTTCTTGCACCAGTTTGTCCAGGGTTTGATACGCAACTCCTCTTCTTCTATATTCCGAGACTGTATACATATTCATTATATATGCTTTTTTACCACTGGGATTATGGTAAGTTGGCATCACCTGGAAAAAGCTGACTCCTCCGGCACCCACAAAAGATTCCCCGTCAAATATCAGATACGCAATATGAGATCCATCGACAAGGGCTTTTTTATAATAATCGTGAGATTGTTTTTCCACCTCACTCATATCTGTATCTTCCGGCAATTCATTTGCAGCTCTTAAAACTTCCACTCTTGTTTTCGTCAGCAAATCTAAATCTTCTATCGTTGCTTTTTTATACTCTAATTTCATCTGTTATAAAATTCCTTTATCTTCGTATAGATGGTTACAGTATATCACTTTATCACAACACAATCTATGTAAAAATCAAAAAATTGGGAAATATGTAAAAAAAGATATTGCACACTTCATGATAGAGAAGTATAATAACACCATAAAAGGATATGCAGAGTAAATTTATATGCGTAAAGTGCTTTCCGGATAGAGAGTTGCCGGAAGACGAAAAGAGAAATCTTGCGGTATATAAATTGCATCTCGCTGCAACAGAGGATAAGTACATATGATTATCTCCTATTGTGGTCAGGTATCTGCGAAAGGAGGTAATTTTTTTATGAAAGAAACAAAAAATATGTTTCTTACTTCAGCGAAAGAGCTGAAAAGTGTTCCGGCACTTGCCATGAGCGCAATGCTGGCAGCCCTGGCACTGATTCTCAATTCAGTGGCAACCATCAACCTTGGACCTTATATTAAAATCGGATTTTCCGGTATCCCCAATCAGATTGTGGATTATCTTTTTGGTCCTGTTACAGGAGGTCTGTTTGCCGGAATCCTGGACATTGTAAAATATTTCATGAGACCGGACGGCGGATTTTTCTTCGGCTTTACCTTTAATGCCATGCTGGCCGCCTTTATCTACGGCTGCTTTTATTATCGCCAAAAACTCACTTTAAAAAGAGTTTTGATTGCCAAGCTGGTCGTGATACTCATTGTGAACGTGCTCTTAAACACATTATGGCTGGATATGCTGTACGGCAAGGGATTTCTTGCAATTCTTCCGGCGAGAGCGCTGAAAAACTTGATCATGTGGCCGATTGATTCCATTATTTTCTTCACGATTACAAGACTTCTTGAACAGACCGGCGTATTCCGCACTTTTAAAAAGCCACTTGCCAGACAGATCTAAACCGTTTGCCAGGCGAAATAATAATAATAAAACAGATTCGCAGTGACAACAGCGAAGCTTCCATCGGGAAAGCTGAAGCGTGTCGCTGCAAATCTGTTTTTTCATTACCCGTTATACGTCCTGTCCCATCTCTGCGACAGTTTTTTCTTCTCCTTTGAGAGACTGTAAAGCTCTATAAGCTCCTCCGGCACTTCTTCTACTGCCTCCCAGAACAAACGATTCAGCCGTGCAACAGGAATAGAAGAACCCGGAACCGGTTCTTTTTTCATAAAATGCTCCAGAAGAGACATAGCGCTTTTGCTTCCTGTCAGTTTAAGAAGCTTCTCTATTCTTTTTCTTCTTTTTTCTCCGTCATTGCATACCATCAGATTCGTGAGAAACTTCATCATTCTCATGGAAATATAAATATTCACAGTTTTTACTGTAGGAAGGACCTTATGGATTTTCTCTGCCCACCGATACCGTGGCACAATGCAGTCAGAAGGCCGGTAAATATACGGATTTTTTCCGGATTCCTCCATAAGAAAACGATCGTATTCCTTTTCCAGAACAGTATGAGAGATTACTCCCGCTTCCGCCACTTCATCTACATAGGGGTGGCAGTAGGAATCAAGAAGATAATGGCAGCCAAAGCCCAGAAGATAAGAAAGAAGTGCCTGATCTCCTGTACGACGCACCGTCTCCATTCCCTGCTCGAAAAATGCTCTGCCCTTTTCTTTGTGCATATTAATTCCAAACTGTGTCACAGGATTTTTCGATACCATATAATAAAACAGAATATCCGGACCATGAAGCCCGATTCGGTAAAGCTCCCCGTTTTCTCTTATTACGCGTTTCATCTCTTTCGGAAGCTTCTGATAAACCTTTTTTCCAAAATAATCATGAGTATACGTTGTCGGCATAGCTATTTCCTCCTTCTGTTTATACGTCCAGCTTTAGCTGAATTTCCTCTTCTGCCTCTGCTTTAAAATCTTCTATCTGAACCGGATCCGGAACAGGAAGCTCATCAAGTGCCTGCACCCCAAAGGAACGAAGAAATTCTTCCGTTGTTCCAAAAAGGATCGGTCTTCCCGGTGCGTCCAGCCTTCCCAGCTCTTTTACAAGTCTGTACTCCACCAGCTTGTTGATGGCGTGGTCGCATTTCACACCGCGGATTTTTTCTATTTCCACCTTTGTTACCGGCTGCTTATAGGCAATAATGGATAGAGTCTCCAGCATAACATCGGAAAGTGCCGGTTTCTTTGGCTGCATGGCAATGCGGATCAGATAATCATAGTATTCTTTTTTTGTGCACATCTGATACGACTGTTCCAGTTCAATAATCTGGATTCCTCTGTTTTCCTCCCGGTAACGATCCATCATATTATGTATGATTTTTTCTGTTGTGGAAGGGTCCTGTTCAAGAGCTTTTGCGATCTGTGTCAGTTCTACTGCATCTCCCATTGCAAAAAGAATTGCCTCAATGGCTCCCTCTGCTTCTTTTATATTCATGAAATTCTCCGTTTCTTTTATTCTTCTGCAAATTCTGTTAAATTTTTCCAGGTATCCGGCTCTGTCAATACTTCAATCTCTATTTCACCAAAAAGAGTCTCCTGATCTACATGAATGTGCCCCATTTTCATCAGCTCCAGCACAGAAAGAAAGGTTACGATCACCTGGATTCTGGAATGCTGTTTTTCCAGGAGTGCCCGAAAAGAAAATTTTTTATGTGTCCCGGCAAATTCCTTTAGCTCTAGCATTTTCTCAGAAAGGCTGACTTCTTCTTTTTCAATGGTTCCAAACCGGCTTCTGATCGGGTCAATTTTATCTTCCTGCCTGCGGATAACGGATTTAAAAATCGCATTCAGCTTTTCAAGCGTCATGCCACGAAGAAGCTCTGCCGGATCTACAGGCTCTTTATATTTTAACACTTCTTTTGGAATATCTGCCTCCCTGTAGTACACGTTGGCTGCGGCGTCCATTTTATCCTTCAGCTCATAGGACATATATTTGTACATTTTATATTCCAGAAGCTTCTGCACAAGCTCTGCACGCGGATCCTCTTCCTCACCTTCTTCGTTGACTTCTTTCGGAAGAAGCATTTTGCATTTAATATCAAGAAGGGTGGCCGCCATGACCATGAACTCACTCATGATCCCCAGATCTTCTTTTTCCATAGAATGGATATACTCCATGTACTGATCTGTAATCTCCACAATCGGAATATCGTAAATGTCAATTTTATTTTTATCAATCAAATGAAGGAGCAGATCAAGAGGCCCTTCAAATACATTTAATTTTACCGCTATTGCCATAAAACATCCTCTTTCGGTGATTTTACTGTGATACAGATCAGTTCTCTCGGATTATGAAGCCGAACGGGAATGGTATGCTCCCCAAGCCCTGCACTTACAATCATGCGCTGTTCCCCTCTCTTAAATTCTCCGCAGCAAAAAGGAGGAAAAATCCGAAGATGAGAAGAAACAAGCCCTGTATTTTCTCCGAAACGCATCACACCCCCATGATAATGTCCGGACAGGATCAGATCTGCTCCCCAGGAAAAATATGCTTTTCCATACCTGGGACTGTGGGCAAGAAGAATACTGAAACCCTTCTTTCGTTCTCCCACGAATCCTGTTATCTCTTCCGCTGTAAGTTTCCGGCCAAACGGTTTATCGTAATAACAAAGGGGAAGTTCCAGACCATACACACCAATCCTGTTTCCCTTTACTGTCAGTTCCATATGACGGTTGTGAAGAATATGAACGCCTCCTGCTTCCAGTTCTCCTTCATATTCCCTGTAAGTTTCCCACATACTTTTATAGTCTTCCGATACCATCAGTTTATATTCATGATTGCCGAGGCTTACATAAACAGGAAATTCTTCTGCCAGTTTTTTAAGAAGCGTTTTTGCTGTCTTGAGGGTATCCGGCTCACTTCTTACAAGCATATCGCCTGTACAAAGAACAGCATCAGGAGAAAATTCTCTGACTGCCCGGAGAAGATCACTGTTATTTTCTCCGAACTCCAGCCCGTGGAGGTCGGTCAAAAAAGCAAACTTTATTTCCCTTTCTTTTATTTTTGCCGAAACAATCTCGTACTTTTTTATTCTAAATGTTTTCATGAAACACCCTTTTTCTAAATCTTATTTCCCGAATCCACAATTTGGGAAGGTACATGTTTCACAATTCAGGCAAAGTCCGCCTTCCCCATAAGCTGCGATTTCCTCTGGAAGAATCTTATCGTCTGCCATAATTCTTGGAAGAAGAAGATCAAATACCGTTCGTTTTGCATACATCACGCAGCCCGGAAGCCCGATGATTGGAATCTGTTTTCCGTCTTTTTCATAATAAGCCACCATAAGCATCGCTCCCGGAAGAACCGGCGCTCCGTAAGTCAGCACCTCCGCTCCTGTATCTTTAATTGCTCCCGGTGTGCGGTCGTCCGGGTCCACACTCATTCCCCCGGAGCAGAGCACAAGGTCTGCGCCATTTTCTATAAAGGTCAGAATATCTTTTGTAATCTGTTCTTTCTCATCTCCCGGCATCGTATGACCCAGAATCTCTGCATCGTATTCTTTCAGTTTCTCCTCAAGAACCGGAGTAAACGTGTCCTGGATCAGACCTTTTTTTACTTCGCTTCCTGTTGTGACAATGCCCGCTTTTTTGTGATGAAAAGCCAGAATATCAAAAATCGGTTCCTGTCCTGCTGCCTCTTTTGCAGCCTCCATCTTCTCTTCCTCGATCACAAGGGGAATGATTCTTGTTCCGGCAATTTTCTGTCCTTTCTTCACTGGAAAATCTCCGTGTCTTGAGGCGATCATCATTTCCCCGAGAGAGTTTACAGCTTTCAGGGCATCTCTTCTTATTTTTAAAAGACCATCCCTGTCTGCGATCAGCTCTATCTTTCCTTCTTTCGGCTCTGTAGGGTGCATTCCCTCTCCCTGAGAAATCTGGCGAAGAATTTCCGCTCCCTCATTTTCATGAAGGATTCCCGTTTTTTTCTCCCATACATAAAGATGCTCTTTTCCCACTCTCAAAAGTGCAGGTATGTCCTCCTCTCGCACTACATGACCTTTATGAAACAATACACCTTTTCTTTCATCTTTTACAATTTCTGTAATATCATGGCAGAGAATGTGTCCTACTGCATTTTCTGTTTTGATTTCCTTCATAATTACTCCCTTCTCAAAGCCCTGCCTTACAAAGCTTTGCATAAACGCCGTCTTTTTTAAGAAGTTCTTCATGCGTTCCCTCTTCTGCAATGCCGTCCTCTGTAAGCACAAGGATCCTTCTTGCATTTCGGATCGTGGAAAGTCTGTGTGCAATGACAAAAGTAGTTCTGTCTTTTGCAAGCTTTTCCAGAGATTCCTGCACAACCTTCTCGCTTTCATTATCAAGAGCAGACGTTGCCTCGTCAAAAATCAGAATTGGCGGATTTTTCAAAAATGCTCTCGCAATGGAAAGGCGCTGTTTCTGTCCTCCGGAAAGCTTCACGCCTCTCTGTCCTATATCTGTATCATAATCTGCCGGCATTTCCATAATAAAATCATGGGCATTGGCAGCCTTTGCCGCACGGATAACCTCCTCGTCTGTTGCATCCGGCTTTCCGTAACGAATATTTTCCATGATCGTTCCTGCAAAAAGATATACGTCCTGCTGCACGATTCCAATCTGACGACGCAGATCTTTTAACTTGATCTTTCTTATATCTGTACCATCCAGAAGGATTTTTCCGGAAGATACATCATAAAATCGTGGGATCAGACTGCAAAGCGTTGTTTTTCCAGCTCCTGATGTTCCCACAAGAGCTACATAATCTCCCGGTTTTACCTGAAGATTTACATGGGAAAGTACCTCTTCATTTGTATCAGAATAGTGGAAGGAAACTTCCTGAAATTCAATGCCGCCCTGTGCCTTATCAAGAGATACTGCGTCCGGAGCATCTTCAATATCCGGCGCGATCGCCATCATTTCCAGGAAACGGTCATATCCGCTGTATCCGTTCTGGAACTGTTCCGTAAAGTTTACAAGCTTTGTTACCGGTTCTGTAAAATTATTGATATACAGAAGAAAGGTAACAAGGTCTGCCGCATCCAGGGTTCCGTCTGTAAGGAAAAACGCGCCTGCAACAAGAGACGCCACTGTGATCAGTGTCGTAAAGGAATCCATTCCTGCGTGATAGCCTGCCATGTAACGGTAAGTGAGGCGCTTTGCAGCTACAAAACGCTCATTTCCCTTTGCAAATTTTTCCATCTCTCTCTTTTCATTTCCAAAGGACTTTACAACGCGGATTCCGGAAAGGCTGTCTTCAATCTGGCTGTTAATATCTGCAATGCGGGCTCTGTTTTCCTTAAACGCGTGTTTCATTCTTCTGTTAAATATAAGAGCATAAAAGAGCATGACAATTACAATCGAAAAGCTGATGGCAGCCATTTTTCCGTTTACATTGACAAGAATGAGAAACGCGCCCACAAGCTTGATCACAGAAATAATAATATCCTCCGGTCCGTGATGAAGAAGCTCACTGATGTCAAAAAGATCGCTTGTGATCCTTGACAGAAGATGTCCTACTTTCTGATTGTCATAAAAAGTAAAGGAAAGCTTCTGATAGTGGCTGAAAATCTCGTTACGCATATCGTGTTCAATATATGCACCCATCATATGCCCGTAATATGTAATAAAATAGCGGCTTCCAAGCTGCACAAGAATCAGTCCCAGCATTCCCACGCCAATAGTAAGAATAGCAGATTTTGCCTCAGATATGGGCATATTTCCTATTGTATTCATAATATAGCGCACAAGAAGGGGAATGACAAGGGTAACCGCCGCCCCTAAAATGGCAAAAAATAAGTCTGCCAGAAAAAGCCCCTTGTACGGTTTATAATACCTTGCCAGAAGCTTTAATTTATTTGGTTGTTTTTCTTTATTTTCCATAACTTCCTCCATGATGTAAAAAATTTCTGTACCTCTGTATTATAACCCGAACCTCAGGATTTTGTCAAAAAAAGCAGGTCCCCGATGCGCATTATTTTCACATCGGCAAACCTGCCTGTTTTCAGAGAAGATATGCTTCCCACATTCGTTTTATGTAATCTTTATACACGGCTTTTCGCACGGATTTTTCATACAGGACAGGAACACTTCCCAGCTTTTCTTTTCCCATATAATAACACATCTCTCCTGCTTTTTCGTCCTTCTTTACAGGAGCTTTCACTTCTTTTGGGATCACAAGCTTCTTTTTTATATCGGAAAGCTCTTTTCCTTCTGTACTCAGATATTGAAATTTTCCTTCGTATCGAAGGGATACCTCATCCTCAACTCCGCCTGTAACCTTTATCTTTGGAAGCTTTGACTGTTTCTCGTCCACATAAAGACTGCATCTGGAAAAACCGTAATTCAACATGGAAGCTGCGTCTTTAAATCTTACCTTATAGTCCGGCGCTGCCATCACTACAGAAATCAGGGTAATCCCGTTTCTTTTGGCAACTGCGCTTAAACAATATTTTGCCACACTTGTACTTCCTGTTTTCAGTCCCACGCAGCCCTCAAAGCTTCTGAGAAGCTTATTTGTATTTGCCAGAGTAAATTTACTGGAACCTTTCCGTGTCTCATGAACAATATCCTCCATCCATATGGACGAATATTCAAGAACCTGTGGATATTTTGTAATCAGCTCCCGGCTCATTACCGCAATATCTCTCGCAGTTGTGTAATGCCCCGGGGAGTCCGTAAGACCGCAGCAATCCTCAAAATTCGTATTTTCCATGCCAAGTTCTTTTGCTCTTGCATTCATCTGACTGACAAATTCCTGCTCACTTCCTGCGATATGTTCTGCCATTGCCACGCTTGCATCATTTCCGGAGGCAATGACAATACACTTTATCATGGTTTCCACACTCTGAGTTTCGCCCTCTTCCAGAAAAACCTGAGAACCTCCCATTGATTTTGCATAAGCGCTTGTTGTAACAGGATCTTCAAGCTTCAGCGAACCGTTTTCTATGGCATCAAAAATCAAGATCAAAGTCATGATTTTTGTGATGCTTGCCGGACTTCTTCTGGTGTCCATATCCTTCTGGAAAATAATAGTTCCTGTCTGCGCCTCCATAAGAACTGCACTGGGCGCTTCTACAAGAGTCTGGCTCTCTGCCGCTTCATCTGTATCCTCTGCCCATATGCAGACAGGCTGCAAAAACAGCGCCACTGCCAGAAGCCAGCCTATGACTGCCCCGATTCTTTTCCCCTTCATAATCTTCTCCCGGAAATCTGTTCTACTTTCATTTTAACGGGAGAAAGGGGAATTTATGACTTGTTTTTCTGTTTTTTTAATTTTCTTCCAAATCTTCTATTGTTTTTCGAACTGCCGCTTCAAAATCACCCTGGAAAATTTTCATTGAGCTTCCAAACATCAGATTCGCCGGATAATCAAAGTTTTCCACATTGCTTCCTGTATGATCCCGATACTCCTTTTCTTCCCCCAGGTGTGGGATCCTGTTGATCAATTTATCTGTATTTTCCATAAAACCGTATAATTTTTTTCCCAGTTCAAAACCCATTCCACATTCAAATGCAACATCGTTGTTAATTTCATAACCACGGTAATTGTTTAGATTCGCTATAATCACATCACAATCCCGGACATGCTGCTGAAATCTGTCAAATAAATTTGCAGCTTTTATATAAGGATTATCTGTATCCATCTCCGAAATTCCCTGTATTTCATCAAAAGGTGTTCTCACCTCATATCCCAGCTTTCTGCACAGGATTTTCAGTTTATCAAAAATTTCTTTTCCATCTGCATCATATCTTTCAAAACCAGACAGATAAATCACAGGTCTTTCTCTTTTTGGGGCGGCTGACTGCTCCTGACTTTCAGAATATAGCTTCCTCATTCCTTCCTGTTTATACTCTTCCTCTATATCTGTCATAAGCATTTTCAGGCAGTCATCAAAATCTCCTTCCACAATTTTTGTAGACCCGATAATATCAGGAGAAAACGGAAGAATGCCATAAAGCATCTCTCTGCCTCTTTCATCATATATTTTTCCGTCTTTTAAACAGGCGTTCTGGTTCTTTGTTGACAGACTGCGTTTATCTCTTGTATATCCATAGCATCTGGCACCTTTCGCATATGCCATACCCAGCTCATAGACAGTCCCGCTGTCAGGTTCTGCTCCCCTATACGCCTCCAGATCTGCAATAATAACTGTCGTATCTTTCATAACCTTATCAAGGTCTGAAAAAATACTGTCTGCCCGTTTTCTTTTGTCTGGATTTTCCATATCCAGAAAATGGTCATTCGGAAGCGTCACCCCAAATCCAAGAGAAACAGCCCGCGCCTTCATGGCTGCAAGCATATCATAACCATGAGTATAAAAGCATTCCGGTCCTGCTATATAAATTGCCTCTTTTTCAAAAAATTTGTGCTGATACCTGTACATAACTGCCTCCTATTGTAAAACAAGCTCAAGAACCAGTTTTAAAAATCTTTCATAGTCCACATCACAGCCAATTTCTATGACTGGAAGATTTGTCCATACATGATGATGCCGTCTGTCTACAACGGTCATTCCCAGTGTCAAACCGTCTTTTGTTTCTACTCCCACCCTTGTCTTCATTGTCTGTACAAGAGAAGAATCTATGGCATATGCCACTGCCATACAGTCGATCACTGTACAGTAGGCATCAAATCCCCTGTTTCCATTAAACCGGATTGCCTGCCGTAAAAAACGCGCTTCTTTTTTCTCGCTGTCTTCCAGGCTTTTTATCTCCTCTTCTGTAAAATCCACATCAAAATGAGTGGCTACATCAAGTCCCAGAGCTGTCATTGGTATTCCGGATTCATAGACAAGCTTTGATGCTTCCGGATCAACATACACATTCCATTCGCTTTGAGGCGTATCTCCTGTTGCATTTAAAAAAGCATATTCATTTAATCCAAAAGCGCCTGATATGGCAATAATTTCTTTTATCATGCTCTTAATTTCCGGAGCTTTTGTAATTGCCATCGCAATATTGCTCATAGGTCCGGTTGCAATAACTGTAATTTCGCCGGGATTTTCTTTTATCAGATCGATAAGCAGATCCACCGCATGTCTGGAATCCAGAGGTATCTCAGGATCTGGAAGAAAGTTTTCTGCCTGCCCGTCTTTCCCGTGCGTGAACGGATCTTTTGGTGCATTCCTCACCATAGGTCTTTCCATGCCTTTTGCAACCGGAATCTCTTCTCTTCCCAGCATCTCTAGTACCTTTCTTGCATTTACACATGTAACATCTGCAGGATAATTTCCATTTACGGTTGTTACTGCCATTAATTTAAGCTCCGGTGATTTCGCAGCCATAACGATCGCCATAGAATCATCCATACCCGGGTCGCAGTCAAGAATTATCTTTTTCATAAACACTTCTCCCTTCCCTTACTTATCTTCTACTACTTTCACATAAAATTCACGGTTTCTCGGTCCGTCAAATTCCAGAAAATAAATTCCCTGAGAGCCTCCCAAAAGCAATTTTCCATCATGAACAATAAAAGTCTCCGTCACTCCCAAAAGCGCACATTTAATATGTCCCGCTGCATCTTGAGGAGTATCATGCTGATGCTTAAAATCAATTCGTGTAGGAACCAGCCTTCTGATTTCTTCGTCCAAATCTTTGAATCCATCTGGATCCCAGGGAGAAAAAACAGCAAGACCTGCTGTAGAATGCATATTATGTACAATACAGATTCCCTCTTTGATTCCGCTTTCTTCTACTACCTGTTTTACTTCTTTTGTAATATCATGTACCTCATTATAAGTTGTGGAAATTTTTATATTTTTTAACACAGACATTACTTCATCCCCCTTATTTTACAATAATCTCGCTGTTTTTCACACAATATCCACCTTTACAGAAAGACCAGTCTCCCTCACATCCTCTGCCATACTTTTCTCCGATCATCACCGCAATGTATCCCGCAAGAAGACAAACCGGTGCAAATTGTGTAAGCGGCATGGAAATCGCATATTTTGCTTCCGGCACTTTAATATACACCGCCTCCAAATTCTCAAAATCACTCTCATCACCATCTGTAATGACAGCCAGCGGTCTGTGCAGTTCGTTTGCATATTTGATAAACTCCCGATTGCGGCTCATTGCTGGATTCTTCGTATTTGCCACAAGAATCGTCCCCATATGTTTTGCATCTCTTACAAAGAAATTCAGATGAAACCATTCTTCCGTATTGATGTGCATCGCAAATTTTCCTGTTGCTTCCAGAATTTTTGCCTGACCGAACCAGGCTGTTGCATAATCAAATCCTGCTCCGACAAAATCGTAACATGGAAACTCTTTCCACTTTTCCGCCAGTTTTTTACACTGTTCTTTCATTTCCGGAAGAATATCTTTTAATCGTCTTCCCTGATCTTTTATATCCTGACGGTAAGCACAAGCCTGATCCATCGTATATTTTCCGCGTACTTCTCCAAATCGCACAGCCAGAAGAAGCAGCGCCATCACACTTACCATATAACTTCTGGTTCCAGGCGCGCTTGGGAAGGAAGGAATATCCAACTTCAAAATTTTATCTGCATATTTTCCTAAAGGAGACTCCGGATTTCCTGTTACTCCTAAAACGTAACAACCATGCTGCCGTGCTCTCTGTACTGCTTCTGATACTCTCGCTCCGGTTCCGGAATTACTGACTGTGATCACAAGCGGATTTCTGCAGTCAACACCCATATGCTTTTCACAGTAAAAACGGCTCAATTCTATTGCAGTCACAACTTCTGTAGGAATTGATGTCAGCATTTCAAAAGCGTGTTTTGTTGCCATTGCAGCAGCATACGAATCTCCACAGCCTGTCAGCACAATTTTCTGAATGTTAAAAATCTCCTGAAAAGATAGTACCTTCCTCGTTTTTGGTTCCAAATCTTCATATTGCTGTTCAATCAGTTCTGGCAGGCTCTCCACCTGACTGCACATAGAATTTTCGTATTTCTCCATTTTTCTTCCCCTTTCCGTTTTGCGTATGTAGAATTATCTTCGCCTCTAACTTATATTATTTTTAATACTTGTATACACTTATATAAGCACATATATTGAAAAATGTCAAGTCATTTCCCATATTTTTTACACACCTGTTTCCAGCAAATTCCATATAGCTGGAATATCTATTGACTTTTCTTTGCACGGGCATTATACTTGTATTAATATTAATACTTAGTATCTTAAATAAAACTATGAGGTTGTTTATGAAAAATTATAACATTAACCGAGAATCCCCTGTTCCTGTTTATTATCAGGTAGCTACAGATTTGAAAAATCGAATCAGCAATGGCGAATGGGGCATAAAAGGGCAGCTTGCTTCCGAAAGCGAATTAATTGAACAATACGGAGTCAGCAGAGTCACGCTGCGACAGGCTCTTGCAGAGTTGGAAAAAGACGATATTATCAAGCGTTCCCGCGGAAAGCGTGCCATTGTAAACGAAAATCCACGACAGTTTATTCATGAATTAAAGTATTCTCTGGTAACAGGAACATACGAAACAGACAATAATCACCCCATGACTGCTGAAATGATTGAACTGAAAAAAATAGAAGAACCTTATCCAGATGTAACAGAAGCTTTGCAGCTAAAAAAACATCAGGCGGCAATTTATTTCAAACGCCTTTTTATCTGTGACAGCAAACCCATCGCTATCGGACGCTCCTGGCTTCCCTGCGACCTTGTTCCCAATCTTGAAACAGAAGGTCTGATCCATAATTCTCTTTCCCAGACCATTCAGGAACGTTATCACTTAAATGTAGTACGCGTGGATGATATTCTGGAAACAGTGCGGGCAAGCCTCTCAGACAGTCAGCTTCTGAATTCCGCATACGACACACCTTTAATCAATATCAAAGGTCTTTCTTATCTTGATAATGGAAAACCATTGGAATATTCCAGCACCTTATGGCTTGGAGACCGTGTGCGTTTTGCTCTCTCCTTTACGAAAAGCAATGGCAGATTTCGAATGCACTCAACCTAAAAAAGACATATCACTTTATTGTTTTCCTTTAAAGTGATATGTCTTCTTTATTTATCTTTATTTATTTGTTTATAAAATAAGTTTCCCCTGCCTGTGTAGAGAAAGAAATTCTGTCATTTCCCTGTTTTTCTGCAGCTACCTGATTTCCATTCGCGTCTGTTACATGATATGCAGACAGATTTTTATATTCACCGGTAAATAAACCGCCGTTACGTGAAGTCACTGCAAAAGATTCTGCTGTTCCGTCTGTCCATTTCATATCAAGCACAAAGTTTCCTCTGGCAACAATTCCTTTTACATATCCTGTCTTCCACTGCCCCGGCAGCGCAGGAAGAAGCTGCACATAACCAAGCTGGCTCTGCAGAAGCATTTCATTGATCCCGGCCGTATAACCGAAGTTTCCGTCAATCTGGAAAATCGGATATTCTTTATAATTGGCTCCGCCGCCGTGGGAGGAGAACAGGTTTGTAAGGAAACCGGAGTTTCCGCCGCCAACTGCAGACTGAATAATCTGGAACGCCTCTCCTGCATGTCCGGTACGTGCCCAGAGATTCAGCTTATGTGCCTTTGACCAGCCTGTTGCATCCAGACCGCGTTCATTCAGAGAAACGATTGCCGCGTCCATAAATTCCGGCGCGTCTTTGCTGATGATATTACATGGATACAGCGCCATCAAATGTGACAGATGACGGTGCGGCGGCTGCTGTCCGCCTGTTTCTGCTCCAAGACTCTGTCTCCACTGCGGAATATTGATTTCCGGAAGCTCTCCTGCCTGTGCTTTTCCGATATGAGTTTCCTCAAACCATTCTTTTACCTGTCCGTCTGCACCAACAAGCACAGGATTTAATTTTTCCTGTTTTTCTCTCCATTTAAGAACAAGATCCTCATCTACTCCCAGAATCTGCGCTGCCTGAATGGTATTTTCAAAATGCTGCCAGATAAACTGCTGGTCATAGGAAGCACCGTTTGCGATCGGTCCGTTTTCCGGAGAATAAGACGGAGCAGAAACATATCGTTTCTGATAATCACTCCAATAAAGTGCCTCGTTCCAGAAATTTGCCACCTCTTTCATGGAAGGATAAAGTCTCTCTAAAAATTCTCTGTCCTCTGTGTAAAGATAATATTCATAGGAATTCAGAAGCGCCCATGCAGAACCGATAGGATTCCAGCCTGCCGCATTATTCTTCTGTCCCATTGTTACGAACATATATGGTGTGCTGAAACAGCCCACAAGCCATCCATTTTCCTGACCTTCCTCACTTTTGATCCCAAAAGCAGAAGCTGCTGCTGTACGGCCTGCTTCCCTGAGAACGTCCAGATAATCCTGGTAAGGAAGGAGACATTCTCCCAGGTTGCTTGCCATAGTCGGCCAGTAATTCATCTGCACATTAATATTAAAGTGATAATCACCGCCCCATTCAAAGTGCTCTTCTCCCCATACACCCTGAAGGTTGGTAGGAAGCGCCCCTTCTCTGGAACCTGCGATCGTGAGATAACGTCCAAACTGATAGCAGATAACTTCCATTGCCCTCTGTTCCTTTTCAGATGGAAGGACACCGCCATTTTTTTCTACCATATTGCGGTATTTCTGTAACAGCTCATCTGTAGGAATCTGCGGGATTTCTTCGTCAAAACTAAGCTCCATACGGGAAAACAGACTGGAATAATCCTGGATATGCGCTTCTTTTAACACTTCATATCCTTTTTCTGCCGCTTCATTGATACGTTTTGTCACTGCATGATGCGGGTCTTCTCCGCGGAAAGAAGGAAACTCCATCTTATAATCTGTACCACATGCAAGAAGCAGAGTAACAGCATCTGCTTTTTCCACACAAATATGCGTACCGTCAGAAGTCATGCTTCCGCCTTCCGGAAGCACCTTTACCTGCGCCTCTGTTTTTAAGCCATTGCTTAACAGGACATTCTTCATAGTAATGGTATTTCCGTCCACCACATTGGATAACTGGGTTCCGCCTGTGCAGTCCTCTAATCCAACAGAAACAGTAATGCTCTCTTTTTCACTTGCAGTCAGACGGATTGCCAGAACATTATCGGGATAGCTGTTAAAGTATTCTCTTACATAGTGAACTCCCTCATAATCATAGGAAACAGTTGCCAGAGCTGTGCGTAAATCCAGGTCACGGACGTAATTCTCTGCTTTCGCCTCATCTGATACATCAGTAGAAATATAAAGATTCGCATAGTCCTGAGGGTCTTCATACCCGGTTAAATCGCCCATAAGCTTATTTAACCAATCCATTGCTTCTCCTTTTGTATCTGTCCCGCACGCCTGATAAGAGTCCCCGTCAAAACCAAATACATGCTCTGATTTATCATCCAGTTTTTTACGGAGAGCATCCAGGTCTTTCTTTATGGTATCCAGCTCTTCCTTTGTATCTGCAGGGTTGGTATTTCCATATTTATAATTGATTTTTTCGGAAGGACCTCCATTCCATACCGTCTTCTCATTAATATGGATTTTATCTTTCTTCACTCCGCCGAATATGAGCGCACCCATATATCCGTTTCCAACTGCCAGAGCTTCTGTCTGCCAGTCTTTCGCCGGTTTTTGATACCATATTCTGAGAAGATTATTATTTTGATTCATTCTTTTTCCTCCGTATACGCCAGAATTATATATATTTCACATACAAAATCACGATTCAAATTGTATATGACTGTAAAATATAATACACGGTCACAGATATAAAATCAATAGCTTCTGTAAAATTGTCATATATCTATTCCTGAGATTTGATTGATTTGTGCAAGACCATTAAGGATTTTTACCTTGCTGTATCCTGCCGGAAAAACAGCCTCTACATTCATCTCTGTTTTTCCTGAGTTCTTTTTTCTCATTCTCACAGAAGCGATGGTGATTTTTTCTTCCTGAAACAGGTTTTCAATGTCCTGCAGAATGTCCCCATCTTCTGCAAATTCTATCTTTACCCATGCCCGATAAGGTTCTTTTGCCAGAACCTTAATATTATGCAAAAGAAACTGCACACAGATCATAACAGCCGTTGCCGCAGCAGATAAGATCCATTGTCCGGCTCCCACAGAAAGCCCTACTCCGGCAGTTACCCATATGCCTGCTGCCGTAGTCAGCCCATTTACCGCATTATTTCTTACAAATATAACACCGGCTCCCAGAAAACCGATTCCACTTACAACCTGAGCAGCGATCCGCGCTCCGTCTGCTCCGGGCAAATCTGCAAATCCATATTTCGACACTATCATCATCAATGCAGACCCCATACATACAAGAGCATGCGTCCTCATTCCTGCACCTTTATGGCGATGCTTTCTCTCAAATCCAATTGCACCTCCCAGAATACAGGCTCCGATCATTCGAAATATATACTCTTTCTGGTCACATAATGCTTCTGTCAGATAGATCCATAATTCACTGTCCATATACCACCTCACCCTTTTCCTATAAAGTAAGGCAAGACATTCAAACATGAAATCTGTTTGCTGTCTTGCCTTTTTTCTTAATCATAAAGTTTCAGTAAATAATTTCCTACTTCCACACTGTGCTTCAAAGCCGACAGCACCAGTTCCTTTGGCATACGCATCGTATACCGGTGGACTTCATAAGTAAAATCCCCCCGATATTCTACACTTTTTAAAGCTTTCATTACTTTATTCCAGTTTGTATCACCGCTGTAGGGCAGAAGATGATCTTCATATCTGCTTATAAAATCAGAAATATGCGTTGCCTTTAATCTTTTTCCTATGAGTTGCAGAGAAGTATGTATATCCTGTTTCATGATTTCTGAATGCTCTACGTCCCAGCATACGCCCACATTATCAAAATCTCTGGATAAGGTGTCGACCAAGTCTGCTACTTCTTCTGCATTCGCCGTATATCTCCTTCTTGGTGATATATTCAAATCCCACAAATTTTCTATGGCAATTCCAACTCTATGCTTTGCCGCCAGTTCCAGCCTCGGCTTTAAATATTCTATGGTTTTTTCTTTGGAACTCTTATATGGAGTAGAAGATTCAAAGTCTGTCCCTGCATGAATGACCAGCCAGGGGATTTCCAGAATAGAAGCTCCTACAATACTTCTTCTGACATACTCATCTTGTAATTCCCTGTCTTCCGGATTTTTCTCGCAGAAATTATAAAAATAGGAATGTCCCTGTGAAAATGAAATATTTCGTCTGTCAGCGCAAGCTTTTATCTGATACACCCATTCTTTCCATTTTTCCCCTGCGAATGGCGTATGGAATCTGGCACAATCAAGAAAATTCATATCCATGATCTGGTATCCGGCCTTGCTGCACATATCTATAGAATCTTCTATTTTTGCCTTTGTTCCATCGGGTCTATTAAAGTATATGCAGGTTGAAGTTGATAATCGCATGATTTTCCCTCATTTCTATACATCTATACAAGAATATGGCAATACTTTTTTACTGCTTCTTCCACACCGTCTATACAGCGTCCCTGTGCAACAAAATCCGCAGCTTTTTTCGCTTCTTCTGTCGCATTTCCCACAGCAACGCCTACACCTGCCTCTCTCAGCATCTCAATATCGTTCTGATGGTCTCCTATTGCAAGAATATCTTCCAGATCAATATCCAGATGCTGTGATAAAATCTGTAATGCCGAGGCTTTCGTAGAATTTTTATTTACAATCTCTACGGCTTTATTCGTATATCTTGTAAATCCATACATATCCGGCAGTTTTTTACAGAGCTCTTCCAGAATACCTATTGCACCTTCCCGAACATCATCCATTATCATCAGTTTATCTATATACAGATTTTCCCATTCCTTCTCTGTAAATATATGCGTATCAAAATATCTGTGAAATGTTTCTCTCTGTGCCATGATCCAGGGAGTCACTTTATAAACCGTCTCTTTGCCGTCTATACTGTAAACTAAAGACATATTCATACGATCTGCCTGTTCCAGAATATTCCGCAGGCCTTTCAGGGGGATTTTATTTCGCCTCAGAACTCTCTTCTGATCTACGATCGTAACTCCATTACAGGCAATATAAGGAATTGTAATTCCCAGTTTTTTTATGTATTTATCAGCCATACATTCCACTCTGCCAGTCGCAATGGTAAACATAATGCCTTTTTCCTTCAGGGCGTGTACGATATTTACAGCTTTTTCCGACAGTACTTCGTCTTTGTCTATCAGGGTTCCGTCCATATCGCTAATGACTAATTTCACCACATAATCACCTCTTCGTTTACCCGTTTGCCCGCACGTAGGCAGCCAGTTTTTCATTACACTGCTCCACAATATTATACAGAGTGGTATCCTTATCCTGATTTCCCGCACCAAACTCCGCCATATTATTTTTAATTACTTCATCAATCTCCCAGTTAATAATATCAAACGGCTCCTGTACATTTACATTTGACGCTGCCATCTGATCCACTGCCACTTTATAATCAGGATTTTCTTCCAGATATGTTTTCATACTTTCTTCTTCATATGTTTTCGTATTAACCGGAAGGTAACCTGTTGCAATATCAAATTTTGCCTGTACTTCCGGTGATGCAAGATACTGAGTAAAAATCCAGGACGCCTCTACCTCTTTTTCATCACCTTTATCAAACATTGCCAGACAGGAACCTCCTATAGCTGTTCCGCCTTTGTCGTTTGCATCTACCTTTGGAAGCGGAGCCGTTCCCCACTCAAAGTTTTCGCCAACCAGGCTGTTTATTTTTCCGATTCTTGCAGAAGACATAATCGCCATACCAAATAACTGCATCGCAAATTCTTCATTAATATTGTCCTCTATCTCTTTGTATCCGCCGGACTGAATTACTTTTTCCCATTCTGTCAGGAATTTATCAAGTGTCCCGTCCTCTCCACAAGTCAGCTTTGACATCATTCCTGCACGGCCTCCCTCATTATCTCCGAAGAAATTATAATCGCCCTGTCCTCCAATCCAGTTAACAAGCTGGTATCTTCTGACTGCAACATTTAACCCGTAACGCGTAATTTCATCTCCGTCTTTTTGTACAAGCTTTTCGCAGGCTTCTGCCATCTCCGCTATGGTTGCCGGCGGATTTTCAGGATCAAGACCAGCCTCTTCAAACATTGTTTTATTATAATATAATAGTATACTGGATACGTTAAATGGCATGGCAATCATTTCGTCTTTATACGATACAGCGCGTACTGCATGTTCATCAATCTCTTCTTTGGGAACTAAGATATTTTCCCCTTTCTCATACATATCATCTACTTTTACCAACTGCTCATATCCCAGAGCAGACGGGATACAACTGCACACAACCTGTCCTACATTAGGGAAATTTTTTGTGTCATTTGCCTGCGCAAGGGTTTTCAGTTTTTCGCTTACATCGTCTCCCTGATACACGCTCTCTACTGTAATTCCCTTTTCTTTTCCCACTGTCTCGTTAAAATCTTTTACTACCGCCTCCATCGCTTCTCCATTGACACCGGACATCGTATGCCAGTATTCAATTTTCACATTTTCTTTTGCACTTACACTTGCCGGACACATTGTAACACACATAGCTCCAGCCATTGCCAGACTCATTAATTTTTTCATCTTCATAATTTTTCTCCTTTTCGTTTTATTTGTTTTTTGTTATCCTTTTACAGCTCCACCCATAAGTCCTCCTACTATCTGCTTCCGGAATATAATAAAAATAACGGCAATAGGTAAAAGAACAAGAACAGATGCTGCCATAATTGGTCCATATACAGTTCCCTCCGGGAAATTCAGCATGGTAACACCTACCTGAACGGTTCGTAATTCATTTTTATTTGTTACCAGCATAGGCCACAGATACGTATTCCATGTTCCAATAAATGCAGATATAAATACCGTTGTAAGAACCGGCTTATTCAGAGGAAGCAAGATGGTAGCAAAAAATCTGAAATTGCTGCAGCCGTCTACTTCCGATGCCTCTTTTATCTCTTTTGAAAAAGTCAGAAAGTTCTGGCGCATGATAAAAATATTCATAGCCGATACCATAAATACTACCATCATTCCCAGATAAGTATTGATGAGTCCCAGCTTTGAAACAGTCTGATAATTTGTTACCAGAACTACATCTCCCGGAATCATAACTGTTCCCATTGTCAGCGCAAACAGGAAACTTTTCCCTCTGAATTCATAAAAGGAAAAAGCATATGCCGCCATACTTGCCGTTATAATTCGGATCACAGACGATACACCTGCCAGGATCAATGAATTCAGCATGTATCTTCCAAGCGTAGTCGCTGTCACAGCTACCTTATAATGCTCCAGAGTCACACTTCTCGGAATCAGTCTCGGCGGATTGCTCAATATCTGATCAGACGGCATAAACGAAATCAGCACTGCATAGATGATCGGTGAAATAATCAGCAGCCCTACACATACTGCGAATATCTGAAATATTATATTTTTTATTGTTTTTTTCTTTTTGTTTGTATTCAAATATTTCATCAGTTATAATGCACTCCTTTCTTTTCAAAGGAAAAACTGAACGCCATAGCAATGGCAGTCAGAACAAACGCAATTACTGCCGCAGCATAAGCATCATTATAATTGAGATTATTGACGGACTGCTTATACATAAAGGAAATCATCGTCTCTGTAGAACCCTGCGGACCGCCCTGGGTTAATATTAAGACAAGTCCTGACATCATCATGTTTTTTGCCAGTGAATTACAGATCAGATAAAATACCGTAGGAGAAATCATAGGAAGAATAATCTTTGTTGTTTTCTGAAATACATTTGCCCCATCAAGCTCTGCACTTTCCAGTAAATCCGCTGACATTCCCCTGATAGCTGAAAGCAAAAATAAAAAATTATAGCCGATATTCATCCAAACTGCAATAAGGCTTATGGCAATCATCGCCAGTTTTTTATCATTGAGCCAGTTAAAATGTGTTCCCAAAACATAATTTAAAACGCCGATAGTCGGGTTATACATCAACTGGAAAATCATTGCTGCAACGGACATGGACACTGCCATTGTCAAAGCAAACAGAGTCTCATAAACCGGCGACAGTTTCGTTTTCTTATTCGCGATCATTGCCAGAAGCAGTGCGATAAAAATCGCTACAGGCGAAGAAATTGCTACATATATCAGGGTATTCTTAATTGACTGCAAAAAAGCCGGGTTTGTTAAAACATACTGATAATTTTCCCATCCTATAAATTCCCTGATCCCTCCCATAGAATCTACCAGAAAAAAACTGCTTAAAAAGGTTTTTATAAAAGGATAATATGTAAATCCTATAAAAAATATAAGAGCAGGCAATAAATATAATATTGGCTCTATTTTCCTCATAAACCGCTTCTTTTTTCCGGCTAAAGCTTTACTTTGACCCCCTTCTGTCATTGCCGAATTTCCTCCTTCCCTATCCTTTCCCGGTTATACAGCCGTATTTTTATCATGTCTATCTGTTCCATTTCTATCCTCCTTATCTTGTTTTATACTTGTCTTATATTTAATACTTGTATATACTTATATAACCATATATATATGAAAATGTCAAGCATTTTGCACAAAAAAATACCGGCTGAATTTCTCCAACCGGTATTTTTTATAATGCTTTCTGTTTTCTCTTTTATTTATTCTGCTGACAAATACCCCAGCATGGCTGCCTGAAGCTGAGAATTGCTTCCATCAAATACCCACTTCCCGTCTTCCTTCCGGTAATTTACCAGAACCTCTGCTTCTGTGGGTTCTGCTTTTTCCAGCTTTTCTTTGAAAATTTTTTCTGTATATGCGTCGTCTTCCTGTTTTTCCATTGTCTCAAAAATCGCATCGTCCATCACGGAAAGGTAGTTTGCATTTGTTATCTGAACTGTCACCGTTGCCTTCCCGTCTTCCACTTTTTCATTTCCGATTTCATATTCCATTTCTCCATAGGCTGCTTTCATGGCATTTTTCTGGAGATCTGCACTATTTTCGTAGCTGTCCTGATCAAACTCTGTCCCAACCAGCGCCGCTGCCTTTTCATACTCGCCTTCTTTCATATAAGAAAGATAATCCTCTGTCATGGCTTTCGGGGTGGTCTCCTTCGGCTCCTGGGCTCCTTTTTTGCCGCAGCCTGCAAATGCAAGCATAATAAGAAGTCCTGAAACAACTGCCAGTTTTTTCTTCATTCTGTCTTCCTCCTGTTCTTTTTCCTTCTTCTATATGCCCGGATAATCAGTATCAGAGCCAAAGCCCCGGCTGCCACAGCCAGATAAACTTCCCATCGTATTACCTTTACAGGCGTCTGTTCCGCTTCCTCTTCTATATATTCTGTCCGTACTCCCCGCACCAGAAGACGGTGGCTGTTGATCCCATATGGAGTACAGGTAAGAAGCGTCACGTAATCTTTGCCTTTTTCCGGTTTCAGATATGTAGTATTGTCAGGCTCCACTACTTTGATCTGATCCACCTTATATGCCAGAGTCCTGTCAAAAATGTGGATATAAAATTCATCCCCTATTTCCATTTTGTCAAGATTTGTAAACAGCTTTGCTTCCGGAAGCCCTCTGTGTGTGCTCAAAACCGTGTGATTATTTTCCCCTCCAATAGGAAGCGCCGTCTCCTGGAGATGACCCACGCCCTTTTCCAGTACCTCCGCATCCACAGTATGGTAAATGGGAAGATTTATGTCTACACAGGGAATATCAAGAGTTCCCATAATTCCACGGTCAATATTCAGTACTTCCATGTAATTATCCGGAATCACCACGCCGCTTCCCGGGACAAAGGGATCCCTTACTTCCGTTCCGCTTAAACTTTTGTTGTATTCCTCTGCCTTTTCCCATTCTTCTGCAACCATTTCCTGATTATAGTATGCCGCGCTGTCCTCATATCCTGCAATGGCCTCCGACTGGTTCAGTCCGGACAGGACGCGCAGCGTCAGCGGGTACAGGATGACCGCAATCCCTGCAAGCCGGAGAATCCACGTCAAAATCTTTCTTTTATTCATGCTACCTCTCATGTTTCGCATATCTGCCCCGGTAAATTTTTATGTTTTCCGGACAAAAGGAGGGGGAAACCTTCCCCCTCCCTCGTTTCTGCCGGTTCTTCATAAATGGCAGACTTCTGTTTTATTCATCCTTCTTTATTTTGCCGCTTTGCTCTTTCCGCCTTTGGAAACGACATAAGCTGCGATCAGAAGGACTGCACCTGCTCCCAGGAATACGATAAGACCTGCGCCACCTGTAAACGGAAGATCGTAGTTATCTTTTGCGTTGTAAACAACACACATATCTTCCGGAGCCATATTATGGCTTGTAGCAGATATGGTTACTTTAAATGGATCATGGAGACGATTATATCCATCAGGAGCTTTTGTCTCTACAATCCAGTAATCTGTGTAACCTTTCGATGCCTCCTGTCCTGTCGGATCGCCATAGCTTAAACCATCGAAGAATGCGATACCGTCTTCACCTGATGTCACTACATACGCCCCATCGCCTCTCTGAACTGCCTTGCTGGTATCTTCCGCTTTTGCATCTTCTTTACTGCGGTAAATCATAAATTCGGCGCCTTCCAGCTTCAGATTATTGTCTGATTTATCTACTTTCTCGATTTTGATACCGCCGGTGTGTACTTCCGGAATGTCGGATTGCGGTAAATACTCATAATCGTTCCAGTTCACATAATCAAGACCTGCCTGGTTCGGGATTGCAGTTCCGAGGTCTGCCTTCTCATTTATCTTTGTTTTAAATTTAACAACAACCCGTCCGCCTGCATAATCTTTTAATTTGCCACGACCTGCTTCTGTCAGCGTCCAGGTAAGGCTGCTCTTGTTATCTGGTTTGTATTCTTCATACTCAGGTCCTGTTAATGTTTCTGCTGTAAATGTATAATCCGTATCTTTTGCCATCTCAGTCGTTGTCTGCTTGTCTGCAGTTCTGAAAGATACAGATACGTCGCTTACAAAGTCAAGGCGCGGATCCAGCTTATCCGTAATGACATATTTTTTAGGTGTCTGATTTTCGTTTGCTACCTCCTCTGGAATCTCGGAAAGGATAATCCATTCAAACGGTGCGTAGCGATCTACTGTGGCATCATTATTATCTTCTACTACAACATCTTTTTGAATATCCGGTCCGTCCTGGTGAATCAGGTTCTTTGGATACACATGAATGTCGTAAAGGAATTCCGGTTTTGATGAATCTGTTTTATGTTCCTGATTATATGTAGGTACAGAAATCAGGACAGTATCCATCTTTTTTTCCACACGTGGGTCTGTCTGCTCTGATAATCTGTAGGTACCAAGCGGAAGATCTGCAAAAGTAAGCTCTCCGTTTTCATCAGTCGTCAGTGTCTGCGCTTCAAAGCTATCATCTTTCTCAGCAGTTTCTGGATCCAGTTCTGTAGTTCCGTCATCTTTCACTTTTTCCAGATCGAACTTGATACCTTTCATAGGTTTCAGATCTTTCAGATCCTCATGCTGTGAAAAATCAATTACATTACCGCCGGAACGGTCTCCCTCAGCCATCAGGCTATTATACTGATCCGTAGTTTCCACTACATATTTATGTACTGTAATACTTCCTGTTGTTGGTTTTTCGGCTGCCGTTACAGGTATAGCAGCCATCAGGGATACAGCCATCCCCAGGCTAAGCAGCCACGCACTTACTTTTTTAAATGCTTTCATGCTCATTCTCCTTTCATTCTCCCGTACATTATTGTACGTTTCCTTTGTTTTTCTTTTTACGACGCCTGTTTACAAGCTCTGCCAACGCCAGAAGTGCACCTCCTCCCGCGGCATAATCAAGCATACCTGTTCCTCCTGTAAACGGCATCTGCCTTGCTTTGCGGTTCATTACCTGATACTGGTATACAGCGTCCTCTTCCGCTTTCTGGAAAGCCGGAGGCTGTGCACCGCCTGTAGGCGTAAATATTATATGTTCTCCCGGTTCAGCTTCGGAGTTCACAGTGAATCTCCACTGGCCTGCCGGCAATACATATCCTTCTGGTGCTTCTGTTTCTTTTAGCTGGTATGTTCCATTTGGAAGGATTCCGAAATCTACAATTCCATCTGCCCCGCTTGTCTTCGGAGAAAGTCCATGCACTTCCTCCCAGCAGCTGCTCTCTGTTCCGGCTTCCTGGCTGTGCTCATGCTCTTCCTTACATGTATATAACCGGAAAACTGCACCTGCAAGAGGCTGACCGTCTTCTCCGATTTTCCGGAATGCAAACGGAACTTCTGCGCCTTCTGGAAGGTTAATCAGTGGATGTTCTGCGTCAATGCCTTCCACTTCTACTGTAATGGTATCTGATCCTGTATCAGAATTTTCTGTATCAGAAACATCTTTCCCAAAGGAGACAGAGAACGGATAGTGTGTATCATCTACCTGATATCCATCTGCTGTTTCAAGCTCTTTTACATAGTAATTGCCTGCCGGCAGCAAGGCCTTTTCCATACCGCCGCTTCCATCTGCTTCTATGCGGATAAGCTCCACAAGTGTATCTTTTTTAAGGCTTACGCCATCTGCAGCACCTGGAATGTCCTCCGCAGCATAAACTCCAAACAGAACCTTCTGGTACAATTCTTCTGCCTCTTCTATTTCCAGTCCGAAAAAGCTTTTGTAAAGATTCAGATCAACTTTCTTTTTTGCATTGGTAAGGCTGACCAGTTCTACCGTATGCACATGGCTGCCTTCCTCCGGCGCTCTGATTGTCACATCACGGGGTGTGCTGTCAAGAACGTATCCCTCGGGTGCTTCTACTTCAACTACAGTATACGTTCCAAACGGAAGTTTCCTGCTCTCCGGCTTCTCACCACTGATCAGGGTATCTATTACTTCTCCTGGCTGGTATGTACTGTCGCCTATAGTAACAGTCTCCTTTGCACGAATTTCAACCTTTGCACCATTCAGCTCACCCTGGGTAAATACCGGACGGTTCACCTGATATTTATTCTCCTCGATGGAAACCTCTACCTGTGTGAAGAGCTCACCCTTCTTTTCCAGACGGATCACTCCGTATACCGGCTCATTGACAATCGGATTCTCTTTTGAAGAAATGATAATCTTCTCATTTCCATTATCGTAGACTACTTTAAATGGATACCGTGTCTCATCCAGAAGATATCCATCGGCTGTCTCAAGTTCTCTCACATAATAGGAACCCTGAGGCAGCTTCAGTTCAGGATTGGCAAATCCGTTTTCATCCACTCCAAATACACCGACCAATGTATCGGGCTCAATCTGCACCTTACCGCTTGTTACGGTTCCCACCGTGTATACACCGAATTTTACCTGTTTCAGCTTTTCTGAAGTATTCTCATCACTGAACTTCTTGTATAACTGAAGGTTCACACTGGCGTGCTGATTTTCCAGTGATACAAATGCCGGCTCAATCTGAGTTGTTGTTTCGGTCACTTCAACTTTATGACGCTGCGTGTCCAGGATATAGGATGGCGGTGCTGACAACTCCTGATATTCATATGTACCAAGCGGCAGTCCCGGACTTGTCTCACCCGATTCCAGACGCACAATCAAGTCTCCCGGCTGATACGTTTTTCCATCAAGCTCTATTTCTTCTGTTGCATAAATACCTATCTGTGCTCCTGAAAGCTGCTGCTGTTCCCACACCAGCTCTTTAAGGTTTGGATAAGATAGATCATCTTTGATCTCACTTAGCATCTCACCTGTCTTTTCAAATCGGATATATCCCTTTTCTTTTTCATTGGGGATATAGAGTGCAATAGTCGTTGTCTCTCCCCATACAAAACTGTGTGCAGTCTCATCAAGCTGATAACCTTCCGGAGCTCTCGTTTCTTTAAGATAGTATGTTTCGCCCTTATTCAAGGCATCTGTATCCGTGATCTTTACCTGACCATTCTCTTCTGTAACGTACGGTCCTCCGATTTTCTCTGTCAGTGCAGAATCCTTATAAAGATCAAACTGTGCGCCTTCCAGATATTTATTCGGATTGTCTTTATCGTACTTCACGATATAGATACCCGGCTCGTTGCCTGGATAATTCATGACAGTAAACTCCACAATCTGCTCGTTCTCACTGATACGGCATCTGAGTCTGAGATTCGTATCAAGTTCATAGCCCTCCGGAGCTTTTGTTTCACGAACGATATACCAGCCATATGGCAACAGCTTGCTTGTTGCGGTACCATCCTCTCCCGTAGTAATAGAATCTACTGGTTCGCCATCTGAACCGCTCTCTGTATAAATAGCAAACTGTGCTCCAGCAAGTGCTTTGCCTGCCGGGTCTGCTTTTTTAATCTTAAGCTGTCCCATCACTATCTTATTTTTGTGCGTATAGGTGTAAATATCATTCACACCTGTTCCGTCTATAACAACTGTACCTTCCTGTCCGTTGAGCTGTGTTCCATCCGGTGCCTGTATCTCCCGGATGATGTATGTGCCAAGCGGCAGCTCACGGCTCTTGGCTCTGCCAAACTGGTCTGTTATGACCGTATCTACAACCTTGCCGCTCTCTTCTATAATCTGGAATCTTGCATTGCTCAGATCTATTTTTTCTATTGGGCTTCCATCTTGGGATACAGCTTCCTTATGGATCTCAATCCATCCGGTAAGCGGTTCGTTGTAAAGGTTATGCAGATAATAATAATATGTTCTTCCGTTCTTCTCGCCTTTTGTGATATGTACAGGAGAATCCTCTTCCTGCCAGTCAGTCGATATGCCACTGCCAGAATCTGTCATCTTCACATTGTCTTCTGAAGGCTTCGGAGGTTTTGTCTCATCAATATCATCCTCCACATCCAAAAGATCAACGAGAATTGGCTCCATGAGACGATAGCCTTGCGGTGCTTCGATCTCCCGAATCACATATAGATCACAGAGGAGATTCTCGATTTTTCCGTAACCATTTTCATCCATTTCAAATTCCTGGATAAGGTCCTCTTCAAAATCTGTCTTTTCCTGCCAGTCAGGTGTAAACTGATACAGGCCGAATCTGGCTCCTGCAAGCGGTCTTCCGAATTCATCTCTTTTTTGAATGGCAATCTCTGCTCTTGGCTTATAATTAATAAAGTCAAATTCATACTCCCGCTTATCATCTGTAATTTCAATCGGTACAATCTCTTTAGACATCTCGTAACCGGCACTGCCACAGCTTAACTCTTTTACATAGTACCAGCCATTTGGCAGATCATCTGTTTCGTAGCGAGCAATACCGCTTCCATCAATCGCCGTAGCAAATTGAGCAATTTCCTTATCGTCATCCGTTTCTGGTTTTCCATCTGTTCCATAACTGAACAGACCAAATACAACACCATTGACCGGATTTCCATTTTCATCTGTTTTATGGATAATTATCTCTCTTTGCTTTGTATTCTCAATCTCATATTCAAAGATCATTTCGTCCTTTGTTGGCGTAAACCGCCATACCTTCTCTGAGCCATCTTCATTTACCGGAGGATCATAACCTGCCGGCGGGGCATATTCTATCATTACATATTCCTGCCCAAGTTCCAGAATATTTCCTGTAGATGCCTGTCCCATTTCATCTGTAGTCAGATAGATCGGAGAAAGCTCCTCAATATCTCCACTGCCTTCCTCCTGATACTTCTGGTATTTCTCATATTCCTCGGCAGTAAAAATTGCAAAAATCACGCCTTTCAGAGGTTGATCTGTTGCGCTGTCCTTCTTTACAACAGAAATGCTTCCTTTATATGCTTCATCCTCAGCCCCAATGGCAACAAGCGGGATATTCTCTTTAAATGTCACCGTGTACACTTTGTCATTTACTTTGTATCCATCCGGCGGTGTGATTTCTTTCACATAATAGGTACCATACGATAGTTTCTTTGATGTGACATGCGGAGCTTTTGTTACCATATCATATCCATCCATATGAGAAGTCGGATCTATATCCCCATTCTCCAGAAGCCTTGTATAAATGCCATAAATAGCACCTTCCAGTATCTCTCCTGTTTCCGCATCCTTCTTGGTAAGCTGAATTTCTCCCATCAGAGGTGTATTTGGTACTTCCAAAGTAATTTCCGCTCCACCTTCAGGACTGTCTTTACCTATTTCTACATATTTCTCAAAATCACTGTTTAATTCATATCCCTCCGGCGCCTCCACCTCTCGAATGCGGTAAATGCCATACGGAAGATTCTCAAAAACTGCGTATCCGTCATCTGCGGACGTTGCCCGGTAATATACTCCAAACTCCGTACTATATGCCTCAAACACTGCGCCCGGCAACACCTTTTTAGTTTCTGAATCAACCTTACGGATTTTCAGTGTTCCCTTTAAAATCTCATTGACAAAGGTAAATGTCAGGGTTTCCTCTGTAGAATCCTTATTGATCGTAACTTTCTGTGACGGATTTTCTGCCAGTTCATAACCTTTTGGCGGCTGTGTCTCCACTACCTCGTAACTGCCTGCCGGAAGAAGCCTGGAGACTGCCTCTCCGTGCATATCTGTCACCAGAGTATCCACTTCTGTTTTGCTCTGTCCATCTGTTCCCTCCAGACGGTAGACCTTAAACTCTGCTCCAACCAAAGGCTTGGGATCCTTCTTATCTCCGTCTGTCTTTTTAATACGGATCGGCATCAGAATCTGCTCATTTTCGAATACTGCTTCCTGCATTTCTACCAGTGTTCCAGCACCAGCTTTTACCTCAACTGTTTTTGATGGCTGGTCGCTGATATAGTAACCATCCGGCGCCTTTGTTTCTGTTACTGTATACATTCCAGGTTTCAGCGCATCTGTCTGGAAAGCTCCGCTCTTATCTGTCTTATAGACCTTTGAATAACCATCCGGACCTGTCACAGTAAATTCGGCTCCTGCAAGTGTACTGCCTGTTTCCTTGTCCGTCTTCACCACGCGGAAGTAACCTTCCTGTGGCTGCGGATAATCTTCCGCTACAAGCGGCTCTGCTTCCTTCCAGTCCTTATCAACTGTCACTGCCATAATACGATTATTGAGCTGATAACCTTCCGGTGCCTTTGTCTCGCGTATATAATATGTACCATAATCAAGCTGCTCAAATCTCGCCAGACCGTCTGCTCCTGTCGTCTGCTTCTCAATGGCATTCTGCTGGTTCTGTGCATCCTCGCTGGATTTAAATATCGTAAACTCTGCTTCGGGAAGAATCGTCTCCGGCTTCTGGGCATCGACTTTTTTAATCACAAATCCACCCTTTTTTCGTGCATTCGTTGCCGTAACCGTCACAAGCGGCTTTGCTTCAGAAAGTTCCGCCTGATATGTCTGCTCAGAAAGCTCATAACCATCCGGCGCCTGAGTTTCTACCAGAGTGTATTTTCCGTAAGTCAGTTCCTTTGACATCGCCTCGCCCTGCGAATTAGTCGTAAGCTCATCGACTTTTTCACCACTCTCATTTCGCACTTCAAATACTGCTCCTGCAAGTGGGATAGTTCTGTCCGTCTCGTCCACTTTCACAAGCTTGATATTACCTTTTATCAGCCTGTTATCAATCACAAGCGGCTCTGCTTCATATATAATATTGCCATTTCCATCGTCTTCTTTAGTGACTGTTACTTTGTGCGGCGTACTGTCCAGAACATACCCTTCCGGAGCTTTGATCTCTGTTACTGTATATGTCTGATTTCCCGCAGGCACCTCAACTGTTACCTCACCATTTTCATTTGTAGGATCAGTTGTAGCAATAAGGGCTCCTGTTTTCTCATTACGGATTTCAAAAACAGCTCCTGCGAGTGGTTTCTGAGATCCCTCCTCCTGCTTTTTAATTTCGATTGCAAGCTTCTGTCTGCTATTTTCTATTGTCAGCTCTACTGTGGGCATCGTATCATCTACATGGACAGGAATTTTTTCTGTCAACAGCTCATATCCCGGAGGAGGTGTCAGCTCATAAATATCATAATCTCCCGGATTGCTGAGAAGTACTGTGGCGATACCGCTTGCATTCGACTTAAACGTCACGATCGGGTCTGCGTTCTGCGGAGACTTGCCTTTTTCAAATACTCCAAAGACAGCTCCTGCAAGTAAATCTCGTGTTTCGCTGTCACGTTTGTATATTCGCAGACCATAGTTCGCCTTTGTGTTTTCGATTGTTTCCACATATACCGGATTTATCTGGTTCAGCTCAAACGGATACGTTTTTCCTGTTGCTGATCCATAACCTGCCGGAAAACGAACTTCTTTGATATAGTATTTGCCATAAGGAAGAGAAATCGGACCAATCCTGCCATCCAAGTTTGTGATAAGCTCGTCGCCCACCTGCTGGTCTGTGTCTTCACGATGAATAGTAAAGACAGCTCCCGCAAGCGGTTTCTGGTTATTTTCACTGTCAACTTTTACAATTGTCAGCTCGCCTTCCAGTTTCCGATTCGGAATATCCAGCTCAATCATCTGCTGATTCTTCTCAACCGCAAACGGAATCAGTTCTTTGGAAATCTGATAGCCCTCAGGCGCTTTGATCTCCCTCAGGAAATATTTACCGTAAGGTATGTTATTGTATTCACCTGTACCGTCCATACCAATGGTGATTATTCCTACTTTTTCATACTGGTCAGATCCTGCATCTTCGTAGCTCTGCGGAGGAACACCCTTACGAATCTCAAATTCTGCACCTGAAAGGAGCTCTCCATTTTCCTGATCCATCTTTCTGATTCGAAGATTGCCCATAACAGATTTATTATCACAATTTACTGACAGCCTTTTTGCCGTAATTGTCTTTCCATCCGAACCATATTCATTCTCAAACTCTTCAAGGGTATAGGTATAAATTGTCGGATCCAGAATATATCCCTCAGGTGCCTGAATCTCCTGCACAGAGTAAGAATCTGCTCTCGGAAGATTTTCTACCCGCACGCCATCCGGCGAATCAGTAGTTGTTACCCGAATCGGATCATAACCATCCGGCGTAATCTCAAATACAGCTCCCGGCAGATAAGTACCTGGATGTTCTGCATCTTCCTTTATCAAATTCAGAGAAATGTCTATCTTTCTTAATTTGTTCGGAATTTTAATAGTCGCTGCACTTGGGGCTTCTTCTACTGTAATAGTTACTCCGTCAGGATTTGTACCAGACTGCGGTTCTTGGAATGTCAATGTTCCCATATAAATACTGTAATCCAGATAAACAGGTTCTTTTAGCATTTCATAATCAGGATTATCCACCGAAATTTCTTCAATTTTAAACCTATTCTTATCATTATATACATTCCAGAACTCATTCAATGCAGGAACATCTACATCAGCATACCCACCATTTTCCGCCCGTGTCTTTACGGTTACTGATCGCCCTGTTCCTTCATCCGTAATGATAAATTCTGCATCCAGCGGTTCTCCGTTTTCCCCGACCTTTCGAATTTTCATTTCTGGTGTTCTTGTATTCGGCCAAGACACAACCTCTTCTCGTCTGATAACAGTATCGCCTTCTTTTATTTCATCAAAGTTCCAAATATCATGGGTTTGTTGCCCTCCACCCAAATAATAGCCCGGCGGTGCTTGAATTTCTTCTACTATATAATAATGTGCAAATGGCAGATCAATCTGCACACCATCCGGACTATCAGTTGTGGTCACTTCAATCGGCGTTTCTGACGGTGTATGTCCATCTTCTGACGGTGTAATGCGAAAGACTGCTCCAGCCAGGTATTTGTCTGGGTTATCTGTATCATGCTTGATTAATGTAAGACGGATAGGAATCCTTTTGTTGACTACCGTGATTGTAAGAGTATCTTCATCATAGGTCACTCCGTTCTTGTTGCTTGCTATGACACCATCGTAAACAGGTACTCCACCTCTAAACACCATCATAATCGTAGCCAGACGCTCTGTTTTCAACTGATACTGTGGTTCCGTTTTTGTTTCATAAATATTGAAAGTCGGTCTCGCAAGACCATCATCAATGTTCGGATGTTTTTCGATTAATTCATCAACAAGTTCATTAAAGTTATAGAGACCTGTACTGGCATCAGTTTTGACATTAAATTCTTCTTTAATAGTAGGACCAAAGATTTCTTCTACCCAACTTGCCTCAACCCGAAACTCCGCCTCTACCGGTTCTCCGTCATCGCCAACCTTACGCAGCTTAAATTCTGTTTTTTGAGGAATATTTTCTACATCTATCTTCACAATCTGAATTGCCTGTGTAGAACCTGCTTCTATTTTGATTGGATAATGCGTGTTATTCGGTTCATATCCCGGTACCTGGGCTGCCTCAACCACGTAAGGATTGGCTCCCAGACGATCCAGAGGGATTGCCTGACTGACTGCTTTACCATTGGAATCCGTCACAATAGATTCAATAAGCTCATCATCTCCGGACATAATATTGAATCGAACATATGGCAACGGCTTTTTATTTTCACTATTACATTTGCTGATCTCTACCTGTACTTTCTGTGCAGGATTGGCAATCGTAAGCGGAATAATCTGCTCATGTTTTTCGATTGCCACCGGATAGCCTTTTATAGATGGATCATATAAGTCATTGCCTCCATTTTCTACATCATTCAGATAACCATCTGGCACCTTTGTCTCACGAATAACGTAATTGCCATACCGCAAATCATCAAAACGGGCAATTCCGTCTTTTCCTGTCACTTCTGTTTTAAGTGCTGTATTCAGATCATCTGCTCTGTAAATGGCAAATTCTGCACCTTCCAATTTTTTATCCGGATTATCCTTATCTACCTTCAGAATCTCTACAGAACCTTTAACAGGAGGATTTTTAAACATCACCTCGTAATTCAGCTGATCTGTCGTCAATGAAAAATACTTTCCTGTATTCTCCGGCAAAACATGATTCTCACCCGGCGTTGTCTCTTCCAGATAATAGTGTCCCTGCTGCGCATTCACACTGGGATTGACAATAGGCAGATCCTTAAATACAACCGTACCCGTTTCATCTGTAACCCCACTGGCCAGCAACGTTTTTTTGTCATAACGATTATACAGCTCGAAAGTCGCTCCCTGTACTGCAAGATCCGGCTCATCTGCATCTACCTTTTTGATGGTCACACGTCCAAGCAGCTCTTTATTCGTTACTTCAAAATAAGCCGTAATTTCATTTCCCGCATCGTTCTTTGTAACATCTACCTTCCAGTTTTCTCCTACCACCTGTGATTCAACATTCAGGAAATCAAATGTATAATCAAGCAACTCTGTTTTCTCAAACTGAGGTGGTGTATATGTCTCTTTGATACGATAGGCGCTGTCTGCTGTCAACCAGTCTGAAGTAGCTTCTCCTTTCTCATCCGTTGTCAACTTCTCTACTGCCAGTGCCCCTTTATAGATTGTAAATTCAATTCCAGATAATGGCAGCCCATCCTGATTCACTTTCTTAACTTTGATTCTGCCTCTGTACGGTTCATTCGGTACCTCGCGTTTCAGGAAATATTCTCCTGATGACTCTGCCCCATTCTCCGTACTGATCACAAAAGGATGACGACCTTCTATTTTCTGATAACCTTTGGGTGCTTCAATTTCTTCTATATAATAGGTAACATCTGCAAGCAGTTCTGTTGTCTCTGCGATTCCCTTACTGTTTGTAGTCAGCGTCTGCAGTAAGTCTCCATCTTCATCTGTAATCTCAAACACAGCCCCTGCCAGAGGTTTTTTGGTATCTGTTCCATACTTATATACCTGAAATCTCGTATCTAATTTTTTGTTCGTAATCTCTATAACAATCTCAGAGGATTCTGTCTGTATATACTTCTCATCAATCACAATTGGTTTATCCAGAAGTTTATATCCCGGTATAGTTTCCTCCTCCACAAGACGAAGTTCTCCTCGAACAATAACTTCCTTTTTGTAAGTACCAGGAATTTCTACTGTACCATTACGATCTGTCACAAGATTAGACTCTATGGTATACCAGGTATCTCCTTTACGCTGTTCCAGACGAAAACGTACTCCCTGTAGCGGAAGTCCATCGCTGCCTTTTTTCCTGATCTTCAAATGCAGTGTAAGCTCTTTGTTCGGCACACGCACTTTGTTCAATGCAGCCTCTGTAACTGTTGACTTACTGGCATCAATGACTATTGATCGTACAGTATCATCCAGTTCAAACCCCTCCGGTGCAGATATTTCCTGATAATATACAAGCGTATTATGCTTATAAGTATGTGAAGACGTCGCTGTACCGTCAGGACCGATCGTAAGAGTCTCACAGTCACTCGGGTTGCTCAGGTCTGTACCCACTTTAAAGGTACAGCCAACTCCGTCCAGGATCGGATCTCCGGTACGTTCATTATATTTCTCAATCATCAGTCTTGCAGATTTCACTGAGTTTTCAAACCGAAAAACATTCTTTGACTGATCTGTACTGATCACAAGCTCCTGTCTGTTATCCGGAGATTCCGGTACAAGGTATCCCTCCGGTGCAGATACTTCTTCCATCACAACCGTAGTTCCCGGTGCAAATGTAACTGTTGAAGTAAATCTACCCTCACCATCCGTTACTGCTGTATAGGTTGTCTCAGGATTTTCTTTATCCCAGTACTTAAACTTTGCACCGGAAAGCGGCTGACCAGTTCCGGCCTCCACCTTTTCCAGGGTAACCGGATACCTTACACGGTCATTAACAAAAGTTACGGTACCGGTACCGCCAGTTGTGAATGTAACAGTTTTTATCTCATCACTTTTTATCAGATGCGGCGGTACTTCATGCTCCTGTACATAAATTGTATTCACATCTGCTTTTTCCAGGCGAATCTCTGTTTCTCCTTTTTCATCTGTAGGCTTTGTAACCTGGTCCAGATTCGTCTTGGATGTTCCATATTTGAATGTAACACCGGAAACCGGAGCTCCCGTGTCATCTGTTTTTTTAATCTTTACACGGGATATAGGAACCACATTTGCCGTACATGAAACAGAAAGTGCAGGCAGCGTACCGGATACAATCACTGTCTGCTGTCCTGAACCCAAATAATACATCATATCTGCATACTTGCTCGGTGCTTTTGTATAATCAAATCTGACACTCCTGATAACCATATCAGGATTTAATTTGAATTGAATCTGACTTCCATATCCTCCGTATTCAAGCACGCCGCCAGAAGGCAATGCCTGACTCAATCCCCACGGACTAAGTGATCCTGATTTCAGTTTAATTGTATAAATCTTATTCGGATCACTTTTATCCTGATAAAGAGTTGTATTTTCAAACACTGGTTTAGTATTGAACTCATTTATCAGACGTTTAATTTCTGCCTTTCTTGTATCTACAACCGAATTCAAGCTGGCACCCGCACCCCCTCCGCTGGTCTGCCGATGCCATGAAATGTTAGACACACCGAGTTCTTCCCATATCAGCTCCTGAGCCGCCATAAAATACTCTGCCTGCAGCTCATTCGTGCTCCAGTGTCCCGGATACTCTGCTCCAAAATAAGCATACTCCAACATGCGCTTTGCTTTTGCCGGATCGTTTTTAAAAGTTGGATGCTCTGTCAAGGGTTTATTATGCAGTGTGTACCATTTCGTGATGTCATCTACATCCGGCTCAATACAATAGGCAACATGCAGCTCCGAAGTAGCGGCATCCTTTCCGTATATCCACGGATAATTTCGATTGGAATGATTCACTCCCTTGTACCTATAGGAAAGATATATTCTGCCGCCATTATAGGACATTGTAGACCACTGGACAGGATTGCCCTTGGTGTTTGCCGCTAACTCAGTATCACTTTCCGTCCCGTCAGAAAGGACTTCCTCCTCCGGCTGAATTTCCTCTGCTCCATCGGAGAAAAGCTGTTCTTCCTCCGGCGTGTCCATCTGCAGTTGTTCCTCGCCTTCTTCCGTCACTGAAGAATCCAACGTTTCCTGTTCTAATACAGAACTGTCGTTTTGCTGAATTTCTGAACTAATTTCATTGGAATCTGAACTTCCATCACTCAACACTATTTCATTCTGTTCTTCTGCCGCTACAACAAAAGCGCTCATATCCGCACTGGTAAACAGAATTACCATTACCAGAATCCAGGACATTATCTTTTTAAAAACGCTTCCTTTTTCCTGTAATAACTTTCTCATTCTGACACCTTCCTTCTTTTCCATATCAAAATACCAGCCGATGCTGCTGAAAATCCAAGAAGAAGCCCGTATCCTGCAGCATGTGATTCATCACCTGTTTTCGCTCCGTCAGCCTTTCCCGGATTTGAATGATCTCCCGGAGTATTTCCTCCCGAGCTTCCCGGTGAGTCCGGATTTGGCGTTATTGTTGCCGTTAATCCGGGAGTTGGCGTTACCGGCGGAACCGTCGGTTTGCCCGGCAGCGAAGCTTTGGGATTTACTTTTACACTGAACAGAGGTCCCTTTTCTTCATCATCTACCGTTTCATAATAAGGCAAATGTACCAATGATGAGGTAATCGTTCCATATTCTGAAGAATCTTCTGCACGTATCAGATACACGCCTCTGTCAATTCCTGAAAAAACAAGTTTTCCGGCTGCATCTGTTTTTCTGCTCATAACCGGCTCTCCCTCAAGTTTTTTTTCTATCTGGAGCACTGCTTTTTGCGAAGTCTCAGCTGTTTGTGGATATTCTGAAATTCCATAAACCGGATCAATAGAGGGTTCCCCGGTTTCTGCAACTTCTCCTACGTCATAAAGTCCCAGTGTGACTCCTTCCCAGTCAGAATACGGACTTTTCAAATCTTCAAGCTGGACCTCTATATAACAATCGGCGGCATATACCTTTGTTGTTGAAAACAAGAGGCACATGCCGCCAATCAGTCCACATAACCTCCTAGCTTTCCTTTTTGTTCCTTCCATAATATCTCCTTTCCCAATATAGATTTTTACAGGTAAGCGCTTCAAAAGATGTCATGTCTATATCATTCAATTTTATGTTTAGTCACAATAATATCTGCTATTTCCCAAGATTTTGTCATTATATCCAACATTTTTCAATTTGATTATACCCCCCCCCGTATTTTTTTGTCAACTATTTTGTCTAAAAAAGCAGAATTTCCTGTTTTAATTGCACTATTTATGGTATTTTTATTCAAAAAAAACGTGTATGGAAACACACATCCTTCACATATATTGTGACAAATGCACAATTAATCGATTCATAAATTACAAATACTGATTATTTTGCACTGTATTATAGTGTTTTTAAAATCAGATTATCTTATCAATTTTAATAAAATTATAGAATAAGAAGAACAAATTTCTCTCTGCATAAAAAATACCGGCTGAATTTCTCCAACCGGTATTTCTCTGCTGTTTAGTTTTTCTTATGATTTTCTGATGGAAATTTTATTTCCGTCCGTATTGTTTTCATTATAGAACTCCGCAAATTCCTCGGGAGACATTTCATGTGCTTCCAGAATTACCTGATTGTTCTTTTTTTCTTTGGAAATATAAATGCAGATTCCATCGTCTGATTCACTGTCAAAACTGGTAAAGCTTCCATCTTCTACCCATACAGCCGTGAGGCGCTCTCCGTCATAGACATAGCTCTCTTTCTTCTCGTCCCAGTCAATGCCTACTGCCTGAAACAATTCGTTTTCTTCTGCGGCGTATGTGTATATTCCGCTGTCCTCTGCCATTTCCCCTGAAGCTTCCACCGATATACTGACATTTTCTCCGGATACCTCATTTGTATCTTCTTCCACTGTTTCCACTGTACCTTCTTCTAAATTACAGGTCTGCATTTCCCCGTCACTGTATGCAAAGGTAACTGCCTTAACCTCCTGAAGATACCCCGTCATTCCTGTCATTCCCACAAGTGCTGCAAGAACTCCTGCTGTTACTTTCTGTTTTTTCATATTCTATATGCTCCTTTCGATTTGATGATTATAAAATAACACCCTGTTTTGTAGCACATATGTAGATATTTTGTGTTTTCTGTGGAGAATTACTTTTCCGAAAAAAGTTGAAACGTAAATTGCACTCCTGAGGCTGTATTCTCTATTTTATAGGATGCTTCATGCAATTCCAGAATTTCTCTTACGATATAAAGGCCCAGACCGCTTCCTCCGCTCCTGCTGTTTCTTGAAGTATCTACTCTGTAAAAAGCATCGAATATTTTATCCATTTTTTCCGGTGGGATCTGAACTCCAAAATTTTCCACCTGTCCTGTGACACAATTTTCTTCCTGAAGCAAACGCACGTAAATTTCCTCTCCTTCCGGAGAATAGCGAACAGCATTTACAAGGATATTTCTTATTACTTTTTCCATAAGTGCAATGTCAACGCTGCATCTTAAAGATTCCGGAAGACGCACTTCCATCTTCATATGCTTTTCCTCAAAAAGAGGTGTCAAATCTGCAAGCTGAATACGAAAAAGCTCTGCCATATCTGTATCTGCTTTTTTCAATATAAATCCGGACGCTTCCATTTTGGAAATCGTTAAAATTTCCTGAACCATATCCTGAAGCATCTCTGTTACTTCCTTTGCTCTTAAAAGGCTTTTATCCCTGTCCTTATAGCTTCCTACCCCTTCTATCATTCCTTCTATCTGTCCTTTTAAAATCGTGACAGGGGTTTTCAGCTCATGGGAAGAAGCAGCAAAAAATTCCATTCGCTTTTTTTCCTGCTCTCTCTCCTTTTCCATATCACTTTTCAGCTTTTTATTGGTCTCCTTCAATTCTGTGAGCGCAGAATCCAGATTTGCTGCAAGTGTATTCAGACTTCCGGAAAGGATTCCTATTTCATCTTCTCTTTTTAATGTGCTCTGCACTTTAAAATCAAGCTGTGCCATATTTTGAGAAATATGACTTAAATAAAGAATTGGCTTTGTTAAATATCGCGAATAAAAAACAGATATGAAAAAAGCAACAAGAAATACAGACAAAATCAGCCAGGGGAGAACTTTTGTTAAAGCTTCCTTTGTCTGATTTACCTGCTCCCTGGAGCCAAAAACAAGAAGCGTATAGGTCTTGGGATCTCCAGAAAAAGAAAGGTGATATTTTCCCATCGCCTGTTCTTCCAGCTCTTCCATGCTTGGCGATATACAATCCTCTGCAACAGCAGATTCTGATGCAGTTGCCATCGTATCTTCACTGGCCATTTCCACAGCGTAGCTTCCTTCATAAAAAGGATAACTCTGTTCGTATATGATTTTTCCGTTATTGTCCAAAACAATAACTCCACTTTGCAAATTGATACTAAATTCCTGAATAAGTTCCATTCCCTGCTCTTTTTTGTAATTATGAAGAACCTCAGAAAGATTTTCTGCTCGTTTATCCAGATTTTGATTCAGCGTTTCTGTATATATCACAGGCATAAAATATGCCACAAATCCATAAGTAAGTGCGGAAATTCCCAGTAAGATCACTGCTGTAAGAAAAAAAATCTTCCAGCTTAATTTTTTTTTAATGTAATTTCGCAATTCGGTACCCCACCCCTCTGATTGTTTCTATATAATCTTCTTTCATTTTTCTCCTGATATTTTTTATATGAGTATCTACAATTCTTTCCTCTCCAAAATAATCCATTCCCCACACAGCATCCAGGAGCTGTCCTCTCGTAAGCACCCTGCCCTGATTTAGAAGAAATTCTCTCAAAAGCTCAAATTCCTTTTGCGTAAGGGAAAGCTCCTCGTTTTCCATCCATGCCTGATAGCTTTCCGAATTTAATTTCAACTTTCTGTAAGAAAAAATCCCGTCTTTTTTCATACTTTTTCCATATCGCCTCAAAACGGCTTCTATTTTTTTCAGAAGAAGATTTATAGAAAAAGGTTTTGTCACATATTCATCGACTTTTAAATCATATCCCTTCATCTGATACGCCTCATCATCGAGAGCAGTCAGCATGATCACCGGAATCTCTGATTCCTGACGTATCATTTCCAGTACTCCGAAGCCGTCCACTTTAGGAAGCATAACATCCAGAAGAATCAGATCAAAATTTCCTTTACGAAATTTCCCAATCCCCTCAATTCCATCCAATGCCTGTTCTGTTTCATATCCCTCTTCTTCCAGATAATTTTTCAAAAGCTCCTGTATATCCGGTTCGTCTTCAATAATCAATATTTTTTCCATTCTCTGTTCCTCCTGTAAAACAATAAAACAAGAATAACACATATTTATGGAGTTTACATGGAGTTTTTTGTTTTTATGCCAAAAAAACAGCAGTCTCTCGACTACTGTTTATAAATAATCATCACTTCAAAACTACATACATGTTGACATTTCCTTGAGAATTCTTTTACCTTGCGTTA
>UQHF01000013.1 GCA_900540785.1 uncultured Blautia sp.
CCCGTGGCTCGCTATCTCACAAACGTATCTGTCTGCTTTATTCAGTTGTCAAAGACCAGACGGGCATAATCAATCCCGATATGAATTAGAAGCGTTGAATATCAAAATTTAAGATTTTACGAATAATCGCTTCTTTGATAAAACCTTTCATTTCCAAATCTACCGCAAGACGTAAGTTGTTGTTATCGTCGTAAAACGGACGCATACAGCACTGATTGATATATGGGTCATAAAACTCCAAGATTTTTGAAATAGCTGTTTCGTCGCCGTCGCAGGCTTTGGAAATAACCGTGAAAGTCGGTGTCAGCTCTTTTGGCATTTTTCTTTTTCCTCCTCAATCAGTTGTTTTAACTTGTCTAGTGTTTGTATTCTGCACTTCGTTACATTAGCTCTGGAACAGTCAAGCATTTTCCCAATATAAGTGTCCGTATCGCCAATGAAAAAATACTGTAAAACGATATTACGCTTTCGTTCTTCAATAGCTTTCAATGCACGAGCCAGTTGTTCATCTTCGATTGATACTTTTTCTCCACAGACTTCAAATACTGCAACATAATCCGTAGAATATGTATCTTCTGTACCTATGGAATTTAAGAGGTCGTCCATAATTTCGGCGAATGGCATTTCTTTTTTCTCTGAACGGCGTATCGCTCGATAGAAGTCAATCGCTCTATGACGTATAACTGTTTTAATAGCACAATCGAATTGATGACAAGTTTTTTCTTGTAGTTCTGACGGTTTCATTTTCCTCACCTCCTTTCGCTAGTCGAAAAGAGGTGTCTGCCCCTTTTCATATATACCGCGTTGAAAGTGGGGGACAGCGTAACCAAAATTAAAAAAAACTTAAAAAAATTTTTTCTGGCATGAAAAAAGCCCGCACAAAACATATAGTCTGTACGAGCTTTAAAAACTGTGCTGTATTCAGTTGTTATAAAAATGCCGTTAGGGTCAAATTGCTTATGTCGAGGTATATCTAAAATATTCCATAAAGACAACTCCTTTACGGCACTATTCTTGTTTATTCAGACAGAAAAGAAATCGCACCGTTTTTAATTTCTAAGATTTCGTCGGCTTCTTCTGCCAAATGCTTACTGTGTGTAACCACAACAACACATTTTCCTAATTCATGTGCAGTCTTTTTCAGCAAAGCAATGATTTCATCAGCGGTAGTTTCATCAAGATTTCCCGTGGGTTCATCTGCCAAAAGTACATGAGCGTCGCTGGCTAAAGCTCTTGCAATCGCTACACGCTGTTGCTGTCCGCCAGATAGTTGCAGTACATTTCTCTGCCAGTATTCTTTGCCAATACCAACTTCTTCCAATAATTTTTCAGCATTCCCACTACCGCCTAATTTGACGTTTTCAACCGTTGTCAAATAATCAATCAGATTATAATTTTGAAATACCAATGAGATATTATGCTTTCTGTGGTAATTCAGCCCCTTTTTTGTAATATCCTCGCCATTGCAAAGTACAGTCCCTTTTACCGCTGTGTCTAAGCCTGCTAACAACGATAAGAGTGTTGTTTTTCCTGCACCACTCGGACCGACAATGGTATAGAAGATACCCTCCTCGAAAGTAGCAGATACATTATTCAAAATGGTTTTATCTTTTTTTGTTTTGTAAGCGTAGCTTACATTCTTTACTTCTAACATTTTCGTCGTCCTCCTAACTCATTTCCGATAAAATATCTTTCGGGTTTCTCTTTAGTATTACAATTCCAGATACCAGAACAGAAGCCGTTATCAACACAAGAACACTTACCCCGTCAAGCAGATACATTTCTGGCGTAACCTCTACGCTGATACTCTGCACGTCCTGCTTTGGTGCAACGTATTCTGTGGATACTTTTCCCTCATTCTTCTTTTCTTCCTCTTGCATTTGCTGAACCTGCTGTGATACCAGATAATTTGCAGTTACTTTGGAAACAGCAGGAGCAACCGCAAAGGATAACATAAGGGAAAGAACTGCAATCATAATCGCTTCGCTCCAAATCTGCCCGATAATTCTGAACTTCGGAACACCGAGAGATAAGAAAATACCGACTTCCTGCACTCGATTTTTCAGCCAGAACAGAAATACCAAAACAAGGATAACGAAACTTGCAATGGAAATTACCAATATCATCATTTCACTTACTTTTGCCAAATCATTGAAGTTTGAGGACATGGTTTCAGAATTTCCGTTATTGTCAATCAAATCATACTGCTCCCAGTTGATGTCCGCATTTTGCAGATTTTCTTTTACTTCATCGTAAGCTTCCACATCTTCCACTTTGAAATATACCCTTTCATATAAAGGACTTGTTTCGCCCTCTGCCTTTTCTGGAAATCTCAAATCCGTAAATATCACATTTTCCGAACGGTAAGTATCTCCCTGCATAAGTGGGGACATCTTTTGATCCACTTGATAAATTCCAACAATCTCGGCTTCTGATACCTTTGAATTTTCAGTATCATGGTAATCATTAAAAGAAATCTTATCGCCGATTTTCAGATTATTTTGTTTTGCCAGTTCCTCTGAAATGACACACATATCTTTATCCTCTGGGGTTATCATTCGTCCCTCTTTGATATGCAGGTTTCCAGATAAAACATTTCTGTCAAGTTTCATATCTTTGTTTCCAATTAAGCTTACACCTCCCTCATCTACACTTTGGTCTACATCTTTATCTTCAATCCTTTTGAAATTTACAGGGTTTACGGGAGTTGTTATTGTTGTAATATTGTAATCAGCAATTCCTTTTATTTTTGCCAGTTTCTCAATGTCTTTTATATCTAAGCTTTCAAATTCATTTGTTGTCCAGCCTGTCCAAGTCTCCACACCATTGATAATCTCTTTTTTCTGATGATAGCCACCAAAACTGCCTTCCTTATCATTGCCAATCTTTTCTGAGTATTCACGAACTCGTTTTGTTCGGTACTCTGCATTTCTTTCTAAAAGAAAGCCTGCACCTATGGCTTGTCTGGTTTTGTCCTGCACCTCAATACTGGCATTTTTGCTCGCCACACCTGCAAGAAGCAGGGTACTGATTACAAAAACGATCAACAATAAGAGAATACTTTTTACGGGCTTTCTGAACACAGAACGCCTTGCCAATCCAAAAAAATTCATGTACTATCCCTCCATTTTCGCTAATATATCTTTTGGGTTTACTCGTAATATCGGAAGAATGGAGCAACACAATGCCATCAAAACAACTGCACCGCCTAAAAGGAACAACATTCCAATATCTTGTATCTGCAAAATCACTTTCAGATTTTCCGTTACGCTTTCTGAACCGGTAATAATATTTTGCAAAACACCAGAGAACAATTTACCAATCGCCGTTGCCCCTAAAACCGAAAGCGTAAATACACTCCCTGCTTCTAATAAAGTTTGCAGGAAAATTTCACTTTTTGTCTTACCGAGGCTCATAAAGATTGCCACCTCTTTTTGTCTTGTCCGCATCCACATACATAACAGCAGGGAAACAACGACCGTACCGGTTACCAATGTAAGTATCAGCATAAGATTTGCCACCTTACTGATCTGCTCTAAAGGGGCAGACATCTGTTGATAAAGGGTATCTGAAGTACTAAGTTCTACATCATTTCCAAATATCTTTTGCAGGCTGATTTCCAGCACATCTAATTTTTCTGGTCTTTTTGAATAAACGCAGAGTTTTTCAAATTCAGCTTCTTTGAACAATTCTTTGTAAGTGCTGTTATCAATAAAGATTTGATTTTCTATTCGATTGACTGCCGTAGTTTCTGACGGCTGGTCTTTTTCCACATTTCCTGTAGACTTGAAAATCCCAATAATCGGAACAGATACTTTTGTTCCATTTTCTGTACCTAGTGCAATTATATCTCCAACCTTTAGTTCATTCTGATTTGCAAGGTTCCCGTTGATAACAGCACCCTTTTTCTCATGCTTGATATAATCGCCAGAAGCTAAGCGGTACTGCATTTCTGAAAAAGGACTGTCTTTTTCCAAATCATCATAGGAAAACAGTGCTATTTTCAAATTTTCCTCATTGGTAGAAGTATTGAGCGTAATGGGAGCAAAATTATTCGGAAATACCTCTTGTCTGCCGATACGATTGATTGCTGAAACGTCTTCCAACGCTTCAATCTTATTTACCTCATTCTCGGTTATCTTGCTGTCCTTACTTGTAATTTCAGCTATAATCTTAGAGTTTGTCTTTTCCTGCATGGCTTGCTTGGACTCATTTGTAGTCCTTAAAATCATGCTTGTACCCAAAATCATACTGTTTACAAGTATCAAAACAATCAACAGAAGAATGGTTTTTCCTTTTTTTCGCTGTAAATAGCGGAAACCAAGTTGATAAAACTTCATGCTTCACACCTCTATTCCCAACGGGCTATGACAACCTTTGTTGCATTGAAATGATTTGTGTCTGAAAATTCTCCATAAAGATATACTTCTGATTGTTTTTTTACATCGGATATAGACCCCGTTGTTGTATTCGTAACACCAGACTGGGCACTTACTGTGGCAATGACAAATTCACAATCTGGGTTATAGGTTACAGAAACAGAATTGTCTTTATTTTCCATTCCCGCTGCTTCTATTTTTACCCCAGCTCCCCCCTCAATTTCTTTTGCTTGACTTACGAAACAACCATTGTCTGTAAATTCTAAAACACTTCCTATCAAATTGGCAGACTCTAATATGTCGTTTCCTTTATTTTCTGAAGAACCATTCGCATTTTCTTCATTCGTATTAGAATTGACAATAGGATTAGACTTATCTGGTTTCTCATCTGGACTTTCACCACACCCCGTCAATGCACAGATACATAATCCAACTGCTACAAATTTACTGATGTTTATTTTTTTCATTTTGTATTCCACCTTTCTTGTTCGATATACCCCTATTGTAAAAGCAAACCATTCTAAAAATCCTGTAAAAAAGCAAGAAAATCATCATCATTTTTTAGAGGATTTTTACAGACTTTTCTGTTATACTGTCTATACTTAAAATTTCTTGGACTGTTTATGTCCAAGATGATATATAGAAAAGGATTGATACATTATGAAAATACTTCTTCTGGAAGATGATTTAGAATTATGTAAAAATATAAAAATTTCTCTGGAAAAAGAAAACTATATGGTTGATTGCTGCAATGACGGGGAAACCGCTATGCTGTATGCCTTAAATACAGACTATGCTTATGACCTCGCCATTGTAGACCGCATGTTACCGATTATTGACGGTTTGACAATCATAAAATCTATGCGTAAAAAAGGAATTTCTATCCCTATCCTTATTATTACTGCCATGAGTACCCTTGATAATCGAGTTGAGGGTTTAGACGGCGGTGCAGATGATTACTTGGTAAAGCCATTTCATATCAAGGAATTACTTGCAAGAGTTCGGGCATTAGCAAGACGCCCTGCCAATATCCAGTTATCTTCCAAATTAGAATATGGAGATTTGACTTTCGATAAAGACAGCAGAACCTTATCCACACCAAATAATTCTCTTTTATTAACTTCAAAAGAAACCGAGTTAACTTTTGTATTTATGCAGAACCCAGAAACACTATTTTCCCGTGAACAGCTTATCCTTAAAATCTGGGGCAGTTCTTCGGAAGTGGAAACTGGAAATGTAGACAGTTACATTTCTTTTCTGCGAAAACGCCTGAAAGAATTAAAAAGTTCATGTAAAATAACAACCGTCTACGGTGCAGGGTATAAACTGGAGAAAAAAACATGTTAAATAATTTATACCGCAAACTTCATATTCTGTTTGCAAGTTCTGTTATGTTGATTATTACCCTTGTGATTGCCTTTGTTGTTGCGAATATGGTTCACACGGAAAAAAACAATGAATGCACTTTATTTCAAAGATTAACCACCTTACTGATTTATCAAGTGGAAAGTGCTTCTTCGGATATGGATAAGGAACTGCAAACCTACGAGGAAAGTTATCACATTTTTTCCTTGCTTAGCGATACAAAAGGAAATACCATTTACCAGAGTGATTTTCCATTTCCAACTCCTGCGGTCAATCTGTTGCATGATGTAGAAAAGCAGATTTCCATACAACCATTATCACAAACAGAAAACAGTACAACTTCTCAAGGCGGTTTTCTGGAAATAAGAGGAACACATCACGATACTTATTTTGTTATTCCTGCTACGATTAGGACCCAAAATGATGCTGTGTATCATGCAACTTTTCTTTATCAGACATCCAGTTTGACGGATATTTTACAAAAAATATTGCCTATATATCTTCTTATCTGGTTTTTGGCTTGTATCATTGTTATCATGCTGACCCGTTATCTGCTGAAAAAGTCGTTTGCTCCAACGGAACGAATACTGCAAAGCCAAAAAGATTTTGTTGCAACAGCGTCCCATGAATTAAAATCTCCACTTGCTGTTATGATTTCCAACACGGATATGCTTCTTGATAATGGTTCCTTAAATGAGCAGGCAAGGCAAGCCGTACAGACCATAGATTTTGAATGTATGCGGTTATCCTGTTTAGTCAAAGATATGTTGCTTCTGGCTTCTTCTGACGCGAAAACATGGACCTTGCATAAAAGCACAATCAATGTAGATACCTTGCTCATTACGTTATATGAAACCTACGAACCTGTCTGCATGAAGCAAAATTTAAATCTAAAATTACATTTATCCGAAGAAAGTTATCCTGCCATGCTTATTGACAAAGACCGATTGTTTCAAATCTTGTGTGTCTTTATGGATAATGCCATTCAACATTCCAAGAATAATTCTTTGATAGAAATAGAAGTAATCTCCAACGAAAAGAATATTGCTTTTTCTGTGGCAGACCACGGACAAGGCATTTCTGATGAAGATAAGCCGTATATCTTTGATCGCTTTTATAGTGGCGACAAGTCCCATACGAATAAATCGAATTTTGGACTGGGACTAAGTATCGCCAAAGAATTAACCCAAATGCTGAATGGTATTATCATTATCAATGATACTGCTGGTGGAGGTGCTACTTTTACTGTTAAATTTCCTCTGAAATAGATTAAGGCTTGCAGATCATACACTATGTATGAAGCAAGCCTTTTTTTCAAATCTTTGTCTTTTTGTTAATCTTATAAGTATATTCTTATGGCGTAAAGCGTTTATTCCCAAAATACTTTCTGAAATTTGCCTGTACCTTTGGGTGTAGACTGTTCAGTTATTGATAAAATACTGTTATATTAAGGTCGTACATATAATACCAATTACACCAATAGCCAAAAATAACAAGCCAACACCAGCTGATTTTTTACGTTTTTCTAATTCTTTTAAGTTACTTTCACTCATATTTACAACAGGGTATTTTCTTCTTCCAATTAAATACATAAGCACACCACTTGAATTATTCCCACTCATCGTAAATACTCCCCAAAATTTAGGGTGCTTTATCCCTCTGGCTGCTGCGTCTATGACAGTCATATGATAAATCTGAAACACAACACAAAACGCTCCTACAAGTGCAACTGCTCCACAAATTACCGCTAAAACTATGTTCAAATTCATAGCAAAATATCCTCCTTAAATTTTTTTGATTATCTGGTAAAGTAATGCTGAGGACGTGATAACCATAAGACAAAATATTCCAACTAAGAAATAACGGTTATCGGGGATAAACATATTTAATGTTATCAGCAATACTACGACAATGATATTTACAATAATTGCCCATATCATTTTTTGGTTGCTTTTTACAACATTTGTACTTTCTTCTAAATGTTCAATCATTTTTTCATCACCCTTTAGCAATACGTCAAGACTTATAGAATATAGGTTGCTCAACTCTATTACACTGATAATGTCTGGGTAAGATTTTTCATTTTCCCAGTTTGAAATTGTCTGCCTTGATACATTGATTTTTTCTGCAACATTTTCTTGTGTCATTCCAGACTGTACTCGTGCGTTTTTAAGTTTCTTACCTATTTCCATATTCCGATTGCTCCTTTCGGTATCATTGTCGTATATTCTCCCCTAAATGTCTATCCAACATCTTTTACATAGCCATTTTTCCTTGTCAAAATTATTTTACATAGCTTAAATACGGCTCTTTGGGATGATTATATTATAATTTCAGAGTAAAATCTATAACTTGGATTTATTTTTTCGGCTACCCCTGCGGTGCATGGTTCTGTGGATTTCCTGCATTCTGGCTGCCTTTATTCTTCAACACAATATCCCCTGCTTTTACATACGAGTCCACATCTGCACCACCAAACATCTTTCTTCAAGCTCTTTGTTGCCGTCTTTATTGGTAGCAGTCGTATGAATTTTGATGATACTCTCTATGATAAGTACAAGGTTCTTGCTACCTAAAGCAGATTCATTAAATGTATATAATCCGAAGAACGGAAGCATCTGAAACAATAGAAGAAAATTATTTCTATAAAAAACAATAAGTATTTTTCCCTGCTAACACTTACAGGCAGTTCAAAAAACCGGGAGTTCTGTTACATTCCAATAGTGGACGATGGATTTAAAATGAATATTTACGCCATTTTATTAACGAATACCCATTTAACTGAACAGGAAGTTTCATTGATAAAAACCTTAAAGAATACATTAACTTTTCTTTCATGATATTATGAGATCATTGTTTTTCTTTGATAAAATAAAGTGCCTAAGTTTTGAAATCCTTTCTCCACTTACGCACTTTATTTACCTATAGATTTTCTCTTTTTTTAATGATATTTATTCTGCAAAACACGAAAATATCTGCCATTCATAATCTATGCTGTTTTATATCAGCCTGCATACATGACATTGGAAAACAGCTTTGAGCTCTCTCCCTGATAGCCTTTCTGCGCGTTAATCCAGCCTTTTTTACCATAGTAGGAAACTTCTATATACATTCTTCTGTCTTCATATTTACACCGCAGAATCGTAACAACATTTCCTTTATGTAATGTATAGGCTTTTGAGCTTCCTCCAGCAGAACGATACACCGGGATTGTTTTTCCTGCAATTCCTCTTCTGTTCGTCCCGTTCACAAGCATATACATACTATAGTGTGTACCTATTGTACTCTTTGGTTTCAAAGTTCCATCGGTATATACATAGTCAAAATCAATCTGTGTTGGTCCTGTTGTAAAAGACATAATGTAAAATCTGATTTTCATACTGTTCTTATTTACCGAGACAACATTTCCCGTCTTATGTCCCCCATATTCGCCAAAAAAATCACTGAAATCCACAACTTCTCTTAATTTTCCGGATCTGTACTGAAAGAGCGCGCATACGTGCCCATCTCCATTGTCTCCAGCCGCATTAATATAAAGAAACGGCTTTCCGTTTTCCAGTGTATACAGCTTGATTTCTGTATCAAAAAAATACGAAAGATGGGTGGATACAGGCTGCTTTTTCCCATTTATATAAATTTCCAGTCGTGTATATGAATATCCATTAAATCCTCTCTGGCGTACAAGAAGCGTATCTTTTTTCTGATCTCCGGTTATATCATAGTCTCTATATGTACGGTCCGGTCGAAGTGTTACTGTCGTTGGATTTAAACGCTTTACAGAAACCCTTACGGTTCTTGTCGCAGAATCATACTTGGTTGTCGCTTTGGCATTAATACGAATTGTTACAGTTCCAGGACGTTTTGGCGTAAGAACACCTTTTGAATCTACTCCCACAATTGACGGATTGGAGCTTTTATAGCTTAAACTTGTCTTTGCTTTCGCGTTTAACTTCCGTCCGCTTTCCCCTGCATAAACTGTCATATCAGATGCTGAAACGCTCTGCTTATTCCTTAAAACCTTAACTGTAATATCTCTTTTTGTCGAATTGTATTTGCTTGTCGCTTTGGCATAAATCGTTACTTTTACTGTGCCGCCTTTTTTCGGAGTTAAAATTCCCTGCGGACTTACTCCTACAACTGACGGGTTAGAGCTTTTGTAGCTTAAACTTGTCTTTGCCTTCGCATTCACTTTACGATTCTTTTCTCCTACACGCACCGTCATATTCGATGCCTGTATTGTCTGGTTTTTCCTTGTTGCTGCTGTTGCTTTCACAGGAAACAGCATAGTTGCACATAAAAGCAAGCTGAGCATACAAAAATAAGCCAGAAACTTTTTACTTTTCTTTCTCATAATGTAATGGTCCTCCTTTTTTATTATATGGATATATGATCCTGCACTTTTTATTCTAACCGCATTCTCTTTATATTTCAACTGTGTATAAATATGAATGCTCTCGACTGTGGGATGTAATATGGGCAGAAACTGACCCTGATGATTCTAATTTTATTTTCTCCGAATCAATTATTGCCAAACATACAAACGGAGACTTTATAACACTGACTGTATTAAGCGAATGCAGCGCCGAAAATAATGTTTACACGGAGGATGGCAAATGATATTACAACATCCAATATTTCATCCATAATTTTTTCTGCCATCTGCAATGGTTCTTTCTCTGACTGCTTTGTCCCCCAGGATACACAAGTCAAATCAGAACATATATTCTCTCATTTCCCTCGCTGATCTCATTTTTCTCCACACATCTACAATAATTATAAAAATCATAAGTACCAAGATTCATATTACTTAGAGGAAATCTTCAATGACAGTTGGTATTACTGCTCAAATACTACCTTGTAAACACCGCTTCCAGTCTTTGCATACATATAATCCTCTGCTGCCATAAATACAAGTCCACCATTTTCCTTAACAGCCTTTGCCTGATCCAGGCGAACTTCTGCTGTTGTATTTACCGGAACCTCAACAGTTAAAGTGATCTGATCTCCATCTTTCTCCCATTTTACACCAACCTTACCATAAATACTATGATAATTTCCCTCTGTGTACTTCAGATTTCCGCCAATTCTTGGATAAAGTATTATGTGTTTAAATCCAGGCACCTCCGGATCAGCCTCAATTCCAGCCATTGCACGGTACATCCATTCGCCAATAGCCCCGTAAGCATAATGGTTAAAAGAGTTCATGTCCGCACTCCACATGGAGCCATCGTCTTTCATGCCATCCCAGTGCTCCCAGATTGTGGTTGCACCTTTTTTTACCTGATATAACCAAGACGGGAAGTCTTCTTTGAGAAGCAGGTCATAAGCTTCTTTTAGACAATGATTCTGACTTAATGCGTGACAAAAATATGGCGTTCCCACAAATCCTGTAACAAGATGTCCATTTTCTTTGTCCAGAAGGCGTTTCAGACCTTCGACTGTTTTCTGAATGTGTTTCTTTGGTGTAAGCTGGAAATATAAAGCCACAATGTGAGCAGTCTGGGTCTGTGCTGTCATATTTCCCTCTGCGTCAAAGAAAGTCTCCTGGAATTTGTTTACAATCTTCTGATAAAGTGCCTCGTACTCTGCTGCTACATCTTCTTTTCCCAAAACCTTTGCCATCTTTGCAAAAAGTCCGGTAGAATACGCATAATATGCAGTACAAGTTAGGTCATTTGGCGTTGCCCCAAAGTAGCTGCCTTCCTCTGCATCCAGTGCAACCCAATCGCCAAACTGAAGCTTATAATTCCAGATATAATCAACTGCATGAGTACGCATGAAATCAATCCATCCCTTCATGCTCTTATACTGTCTTTTCAAAATTGCTTTGTCTCCATACATAAGATACATGATCCATGTATTGATGATAGCTGCGTCTGCCCATGCTGCAGCAGAATGTGGCCCCTGGCTGAGAAGCCAGTTTCCGTCTGTGTGTCCTTCCTCAATATTTGGAATTACATGAGGTACTCCGCCCTCTGGTGTCTGATCCACTTCCAGGTCACGAAGCCATTTTTTGTAAAATGTATAGGTATTCATAAGATAAGTAGCAGTGCGGCAGAAAATCTGCGCATCACCGGTCCATCCCAGTCTCTCGTCACGCTGCGGACAATCGGTAGGCACATCCAGAAAATTACTCTTCAACCCCCACAGAAAGTTGTGATGCAGTTGATTAAGAAGCGGGTTAGAGCATTCCAGCGTTCCGTTAGATGACATATCAGAATGAAGGGTACAAGCAGTAAAGTTCTCTGCCTTGAGCTGTCCTGGATAGGAAACAATAAGAGCGTACTGAAATCCCATATAGGTAAACGTAGGATGCCATGTAACCGTCTCTTCTCGTGCAAATGTATATTTCATGGTAGCTTTGGCCTCACGAAGATTATCCAGATAAACATTTCCGTCTTTATCCAGAACCTCAAAGCAGCGAAGCTCGATTACATCTCCTGGTTTTCCGGAAGCAGTTACCTCGATACGTCCTGCCATGTTCTGTGCAAAATCAATTACCGTATCGCCTGCAGGTGTCTGAAAAATCCGTTTTGCAGGGATGCGATCCATTACACGAACCTTTGCAGCATACTGAGCACGCATTACCCGTGTATCGAAAAATACCTGCTGTACTGGTTTCCAATTTCCAGAAGGAGTACCTGCCTTGGACCAGTCTGGAATTTCCAGTGCTGCATCATAGATTTCCCCATCATAAATCTCAGCAAAAACAATAGGTGAATCACAGCCTGTCCAGGAGTTATTCGTGTAAATGGATTCTGTGGTTTCATCTGTATAGCGAACCATAATTTCCATGGCAAATGCAGTCTGGTCGCCGTAATTATTGCGAGCCTTTGTAAGTCCCATAATTCCCTTATACCAGCCGGGAGCCAGCATCGCACCTGCTCCGTTTATTCCTTTTTGCAGGTATTCTGTTACATCATAGGTCTGATAAAGAAGATGTCTTCTGTAGGAAGTCCAGCCCGGAGTCATCTCGTCCTCTCCAACCTTTTTTCCGTTAAGATAAAACTGATATAGACCAAGTGCTGTTGTGAAAGCATACGCCTCTTTTACTTCTTTTTTGATTTCAAAGGTACCTCTTATATAGGTTCCCTTGGAAACATTCTTATAAGAATCATCTGTTTCTGCAGATATAAAAGATGCTTTCCACGCAGGTGCACCTTCTTCCCACTCTCCATTTTCCCCTGCAAGTGCAGTTACAAAGGAAGCCGTCTGGCTCCATTCACTTTCCTCATGCCTGTCAGAAGCTTTTATGCGCACAAAATAGCGCTTTCCCTTTTCCAACGAAGCTTCCTGCACGAAAATGTGAGCAGACTCCTGAGACTCTACCTTTCCACTGTCAAAAATCAAACTCTGAAAGGTCTTATCCTTTGCAATCTGGAGCCGATAAGATTCCTGTGTTACATTTTTCCTGTCACTTCCAAACTCCCATCCAAATTGTGGCATATGAGCCACACCAACAGGTGCAGTTTCATAATCCATATATATTTTATTGATTGTAAGCATTGTAACTCCCTCGTTTATTTCAACTCACAGTCGATATTTTACGAGTCTGACAAATCAGCTCATATCGACATTTCTCAACCTCATACCATTTTTCAACGTTTATACATATTCAGCATCTGCCTTGCTTCGTCCGGTGTTGCAGGCTCAAGACCCATTGCCCGGATCAAAGTGACCAGTTTTTCCACAACCTGCCAGTTGTATTCTGCATCTACGCCTTCATCCAGATAATGGCTGTCCTCAAATCCGACACGCACTACCGTTGCCCCCATTGCAATGGCAGCTGCAAGGAATGTCCAGTTATCACGGCCAAAATGGGTAACGCCCCAAAGCGCATCCCCTGGTACAAAGGAGCGGAAAGCTGCCAGCATTTCTGTTGTGGGCTGCATACCTCCTTTATGTCCGAATACCAGGTTAAACAGCATCGGATCTGCAAATGGTTGCTCTTTTCTTACGATTTCCATGTTGTTAATCATTCCGATGTCAAAAACCTCTGTTTCCGGAATGATTTCTCTTCTATAAACGGCGTCTGCACAGTATCGGATGTCGTCAAAGGAATTGATATATACGCTTTCTCCAAGGTTTGTAGTTCCACCGTTCAGAGAGGCACTTTCTACCTTTTGATAGTCCAGAGGATTGCATCGTTCCTGAATGTTCATAGCAGAAACACCGCCTGTGGATGCCTGCACTACTACATCCGTACGTTTCAAAATTTCCTCAAAACACTCTGACATATAGGAAATATCAGGTGTAAGACTTCCGTCAGGCTTTCTGCAATGGAGATGGCACATTGCTGCTCCAAGTTTTACACTCTTTTCCACATCTTCTGCAAGCTTTACTGCATCAATACTGACTCCTGCCTGTACCGGCGCCAGGGAAATAATTACCTTTCTCATTTTACACCCTCCAGTTATATCAATTCTTCTACAATTTCTTTTAATGTACTTACTTCTCCCACATTCCCTGGAAAAATGATATACGGCATTCCTGGAAATTTGCTTTCCTCTCCTGTCAGCCATACCGGTATTCCCTTTTTCACCTGTCCCATAACACGGGCCTTTTTCACCTGAAGCGCTTTCGTTCCAACATCAGAGGACGTGATTCCTCCCTTGGCAATGATAAATTTCGGCTTCACAGAAAGCCCGCCGATAATACTTGTCACTGCGTTGGAAATTTTCACGGAAATCTGTAGTTTCTCTTCCGGAGTCATGTTCTCCGGTGCTAAAAGCTGTCTGCTTGTATAAATCACAACGGTTCTGCCTGAAAGAATTTTCTCCTCTGCCGCCTTTACCGTTCTCTCTACTTCTTTTTCCAGACCGTTCTCTTCGAAAACAGTATTTACCTGAAACTCCATGAAATCAGCCTGTCCTCCAAGCTCTTTCAGACAATTCAACTGATCTGTAGTCTTCTTAACATGAGAACCGATGAGCACAATTCCACCATTTCTCGTTTCACTTTCCAGCTGGGTTCTCCCCAAAAGAGGCTGATCAAAAACACGCCCCATCACCTTTGTAAATGCTGCCGCTGTCCTTGCCATATAGCGCTTTCCATCCTTCATTGCAAGCACAAGTGCAGCACAGAAAACCTTCAAATCCGCATAGGAAACTGCATTAACAATGATTTTCGCCATATCCCTGGCTTCCATCAGCTTGTCCTTAATCCCCTGAACATCCAATGTGTTCAATTCCTCAAGGGAGATGGTAATACAGCCCTCTTTTTTGTATTTTCCTTCCGTTTTTTCCTCTACATATTCTGTAAGGTCGGAGGATTTATAGCCAAAGGTTTTGTCCTTTGCAAACTCTGTCATTCCTGCCGGTACCAGATTATCCTGTTCTTTCACATAGTGGATATTGTCTATTGTGTAGCGGCCGCCTTCCGGGAAAAACGGGCAGATGATCTCACCATCTACACCTCCCAGTCCGTTCGCCAGAATTTGTGTTTCCAGAGGATAGTGCCCTCTCAAGGTGGAATCTCCACGAGAAATAATCATGAAATCCTGAGCCTTTTCCCAGGCAACTTTTTTCACTCTTTCTGCAATATCCTGGTGAACCTTTGTTGTCTCCTCAGTGGAGAAGCTGCGGGAATTTGTAAGGATAAAGAACATGGATTCCTTTTCCTCAAAACCGCAGCCAATGGATGCTTCTTCCCAATCTGTATAAACTGACACATCATGAACAGTCTGCACTCCGGTAGGATCATCATCCAGAACTACCAATTTTTTATGAAATCCTTCCATTGCCTGGGAAAGAAGTTCTTCTGCCTTTGAATTGTCTGTTTTGCTTCTCTCTTCCACAGTCTGGAAAGAAATGATCTTGCATTTCATATTTGTAAAAATCTCCATTCTTTCATACTGTATACGCAATCGGGAACCAGATGCGCATTTCGCCATAGCCACGGTTATCCCATGCGTAATACGGAATCAGACGAATATGCTCCTTTCTCATACCGTGATATTTCAGCGTCTGATACAGTGCACTTCTATTAAATTCAGAACGATCAATAGCATATTCCTCCGTTTCCAAAACGGTCATTTTTCTTCCCTGGATTTCGTATTCCACAGGAATCAGTTGTGCATTCAAATCCAGATAAATATCATCCAAAGTATCAGCCTGCGTATCCACGCTCTCACAGCAATATACAAGAGGTCCACGCTCAACAGCCGCCTGTCCTATGGTCTCCTCTACCATATTGTTAGCCACTGTATATCTGATTTCCATATTCAGAACAAGCTGTACATCCATGTTCTGCAGTTCCTCTACCAAAATATCCAAATAGGTTCCTGCGTCCTGTTTTTTAAGCTCTCTGTCTATGTTTGCACCTTTTACAGAACCTCCGACTGCCCATCCAGGAACACGCAATCTCAAATGTACTGGCGCATTTGTCTTAATATCTTTTGCTGTAAACCGAATTTTTCCATCAAACGGGTAGTCAGTTTCCTGAACCAGGGTAAATTCTCCACCATTTTCCAACTTTACCTGAGCCTCACTGGCACCATACATCCCAGTCCATACGCTGTTGTCTGAGGTCAGATATGCATATTCGCTGGACTGTGCAATAGTTCTGGCCAGATTTGGAGGACAACAGTAGCTAAGAATATATTCGCTTCTCGTAAGAGGCCAGATCAGCTTATAATCAAGCTCTTTCGCACGCCTTAGCATATTTTCATAGAAGAATCTCTTGCCATCCAGACTAAGTGCAGCCAGATTAGTATTTAACATCATGCGCTCAAGAATATCGAAATACTCTGCCTTCGGTTCAAGCTGGAACATACGATATGCCCAGAAAACACCACCAAGAGAGGCACAAGTTTCATTGTAAGCTGTGACATTCGGAAGCTGATATTCATAACCATATGCCTGATGAACAAGCTGGTGATCGAAAAAATATCCATATGGAGAAGCACCATTGTACAATGCTCCACATCCACCGGTAATATAAAGCTTTTTATCCACAAGACTTCTCCATACTTTATGGAGAACCTCAATATAATCTGTATCTTTTTCTTCCAGACAAAGGTCAGCTACACCGGCATAAAGATAGTTGGCACGCACTGCGTGTCCCAGAATCTTTTCGTGCTGTTTCAGTGGAATTTTATCCTGATTATCATCCATACCATTTTTTACACTGTCTCGAAGGGCAAGCGCCTGTTTCGCCAGCTTCAGATAACGTTCCTCACGAGTGGTACGATACATTTCCACAAGCCCCATATAATGAGATGGGCAGACAGCAGTCTGAACCTCTCCGGTACGCTCTGCTTCTTCATAGAGATGTTCCAGATAATCTGCTGTTTTTGCAGCAATTGCAAGGAAATTATTTTTTCCTGTAATTCTCTTATGTACACAGGCAGCTGTAAACATATGACCGAAATTATAAACCTCGAAATCATTAATATCCCCCATCCTGGAAACACCATTCTGGCTTTTCTCTCCAATAATCTGTTTTGTAGAAAGATAACCATCTGGCTGCTGTGCCCTGCCGATGAGATCTATGTAATCTTCAATTTCGTCCTTCAACTGCTGATTATCTGTCTGGTAAGCCGTATAAATAGCAGACTCCATCCATTTATAAAAATCTCCGTCACCAAAAACGGTTCCGTCAAAGTCTCCCTCTACATCACCTGCACATATCTTGAAATTCTCTACCACATGGCTTATATCCTTGCTGTCAAACATGTGCTTCAGTTGTGGAACTGTACTGTTGGCACAAGTATCAAAGCGCTCTTTCCAAAGACCACCTGTCCATTTCACTTTCATCCCGTCCAGTGCATGGACCTTCGCATACGGGGATCTGGTTGTATCTGTAAGCATTGTTGTTCTCCTTTTATGTATTTTTGCAATTACAAACACGTTTCTCAGCGTGTTACTGGTCACGGAGTACACCATAACCTTTACTCATAGCCTCTTCTTCCATATTCATGAGACCACATGATTTCGTGTCAGATTACCCCTCAACCCAGAACTGATAGTGTTCCAGCAAAACGGTTTCAATATTCTGGTAATTTTTTTCAAGTAAAAGATCAATAATTTTCTGATGCAGCAGGATAAATTTCTCCTGCTTTTTTTTCTCCAGAACCATTTCTACAGTTTTTTCTCTGGATGGAGTAGTAATCCTGTCAACATACTCATGTATATTGCACAGAATTGGATTTTCTGTACTTTCCACAAGTGCTAAATGAAAATCCACATCTGCCTGTAATACCTGTTTCGCGGTAACATTTTTTTGATGAACAGTCTCCTTTAATTTTTCAAATTCCTGCTGAATCCTTTCTATTTTTTCATCTGTGATCATGCTGATAATCTGATAAAGCATCCCTGTATCCAAAACTTTTCTCACCTGAATAATATCAATTCTAAAGTTTTTATCCAGCAATATTCCATATAACATCGGATCCAGCATTTTATGGTTATATGTATCATTCACAAATGTTCCTTCTGCTCGTTTTATGTAAACCACCCCATAAGCTTCCAATATCTTAATTGCTTCACGAACAGAATTTCTCCCAATCCCAAAGTTTTCACATAATTCGGGTTCGGTAGGAAGCTTATCTCCAGGTTTCAGATTTCCGGCAATAATAGAGTCCGTAATCTGCTTCACCACCTGATTTACAACAGTATCCTTATGAAGCTTTTTTCTTAGAAAATTCTTTTCCTCGGGCATAAAAATTATTTCCCCCTGTTCTCTATAAAATGATGTAATGGTTCTGGATAACAGCCGCTTTCAACTCCGACAAAATCCCCTGATAGCTAAACCCAAACAGCAGTTTTCACCTTTATCCTTATTATACACCATACGGTTCGTATTTTAAAACAGCTACATCTCTTGATTTAAAATATAATTTTCCTTCTTCTGGCTGTATTCCAATCAGATTTTTCCATTTTCCTTCTGGAAGTACAACCTGCTTTTCTGCCTGATTATGATTTAGTATAAAATAAAATTTGCCATTTTCGTTTTCTCTGCATGTTACTTCAATTCCATCTTCAACTTCAAGTGTTGGGTATACCCCTTTTTCCTGGCAGACTTTCTTTATGAATGCTTTAAGAAATGCTTCATCTGGCTGTGTTCCCAGATAATATGCTTTTCCTTTTCCATAAGCATTCTCTGTCACACAAGCCTCTCCCGCATAAAAATCACTTCCATAGGTACCAATAACCTTTGCGCTCTCCAGTCTCAGGCGATCGCATAAGAAACTACATGCATATGTCTGATGCTCTCCCGTTTCCATAATAATCTGATTTTTTTCTTCTGGATAAAGCGCATCTGTCTCTTCCACCCAGAGGCCAAATAATCCACGCAACGGTCCGGGATATGCCCCAAAAATACAGCGATCTGTTTCATCAGCTAGACCTGTCATATATGTTCCTATCAAAGTTCCTCCATTTTTTACAAACTGAATAAGGCTTTCTGCCAGCCCAGGCTTAATCATATACACAAGTGGCGCTACCAATATTTTATAAGAATCAAAAGCACTCGTGAACTTTACCAGATCTACTGCAATATTCTGTTTGTGAAAAGCTCTGTAATAATGTGTCACCTGAAGCAGGTAATCCATATCTTTCGTCGGACCACTGCAAAGCTCCAATGCCCACCAATTATCCCAGTCAAACAAAATTCCCACATCTGCTTTTATTCTGGCATCTAAGATCTGACCACCCAGCTGATGCAGTTCTGATCCAAGTTGCTCAAATTCACGAAAAATTCTGGTGTCATCTGTTCCTGCATGTGAGATAATTGCACCATGAAACTTTTCTTGTCCTCCTATTGACTGACGCATCTGGAAATATAAGGAACTATCCGCACCATGAGCAATCCCCTGATATGCCAGAAGTCTTACCTCACCCGGTTTCTTCAGTTTATTATATTCCTGCCAGTTTTGCTGATTTGGAGACTGCTCTGCCACCATATAAGAGGCACCATCTTTAAGCGCTCTCATAATATCATGCTTCAATGCAGGAAAAGCTGCATCATCTTTTGGCGACGGATAATTATCCCAACCAACAATATCCATATTTCTGGTCAGCTGAAATTGATTCAGTTTTTTAATAAATCCGGAAATATTACTGAAAACTGGAATATCTGGAGCGATCCTGCGAAGTACATTAGCTTCATTTAAGAAACATTCCTCTGTGGTATCTGTAACAAACCTCTGATAATCCAGTTGTTTTGCAGGAAAGAATCTATCATCATCATTTCGTTCTGTAGGAAGCATAATTGTATCAAAATTATAAATGGTTCTTCCCCAAAACGAAGTATTCCATCTCTTATTCAGTTCTTCTGTAGTTCCATACTTTTTTTTCAACCACAAACGAAATTTTTTCTCACAGTTTTCGCAGTGACAGAAAGTACTATATTCATTTGCTACATGCCATGCTACAAGTCCCGGATAATCTTTATAACGAAGCGCCATCTGTTCTGCAAGAGCCGCCGCTTTTTCCCTGTATTTTTCGCTGTTTACACAATAGAAATTACGCATACCATGTGTTCGCTTCAGCCCATTATTATCTACAGGCATAATTTCCGGATATTTCTTACTCATCCATTCCGGTTGTGCAGCAGTAGATGTTGCAAGGCAAACATATATCTTATTTTCCCAGAGAATATCCAGAATTTTATCCAACCATTCAAAATTATAAACACCGTCCTCCGGCTCTAATTTCGCCCATGAAAAAACTGGAAGAGCCACATAATTAATATTACATTTTTTGAAATATTCCATATCTTTACGAATAGTTGCTTCATCCCACTGATCTGGATTATAGTCTCCACCGAAATAAATTTCCCGTATTTTCTGCCCTTTCATATACATACCTCCTAGTCATTTTTAAGTCAAATATCAGAATTTCTGTCTTTATTTCACAGATCCAGTCATACCTTCTACGAATGACTTCTGTAATGTAAAAAATACTACTATCGTCGGTAATGTAGAAAGTACGATACCCACCATTGTCATGCCATAGTCCGGTGTAAATCCGGATGCAAGATTTGCAACAACCAATGGCAATGTAAATTTTTCTTCACTTTGTAATGCGATCAATGGCCACATATAGTTATTCCAGCTTGCCATAAACATAAATATTCCGGCTGCTGCATATGTCGATTTCATCATCGGCATAAATATTTTGAAAAAGATCTGGTATTCATTTAAGCCATCCATTCTGGCAGCTTCCAAAGTATCTCTCGGAAAAGAATATGCATTCTGTTTAAAGAAAAAAATCAAAAATGGAGAACCAATTGCAGGAAGTATGATTGCCAGATAGCTATTCAAAAGTCCCATCTTGGAAAACATACGAAACATTGGAATAATCTTTGCTGCAAAGGGTACCATCATGGAGGCAATAAGCGCCAGGAACATAATTTCTTTTCCCTTGCTTGGAAATACAACAAAAGCATATCCTGCAATAGAACAGATCAAAAGTCCTACACCTGTAACAATCACTGCCAGCAAAAGGGAATTTCCAAATGCTCTCCACAAATTCGAATAGTTAAATGCATTCGTAATATTTTCCAAAAGCTTGTTTCCCAAAGTTAGTTTTCCCATAGTAATGTCTGCTGAACTGTTTGTGGTTCCTACGATCATCCAGTAAAATGGGAATACACAAAGCAGAGATAATGTCATTAAAAATAAGTGTTTAAAGCCTTCTCCTATCAAATGTTTTTTATTCATCATGGTCACCTGTCACTTTCTTCTGAACAATCGTAATAAGTACAATGATCACCAGAACTACATAAGAAACCGCAGCTGCATATCCATAGTTTGGAACATAGTTAAAGGAAAGATCATAGATATATTCTGAAATAGTTCTAGTCGCATTTCCCGGTCCTCCCTGTGTCAGATTTACAACCTCGTCGAAAAGTTGAAGTGTATTGGTTACTGCCATAATACTGGTCAGGAATACAATTGGTTTCAGAATCGGCATTGTAATTTTGAAGAAGGACTGTCTGAAATTCGCTCCATCAATCTTTGCCGCTTCATATACAGATTTATCTGTGTTCTGCAAAGCAGACAGAAAAAAGATCATATAATATCCGGAATAACGCCAGATCAATGCAATGATGATAACAAATTTTGCCCATACAGGATGAAGTATAAATGCAATCGGAGAATCAATGACTCCAAGAGATAACAAAACATGGTTCACAACTCCATCTGTCGCAAAAATGTTCTTAAACAAAATTGCATAAGAAATAGGAGAAGTTACACAAGGTAAAAAAATACACGTTCTATAAAAACCTCTAAGTTTCAGTGTTTCAGAATTTAACAGAATCGCAACAAGCAATGCAAGAAGTAGCATAACCGGAATCTGAATTACTGCATAAAATAATGTATTTGCAATAGTTGTCCTAAAGCCTGTATCATTGAACATTCTTATATAGTTTGCGATACCTCCAAAAGTCAGGTTATTTCCTTTTCCTGTTTTCAGTGACAAAAGAAATGCCTGAATCATAGGGATATAACTGAATGCCAGAATCAGCACAGATGCAATGATGACCATTGTCCAGCCGATACGGGAATTCTTTTTTTCCAAAGTACTTCCTTTCATGGCGTCTCCTTTCTTCTCTGCACGCTTTCTTTTTCTATACTTTATTTCCCCAAAAGCTCTGTATTCCGGAAATGATTTCTCTTATTTTAGAAAAGGGGCGAATCACTCCGTCCCTTTGTTTCTTTTACTCGTTTTTATGTGCTCTTTTTTACTGAATTGTCTGATTGAACTGCTCTTCTGCTGCTGCTAATTCAGTATCCAGATTGCTGCCGTTAAGGATGTTAGGAGTCACTGCAAGTAATGCGCTCTGGGCTTCTGCGCTAAATGCGCCAGTGTTTACGGATGGGATCAAAGCTTCCCACTCTACAAGTGTTTTATTGATCTGCTGTCCACTGAAGAAATCAGATGTAGCTTCTACAGCCTCGCAGTCAGCAGCCGGAAGATAAGTACCAATAATGTTGTTACTCTTCATCAGAGAATCATACATTTCAACGCTTCCTCCAAAGGTCTTTCCAAGAAATTTTGCTGCTGCTTCTGCATTCTTAGAATTTTTTAATACAAACCAGCTGGAACCACCCTGGTTGGAATAGTGGGTGGCACCCTCTGTGCTCATTTTCGGAATCGGAGCCATTTTCCATTTACCGCTCTGGTCTTCACCTGCCATAATCGTAGATGTGATCCAGCTTCCTCTCATAACACAGGCAACATCACCATTGTTAATTGCTCCTGCAAATCCAGTCCAGTCACTTACGACTTTACAAAAATCTGATTCATTTAATTTCTTAAATACATCGTAACACTCTTTTAGTGCATCATTGTTTACGAAATCTGCATTTCCTTCGTCATCTGTAAACCATTTTCCAGCAGACTGAAGCATGATCTGGAATTCAGCTATATCATTCGGGTTATAGGTCTGAAGAAGATGTCCTTTTTCTTTCAGTTTTTCACCAAGTGCAAGATACTCATCCCATGTAAGATCCTGCATATCTTCATCTGTCACACCGATTTCTTCCATATAGTCAGTACGATAGAAAAGTGCTGCAACACCTGTATCATATGGAACGCCATAACTTATGCCATCGTAAGATACCGCATCTTTTTTATAGGCTGCAAAATCGTCATAGTTGATATAATCTTCCATCGGAAGGAATTCATCCGGGTAAGACATCAAATATCCCTGTGCATTTAAGTCGCTGATAGAAACAATATCTGGTAAATCATCTGTTACGCCTGAAGCCAGTACGGTGTGAATTTTCTGAAGGCAGTCTGCCTTTGACATTTCTACAAAGTTAACTGTCACATCGTCATCTAAACTGTCTGCTACTTCAAATGTTGTACCATTCATGGTCTTATCCCAAGACCACACAGTTAACTCAGTAGGCTCTGTTGTCTCTGCTGCTACTGTGAATGCCGGTGCTGCTACGCCTAATACCATGCTTGCAGCTGCACACATACTAATTACCACACGTGATATTTTCTTCCTCATTTTCGTTCACCATATCCCTTTCTCACTACGTATAACGTAGGATGTTTAACTTGTTAAAATCATCTTATCACTTTGCATATATTTTGTAAATATATGATAATACCTAATTTTTAATGCTGTTTTTTATGCACATTATACAATACCTTTACATTTCTCCACCCCCTTTGCCTTCAATGCAGCAGCAAGAGCCTGTGCACCAAATCGTGGACTGGAAAGTACCGGCTTGCCAATTCTCTCATGAATCTTATCCTCAGCATATGCCATGGAACCCTGAGCAAGAAGAATCACATCTACCTGATCTGCAATTTCTTCTGCCTTAGCACAAAGCAGTGCTTTGAATTTATCCTGATCCGTCCCAAATGCATCCACCAGACCGTCTACCATGTCTATATGTTTGTTCATTTCCCTTGCAACACGTGCAACTGTATTCTTGGTTGGCTCAAGAGTAGTCGAAAGAGTTGCCAGTACACCAACACGCACTCCCAAACGTACCGCTTCACGACACATTTCCTCATCTATACGTACGATTGGGATTCCCGTATAACGTCCGATACTCTGCGCTGCATCTGCAACTTCTCCAACAGAAGAACAACAGTTAAGGATTGCATCTGCACCATCAGAAACCGCCTGCATATACATACCAACTAATCGAGCAGAAGCTCCTGCTGTTACATACCCATGATCTCTCACTTCTGCAAGGATGGATGGATCCTGATAGTTTAAGATTTCAGGTGTATCTCCAAGATTTTTTCTGATCTCTTTATTTACACATTCAATAAGTTCTGGTGTTGTACTTGTATAAACAATTCCTACTTTCATTATGTAACTCCTTTTCTTTTATAGCTTTCCCGGTAATCACAGACGCAACTGCCCTTTTCCAACCTGCGTATTTCTGTTTGCGGAGATCTGATTCCATGTCGGGTTTGTAGGAAGTGCGGTTCAGTTTTCCAAAAATACTCTCATCCCACACCCCCAGGCGAAGACCTGCTGCGTAAGCCGGACCGCTGGCAGAAAGTTCCTCGAAGTCTGGTACGAGAACCCCCGCATCTGCAATATTACTCTGAAACTGCATCAGGTAACCATTCTTAGTCGGACCACCGTCTGCCCGAAGCTCTTTTACCGGAACCCCCGCATCCGCAGACATTCCAAGTATAATATCTGTAATCTGGTAAGCAATACACTCCAAGGCAGCACGTACAAACTCTGCTTTGCGAGTGGTACGGCTCATTCCCACAACAGAAGCTCTTGCCTCGCTATCCCAGTAAGGTGCGCCCAGACCACTAAAAGCAGGTACGAGATACAGACTGTCCTCCTTGATTGCCTCTTTCGCAAGCTCTTCGGTCTCACCAGGCGATGCGATAATCTGAAGGTCATCCTTCAGCCACGAGATAACAGCACCTGTGTAGTTCAGATTTCCTTCCAGCACATAGTTCACCTTACCGCCAATCTTCCATGCCAGAGAAGTTACAACACCGTGCGTGCTGAGAATCGGTTTTTCTCCGATATTCATCATAATGGAAGAGCCCGTTCCGTAAGTGGATTTAATCATTCCAGGCTGAAGGCAGCCCTGTCCGAAAAGAGCGCCGTGAGAGTCGCCAAGCACGCCGTGAATCGGAATTTTGTTTGGAAGAAGACCTTCAAAATCAGTCTCTCCGAAACAGGCGTCAGAATCTGTTACCTCCGCCATATTAGCTGGATCGATTTCGAATAATTCGCAGATTTCCTTATCCCACTTCAAGTCAAAAATATTGAACAGCTGTGTTCTGGACGCGTTGGAATAGTCGGTTCTATATTCTTTTCCATCAGTGAGCTTATAAACAAGCCAGCTGTCAATGGTGCCATGACAGATTTCGTGACGCTCTGCCGCTTCTTTTGCACCTTCTTCATTTTCCAGAAGCCATGCAATTTTGGATGCCGGAAAATATGGAGAAAGATTCATTCCTGTTTTCTGGCGGATCCTCTCTGCTGCACCTTTTTTTCCTACACGGGCACAGATTTCAACGGCGCGGGCACACTGCCATACAACAGCATTTCCATAAGGCTTACCGGTGACACGGTTCCATGCAAGAGAAGTTTCACGCTGATTGCTGATTCCAAGTCCCACCACATTTTTCTTCTCGACTCCCTCCAGAAGCTCTTTCACAACCTCCAGGACATTCCTGTAAATTTCCTCCGGGTCATGGGAAACCCAGCCCTTTTCGTTTATAATCTGTCTGTGTGGGCGGTCAGTACGGCGCATAATACTTCCTGTCTCATCGAAAAGAAGCGCCTTGGTCCCCTGAGTGCTCTGATCAATACTCATAACATATTTTGCCATTTTGCTATCCTCTTAAATTTTTTATTTGATTGTTTTTTATTCATTTCAGAGACTCAACAACCTTCTTTGCAATGCCCTCTGCATTTAATCCATAATAATCAAATACCTCCTGGGAGCTGCCTGTGATGACCGGTACATCAGGAAGTGCCATATTCACTACTTTTCTTGGGCACTCTGCTCCAACTACCTGCGCTACCATAGAGCCAAGTCCTCCAAATGGGGCATGCTCTTCAACTGTGATCACTGCCTTTACATTCTTGGCAGCCTTTACAATACCTTCAGAATCAAGAGGCTTCACGCAGTACATATCCAGTACAGTTGCGGAAATCCCCTGAACATCCAGTAATTTTGCAGCCGCATAAGCCGGGCGAACCATCTCGCCGCAGGCAATGATTGCTACATCTGTTCCTTCTTTCAGAACGGTTGCCTTGTCCATTTCAAATGGGCAGTTATCTTCTGTATAAATATCTTCAACCGGATTTCTTCCCACACGTATATAAGATGGTTTTTCATCCTTTAACAGTGCCTCAATCAGATGTTTTGTCTGATGGCGGTCACTTGGAAGGTACACTCTCATATTCGGAATTGCAGACATAGCAGCAATATCCTGTGCAGAATGATGGCTCATTCCAAGGGCTCCGTAGCTGACACCGCCGCTGATACCGATAAGAGTAACATTTGTATTGGAGTATGCCACATCAACCTTGACCTGCTCGTAGCTTCTTGTGGATAAGAAACAAGCTGGGGAGCATGCAAATGTTTTTTTTCCGCATTTTGCAAGACCTGCGGAAATGCTTACCAGATTCTGCTCCGCAATACCTGTTTCAACAAACTGATCCGGAAAATCATCTGCAAATCGTGTCATGGAAGCAGATCCTCTGGAGTCACTGCAAAGCACTATAATATCTTTATCGTCTTTTGCCTTATCTATCAATACTTCACAGACAGCTTGTCTGTTTGGAATCTGATTCATGAAGAGCTGCCTCCTTTCTTGCTGCAAAATCCATAATGATCTGATCATATTCTTCCTGGTTTGGAACCTTGTGATGCCAGTTTGCCCTGTTCTCCATTACGGAAGATCCGCAGCCTTTTACCGTGTTGGCAATTACAGCTGTCGGCTTACCTTTCACATTTTTTGCTTCTTCAAAAGCAGTATTTAGCTGATCAATATCATTTCCGTCCTTTACATCGACTACATGCCACCCAAAGGAACGGATACGTTCGTGAAGATCGTCATGTCCCATAACGTCCTCCGTATTTCCAGAAATCTGAAGACGGTTACGATCAACTACCGCACAAAGGTTATCCAGTTTATACTGGTGACCCGCCATGAAGCCTTCCCATACGGAACCCTCTGCCAACTCACCGTCACCCATTACGGTGTACACGCGGTAATCTCTGTTATCTTTTTTGCCAGCAAGAGCCATACCTACACAAACCGGTAATCCATGCCCCAGAGAACCGGAGTTCATCTCTATTCCAGGAAGCTTGTTGTTTGGATGTCCGATATATTTGGAGCCAAATTTTGAAAAGTGTGCTTTAATATCATCCAAATCCAGAAACCCCTTCGCTGCAAGTACAGCATAATAAGCCTCTACAGAATGGCCTTTACTGAGTACGAAGCGATCGCGGTCCGGATCATCCATGTTTTCCGGCGAAATGTTCATCTGGCAGAAATACAGGCTTATCAGTGTATCGATCACACTCATGTCGCCGCCGATATGCCCGCTCTTTCCGGCAACAATAATGTCTACAGCATCTTTTCTTAAGTCAAAAGATTTTGCCTTTAAATTTTCCATTCTCATTCACCTCTTAAATATGCTTTCACATCTTCTTCAATGGGATCATATAAATCAGGGGTGATTCCCATGTATTTGCATGCCTCGTAAAGTACTGGAACTACGTCTTTGTGGATACCCACGCAGTGATGGATGTATGGCCCTTCTACGATCTTGGCTTCCAGACGTTTGATGTTCTCCACTTCAACCCAAAGATAAGTTCCCATTCCTTTCGGTCCGTCAACGCCTTTTGCCTTTCCAAGAAGCATGGAATATTCTCCGTTATCACCGTCAAAACGTGCCAAAGTCACTTCTCCATGCTTTGCTTCTGCCGTAATGCTTCCCGGATGGCTGAATGCCAGCGGATAAGTAAGCTTCGGCGTCTCTTCTGAAACAGAAATCGGCCACGGTCCGCAGTGCTGAAGGAGCTCACCGTTCTCAATGTCAGGATGGCGGATGGTCCAGTCTGCAAAGAAGCTTCTCGTGCCATCCAGCGCTGCTGCCTCAACAAGAAGAGAGGTAATCGCACCGTGAATATCTGTCTCACATACAACCGGAATTCCCTCTTCGTTCAGAAGTGCATTTGCTGCACATGGCATAATTCCTATCTCACTCTGCAGCTGATTCCAACACTGGATTGCAGCCGCCTGGCAGCCATATTTCTTAATAAGATTTCCCATAGCCACCTTAAGAGCTGCTACATTCTCAAGTTCATTGTCTTTTACACAGATTTCCATATTCTGGCGACAGTATTCAACAACCTTTGTAACCTCTGTTCCTTCTGCTTTTGCTTTCTTCATCTCATCTGTCAGCTCCGGCATTGGAATTGGTGTCAACTGGATGTTAAATTTCTCAAGGAGTTCTCCCTCATTGCACATGGTGGACCAAAACTCGTATGGTCTTGTGGAAATTTGAAGGATTCTCATGTTGCGGAAGGTTTTTACTACATTACAGACAGCCATGAAATCACGAATGCCACGTTCAAATACAGGATCGTTCAGTCTGCAGTTTGTCATGTATGTAAATGGAACGCGGAATCTTCTTAATACTTTTCCTGTTGCAAAAAGTCCACACTGAGTATCACGAAGACGGACACCATTCTCGTCTGGTCTCTCATCTAAAGGTCCCCATAGAAGAACTGGTACATTTAATTCTTTCGCCAGTCTTGCACATTCAAACTCTGTTCCGAAGTTGCAGTGTGAAAGGAAAAGTCCGTCGATTTTTTCTTTTTTGAATTTCTCTGCGATCTTAATGCGGCCCGCCTCGTCATAAAGAAGCCCTTCATCATTTACATCTGTAATGTCTACAAAATCAATGCCTAACTCTCTTAATCTGTCTGCAGTAAGTCTACGATACTTAACTGCGTCCGGTGCACTGAAAATGCTTCGTCTGGTTGGCGCGTAGCCGATTTTAATGTTTGCCATTGCCTGCATTCCTCCTTATAAGCTTTTATTTTTCACATTTTTATTCGGTCTTTCCTGCTCTTTATGTGCTTAGTATATGTCACCTACAACTTTATTCCAATATAAAATAAAGTGTTTTTCACTTTATTTTTACTTTATTTTTCATCAATATATTGTTTATTTTTCAATTAAGAAGTACAATGTATACAGTATAAAAACTCAGATTTCAACAAGCAGGCTTTCCTTTGCTTTTTTGCAGAAAATTTTCCAAGAGGTGTACACATGTCCATTACAGCCAAAGAATTAGCCAATAAACTAAAGCTTTCCCAGACCGCAGTATCTATGGCTCTAAATAACAAACCGGGAGTCAGCACTGAAACCAGACGCATGGTAATAGAAGCTGCGGAAAAATACGGTTATGACTTTGCCAAACTTTCTTTAAAGAAAAATAAAGCCGGAAGCATTTATGCCATAAGCTACCGTTCCCATAATGCCATTATGTCTTACTCTCCCATTTTCGATGCTATGGTAGAAGGCATGGAGTCCATAGTGCAAAAGGATAATTATAAACTGAAGGTAATTACCTTCTATGAAAAAAGAGACAATCTGGAACACTATCTGGAAGATCTGCGTACTACAGACTGTATCGGGATTATTTTATTTGGAACAGAAATGCGTGAAGAAATGGTGCGGCCTTTCCTGAAGCTGCCCTTTCCAGTTGTAATTCTGGATGCCTATTTCGAAAATCTGAGCTGTAACTATGTAATTCCAAACAATCGGCAGGGAGCCTACCTTGCCACAGATTATCTGATCAGCCGCAGAATGAAGCAGCCTGGCTATTTGCAGTCTGCATATCCCCTTCGGAATTTTTCCGAACGTCTGGAAGGCTTTTACCATGCAGTGCACGATAACGGAATGTCCCGTTCCCGCTGCATTATCCATCAGCTTTCCCCGTCTATTGATGGAGCTATGTCAGATATGCTGTCCGTGATTGACAGAGGAGATACTCTTGCTGACTGCTATTTTGCAGACAATGATCTAATTGCCATTGGAACTATCAAAGCGCTTCGTCTGCGTGGCTATAAAGTACCGGAACAAATAGCTGTTGTCGGCTTTGACAATATTTCAGAGGGACGGATCATTGATCCTGCGCTTACCACCATCAGCATCCCACGTCACTATATGGGACAGGTAGCAGCCCGGGAACTTTTATCACAGATTGAAGCTCCGAAACAGCATACATGCAAAATCGAAGTCTCTGCAAATCTGGTAAAAAGATTTTCTGTATAAATTCCAGATACCATTAGCAGCCATTACCTATTCACTATATTTCCTCTTTTTTTCATATAATATACTGACAAAACTATACAGTTATGCTATTGTATTAACATAACATAAATAAAACGATACAGATTCATCAGCTCCAAGTATCCACTCCAGCGTTTCAGACAGGTTTTGGACAGAACTATTTAAGAAAGGATGTGTTACTATGCCATTATCGCAAAAGAAACTTTATACGGTTGAAGATATTTATAATCTTCCGGAAGGCACCAGGGCTGAACTGATCGACGGTCAGATTTATTACATGGCGCCGCCAAGCCGCAAACATCAACGGATAACCGTAGAATTATCGACCATTATCAATAATTACATTAAAAACCAAAACGGCTCTTGTGAAGTTGACATTGCCCCGTTTGCCGTATTTCTCAATGAAAACAGCAGGAATTATGTTGAACCTGATATTTCCGTAATCTGCGACCCAAATAAGCTAAATGATAAAGGCTGTATCGGCGCACCAGACTGGATTATTGAGATTGTCTCTCCCGGCAGCAGGCGCATGGACTATTTCACCAAGCTTTTCAAATACCGTAATGCCGGTGTCCGGGAATACTGGATTGTGGATCCTGACAAAAATCGGATCATGGTTTATAATTTTGAAACCGAAGACACCGGAGATTATACCTTCTCCGATTCCGTAAAAGCCGGAATTTATAACGATTTCTTCATTAACTTCTCAGAAATAGGCTTATAACATTTTCAGATCGTCCAGCTTTTTATTTAGAACGCTCCGTTTACCTGATTTTGGAGCGTTCTAAGTAAGTGTTCACTCCTCTCCTGCTGCCAGAAAAGTAACGCTAAATCGAGTTCATTTTTCTTCCTGAAGTACCAGAATGTCCATAGGATCTATTTCTGCGGTTCCATGAACATTTTGACCGGTAATCATATTTTTTCCAAAAAGATCAGGGATTACGGCTTTCTTTTCACCATAGTTTATCCAAAAATGATAGCGATACACCTCATCCTCACGGCAATGATGTTCTACTCCCAAAGGCTGCGGACAAATCCTGATTCCAGCCTCATTACATACCTGCTCCAACAATCCCTTCATCGTTCTATCATCTAACCGTGCGCCCACATACCAGGCACTTCCCCGAGCTTTCCCGCTATTTGTACAGTTTTTTAATATCTGTTTTTTAGTAACAGCAGCTTCTCCCGCATAAAAATCATCGGTATAAGCGCCAAGTACCTGTGCATCAACCACCTTCAAAAGTTCTGCAAAATCTCGTACCTCGCCGCAAGTCCCATCACAAAACTTCACATAATTTCTATCCGATGGATAAAGACTATCAATCTCTTCGCTATAAACTCCAAACAACGCCTTTAATCCTGCTCCGGGAAATCCTCCCAGGTAACAAAGAGTGTTTTGATCTACATATCCAGTGAAATAGGTAGCTAAAAGCTGCCCTCCCTGATTTACATAAGCTCTAAGCCGCTCTCCTGTCTCTTCTTCTATCAGATAAAGCATCGGTGCAAAAACTGCCTTATACTCCTCCAACTGGTCTTTACGTGAGATAATATCTGCTTCCACGCCCAACTCTGCCAGAAGACGATAGAAAGCCATACATATATGCTCATATGCTTTTTTCTTCTGGCTTAATCCTTTCATATCTTCTATCGCCCAACGATTATCCCAGTCAAAGAGTACAGCAGCCTCTGATTTCACAACACTTCCCGTAACTGATTTTAATTTTTCAAGAATCGTTCCTGCTTCCTCGACCTCCTGAAAAATTCTGGTATCATCCCTGCCCAGATGATCAACCACTGCCCCATGATATTGTTCAAAAGACCCTCGACTTTTTCTCCACTGAAAATACTGTACGCTGTCTGAGCCACAGGCTATCGCCTGTATTGCTGCCAGTTTATGCATTCCCGGGCGCTTCACTTTGTTAAACTCATGCCAGTTCACTGCCCCGGGAACGCTCTCCATCAAAAGGAAGGGCCGATCCTTTTTCATACTCCGCATCACGGCATGATCGAAAGAATTTTCCATACAGGTATCATACAGACTTTCGTAATCATTATGGTATCTGGGATAGCTGTCCCAAGAAATAAGATCCAGTTCCTTTGCCAGTACCCGGTAGTCCAGACCTGGATATAACTTCATGAAATTGGTTGTCACAGGAACTTCTGGCGTTATCCGCTTCAGAACAGCAATTTCTGTTTTCATATAATCGGTCATATTCCAGGTCGTAAACCGTTTCCATTCCAGATTCAGCCCCATAATGCTTCCTTCCCCATTGGCAAACGGAGGTTCTATCTGATCAAACCGCTGATACCTGTGGCTCCAAAAGGTAGTCCACCAGGCTTTATTCAGCGCATCAATATCTCCATTAAATTTCTTTTCCAGATAAGCCTGAAAATTTTTCTGACAAAGAGAACACCAGCAGCTTCCGCCCAACTCGTTAGAAATGTGCCATAAAAGCAACCCTGGATGTTTTCCAAAATGCTCTGCCAGCCTTGTATCCATTTCTTCCACCTTTTTTCGATAAATCGGAGAAGTAATACAATGGTTATGGCGTACTCCATGATGGCGTCTCCGGCCCCATTCATCTACTCGCAAGACCTCCGGATATTTTTCATCAATCCATACCGGCTTTGCTCCGGATGGGGTAGCAAGTATAGTATAAATACCATTTTCATAGAGCCTATCCATAATATCTGACAGCCAGTCAAACTGATAGCTTCCTTCCTCCGGTTCCAATACAGACCAGGCAAACACTCCCAATGTCACCACGTTTACTTTTGCTTTTTTCATCATACGAATATCCTCTTTCAGAATATCCGGTCGATCCAGCCATTGTTCTGGATTATAATCGCCTCCATGAAGCAATTCCAAATTTCCCAGTGTCAAAGTACCATCCTCACGCCTCATTCGCGAAATCGGTTTCATAAGCACTTTTCTTTCTTCTTTCATTTTCATCTCCTGTATACTTTCACTCATACTCTTCTAACACCGGAGCCTCCCAAAGTCCTGTTGGGCTAATCTGCAAATGTGTAGAGGCTCCATCTTTTCTTTCCCAAACAAGCGTAGTTGTCACTTCTATACACAGCATGTTTTTTCCGTTTACAAGAATATCTGTCACCTCTATACGATTTGGAAAACCAGCCATGTACCCAAGATCTTTTCCATTCATGAATAAACGTACCGTATCTCCGGCACCTGGAATTTTAAGTAAAAAACGGGACTGCTGCTCAGGATCTTTTTCAAAAGAAAATGCTCCTTCATAGCGATAAACTCCTGTAAAGCCTGGATCACCTTTCAGACCGTTCATATTTGGATACCTTTCTCCATCGATCATCCCAATCGGTTCAAATTCTTTTTGCATTCTCCCTCTGCGGCTTACCTGCCATTCCAGTTTCAATATTTGCTCCCTTTTCTTTTGCGGAATGAACGGAAACTTATTTTTTTCTCCCTCTGAATCATCCGGATTCTTCTTTTCCAGAATCCAAAAAACGGCTTCCCCGGTTTCCAAAGACAGTGGAAGCATCTGATTCTGAATTTTAAAGGTCTCTGCAGTATTTCTCCATAAATCCACCCTGACTGCCTTATCAAAGTTTCCCCATCTCTGGCTTATATGCAAAACAAGATCTGCTTTTTCAGTAACGCTTTCATTAAAAAACATACAGATTAACCCCTGTTCCTGAGGCAACGCAAAGCTTCGTAATTCGGAAAATTTCTGATCTGCTATAAAGAGAGGTTCTATATATTCTCTTAATTTCTCTGACAGACTATCTAAATTTACCAACCGAACTTTTCGGTAGAAATTCTCAGAAAGAGTATTTCCATCCGTATCTTTTTCTGGCAGAAAATCAACAGCAAATACAGGAAATCCGTCCAATTCTGTCTGTTCCAGAAAACGTGCTGTCCGTACTGGCAGCCTTTTACATCCGGGAAGGATCAGTGCAGGATACCTTTCAGTTCCCAACTTCAAATTTCCATTCTGAACAATGGCTTTATCAAACCAGTCATCTGGAACTACATCCGCATCCATTTGATGCTCCATAAGGACTCTCATAGGTTTTTGGAAAAACATAGTTTCCTCCCCGCTCCATTCTGACTCAGCATGATAAAGTATTGCCGCCTCACGGACAGGTTTTCCTCCTGACAACAGATAAGCCGCTCGATTCATATATTTCATCAGGCAGGCAAAAACCGGAAACTGCGGATTGTTGCCGTCGGCATAAAAGTGCGGCGGACAGTCTGCATCCGGATAACTCATGGCAAAAGCGTGTGGTGTAAAACGATTAATCCCCCGCACCAGCATATGGTCTGCCAGCCATTTCATAAAAGATACACCTTCTGCCCAGCCATAATTTCCGAAGATTTCACAAAGTGCCCTTCCCTTTTTTCCTTCATCCAGATGAGCTGAAGAACTGGCCAGCTTAGCCAGGCCGAAATGAAAAAATTCTCCATCTGAATCACCTGCGATCCATTGGTGGATCTTATTTGTAAAGCCAGGCACAATCTGATGGTGTACTACATCGATTCCTGCCATTTGCCGGCCTTTCATTTCCCGGAAATAATGCCCAATACTGCATCCCAATCTCCCATGTGCATTGTCATCCTCTATGATATGACCAATGTATTCTACCCCATGCTTCTGACACCACTCTCCCACTTGTCCGCTGAAACACCGGTATACCAAATTTGTGACGCAATCCATATATTGCACCCTAAGCTCTCCTGTTTTTCTTCCCCTGTCATACCACAGAGCCACAAGACTTTCCAGGAATTCTTTTCCCCATTGATTCCTCAGTTCTTTTTCCAGTTCCTTACTCCACGGAAGCCGAATATCCGATTGTCCTGGCAGACAGTCAAAGGGATAACCTGAAATATTTCCGATTTCTGGTTCATCTGAAAAAAATCCGGCAAAAGTTTTTCCAAACTCTTCCCCATATCTCTCATAATGTTTTTCATATACTTCATCCAAAAGCACCTTGACAGACTCCTGATCCAACAGGTTCATATAGTGTTCTCTTCCCCCTCCGGTATGAGTCGTAAAAATAACGAACAGGCGATATGCCCCCTTTGGAAGATCATAAAATACAAAACCATCCTTGAAAGAATCTGTTAAATCCAATATCCCCTCCCCTGACACAGCCAGAGTCTCTCCATCCGGCTTCGGACAAGCCAGAATTCCCAGAAGGCAGCCATCCGGCGGAAGAAAGTTCTCCACCAGAGAAGCACCACCGCGGCATGGTCCCATAATATCCACATGACGTTGGGCAATATAAAGCTTGGAAAGCTCTGGATATTTTTCCTCAAAAGCCCCATTCGCATATCCCGTTGGGAATTTTTTATCATCTAATACCCAGACCTTCATTCCCCATTGTTTTGCTTCTTCTATAATAAAATCCAGATTTTCCCACCATCCCTCACGGCAAAATTCCGGATGGGGTCTTGCTTCCAGACAAACCTCTCGAATACCGCATTCTCTTATTTTCTCTAATTCCTCACGAATTTTTTCATTATCTTCTCCTTTAAGCCACAGAAATGGCAAAATGCAACTCTCATCTTGTCCTTCCAGGACCTTTTTTAAGTTCTCCATACCTCTTTCTTCACACCTCCTGTTTTTTCGTTGGAATCCGAAACTGCCAGTTTCCACTTCCCACTGTTATTGTCTCCTTCTCTTCTGTTTTGACATAGGCCGTCAAATTTGGAGGAATCTGTATTTCCAAACGGATTCCTTTTTCTTCCCGCTTCCAATGTACACCGATCACGCCATAGGGATGAAGCAGCTTCACTTTGCAATATTCCATGTCTTCAGGAAAATACGGCTCAATTTCCACCTCTCCAAAAGTTTTGTCTGAATGAAGAAGACGAATTCCTCCCAATCCTCCGTAAAACCACTCTTCAATCCCACCCAACATAAAATGATTCTGAGATCCATGACAGTTTCCAGGCTCGGGACCATCCCAATCCTCTGTAAGAGTTGTTGCTCCATTCACCACCTGATAGCCGTAACCCGGAGTCTCTGTCTGCTCTGTCATTTCATTAATCAAATCAGATAATTCATTCTGAATCGCAGCGGTAATCAGGAAGGGATGTCCTATATCGCCTGCAGTAACAGCATAATTTCGGTTCACAATATCTTTACGCAAGCGTTCTGTCACCTTCTCCCGGTATTTGTCCGGAACAAGCCCTGTTACCAGACTCATTGCCTGTGCCGCCTGACTGCCTGTTGCATAACAAAAGGTCTGATCATCAAAAAATTGAAGATTATATTCTCTATATACCTCCCTGCGCAGCTTCTCCAACTCCTGAACCTCATCTTTTTTTCCTAAATATTCCGCGATTTTTTTCATAATACAGATGTCATAATAATAAATGCATGTGGCTGTCACTGGCACTGGCGTATTTTGAGAAGCAGGCTTATTGGGTCCTATGTCAAGCCAATCGCCCAAACCATGATGCAGCACATGATGATGCGTTCTTGAAGTTAAATAGTCCAAATATCGTCTCATCGTTTCATAATGACGCTCCATTGTCGCAGTGTCTCCATAACGTTGATATAAATACCAGGGATTTAGAATGCAGGCGCTTCCCCATTCCGGAGAATCTACAAATCCCTCATGGTATCCAAACACCACGTATTCCGGACAAATATCAGGAACCAAACCATTTTCCCTTTGGGAATCTGACATATCTTGTTCCTGCTTCTGATAAATGTTCTGCGTGTCATAGTTATACATAACTCCCGGTGCAATCAAATGCGTCTGTTCCAACCAGGGAAGACGTTCTCTATGAGGACAGTCTGTGGTATAGCTTTTCAGGTTGCTTAAAATTGCCTGACAGATAATCTTATGAATATCATTGAACAACGGATTGGAGCAATGAAACTCTCCTGTCTGTTCAATGTCCGGATAAATAAATTCTCCAATGATCTTCTCTATAACCGGCAGCTTTCCCTTATTTTTCTCCAGATCCGGGACTGCCCCTTGAATTTGTACATATCGAAATCCTGTATATGTAAAATCCGGGACAAATTCCTGCTCTGTCTCATCACTGATCAAATAAGTCCAGGCATATCCCTTTCCTGTCACACTCTGATCAGGTATAAAAGAATCGTCAATGATTTCCCCCGGCGTCATAATAATCTTCGACCCTGCCGGCGCACTATTTTTGTGGATATAAATCCTTGCCCATCCGGAAAAATTTGTTCCAAAGTCATACAGCCAGATATTCTCACCAGTCTTTCTCACGCTCACCGGAGAATATTTCTGCATCACCCGGATAGGAGCAATTGGTGATGCAATCAATTTACCATTCGGAGGCTGTACCTGCACTGCTGGCTCCCATGACTCATCCTCTACAAAATCCGGACATGAAAATTTTCTCTGTCTAACCTCAATTCTTCCATCATAATCTTCTCCGCCGTACATACAACAGAATCGAATAGGACTTTCTCCCATTTTCCAGGATGTATCTGTAAATACGCAATCCCTGGTGCCATCTTCATAAGTAAGATTCAACTGGATATTCACTTTCATCTTTCCATAGGAACGTTCGTAATATAAATAACGCCCTCCTGGAAGATTATACATCCCGTCCCCAAGCTTTACACCGATTCCATTTTTTCTCTCCTGGATTTCCCCTGTTACATCATACACAGAATAAAAGCTGGTCTTTCTATAATCTGTCCAACCAGGCTCCAGTACTCGATCAGAAATCTGTTTTCCGTTTATATAGCATACATGATGTCCCAGTCCACTCACATACATACGAGCCCGCACAACTCTTTTTTTTGCCTGAAAAATTCCTCGATAAAGATGATAACTGTGATCCTTCGTTTCCCCGATATAAATCCCCTTCCAGTCCTCTTTCTTATAAAGTCCTGTTTCAAACCAGGTTTTTTCACTTTTACTGCATTTACCGCTGGTTCCCTGTACCTCTACCTGCCATTCATACCTGGTATCTGACTGAAGGAGTTCTCCCTCATAAGGAATCTGTACCATCTTGTCCGACATCACCTGACCACTGTCCCATACACACTTTCCGTCTTTCTCTACACAAATCCGATAACTTTTCTGTTTCCAGTTTTTCTCCTCCGAAAAAATATTCCAGCTAAATACTGGATTTTTCACATCTATTCCATATGGATGTTCCCTATTTTCTGTTCGAAGTCTGATAATCTTCATATCTGTCTCTATCCTTTTCTTTTATTTTTTCAGAATATAGGAAAGTCCGGAAAAGTCGGAGAAAACCTTGTTTCCTTTCCTTTTCCGGACACCTTTATCCTATATGTGTTTTTTTGTCCGTAAAATGTAAACCATTATTTTTTCACTTATTCTGGTTTTACTGTATTTTCATTAAGCATGGTAATGATGTCGTCAAAAGCAGTATCTGTCTGGCTCTTAATATCTTCTACATAGGATGCCCATACGTCGTCATCGTTAATATCCATCTCTCCGGTTATGAATTGAACAGACAGTTCTCTTGCACGCTTGTCACAGGTACCTTCATAAGAAAGCTGCGCCTTCTGTCCGGATTCCTCCGGTGTCAGGTAAACTACTGGAGGACGGTCATAAGGAGCAACCGATTCTTCGCCTCCAAGCTTATTGGTTTCCACCCAGTATTTACTTATATAGTAACCTTCCTCTGGATTCCACCACGGTTCCGGTTTTGCAGATACATCCAGTAATGCGTTAAAGTCCATAGGATTAAACACCATACCGGTACGACATACGCCAGAAGCAGTAAGTCCATAATTTCCAGTCTGTACTGCCGGGTCTTCCGCAGATGTTATATCATCAGAGTATACCTTTTTACCATCCTCAGCTGCTGTATATGTCTGCCCTTCAACGCCCCAGTTCATCAGATTGACCATCTCGTCTGAATACTGATAATCAAGCATAGCTACTACATGTTCCGGATGCTCGGTCGCTGCACTGACATAGATACCCATTCCAGAGTTCAGAGACTTTCCTCCCTGTCTGGATCCCCATTTCCACGGAGTTCCATAATCCTCGTTCTCCGGCAGGAAAGCAAGTCCCCATTCCTGCCCTTCTTCCATCATGGCATCATTCCAGCCCTGTACGCTTCCTGACCAAAGCGTCGGACAAAGCACACCCACACCCGTGGTAGCCTTAGTTGTAGCTGCATTCGTGTCTGCAGTTGCAAATTCCGGATCGATATACCCTTCTTTATAAAGACTGTTCAGGTATTTCAGCATCTCACGGTAATTATCTTCGATCGGGCCAAATCTCCAGGTCCCCTCATCATAGTACAGACAATCCCATGTATGAAAGATTCCCACAAAGCCTCTCTGAAGACCATAATCCAAAGTGCTGTTGATGATCGGATACTGAGCATCAATCTCACCTGCATCGATTTTTTCTTTTATTGTCTTACAAAGCTCCGTAAATTCATCTAAAGTAGTTGCTGGCTCAAGTCCAAGTTCCTTAAGAAGATCAAAGCGATATGCAAAAGAGGTGAAGGATTGTGCGCCCTGGATATTATCCGGATTGTAAAAGCCATCCATAAAGTAATACATGGAACCGTCTTCCATCTTCGCATAATCTTCTCCGCCTGACGTACCCTGCATATATTCCGGATAATACTTCATATAATCCATATAATCACTTAAGTTCAGAAGAATTCCATCATCGCCGTATTCATTTACTGCCGCCCCCTTGGTTACAGTAGCCATATCCGGAATGCCCCCTGACTGAAGTACTACCAGCTCATTGCTCGCGTAATCTAAGGAGTTTGTTCTTTGCCATTCAATCTCTACTTTACAACCAAGGTAATGCTCCATCGCTTCCTGCCAGAGTTTCTGTATCTGTGTTCCTTCAGAAGACATCTGATAGGTGGCAATACTCGCTTTTAGCTTTAAAGTTCCGTCCTTAATCTCTGGAAGATCGATTCCATTGTCCTTTGCCGTTGCCAAGGTACTAATATCCAGCTCCAGCTCCGGTACAGAATTGGGATCAAACTTTGAGGTTTCAGCAGCATAAACAGATACTGCTGCACTTGCTGACATCACTGCCGATAAAACAAGCGCTGTGATTTGTTTTGTTCTCTTTTTCATCTTTTGATAGCCTCTCTTTCTCTTTTTATTTTTTGATATATAATCTTATGAATCGCCAATGAATCATCCTGTCAAGACGATCATAAAACTTCAGATGCTTTTATCCAGCGTCAGCCTTTTACTGCCCCTACCTGCATACCTTGAGCAAAGTATTTCTGCAGGAATGGATATAGAATTAGTACTGGAAGAATCGTTGCAATAACGCAGGCATACTGTACATTCAATTTATTTAATTCTCCGTTTCCGATCATTTGCTGAGAATTACTCATGGCCGCCAGTCCAGAGTTTACAAATACAATCTTTCTCAAAATCATCTGAATAGGCAGCAACTTATCTGTCTTGATATAAAGCAAAGCATCGTAGTAACTATTCCATACATTTACAACAGAAAACAGACCAAAGGTCGCATACAAAGCCTTAGAAAGAGGAACGTAGATACCTGTGAGAATCTTAAATTCTGAAGCTCCATCTATTTTGGCTGCTTCTCGGATTTCTGTGGAAATTCCATTATAGAACGAACGATATACAAAAACATTATAAGCTAAAACTGCATTTGGAAAAATCAATGCCCACCAGGTATCCATCAGGTTCAGGTTCTGGATCAATATATATGTAGGAACGGTTCCGCCCCCAAAAAACATTGTGATCAGAAGTGCCACTGTAAGGAACTTCTTCAGCACAAAATTTGGATATGTAAGCGCATAGGCTATACCAGATGTACATACCAGATTGACTGCTGTGGAACCTAATGCAATAATGATCGTATTCAAATAAGCTCCCCAAATGTTCTGTTCCTGAAACAACATTTTATATCCTTCCAGTATGATTTCTTTTGGGAAAAAACTAACCTGTCCAGTAGAAATCATCTGATTACTGGACAATGATACTGCTATTACATTTAGAAATGGATACAAAAATACAATTGAAATCATTGCCATCAGGATAATCAGTGCTACGTCAAAAACTCGGCTGCCATAATGAATCTTATTCTTTTTCGTTGTTCTTACTGCTTTTGACATTTTCTTTTCCCTCCATTACCATAGACTATTCTCTGGATCCATTTTCCGAACGACCATGTTCGTGCCAAATACCAGAGCAAAGCATACAACTGACAGGAACAGATTGACTGCTGTTGAATAGGAGAACTGTCCTTCTACAATACCCTTCTGATATACAAAAGTAGAAATAACGTCCAAAGCACTACGGTTTGTATCATTCTGCATTAAAAGTATCTTCGTAAAATCCATATTTAATACCGTTCCCACATTCATGATCAGAAGAATTGTGGCTGTGGGTTTTATCGTTGGCCATGCAATATTTTTTATCTTCTGCCAGCGATTTGCTCCATCAATATTTGCCACATCGTAAAGCGTTGTATCTATGTTGGATAAAGCTGCTAAATAAATAATCGACCCCCATCCTACGCCCTGCCACACTGCAGAGCCTACATATTCTAATAGGAAATATGTGCTTCCTGAATTCATGTTCACTCTTGCCATTCCGAAAAATTCCCGAATATCATTGAACAGTCCTGTTGTGGATCCAAAACCATTAAGCATGGAGCAAATAACTACAATAGAAATAAAATGTGGTATATAAGAAATTGTCTGTACAACCTTCTTATACCTTTTTCCTTTCAGCTCATTAAGTAAAAGGGCAAAAATAATTGGTGTAGGAAAGGTAAAAAGCAAGGTCATCGCGCCTACTTTAAATGTATTCCAGATAATTTTCGAACTGTTTACATTTTTAAAAAATGTCACAAAATTTTTCCATAAAGGATCCAGCCATTCACTTCCCCAGACTCCCTTTGCCGCACTGTAGTCTTTAAATCCAATAAGAATTCCGTAAATCGGTAGATACTTAAAAATAAATATCAGAATAATCGCCGGAAGAGCCAGAAAAATCAATTGTCTCTGCCTGTACAGCTGCTTCCAAAATGAAACTTTTGCTCCAACTACAGCGGTCGTTGTTTTTTGTTTTCTCATCCCGTTTTCCCTTCTCTCTTTTTTATTTAATTTTATCAATTTTAGTGGAGAAAACAATGGAACGGTCATGTCTGTTTTATGTAAGTTTCTTATCTGTTATCAAGAATTTTCCATAGCAAATCGTAGATTTTTCCATGTTATCTCTTCAAATGTTCATGTACAATAGAAGATGTTTTCCAAACACATATTACATATAAATATGAAGCAATTATTACCCCCCCCCCATTTTTTCTGACAATTTCCAAGAAAATGGTAAATACTTCAGGAGGAACGGCAATGTTTCAAATCTCATTTTTTAAACGACAATTTTTATTTTCCCTGAAAAAGCAGTTTTTATTTATTATTGCTTTTCTTTTTTTGTGTATCGGGCTGATTACATCGTTTACATGTATGGAATATATACGACTGCACACCACTGTGGTACGCCAAAATATGGATCTGTATTCCTCTCAGCTTTCCCGCTCTGTAGGAGATACGTATCAGATTTGCCGCAACATTGCCAATACACTGGCATATAATCAAATCCTGCAAAACTATCTGACTGCCAAAGTTCCTTCCGACAAATATGACAATTATAATCTGGCATATAATCAGCTTACCAGCATGATGGCACTTTCCCCTTACATCCGTGATATTGCAGCCATCAATGACAACGGTAATTTTATAGCTGTATATGGCTCCAAACAAACCTATATGAACCAGGAAGATTCCATCGCATTACCTTGTCATTCTCTTCATTCTTTAGGAATGGCCAAAATCAAAAATTCAAACTGCCATGTTTTGGGTATGCCTGTGTTCCAGTTAAAAGAGACTGAGCCAAAGCAGATTGGAACACTGTTCCTTGCAGTCGATATTAGTATGTTTTTTCAGGAACAACCTGTCATGGATAGCGGTTACGTTCCAGAATATCTCCTGATTGATCAAAATAAAAATATCCTTTATGGGGAACAAGCTTATTATGATTCTGTTGCCTCCGGTCAGGAAACTGCAGAGGTTCAAATAAACTCCCATACCTATTATGTCAGTCAGCATGCCCTTCCTCTGGACGATACAAATTTTTATATGTTTATTGATAAGGACATTATTTCTTCAGCTGGAAAACGCATCGGCATACTGCAGATTAAAAGCATGGGGATCCTGCTGTTGATCGTAGGCATTATCATGTTTCAGATTTACCGGCCGCTGATTAAATCTTTGCAAAAACTTACCAGTTTCATGATGGATATTACTGGGAATAATCAAAGCTGTAAAACTGGCATTGTGCTTCGTCAAGGACTGGTAGGATCCACGGAAATCAAAGAAATTACCGATGCATTTAATGCCATGCTCCTGCATACCTATGAGCTAAATCATACAATCTTTGAAAACTATACTCATATGTACGAAATGGATCTTAATAATAAAGAAACAGAGATCGCCTACCTGCGCAGCCAGATTAATCCTCATTTTCTTTATAACACGCTGACAATGATCTGTGGAATGGCTTCTGCAAATCTACAAAAAGAAATCATTGATACTGCCGGTGCACTTTCTTCTATTTTCCGCTACAGTATCAAAGGAGAATCTATGGTTCCCCTTCATGAAGAAATGGAAATTGTTCAATCCTATATAAAAATTCAAACATATCGATTTGGAAATCGTTTCACAGTAACCTATGAACTTCCTGAAGAATTTCATAAATGTCTGATTCCCAAAATGGTGATACAGCCCATCGTAGAAAATGCTATTGTGCATGGTCTGGAGCCAAGCCTGAAACCAGGAACTCTTCTGATCGGAGCTGGACGTAATCCCGAAAAAGGATATCTGGCAATTTGGATTTATGATACTGGAGTTGGAATGAAGCCTGAAAAGCTGGAGCAGCTACAAAAAATGCTGCAAAAACCTGTTCATTCTTCTGATACGATCATGGATTCCTATAATGCTATGGATATACAGCATCATGACAGCATTGGCCTTTTAAACGTCAACAGCCGCATGATTCTTTCTTTTGGAGATGAATATCATCTGCTCCTGGATTCTGAGGAAGGTATTGGTACAAATATACAACTTCGAATTCCTTACCGGACTAAGGATTAATGCAGCAACTGGAAATTTTACACATCAGAAAAGGAGAACTAAGTATGTACCAGGCAATTATTATAGACGATGAACAATGGGTGATTAAAAGTCTGATCGCCACTATTGAGGATCAGGAATATTTTGAAATTGTGGGAGAATTTTATGATGGCTTTTCTGCTTTTTCCTACATCCAGGAACACAAGCCAGATTTGGCTTTTATTGATGTTCAGCTGCCTGGAATGAATGGTCTGGAACTTCTCCAATCTGCAAAGGAGCAAAATCTTCCTACATTATTCATTGTTATCAGCGGTCACGCAGAATTTGCTTACGCTCAAAAAGCACTATTTAATAATGCTATAAGCTACTGCCTGAAACCGTTTTCCAGAAATGAACTGATGGATTCTATGCAAAAAGCTTATCACATTCTGGAAAATCATGTCTCCAGTCTTTCCGTTTCTGATAGCGGTGCCTGCCAGGAGGAAGAAAAGCTTCCTGGAATTCCAGAAGACTTCCTCCCTCCGGAGCATCTGAAAACAGAAAATAAGCTGATACAATCCATGTTAGATTACATTTCTGACTATTATGCGGAAGATATTTCCATCCAGCTGCTCGCGGATCTCACCTGCATTACTCCTAATTATGCCAGCCAGCTTTTTAAGGAGGAAGTTGGAAATACTTTCAGCAGCTATTTAACGAATACACGCATTTATCATGCTTCAAAGCTTCTTCTGCATACGAATATGCAGATTTTCATGGTTGCAAACGAGGTAGGATATAAAGACTATTTTTATTTTGCAAAAGTATTCAAGCGTTTTACTGGTTACACGCCAACTTCCTACCGCAGCACCTTCCGACAAGATAACGCTCCCGACTCTGATAGTCTGATGTAAATTTTTATTTTACGATTTAACGAGGAAAGGAAAACTATTTATGAAGTCTCAAAAACTTATAGGAATAGCAGCGCTTTTATGCCTTTGTACAGTTCTTATTATAGGTTATATACATGCAAAACAACCTGATAGAGATAAAAAAGAACATAAAATTCCCGAAATCAGTTTCGGCTACTGGGATATCGACCAAATGCAGAACTCCACAGAATCGGATGGAATCACCCGGTATCTGGAAGAAAAATTCGGTTTTCTCGCTAACGCCCAATCCTTTAACTGGAGCAATTACAAGCAGCAATATCAGATTCTGGCATCTACAGGAGAACTTCCCGATGTTTTCACTACAGTTCTGCTTTCCTCCAATAACTCAGAAGACACTGCTATGTTTAAACAAATGGTGGCAGACAAAATGATCCAGGCTTTACCAAAAGATCTATCCGACTACCCTAACCTGGAAAAGCTTTTATCTAAATTTCCAGAGCTACGGCAAAAGGACGGCAACTTTTATGCTATCCCTCGTCCTACTTTTACAGAAACTATTCTTTCCAGTTCTGATGCCGCTATGGTTGTCCGAAGAGACTGGATGGATAACCTGGGAATTGATGATCCTCAAAATATCCAGGAATTTATCCAGATGACTGCCGCATTTGCTTCTATGGATCCAGACGGAAATGGAAAAGATGATACCGCTGGCTACAATGTAAATAATCTTGCAGCTCTTGGAAAATGGGTCATACTTGGTATTGCCCCCAAATGCAATGTTTATTCCTGGTTAGAAGAACCGGATGGAACCTTCTGCCCATCCTGGAACACAGATGAGTTTCGTGATGTGGTCGCAATCTATCGCCAACTTTATGAGTGTGGAGGCTTAGATCCTGATTTTTATGTCAAAAACGCTTCCTCTGTATTAGATGATTTTGCATCAGGACGTTTAGGCGCCTTAGAATACAAGTCTTCCGCTCTAGCTCTGGCAGAACTAAAAGAAGAATGGGACGCAAAAAATACCAAACCCTTTTCTGAGTGCGTGGACGTACTCCCTATTTTCCCTGCATCTGATGGAATTCGATACAGCAATTCCAGCAACAGTTACTGGGCTGAAACTTATATCAACGCCTCTGTTACCGAAGAACAACTGCATATTATCCTAAAGCTTCTTGACTATCTTCTTTCTGATGAAGGAATCGCTTTATGCAGCCAAGGAATTGAAGGAGTGGATTACCGAATTTCTTCAGATGGGTACCCTGTTTCTCTCATTACAGACGCTAACTCCAGTCATGTAACAGCCTTACAGAAAAAATACCATTCTGTTGAGCTCTGGTCTAATATTGTATATCGAGGTTGGGATTCTTCTTATTTTTCAGATACTCCTTATATGAATTTTCTTTATGGAAAAGACTGCATGTACCTCGTTGAGAAATCATTAAAGTTTTGTCGTGAAAATACAGTTCAAGTATCACGACCTTATAGCTTTCTGACTTTTCCCAAAGAAAACGCCTCTTTTGACAGTACTGCTTTTCAGTCTTTTGTCCGATGTATTATCGGTACAGATCCTCCTCTTAAAATGTGGGAAGAGACTCTCGAGAAACTTCGTGTTCAGGGACTGGAGGAATATATCCACGTACAAAACCAGCGCTTCATAAGCTCTCTTCTAAATCGTCGCTTTTGAGCAATCTCATGCAAAATATAAATACCGTAAAATCTACATAGAGTCTTATAGTTTTTTCCATGTTTTTTCTTTTTATTTTCAAGTACAATTCTTACAAGAGGGTGGCATAAATCATGCCATCCCTCCCATATTCTGTTATTTATCATGTTTTAATTACAAGGAGGGAAATTATGCATGGCATTACACTTACAGAACGGCCTGCCGACTGGGAAATCCTTCAGCAGACAGATAATTCTGCTTCAGTCACCTTAAAAGGAACCTACCAGGTACACCCTGCTGCAATTGAAGTAGGTGTAGAACAGGTTCAACCTGTTGTCCGGGTTATGCGGGAGGATGATAATACCTGCGTGATCCCATGGACAAAAATGGAATATGACACTCTATCTGATTTTTCTGGTGTATTTTCTCATACGCTTTTGATACCAGCAGGAGGACTTTACCGTATTGAGACCAGTTTAGAGACAAAAAGTACTGTCCCTGAACTTACCTGGCTATACCGCGGAGACTGTGTACTCCACCTGGGCGTTGGGGATCTTTTTATCATTGCCGGACAGTCTAACTCCTCCGGTTACAGCCGGGACTATGCATTCGATCCTCCTGATCTTCTGGTGCATCTGTTCCGCAACAGGAACTGTTGGGATCTTGCCTGCCATCCTATGAATGAAAGTACAGATGCAGGCTCTCTTCCCAATGAAGAAATGGGAATTCCTGGCGTATCTCCCTACCTTTCCTTCGGAAAAAATTTTCAAAAGTTCTCTGGACGTCCAGTTGGTTTTGTCCAGACTTCCCTTGGCGGATCTCCGCTTTCCCGTTGGATGCCGGCAAGCGGAGATCTATACCAGAATCTTATAGAAAAAATCCACCTTACAAAAGGTAAATATGCAGGGATACTCTGGTATCAGGGATGCTCCGATACTGATCCTGAAAACGCTCCTGTTTATCTGGAAAGATTCAGGATTTTTGTAGAAGCGGTACGCAGAGAACTTGGATACAAGATTCCATTCTTCACCTTCCAGCTTAATCGCCAGATTGGGGGGCTTCACGATGAATGTTGGGGACAGATTCGTGAAGCTCAGAGAAAGGCTGCCAAAGAATTATCGGAGGTATATGTTCTTCCCACTGTCACCTGTTCTCTTTCCGATGGAATCCATAACAGTGCCCACTCTAATGTAATGCTGGGGGAACGGATGGCAAAGCTCTGTGCCCATGTACTCTTAGGAACACCGGAATTTTCAGCACCGGAACTCCTTTCCATAAAAAAAGAAAGCCCGACTTCTCTGCGGCTTGTGTTTTCCCACATGACTCTTGGTTTTGTTTTATACTCCGGCACTGGAGAAGACAGCGGTTTCTTCCTGGAAGATGAGAATGGTTCTGTTCCCATCGCGGAACTTCACAGTACCAGACAGGACAAAAATACACTCCTGCTGATTTTGCAAAGACCAATTGGCAAGGGAGCAAAGCTTTCCTTCTGCTGGGAGGCAGATCCTACCATGATTCCTCCTGTAGATGAAATTACTTACCTTCCTCCTCTGTCCTTTTTCCAGGCAGATATAGAAAAATTCATAAAATAGCCCACCAGGTTTAGAATAGAAAGGAATGAACTTATGCAAACAACCACAACAAGTATCAACTGGAACACTGTGATGCATCAGCCCCCTGAATGGTTTGCAGATGCAAAATTTGGAATATTTATCCATTGGGGACCTTACAGTGTCCCTGCATTTAAAGACGAATGGTATTCCCGTCATATGTATGCCAAAGGAATGCCTCATAATCTTTACCATGAAAAAACCTACGGAAATCTCAAAAACTTCGGTTATAAAGATTTTTACCCTATGATGACAGGTAAAAAATTTGATCCGGATTTCTGGGCAGATTTGATCCTTCGCTCCGGCGCAAAATATGCCGGTCCTGTATCAGAACATGCCGACAATTTTTCTCTTTGGAACAGCAAGGTAAATCCGGTAAACAGCGTCAATTATGGTCCTCACAGAGACGTCGTTGGCGAATGTTTTCATGCACTGCGCAAACGCGGAATCAAGACACTTGCTACCTTCCATCACCAATGGCTGTGGGGATGGTTCATGTCTACCGATCCCGATGCGGATGTATATGATCCCAAAAACGAAAAATTTTATGGTCCAGCCCTGCCTTTAGAGACAAACCGCTATGAACCTTACCGCCTGCCCGATGAAGCCTTCTGTCGTACCTGGCGCGAAAAGGTAGCTGAAGTAGTGGAAAAATATTCTCCTGATGCTCTCTACTTTGACAGCAGAAGTTTCCTGATCCGTGAAGAAGACCGTTATCGTATGGCTGAGCATTATTATCGTCACTGCTCTGATAACCAGGGAGTAATTACATATAAACAGAAGGATTTTCCAGAGGGAATCGGCGTACTGGATTTAGAACGAGGATGTTTTTCTGAACCCAAACCTTTTGTCTGGCAGTGCGATGACCGGCTGGAGGATAATATCACCTGGTGTATGGTACAAAATCCGGCATACAGAACCGCAACTTCTGTTATTCATCAGCTTTGTGACATTGTATCCAAAAATGGAAATCTTCTTCTAAATGTCGGTCCTTATGCAGACGGCTCTTTTCATCCAGATGCTATTCAAAAGCTGTATGACATCGGCGATTGGCTTAAATTAAACGGAGAAGCAATTTATGAAAGTCGTCCTTATAAATCAGCTATGGAAGGACCTACTTATGTAAAAGACATTAATTATGATATAGAAAAGATACAGAAACAGCTGGCCACTGGAGAAGAGGCTGCTGTAGAACAGCAAGCGCTTACCGAAAATGATTTCCGCTTTACCACTCGAGATGGATTTTTATATGCCATCGCCATGGGTTGGCCTCAAAACGGCGAATGGAAAATCAGAACTTTAAAATCCGGAACAGAAAATATCAGAAGCATCTCTCTTCTTGGATGTCCGGAAACACTTTCCTTTACCCAAACGGAAGAAGCACTTTTAGTATCTGCTCCCGAAGAACGTCCCTGCAACCATGCATACATCCTAAAACTGACACTCCAGTAAAATATAAAAGTGAGGAAAATATTATGAACAGTATCGAACGCTTTTATGCGACTATCAACCGGGAAAAAACGGATCGCCCAGCCGCATGGCTGGGTATGCCGGATATTCATTCCCAAGCGGCACTTTTTGATTATTATAAAGTCAAAGATCTCCACGAACTTAAATTGGCTATCGGAGATGATTTTTACGCTGTGGATGTTCCCTATCAAGCACCCAATGCCAGTGCAATTTTTGCGGCTTTTGACTGGTATATGGATGGAAATGTAGATGCAGAGGATCGAACTCTGACCGCTGATGGCTGCTTTAAAGGTGCTGAAGATTTAGAGGATCTGAGCTTCTTCCAGTGGCCCGATCCGGAAAAATATATAGATCCGGCTGAATGCCGCCGCCGTGTAGATATGGCTCCCAAAGACAAAGCAGTTATTAGTATGTCATGGTCTGCTCATTTCCAGGATACCTGTGCCTCCTTTGGAATGGAAACTGCTCTTATGAATATGATCGCGAACCCAGAGATTTATGAAGCAGTAGATAAAAAGATTCTGGAATTTTATCTGAAGGCCAATGAAATTTTTTACGAAGCAACAAAAGGGCGCTTAAATGCTGTCCTTATTGGAAATGATATGGGCAGCCAGCGAGGACTTATAATATCCCCGGATATGGTGAGACGCTTTATAATCCCCGGCTGCAAAAAGCTGGTTGAGCAGGCGCATAGTTACGGGTTAAAGGTAATCTATCATTCCTGCGGCTCCATAGTGGATGTGATTCCTGACCTCATTGAGTCAGGCGTAGATGCCATACATCCTATTCAAGCTCTTGCAACGGGTATGGATGCCCAAAATCTCAAAGAAAAATTCAGTGGAAAGGTAGCCTTCTGTGGCGGCGTGGATACCCAGGAGCTTTTGGTCCACGGCTCACCGAAACAGATACAAGAAAAAGTTGAAGAACTGCGCACCTTGTTTCCCACAGGACTGATTATTTCTCCCAGTCATGAGGCAATCATGCCTGATGTACCGCCAGCAAACATTCATGCATTATTTAAGGAGGCTACGAGAATCTATGAATAAAAAAGAGATACATTTACTTTTTACCGGAGACAGCATCACAGATGGAAACCGATATAAAGATCCTGATAAAGAATGGGACTTAAATCATCAGATTGGACACAGCTTTGTTTATGTAATCAATACCCTGCTGGGCAGTCTCTATCCAGAAAAACACTTCCGATTCACAAACCGGGGAGTTTCCGGCAACCGGGCAATCGACGTTTATTCCCGTCTGGATATGGATTTTCTGCGTTTTAAGCCGAACATTGCAAGTTTTCTTCTTGGAATCAATGACGGACCCGATCGAAGTCATAATTATCATCCAACCAGCCCCCAAAAATATGCGCAGATTTATCGGCTTATGCTGGACGAAATTCTGGAAACGCTTCCAGACATCCGGCTTGTTATCTGCGAACCCTTTGTATTAAATAATCCTCGATTGGATCCTGAGTTTTCCATCTGGAATAAATGTATTCATGGTTTCCAGGAAGAAACCCGTAGAATTGCCGAAGATTATCACGCCGTTTTTGTACCGCTTCAGGAAATTTTTGATAATGCCTGCCAGATTCGGGAGCCTTCCTACTGGTCTTGGGACGGCGTTCATCCAACAGAAAGCGGACATGGGCTGATTGCCCGCCAATGGCTTCGCCATACCGCTCATCTGCTGGACATACCTGAAACAATTACCCTTCGTTAAAAAAGACGATTTCAATTCTGTCGCTTCTGCAGACAGATCCATTCTGTCGCTGAAGAGAGCCAATTTTGACAGTGTGGTTCTACCCCGCCTGTTCCATCTGTCATTCCAGTCTCACGGTCTGCCAATGCCAGACCGTGAGGTCCATGCGGATAAATATGCATTTCCAAAGAAATCCCCTGTTTTTTTAAGGCATTTGCCAGCAACAGACTGTTTTCCACCGGAACCAGATTATCTTCGTATGTATGCCAAAGAAAAACCGGGGGCATATATTCTGTCACTTGCTCCTCTAAAGATAACTTTTCCCAGAATTTCTTATCTCCTCCGGAGAGATTCCAAAGAGAGTCTTTGTGTGCAAAATTTCCAGCAGTAATAACTGGATAGCCCAAAATCAATCCATTTGGTCTAAACTCCTCATTGTCTCTTCCAATCGCTTTGGAAATCCATTTTTCGTGCCAGAAAGTTCCCAGACTGCAAGCCAAATGTCCGCCAGCAGAAAAACCGCAGACAATCACCCTTTCCGAGTCCACATCCCATTCTTTTGCATGATCCCTAATCAGACATACTGCTTTTGAAAGTTCTAAAAGAGCCTGGGGAAATACTGCCGGCTTCACACTGTATTTCAACACAAAAGCATGAAATCCCGCCGCATTCATTCGTATGGCAATCGGTTGTTCCCCCTCTCTGTCAGACAAATTCTCATATCCTCCCCCTGGACAAATAATTACTGCCGGACGTTTCCGTTTTGGATTTACCCGAAGGCTATCCAGTATATAAGTGTCTAAAACCACTCTACCTTCTCCTATTTCCACTATCATTTGTTTCTGTATCACAATTCTTCTCCTCTATAAAATCAAAACTCCCATAGCTTTTACCCATTCCATTATTCTCCTATTTCTCTGGAACAGGCAACGGCGATTCCTCTTCCTTTACTTCCCACTGCACAATAAAAATGGTAAACAATTCCTTCATGCTTCAACACATATGGCTTATGAGCAAACATTTTATCATAACTTTCTGATGGACTGATCAAAGGCTGGCCTTCCCATTTTGTCCAATGTACCAAATCTCTGGAGCAGGCAAAGGTATCAAAAGCACTGTTTCCTATTCCAACAAAATAATGCATTACCCACAAATCTCTAAAACGAACAATCTGCGGATCTCCGGAAATATTCCAACGATCTTCAATCCCCTGGTCTATTATCGCCCCGTCTCCATATCTTATCCAATTACGCATGTCCCGGCTCACCGCCATGCCGATACGTTCTACCCAGATTCCCTCTTGCTTCGCATTGTAATACATCACAAAAGGATAGCCTAACTGTTCTTCTCTGTCCCAAAGTACGGTACTTTTATAAAGCGTCGCTTTTTCAAAATCTCGTGCATCCTGATCATCAGTCCTCAGAACTGGCTTTTCTTCTCTTTCCCATGTTCCAGGAAGAAGATCAGATGACCAGGCCAGTCCCATGTGCAAGGGATCCGGCTCATATCCTGGAAGGTTTCCTCCAATATAAGTCATCCAATATTTTCCTTCATATCTTTGAACATCCTGCGCACCTTCCCATTGAGGATTCAAAAGGCAAAGCCCTCCATCTGCCTGAAGGCAGTCCCAACCGGAGTCTTTCTGAGCAAGAATCCTTCCTTCCGGCTCCCAGTGCAGTAAATTCCGGCTTCTGGCTATCCAAGTTTCATAGCCTTCCCGTTCAGCACCAGGTACATGTCTCGCATACACCATTCTCCAGGTTCCATCTTCAAGGCGAATCACATTAGGACAATCTATATCTGCTCCATCCTCCTGCAGTACCATGCCATATTTTACGGGAGTCTTCATTTCTTCATAGACTACTTTCATTTCCGCTTCTGTTATAAAATTCTTTTTTTTCATCTTTCTTCTCTCTTTTCTCACGGCTCCGAAATTTCTCCGGAGCCGCGCATAATTTCTTGGCTTCTTCACGTCATTTTTCTGGAAAACATGCTTCCAGACGAATTACTGCATGATTTTCATATCCCTCCTGTATCATGATTGGAGGTCGGCAATAGTTCCCCCAGGATATAAAAGGATATGCACATCTATTATTAATATAAAAGCGTATTGGTTCAGAATATCCTTCTTTCAAAATGCGAAACTTTTCTAAGATAATATATGTATCCTGAGAATCCACTGTTCCTTCTCCCAGAGCCTCTATGCGGATGGTATGTCTTCCCTGGAGCAGTCCTTCCACAGAATAAAGGGGATAATGGAATTTTTTATCATATCCATCAGCAGATCCAGGGAAATCCACCCCCGCAACCCGCTGAATAATCCTCGCATCCATTAGCACATTATCTACATAAACCCGTGCACACCCACAAACAAGATCTACCGGCCCATACCATATAACCCCTGTTCCATCGAATGAAAATTCTGCCGCGCATCCCGGCTTCTTTGCCCACATTTCCCGGTATTCCTCTCCTGCTCTCGGATCATCCTGACAGCTCCATTCTCCTGTATAGCGAATCTGCTCATCCAGACAGGAAATCATCCCCTCCTCAGGCTCTTCCACCTGAACTCTTACGCTATGACTACCATCAGAAAAAACAGTCAGACCACTTTTTTCCCGGGAATCCCGCAAAACACTCCAGTTAATATTTTCTTTCTGTGACCGGAAATCATTTGTCCCTAAATACTTTACATCGTATTTTCCATTCAAAATCCAATTCTGCATCTCATCTTTCCAGGCAATCTCCGGTTCCTGGCCAAACACGCTGCCTCTGCTGAAGCGATAAGCAGTTCCCTGATTCCGTCCGATATGGTCTTTCGGATAAACTGTCCATGCTCCCTTTCTCTCCCAGGTCAGAGCATCCATATTCGGTGCGCAGAGGAAAGACTGCCCAATCTCATTTAATCCTCCCGGCGATACGCTGACACGCAGTTTCATTCGATCAGGCATGGAAAGTCCCAACTTATCAATGTGATAGGTACTAAGAATTTCTCCGTTTCTCATAAACCTCATAGTAAAAGTTACTTTTACCTTCTTTCCATACCATCCTTTCATAACCACAGCTGGTTCTTCTCCTTCCAGAATTCGAAATTCTTCCTTTCTCCATCTGCCCAGCTGTACACCATTCATATTCAAATCCGGACCTCCGATTAGAACCAGCTTTCCTGCATGTCTGCCTTCCTGAATCCTTGCAGTCTCCCTGTCAAATATTATCTGGTCTTCCCTCCACATGAAAACTGCCTGATGATCCTCATCTCGAACCTTCCACGATTCCATAAGAAGCGGCTCTTTTTTTATCCGGGCTAAATCTGTTTCCCTTGTTTCAAGTATCCCGGAGTTTTTAAGCTGTAAGCTATACTCATCCACACACCGTCCGCATGCATCTCTCCAGATTAGTTCTAATGTTTCCCCCTCAGGTATCTCTTTCAAGCACAAAACACCAGTGCAGCGCGGCGGAATCTGCGGGCCGGAAACTGTTCCGCTTTTTTCTCCCACCTTCCAGTGGACACTGGTTTCAGAAAGATCCGTATGACAGAAGCGGTTTTCCACTTCTATTACCGTAAGTTTGTCTGGTGTCTGCTTTGCCACCCTTCCATGTATCACGATTGGAGAGTATGCTTTTCTCACCAGATAAAATTCAGGTTTTCTTCTTCTCCATATATCAATAATTCCCCATTCCAGCTGAGTATTCCCTCCAGAGTACACATCAGTCTCATCAATTCCTGCCCAGATAGCTCCTCCAAGCGCTCCTTTTGTATTCCATATCTTATCCCAAAACCGTTTAATACTTTCTCCCCAGAAGTTTCGTACATTCGGATCTCTTCTGTGTTCTTCTCTGTTATAGCATGGAATATGTGCATATTCATCATGAAGTACAGGAATGTCTTTCCCCTCTGCCAAACCCACACTTACGTTATCTCTCTTTTCAGACAAATCCACATCCTGGTTTGTATAATGAATACTCCACACATCTACGGATTCATGTTCCAGCTGCATAGTCATTGGATAGCTGAATTTTGTCAGCCGTGTAGGATCCGTTTCATGTACCAGACGATTAAGCTGATCAAAATTATAACCTCCAAAAGATTCATTACATAAAGACCAGATTAAAACACATGGATGACTGTAGTCCCTAGCCATTGCTTCTCGAAAATGAGATAAAAAGCGTTCTGTCTCTCCAGGGTCTCTCTGCGTAAAATCCGTATTTTTTGCTATAAAAGCAAGTCCCAGCTCATCTTCCACATAAATTCCTTCTCTGTCGCAGACATCCAGAAAATATTCGCTCGGAGAATAATGAGAGGTTCGAATGTAATTGCAGTTTGCCTCTTTAAAAAGCTTTACATCACGGTCAATCAGTTCCGGAGTAATGCATCTGCCATGAAGAGCTGATACTTCGTGGCGACATACACCGCGAAGCTTTACCTCCCTGCCATTTACAAACACCTGATTTGCCCGACGTTCAATCTGACGAAAGCCAAATCTTTTTTCAACTGTTTCCAGAACTGCTCCTCCTTTACAAATCTGAAGGCGCATCGTATAAAGCCTTGGGTGTTCTGCATCCCATAAAAAGGGGGAAGGAATCTTTACTGATACCCGTTCGTCTATTTCAGACCCGGAAAGCGCTTTACAAAATCCCCCTTCAGGCACAACCATTCCAAATGGATCTAACAGAGTTCCTTCTGCCATACAGTCTGACAAAGATGCCTGAACCGAATAATCTGTTGTCAGTACTGCATCTTTGTATTCTCCATCAAGTGAAACTGACATATGAAGCATAGAAATATAAGTTTTCGGCAAAAGATACAACCAGGTGCTATGTATAATCCCCCCATGATAAAAGGTTCCGATTCGTTCTGTCAGTTCCTCCACATCCACCTGAAGGGTAATTTGCCTCTTTCCCCGACAAGCTTCTGTAATATCTATTGTCCAGGTCAGAAATCCGTTTCTGTGCTCTCCTGCCAGTTTTCCATCCACGTAAACCTTCGCATGACCATTAATTCCTTCAAATTTTAGTATTTTTACCGCATCTTCCCAGTCCAAAAGCAGAGAAATTGTTCTCCTGTAGCTGTATACACCGGTAAATCCTTCTGCTCTGTCTGCAGTGGCGCTGATAAAAGAAGGAACTTCTATACAATTCCAGTTGTTTCCTTCTGCTGGTCCATCGCTTTTAAAAACCTCCGCTTTGCTCCTGTGACAAAATTCCCATATTCCATTCAGACAATGGATATTCTGTCGGAATGTCTCTGACGGCTCCGGTCTTGGTGCAATACGCGGAATATTTTTATCAAACTTCCCAATTCCTCTCATTTTACCAGTTCCTCCTGTCTGTCAGATATAATCTTACCTGATGTGTTTTTCCAGGTTCGATTTTCACCTGATTTCTCATATAATTACCTCGCACGAGACGTGTATAATTATATCCATGATTTAATATCATACGAATTTGTCTGCTTTCTTTCCCATTTATTACTTCCATATAATCGATAGATACCCAAGTGTCATTTCCTCCTCTTGCCCGTTCACCTAAAACCTCCAGGCGAATTGTATGGCATCCCATATGCAGCCCCTGGACCTCTGCCATGCACACTCTGTAGCATTTTTCGTAGCCTCGACTGGCAGCGTCAATATCCACCGGAAGCGGATAACTGCTGCCGTAATTTTTTATAGTCTGCCCGTCCAGTATGATACGATAAAGACCGCCGATACGATCCACAGGACCATACATACGAATTCCTGTTCCTTCAAATGAAAACTCTAAGAAATCTCCTGCATTTCTGCTGACAGTCTCTGTATCCTTCCAGTTTCCTGACGGATCTTCCGTTCGTATCCAGTCCCCATGATAAAGTATCCTGCTATCCCTATCATCAATCACAGAATCTAACGCTGGTTCTTCCTTCATGCGAATACTGCACTCTTCCATTGGCTTTACAAAAACAGCATTTTTTCCTTCTCCACTCACCTGTGCATACGAGATATGGTGCTTCATACTTTCAAAGTCTCTTCTATTATCCTTATGCGCTTTTCCTCTCCCTCTTCCGGGATTCGTCTCTGTGTACTCCTTCCACAATGCATGTCTCTCCCATTGAATCGTATCCATTTCATAAGGAAGGATATACGAAATTCCCAGTTCATCTAAACCACCCGGATCCAGACCAATCTGCGCCTTTACTCTTGGAGGCATAGGACGGTAAAGTTCTGTCACTGTATATACTGTATCAAGAACACCTCCCCCCGTCACAAAAAGTTCAAATTCCACACTGCACACTCCCTCATAGTATCCAGACAGACAAATATGGAAATTCCGATCTGATTTTTCCACATATGGCGCCTTAGGTATCCATTTTCCTAACAGAAGCTTTTCTGTATGAAGATATGGTCCGCTTTCTATTAGTTTCTCTCCATTTCGCCATACACCAGAAAGAAGACCCGTCTTTTTCGAAACGGAAATTTTTATCCCCTGAGTTTCTTCCAGACACAAATAATTCTCCTGTTCTTCCTGAATGACAAATGAGCCATCCTCTGCAATTTTATAGTTTTGCCCAAAGAGTTTTTTGACGCTTCTCCTTTCCTCCTTTTCCCTTTGAGCTTCTACCGCTATTCCCTCCAGACACTGTGGTTCCTGTCCTGAAAAAACCATTTTCAAATGATAATACTCTGGCTTTGGTCTATGCTCTGAATCCAAAATCCCCCATTCACAGCCTTCCAATAACCAGGAAAAACTTCCGTCTTCATCATATCCTGCCATTACAGAACCGCCAAGAGCACCTTCTGCTCTTTCCATATTTTTCTGAAAGCGTACGAGACTCTCTCCCCAGAATTCATGAATTCCATAGTCCCGTAGAATCTGATCCCGGTTATAACAAGGCAAATGTGCGTAAACTTCATGAAGCACCGGTCTGATTTCCCTGTGAGCATATCCGGTCACATAACCGATTTCGTTATCACAGCCATTTGCATGTCCGATTTCCATATGGTCATACATCTTATCCAGGGGCTGTTTCCAATCTGCATACAGCACACTCCACACGTCCATCTGTATAATTTCCTCTTTAGGAATCGTCATAGGATAACTAAAATTCAATAACTGCTTCGGAGCAAGCGCTTTCGCCATCTGTGCACACAGAAAAAAATTTCTTCCCCATATGCTCTCACTTCCTAAACTCCACAGCAATACACTTACATGGTTTCTGGAGCTTTTCAGTAGTTCTGAAAACTGCTCCCCATATAATCCACGACAGTCAGGAAGATCCTGACTTGCTCTGCATCCTTTTCCCACTTTATAAACAGCGGCAGACTGCTCAGTCAAAATTCCCAAACGATCACAAATTTCTAATATTTTTTCACTAAAAGGATAAAAAAGGCTTCGTATATAATTGATTCCTGCCTCTTTAAACAAACACATATCTGTTTCCAGAAAATGCCTGTCCTCTCCTAAAGGCTCCCTGTAACAGATTCCCCTTAACTTTAACGGAAGTTCATTCCAAAATATCTGATTTCCTTTTCTTTCAATCTTGCGAAAGCCTGTCTTGGTTTGATATTCCGCTAAAAACTCCTTACCCTGAAATAATTGAAGCGTCAATTCGTAAAGCACTGGATTTTCTGTACTCCACGGTTGAACCTCCGACATATTTATAACCAATTCTGTCTCCGCATTTTCAGGTGCAATTTCCCATTCTTCACATACCAGATGCTTTTTATTTTCCGAATCTGTCAGTAAAACACGAAGCTGAACTGCTTCTTTTCTCCGTCCAAAATCTGCTTCCACAGCAACTTTCAGCTTCCATCCTTCCTGATAATCCGTATCTATCCGCATATCTTTAAGAAATATCTCTGGCAATGATACTAAAAAAACATCTCCAAAAAGCCCTGCTTTTTCAAAGGGACTTAAATTTCCCTCATCTCCTTTAAGAACAAGTCTGATTTCGCTTTCCAGATCTCCACTGGCTTTTAACTCTTCCTGCCATTCTGTAAAGCTTCCATAATGACTGCCCAAAAGTTCTCCATTCTCATATAGCCAAGCCTTGCAACCTGCTCTCTGAAAACGCAAAAACAACCTTTCCCCAGTATCCTTATTTTCGCGGATGATTTTTGTCTTATATTCCAGAATGTCATTTTTTTCTGTTTTTTTCCACTGTTCCAGATTCAACACACGAACCGGATATTCTGTCCATCCTGTTTTATAGGGAAGCGGCATAAGTAATTTATTATATTTCTCCCAGCATTCCATATCGTTCCTCCCTGCATCCTCTAAACGATCGGTTACTCTTTATAGACAAGAGCAGACCCTTTTTCTTCCGGTATTCTAACCGGAAAATTCTTGTCCTACTCTATTATATTTCACCAATTTTTCTTTTTATATGGATATGATATGGATATTTATGTAAATTTCATCACTGGAAGAAATGAAAATCACGCCGGCATCTACAGATAACCTCGAAGAATTACGTGTTATGCTATTTTTATATCTTTCATATTCAAATCTCATCTGATTCTTAAAAAATCAGAAAGGGGATTCGCATACTTTCTTGTTTCCAGAAATTCTTCTCTAAGTTTTTCGTCCTCCAGGGCTTTCTGTTTTAAAATATCAAGCATTTCCGGTATTTCCATACAAACCCGCTCCTCTTCTTTCAAAATCTATCGCAAATATATTACCATTGTATCTTATTTTTTATTCCTGCCTGCTTCTTTCTGTGGTATACTGTTATATATTCTTACGAAAGAGGTGTTCTATGAAAAAGAAACTTTTACTCTCCTTCATGACGGCTGCTTTTATGGTATCCGGCACAGTTTCTCCATACTGCACAGTTTATGTCCAGGCTCAGGAAGCAACTGATAATCCTTTAAGCGGAACGCCCAATTACACAGTAAATGACTCTGGAACAGAAGATGCCTCCGGCTATCTTTTTCCGGAATCCTCGGAATTTAAGTTTCATGGATTTTCCGCTGAATATGAACCCTGGGTATATCAGTATGGCGTGAATGAAATTTATGCAAAACACGGCTATACTTTCCAGACTCCGGAAGTTATGGCGCTGTTTTCCCCAAAATCATGGTATACACCTGACAGCAGTTTTCAGGAATCACTTTTTTCAGAAATCGAAAAATATAATATTGATTTTTTAAGTCAGTGTCTGAAGGCAACCGGAAAAGACGGCAGAAATGGCATTCCTTCCGGAAATCATGCAAAGCCTTCTGATGTACCTCTTAGCGAAGAGGGCGAAAAAATAAAAGAAGATTTAAAAAATGTTACTTTAAATCACAGTTATACCACCCGTTTTTCTGATGCTGCACAGGTTACTTTTCCCAAATTTACCTTTGACTATCCGGACGGCTGGTCTGTTACAGAGGAAAGAGCCGACTATAACGGAGAAAGTGTGATCCTTACAAGCGAAAGCGGAGCCCGGGTGGAATACTCTCACATAAATACAGATATTACCGGCGGTTCTATGGCAAGTATGTCCCGAGTGGAAGTTTCCCCGATTGCAGAATCCAGTTTCATTCCCGGCTACGTTCAGGCTACCGATTATTCCCATCTTGGAAAATTCACAGTAGCCAGTCTGAAAACAACTGGAGTTCTGAATATGCAGGCGGACTCTGATTTTACAGATGTGGACGGAACCATTCGATATGCAGTTCTTCCAATAACAGAAGTGGGCGTGAATGAGGGAGTACGTCTTCCTGACATTGCAGAATTTTCCTTTGAATATGGAGCAACCATCGCCATGATCGCTTCTCCTCCTTCTGACACAGCTTTCACAGAAGAGGAAAAGCTGGAAGCAATCGCCATTTTATCAAGCTTCCGCACGGATGGCTGACGCACAGAAAGGGATACTCAGGTTTTTCATACCTGAATATCCCTTTCTCTGTATCGCATTTCCTGCTTGTAAAACCCGTTTTAATTCACAGTTTTATTAAAGTTACCCTTTTGTATAAAAATCTTTTCAAAATAACTCTTGACTATTTGTCAAATTGCTTTTTATATAGATATATTATCCTGCAATAGCAGGAAACCAAAGTGTAACCGTATATGTAACAGAAGTAATTTCTATCTGGCAGCTTCCGTTCATCTGTTGCATCATAGTTTCTACATTTTTCATACCTACACCCGTGCCATGCACATATTGATTTATTTTTGCACATTTATTTTTCAAACGTATTCCAATATTGTTATTTTCATAAACAGTACTGAATTCTACCGGTGCAGAAACATCTGCATATTTACAGATATTCGAAAATAAATTATCTACAATTCGTCCCATGTACTCCAAACATATCTGAATCTGTACAGATTTCCATATCATATGCTTAACTTTCACTTCAAAGCCACTGTTCTGCAAAAAAACACACAATTCTGAAAAATATTCCCCTAAGGCATATTCTGCATTTTCCGGTAACTCCAATTTGATATTTTGTCCTGAATCAATTAAAAAGAAATCAAATAATTGATTAGACAGTTCTCGAATCTGTATTGTTTTGGAAAAAGCTTTGTCCACATAAATAATACATTCTTCCAAATCAGATTGTTTCTTCGCAATCTCCAAATATGTCATAAGCCCTGTCAAAGGAGTACGAAGATCATGTGCCATGCCAAGAACCAGTTTTTCCTGAGCCTCTTTCATTTCCTTCTCTGTCTGTTCCGTTTCAATCAGTGCAAGGCGCATTTTATCCAGACCACTGGCCAGTTGCCCTAATTCATCTTTGCGTCCATATGGAACAGCCGAATCCAAGATCCCTTCTGAAATTTTTGTCACACTATCTCCAAGTCTTTGAATATACTCTATATCTTTACGAAACAGTATCAAAAAAATCCCAAACCAGATAATGGTACAGAAAATAATAAGAACCGTATAAAATACCAGATAATATTTTACCTCAAAATTATCATAGATAAATACATCCGCCTGTCCATCTGCAAATTTTACAGGATGGAAATACTTCCTGTTACGATTCCATTCATAAAATTCGGCATAGTCGAAAACGGTTCCATCTGGATAAGAACTGTCATAAAGTAATTTATGTTTGCGAAAAACAGTCATATATCTGATTTTATTGTCTTTTTTCCACTGAAAAAGCTGAGCTGTATCTTTCGCTGAGACCTCATTCTGCTCTACAAACTCAGAAAATTCTTTAATATATGAAGCTTCTGCATTGTATATAAACTCAGAGCTGTGAAAATATCCTTTTAATACAGTAGCGCCAGCAGAATGTAATAACAAAAATAAAAATAGAGAAAACAAAAAACTGATTGCAAAAAGAAATAAAATTTTTCGTGCTAAAGTCCTGTGCCACGATTTAACCAAGTCTATACCCCTTCCCCCATACCGTTTGAATTATTCGAGGTTTTTGTGGATTTTCTTCTATTTTAACGCGAAGATTTCGAATATGTACCATCACTGTACTGCCAGCTGTATTGAAAAACGGTTCATCCCATATACTCTCATAAATATTCTGCAACGAAAATATTTTTGTAGGATAACCGATCAATAATAATAATATTTTATATTCAATCTCAGTAAGCATTACTTCCCGCTCTCCCAAATAAACCTGATTTTTACTACTGTTTATGCGAATTTTATCATATTCCAGCCACTTCATTTCCGACAAGTTTGGTGAATGATTATAAACCTGATTTCGACGAAGCAGCGCCTTTACCCTGGCAAATAATTCTGCATATGAAAAAGGTTTTACCAGATAATCATCAGCTCCTGCCAGAAGTCCCAGCAATTTATCAGACTCTTTTGATTTAGCTGTTAAAAATAAAATAGGAACGTAAGAAAATTTTCTTATTTCTTCGCATACCTTGATTCCGGACATACCAGGCATCATAATATCTAAAATAACCAGATTGGTATCTTTATTGATCTTCTTTAATCCCTCGCTTCCATTTCCAGCCTCTGTCACTATGAATTCTTCACCTTCCAGCAAAATTCGAATTCCTTCCCGAATGTCGTCATCATCTTCTATGATCACTATATTTTTTTCCATATCGCATTCTCCATTTTTCTTTCATTCTATCATAAATATCCCATTAAAAAAACCAAATTAAGATTTCTTTAGATTTCTTTAGTTGGAAATTTATAAATCTCTGTTATTCTATATTTACAAATAAATTTATCAGAAAGGAGTTCCTGGAATCTATGAAAAAAACAATGTTATGTTTACTATCCGCCACAGTATTTTTTAACTTAAGCTATCCTGTGTATGCAGCTACAGATCAGCAGCAAAATTCTGTAAAAAACACCTTCAATATTCACGATGTTATCGAAATTGGGAATGTTTACAAAAATGAAATTACGGAGGGAATCATTGTAAATGAGGTTATCACAGACATAAAAAAAGATGGCTCTTTTACAACTTCTTCTGTTAAAGATCTGCTCACCAACAGCAGCGCGTATACCTGTGAGAAATTCGAAACAGAATCGGGAGAAGTCCTGACGGTCTACAGCAAAACTTCGAAAAATGATACGGGCTACAGCTGGTTACCGGAAAGCCTGAATGCTCTCGACTGTGGTGATGTAATATGGGCAGAAACTGACCCTGATGATTCTAATTTTATTTTCTCCGAATCAATTATTGCCAAACATACAAACGGAGACTTTATAACACTGACTGTATTAAGCGAATGCAGCGCTGAAAATAATGTTTACATGGAGGACAGCAAATGATAAATTCTAAAAAATTAATACCCGCTTTAGCCATATTAATAACTATGACTTTTACCGGTATAACTACACAGGCTATGAATGAAAGTATTGCGCACAGCCCAAATGGAACCCATCCACATGTCAGTATTAACGAGACTATTTTCACAGCACGAAAAAGCAAAACACCAGACAATGATTTGCAGAAAATGCAAAAAATACTCTACTTACCGTTATTACGACATCCAGTATTTCAACCACAGTTTTGACAAAAATAAAGTCTGTACATTTTGTCATTACAAAAAGAAATAGTAAAATAATCGCCATTTTATCAAACTTCCGCACGGACGACTGACGCACAGAAAGGGATACTCAGGTTTCTCATACCTGAATATCCCTTTCTCCATATGTTAATGTATTGATGAATGCTGCGGCATCTGAACCTGTAACGTCACATACTGATCTCCGTGCACAGAAGGATTTTTCATGGACACAACTCCTTTTCCGCGCAGACGTATCTTTGTACCATTTTTTGTACCTTCCCGGATTTTGCACAGCACATCTCCGGAAATTGTTTTTACCCGGACCTCACCACCGCATGAAGCGGTAGAAAACGGAACCTGAACCGTTGTGTAAATATCCATTCCTTTTCGGGTAAATCCCGGTTTATTGAGAACCGTTACACGGAGAAGTAAGTCTCCGTTTTCTCCTCCGTTTCTTCCGGGGCTTCCCTTTCCTCTCAATCGGATTGCCTTTCCTGTATCAATACCTGCTGGAATGCGTATTTCCAGAGATTGCGTATGCCCTGTCTCGTCCCGTAAGGTGACAATCCGATCTCCGCCAAATGCAGCTTCCTCAAAACTGATTTTCAAAGAGGCTTCTATATCAGAACCTCTTTCCGGGTAATTTCTTCTGTAAAAGCCCCCATTTCCAAAGCCATTGTCAAAGCCCTTCCCTGAAAATCCGCCTTCGTGAAATCCTCCCCGGAACAGATTGCTGAAAATATCCCCGAAAATGTCTTCTGCATCCCCGCCTTCAAAATGAAACTCTCTGTAACTTCCTCCCGGACCTTCATAAGAACTTCGACCACTTCCCATACTGCCATCAAATGCCGAATGTCCAAACTGATCGTAAAGTTTTCTTTTTTCCGAATCACTCAGAACATTATATGCCTCTGTGATTTCTTTAAACTTCTGCTCTGCCTCTGCATTTCCTCCATTTGTGTCCGGATGATACTTCTTCGCCAGCTTTCTGTAAGCTTTTTTTATTGCCCCATCGTCCGCATTTCTGGAAATTCCCAGGATTTCATAATAATCTCTTTTTTGCACCACTGTCACCTCCTCCACATTTAAGAATGCCCCGGGAAAATCTCCCGGGGACTCTGTTTTATTTCTATATTATTCAATGGAAATATACTTATTTTCCTCTGCTGCCGGTTTTGCTTCTTTTTTCGGTACCTGAAGTCTCAGGATTCCGTCTTTAAATTCTGCTTTGATGTCCTCCTGCATCACATCTTTGCCTACAAAAAAGCTTCTCTGGCAGGAACCGGAATAACGCTCGCGGCGGATATATTTTCCGTCTTCCTTTTTCTGCTCTGCTGCTTTTACTGCACGGATTGTTAAATACCCTTCTTTCAGTTCTGCCTGGATTTCTTCCTTCTTATATCCCGGAAGATCGATTTCCAGTTCATAGCCTTTTTCCAGTTCTTTAATATCTGTCTTCATCAGACAGTTTGCAGTCTGTCTCTTCTCCTGTTTCTCATCAAAGAATGGAAAATCAAAAAAGTCATCAAATACATCTCCTGTAAAAAATCCCGGTCTTAACATAAATCCAGTCCCCTTTCTCTATATCTCTTTTTTGTTTTATTTGTTATCTTTGTTCTATTCATGTTATAACACTTATATTTTATTGTGTCAAGTAGGAATTTCATTTTTCATAAATATTTTTTCTCTCTGAAATCAAAAACCGTGACAACATCACAGAACTTTTTCAAAAATCCGGATATAATAAGTACACAAACAACGACTACAGGAGGATTTCTATATGAGATTAAAAGATAAAGTTGCCATTATCACAGGAGGAAGCCGCGGTATCGGTTTCGCCACAGCAGATAAATTTTTACAAGAAGGAGCCACTGTCATTCTTACAGCCAGCACACAGGACTCTGCTGACAAAGCAGTTGCTCTTTTAAAAGAAAAATATCCGGACAGTGTTGTTGCCGGTATCAGCCCCGACCTTTCCAGTCTCAGTTCTGTGCGGGAGGCTTTCCACTCTGCCACTGAAAAATACGGCTGTGTGGACATTCTTGTAAACAATGCCGGAGTTTCTGAAAGCACGCCTTTCACAGAATACACAGAAGAAACCTTTGATAAGGTAATGGACTTAAATGTAAAAGGTGTCTTCAACGCTACAAGAGCAGCCAGCGAATGTATGATCGCAAGGGGAAACGGAGTCATTCTCTCCACCTCTTCTATGGTCAGTATCTCCGGACAGCCAAGCGGTTTTGCCTACCCTGCCTCAAAGTTTGCAGTCAACGGTCTCACCGTATCTCTTGCCCGGGAGCTTGGCCCGAAGGGAATCCGCGTCAATGCAGTTGCTCCCGGAATCACAAGAACAGATATGATGAAAGCTGTTCCAAAAGAAGTGATAGAGCCTCTCATTAATCAGATTCCTCTTCGCCGTCTGGGAGAGCCGGAGGACATTGCAAACGCTTTTGTTTTCCTTGCCTCCGATGAAGCGTCCTACATCACAGGCGTGGTATTAAGCGTAGACGGCATGGCAAGATCATAATTTTCACTTCCAAAGGAGAGTTTAACATGGGATTTTTCGATTTTTTCAAAATACCGGATATTAATCAGGAAATACAGAGTTATAAAGAAACAGCAGGCGCGATTCTCTTAGATGTGCGTACTCCTCAGGAATATAGAGAAGGGCATATCCCGGGAAGCAAGAATCTTCCTCTTCAGTCTATTCAAAATATTTCTTCCGTAATATCACAAAAAGACACCCCTCTTTTTGTGTACTGCCACTCTGGAAATCGAAGCCGTCAGGCAGTTGATTTTCTTACTCACATGGGATACACAAATGCAAAAAATTCAGGCGGCATCGCCTCTTATACAGGAAAGATAGAAAACTGATGGGAAACTTGTAATTATAGGTGGCATTACAAAGGATAAAAAACTACAACTGCCAGAATCTGTAAAGGAGCTGACTCTTTCGCGATCAAAACCGCAAAGAGCCAGCTCCTCTTTTGTTGTCACACTTTAAAAGAAATCTCACGTCCTGTAGGCGAATACTGATAATACCGCACACCTGCCCTGTCCAGCATTCTCTTTGATGCAATGACAGACGGCGTGTCTGCATATTTATCGCAGGCATACACGATTGTCTTAATCCCGGCCTGGATAATTGCTTTTGCACACTCATTGCATGGAAAAAGAGAAACATAAAGCTTTGCTCCTTCCAGACTTCCGCCCCGGTAATTTAAAATAGCATTTAATTCGCTGTGCGTCACATACAGATACTTTGTTTCCAGAGGCTCTCCCTCTCTTGCCCAGGGAAATTCATCATCTGAGCATCCTTTTGGAAAACCGTTATATCCCATAGAAAGAATCTTGTTATCTTCGCTTACAATACAGGCTCCCACCTGGGAACTGGGGTCTTTGGAGCGCATTCCGGAAAGAATGGCAACTCCCATAAAATATTCATCCCAGGAGAGATAGTCCTGACGTTTTTGATTTTTGTCCATTTAAAATCCCCCCAACGGTATTTTATTCTTCTATCTGTGCAATTCTCCTGATATGTCTCTCATCACCTGAAAACGGGGTGTTGAGGAAAGTCTCTACGATTTTTAACGCAAGTCCGGCGCCAACTACACGACCTCCCATTGCCAGAACATTGGCATCATTGTGAAGTCTCGTTGCCTCCGCTGAAAAACAGTCGGAGCAGAGCGCACAGCGGATTCCCTTTACCTTATTTGCTGTAATGGAAATGCCGATTCCTGTTCCGCAGATTAAAATACCTTTTTCACATTCTCCAGATGCCACTGCATTTGCAACCAGTTTTCCATAAACAGGATAATCTACCGCCTCTGCACTGTCACAGCCGTAATCTTTATATTCGATTCCCTGTAAGTCCAGATACTTTTTAATCTCCTGCTTTAATTCAAATCCGCCGTGGTCACTTCCTAATGCTATCATTTTATGTCCTCCTGTATGTTTATAATTTTATGTCCTGCCGCTTTTAAAAGGCGGTTCATAATTGCCTGTCCCATTCTTGGTGTATAAAAAGCCTCCGAATAAATCACATCTGCCTCGCACTGGTCAAATTCTCTCAGTACCTCATAAAGATTATGGGCAATCGTCTCTTCTTCTTCCCGGCTTCCGATGCACTTTACAATTCCGCAGGTATACTGCCCCTTTGTTTCCTCAGTGGCAATGATCCCAGCTTTCTTTCCCTGTGCTTCTGCTTCTTCTGCAAAATCATTGATGGCTTTTACTACCTGGGAAAGCTCCCCTTCCACAATAGAAAGCTCTGCCTTTGGGGCATAATGTCTGTATTTCATTCCCGGAGCCTTCGGGCGTACCTTACTGTCAGGAGCGATCAGCCCTTTATCCATCTTTACTTCTCCCAGAGTTTCTTTCAGCATCTCCAGAGAAATATATCCGGGCCGCAGTACGACTGGTATTTCTTCTGTGAAATCTACGATCGTAGATTCCAGCCCGATTCCAACTGCTCCTCCGTCCAGGATCATATCGATTCTTTCTCCAAGATCTTCTTTTACATGGGAAGCCGTAGTCGGGCTTGGCCTTCCGGAAGTGTTGGCGCTGGGCGCTGCCACATATCCTCCGGCTGCCCGGATAAGCGCCTGTGCGATTTTATCGCTTGGAAATCTTACAGCAACGCTGTCAAGTCCTCCCGTTGTCTCCTCCGGAACTATATCTGCCTTCTGTAAAATCATAGTGAGGGGACCCGGCCAGTATTTTTCTGCCAGGATCCTGGCTTTCGCCGGAATCTCCCGGACAATCTTTTCGAGACTTTCCATATCTGCGATATGGATAATGAGCGGATTATCAGAAGGTCTTCCTTTCGCCGCGTATATTTTCATGGAAGCCTGCGGGTCCAGAGCGTTTCCTCCAAGTCCGTAAACCGTCTCTGTAGGGAAAGCCACAAGTCCGCCGTTTTTTAAAATCTCCCCGGCTCTCTCGATTCCCTCTTTATCGATTTTTTCCTCCGTCATGGAGATTATTTCTGCTCTCATTCTATCCACCTGCTTTCCGTTGTTCTTCTGCTACATTGTACACGATTTTCTTCTTTTCGTAAAGCGTATAAAGCAGAAGCTACCGTTCCCAGTATTTTTCCATATATTCCCTTGCTTTTTCCTCACTCAGAGAAAACTTTTCTGCAATTCGCCTTTCAGCTTCCTCCTCTGACAGATTCATCTCCTGATACGTATCCAGAAGCACTAATATTCCCTTTAAAATCCCCTGAGATATTCCACGTGTCATTCCCACACTTATTCCTTCTTCTTTTGACTCCCTCAACTCTTCTGCAAATAATTCTCTCAACGCATCACACATCTTCTTTTCCTCCTCCATTGTCTTCCAGTTTGCACGAAACACCACATCTGCCACTGCCTGATAAAACAGTCCATGTTTTTCTTTTTCATAACTGGCAACATATTCCCGGATTTCTTCCCCTGCTTTTAAATCTGTTCTGAGACTCTGAAGCCAATAATTCTCTTTTTTTGACAGTTTTCTGGGCACAATGATCTGCATGGGTATCGGATCACCAACAAGTTCATAAATTCCCTGCCCACGCTGTCTGACTTCTATTCCTCTCTGTTTCTTTATATGTTCCACCATTTTTCTTGGATAGTGATTTGTCACAAACGTAATCGTCAGTTCCTCCGGTCGTATTTTTTCCACCTCATTCGTATCTGCCTGATAAAAACAGGCGTATCCATATACCTTATAAAAATCATTGATGCTTAAATAATCCTCTGGCGATTTATATTCTATAATATTGTGCTCCCGGAATATTTTGCCGATATTTTTCCGTATTTTTTCTTCCGTTTTCATTTTAATAATCAAAAGATCTATCTGCATAGGCTTTTTTCCAAGAATATGCTCTTCTTCAAACCGGAGCTTTTCCATTTCTTCTCTAAATTCAATATGCATCGCCGCACTGAATGCGGTATGCCATTGCAGCTTTCCATCTTTCATATTTCTCCTTTCAGTATAGCATACCTTACTCCTGAAGGACTATACTTTCTTTAAAATTTCCCTTTTATGTTCATTTTGTAAATTTGAGAATTTGCGGCTGATATGCCATAGAATGTTAAATTGATAAGAATTGCTTGGGCTTATCATAACAGATAAGCCCATCGTCTTCAAGAATAATATTTCTTTTATTTTTTATCTGTACGCTTTTCCATTTCCTTTTTTACCGTCGGAAACCGTTCCATATCGGTATGGGGGATCGCCTGTGCAGCCACCATCATCTGCAGAAAATCTCCCACAGCCCCAAACTGGACGTACACCATTTTTTCCAGAATCTCCTCTATATCGTCAAGAAGTTTTTTCTGTAGAAGAAGTTTATGTGCGCCTTCAAGTGAAGAATTTCCTGCGCTTACAAGATGTTCTCTGTCCATATCCGGGTAAAGTCCAATGGTAATGGCAGACTCTTTTGATACATGCTTTCCAAAAGCCCCGGCTACATAAAATCTTCCGAGATCCTTCATGGAAATCCCGGATTCCCGGAACATATACTCTACCATTGTATAAGCCGCAGCCTTTGTTTTCAGAAATTCATCGATGTCGTCCTGATAAAAATACAGCTCCTTTTCGTATTCCACACAGAGCATACCTTCTTTTTCCTGGATCAGAGGACTTTTGTCCGGCTGAAACTTTCCCTTAATATTAATCCAGCCGTTGAGAAACAGCTCAGCAAGAAGATCCACAATTCCGGAACCGCAGATTCCGCTGGCTTTTCCCTCGCCTATCACGTGGCATCTGCACTTTCCATTTTCAATCTTTACTCTGTCCACCGCGCCGTCACATGCCCGCATTCCGGTATGTACCACACCGCCCTCTAAAGCGGGTCCGGCTGCTCCTGCGCCGCAGAGCAGAAACTCCCTGTTTCCGATCACAAGCTCGCCGTTTGTTCCAATATCGAAAAACGCAGAAATCTCTTCTCCTTTATACATCTGCGTTTCCAGCATTCCGCTGATAATATCTCCTCCAAGATAATTGGATTTTCCCGGAATACAATATACATACCCTTTGATCGGAATCCCAATATCCATTCCCCGTAAAAATCCCGGCGCATCCACATGAACAGCATACGGTGTGGAAAACACGCAGAACGCATCCATTTCAAGGAGAAAATGTATCATGGTCGTATTTCCGGAAATGACCATCTGAATCCCTTCCTCGCAGGAAGAAATCCCTGTTTTTTCCTCAATCTCCTTTAAATTTCCGCAGATTGTTTCCACTGTGGCAGCCTGGATTTCTTTTCGTGCAGCTTCATTATCTTTTTCATAAAAAATCCTTGTGAGAATGTCTGTCCCAAAAGCAATCTGTCTGTTATACTGGCTCACCTCGCAGAGACATTCTCCTGTTTCGCAGTCTACAAGCCGTGTCACAACCGTTGTGCTTCCCAGATCTACTGCAAATCCGTAATGGCGGCAGACCGTATTTCCCTCTTCTATGTCAACAATCTGCCAGACGCTTCCGTCCCAGCCAAGAGACGCTGTCACCTTCCACCCAGCCTTCTCACAGAGAGGGCAGAGCTTTTTCATAACGGGAAATGTCATGACTGCAGAAATCCCTGCTTTCTCCAGACCGTCCAGAATACGCTTCTGATCGGAGCGGCTGTCCTCCTCCGTTGGTGTGTCAAGTTCCAGATATATTTTTTTGCTGATTCCTTCCATACAACCTCCTCGTTTTTCTTTCGTATAAACCCCTGCATGCCACAAATTATTTTTCTGTTTTCAAAATGTATGTGCTATAATTGGGATCCTGATACACCACTTCTCCAAGTTCTCTTAAAAGGCTTTCATTTAATCTTTCCCCATATTTTTCCCGTTCTTTAGAGCCAACAAAAATATAGGAAACCTCATACTCCTCAAGAAGGGCTTTCACTGTATTAATATCTGAAGAAGTGTAAATCGTTTCCACATCTGCACTTTTTGCATTTACGTCCTCCACATCATTTCTCCACAGCCATTCGTGCACATACCAGCCGAGAATCGTAGGAAGACCTGTCGTTGCAGAAACACGCTCATATCCTGTATAACTGTCTCCATTTGCCTCCAGAACAACAGGCGCGCCTTCTATATTTTCCTTCAGCCACCTGATGGCTGCCGCGTCCTCCGGAAAATCGGTTTCCAGGAAGGTTACGGCATTTAAGCCCTGATATTTTTCCGGCTTCCAGACTTCTCCAAACCATGCCTTCACACTGTTTCCAAAATATCCCACTGTCCACAGCAGGAAAAACAGCCCCACGCCTGCACAGACTTTTAATATTTTCTGTCTGGAAACAGTAAGGAGACGGAAAATCGCGTATCCCATTAAAATTCCAAACATGATATATGCCTGATAAGTCAGTTTAAACATGGTATTGGCTCTTGCATTTCCGTTTTCATAAATATCACGCACATACACCAGCTCCGGAATCATCACAAGTCCAATGGCACATAACCCGAGAATGATCCCAAATAAATCAGCGGAAGCCATAGAGCGCATACACTGATAAATACTTCTGTTCCTCTTTTTCCGAAGGCGTTCCGAAAGAACGCTGATAAGAAAAATGAGTGTCACAAACACCGGAAGTCCCCACAGCACCATAAGCTGATAAAATCTGGAATGATTCTGCGCAAACGCCACACCCTGGACCATTGTCTCAAATTTCATGGTAAACGGCAAAATAACAAGCTTTGCGATACAAAAGACCTCCGCTCCCTGCGCTGCCGTAGCTGCAAGAACCGTTTTCCATTTTCCTCCGAAACGTGTGATATTTCCAAAAAGAACAACGCCGCCTGTCACTACAAAATAAATTACAAAATCCCAGAAGTTTGTCCACTGGAACATTCCAAGGAGAACTCCCGCCAGAACAATATGAGGCATAAAAAGCTCTTTTTTCCAGAAAGATTTCTCTTTTATATTTCCATTCCAGTCCCTGTTTTTTCCGTATCTGCAAAACCAGGCATACAAAATTCCCAGGATCAGAAGGACAAACATGATATTTACCACATGGGCATGAAGATCTCCCAGAACAAAAGAATAACATGGAAATTCGTGAATGGTTTTATCCGGCACATCCGGATTATGGCCAATATACCTGGTCGCGTCCGGAAACCAGTAGCTGTCCACATTTTCAGCCCCGGAAAGCTTCTGGATCCACGGAATGATCTTACTGTACACAACATAGTGCATATTTCCGGCTATAGATACGCCAAGCCCTGCTGTCATTCCTGCTGCTGCCGGAATATATTTTTTCTTCCCGGAAAGATTTTTCTGCAGCCTGTCCACACTCATCTGATAGACAACAGAAAACGGCAGAACAAACGCAAAAGCAGCCACAAAGGTACGCATCAGATTATAAGTAAGCTCCACCTGACTTCCTGTCAGCTTTGTGAGAAACACGGCAAAATACTGTCCGCCGTAATAATAATTAATATGCCCTTCGCTGTACCATAAATCTCTTGCAGGCAAGACATCGCTCCGCATCATGGCTTCCATAAAGCCGTAATCCATGAATTTTTCTGTTCCATATGCCTGCGGGTGAAATCCTGCAAGATACGTCCACATGAGAAATACTGCAAAAAACAAGATTTCCTCCCGGACAACAAGCTTCATTTCCTGAACCGGATAACATTCAATTCCCGCCTTCTGCTGTCTGTTAAAGAGAAACATACAGAAAACACCGCATATCACACTGATACCAATACATACGGCTGCCGTAAAAGGAAGAACTCCTGCTGCAACAAAAAACCATGTAAGAAATCCTGTGACACAGACAGCAAAAACCTTGGAAAACAGCCAGCCCTTATCCTTAAAGTGTGAAAACAGCCTTCCTGTCACCGGCATGGCTACCATGCCCATAAGAAGGGCAAGAAGCCACCAGGAAAGAAATGTCCAGGCATCTTTTTTTAGAAGGTACGCACAAAGCGCCAAAAGCACAAATGCGGCGGCTGTCTCAGGCAGCCATGTTTTTATTTTTTCTTTACACGAAGACGTATTCGTACCATCATGTCTCATATATTCTTATTCTCCCATCTTCTGATTGATATACAAGGGGATAAACAGCTGCGATCGTATCCTCCCTGCAGTTTTTCTCCTCAAACGTCATTCCTTCCTGATACAGAATATAAGTAATCCCCTCCTGCTGTGCAAGAGCTTTCAAACGCTCCTTATCTCCTGTCGTATACATTTCCGTGGCTATTCCAGCCCTGTAATTTGTATCATACCCTGCAGACCAGGCATAATACGGCCATCCACAGTACATCATAACTCCTGACATGGTAACCTCGCTCATGCTATATTCCGGCGTCAGGATCAGATCTTCTGAGGTAAGATTCTCCGAAAGCCAGGAAGTAAGATCGCTTTCCATATTTACCGCCACTCTTCTTCCCGGTCCGTTGTTTCTTAAAATAATCACAAAATCATACAGACCGGTTGCTGTAAGACAGACCGTAAGAATAAGCGCCAGAAGCTTTTTCTTCCATTTTCCTCTCCAGCATTTTGCGAGAACTCCTCCCCAGAATATGGTTAAAAACGCCCAGGAAATCATAATATACTTATGATTTACATTTATATCCGGAGTGAGAGAAACAAGAAAAGCAAAAAACAGAGGAAAAAGGAAGCTTACAAGCATGGCGCGTTCCCGTCTTCTAAGCCAGAATACGAGCACCGCAAGTCCCACTACAAAAAATCCACTGATCTGTTCCAGATACCATATCACACCGCTCAGGCTTTTCTCTTCTGCCAGAAATCCCCACTGAATGGCAGGACTCATCACAGAACCTCTCACAAAAATCCTGGACTGCAGAACGGAAAAGAAAACGGTCACTCCCGCCATGATCCCGTAATCCAGCTTTCCGTCTGAAAATGCGGCAAAACCGAGAAGAATCAAAAGACCGCCGATTACGGCAGCTCCGTTCCAGAAAGAAGTAAGCCCCAAAACCATGCCCATCAGAAGCGCTTTTTCCAGGTTTCTGCATCGCCACGCCTCTTTCGTAAAAAGCCTTCCCCTGATCCAGCTTAAGCCTTTTTCCTCATGGGCAGTTCCTGCTTCCAGATAATCAAAGAATACCCATATGACAATTCCTGCAATCAAAAGCCCAAACGCCAGATGGCGCTGATTCAGGTACACATTAAAATTCCAGAGTCCCCAGTTTTCATTTGTGGTATATCCCAGAAATTCTGTATTTTCACTGAGCGCCTTCCACAGATCTCCTGCCTGAAAATGCTCCCATAAAAATCGAAAAAACGTGATCCCGCTTCGAAAAAAGAACAGAACAAGCGCCCACACACCGGCTGCAAAACTTCCTGTTATCCGCATCGCCATCTGACATAAAAACACCAAAAATCCAAGAAGCGAAAAAACGCTTACAAGATTATAAGCAATATCAAGGCGAAGTCCCAGAAATTCAAGATTTCCTACAAGGAACTGGAACATAAAATGATATTTTACATCTTCTCCTCCAAAATGAGGATACTGGGTCGGAAAATTTTCTCCCATAGAAAAAGAGCGCATCATCGCTGTATGCGGCGCGTAATCTCCATATACCGTAAAGCCGCTGTACAAAATCCCTTCCCTTATATAGAAAACATAAAACATGATGTACATAAGAAAAAGAAAAAGAATCCCGTACAGAACACACTCTTTTTTTAATAAACGTCTGTCAGGTACCAGTCCCTGTATTTTAAAATTTCCCTTATGCCTTATTCTGTAAAAATATAACAAGAAAAGCCCGGCTGCCGCCCCTGCCATCACTGTGAGATTCCCGTAAAAAAGCGGATTTTCACTGTGCATACATACCCGAAGAAACCATGCTGCCACATAAACGCACCAGGTAAGCAGCAAAGTCCCGATTCCAAAAGATGCAGAAGCCATAAGCCATATCTGATTTCCCTGTTTTTCTCTGTTCTCTCCAGCCCCCAGAAGGAATCCTGCAAACTCCCTTCCTGCCAGAAAAGATAATACTATGTATAAAATCCCAAACATACAACTCCTCTGTTCTCTCTGTTTTTTTTCTATTATACAACAGCGTTCTGTTTCTGCTGTAAACTGCTTAAGTATCTCAAGTATAGCAGAATTATTCTTTCATTAAAAGGCAGTTCCCGAAAAATTAACAATCTTACTTCTCTCCCATATATTGAACAATTCCTTTTGTCACTGCCTCCACAATTTTCTGCTGATACTCCTCCGTCTGAAGAAGCTCCGCTTCTTTTTCATTTGTCAGAAAACCGCATTCCACAATGTTTAACACACACGGACTTTTCTTTAAAAGAAAATAGCTTGTATTCCCTTTTTCCTTTCTGGGTCTTTCAACAGAAAGCTCTGTATTCAGAGCGTTCTGAATACTTACCGCCAGTTTTTGTCCTTCTGCCGAGCTTTCATAATAAAACACCTGAGGTCCTTTTACACTTTCTTCTGTATAACTGTTCTGATGAATGCTTACTGCAAGAAGCGGTTTCGCTTTTTCCATAATTTCAATACGCTTCTGCATATCCTGTACTTTTTTATTTCTCGTTCCCTCCTGATAAAGTCCCTGATCTTCTGTTCTTGTCATCACCACAGTAAACCCCTGATTTTCCAGAGACTCTTTTAATTTCATGGAGACATCCAGATTGATTCCCTTCTCCTCCAGTCCGCCGATTCCGACCATACCCGGATCTGCTCCCCCGTGGCCTGCATCAATTACAATCACCTTTTCTTTTCCGGTATTCTCGTTCGATACAACTGCCGCCTCCTTTGATAAAAAGAAAACGCTGACAAGAAGAAGGACAGCCATCGTCATTTCCATCACATGCTTTTTCAACAAAAAACACCCCCTGGCATATTCTTATTCAGTATATGTCTCAGAGAGTGTTTTTATATTCTATGTGTTTTGTTTATTTCAGATTGTCATTGATTGCCTTCCATACGTCGCTGCTCTCAAAACCAAGCTTCCATGCGGCAACCCCTGCCAGATTATATTTTGAAGAAAGTTTTACTTTTTCCGCAATGGACTGGGCATCTTCAATCCAGATCTGGAACTCAGCTCCCTCGTTCTCAAAAGTGCCATAGTTCTGACTTGTATTTTTGTCCCAGTATGTCTCTACTTTATACTTTGAAATAACCTCCTGTACCTGTCCCATTCCGATTGCTTCACTGGAAAGGGTTCCTGCAAGAGTTTTCCACAGTCTTGAATAAAACGGCACTGCATTGATCACACGTTCTGCCGGAACTTCTGCCAGCGTATCCTGAATCCCTTTTTCCACCCACGGAAGAGAGGCAACAGATCCTGCTTCTTCAGAGCCAACGTAATGCTCGTCATATCCCATGATGATGACATAATCCACAACACGTCCCTGCTCTGCCCTGTCATAATGGCTTGTAAAATCCTCAGGAACCGGGTTATCCACAGAAAGCACAAGATTGTTCTTATGGGTTTCCACAGAAAGCTCTCTTAAAAACTGCAGGAAGTGGATTCCCACAGCTTCTTCCAGGTATTCAAAATCAATATTGATTCCGTCAAGTCCTGCGGAAAGCGCCGCATCTACAAGCTGACGCACCAGATTCTGGCGGGAGCTTGTTCTGGAAAGAATTTCTGTTGTGCTGATATTTTCATTGAAATTATCAACAAGGCCCCATACCTGAAGCCCTTTCTCATGCGCCTGAGCCACATAATCAGAAGAAGCGAGACTGGAAATATTTCCCTCGTTATCTATAATGGAATACCAGGTTGGAGAAATAACGTTCACTCCTGTCATATTTGCAGTTGCCTCTGCAAATCCTGCGTTTGCCTCCATATTTGTCACCTGATGCCACACAAGATTTACCGGCTGCTCCATTTTAATATAGTTGTATTCTTCCCTGGAAAATTGTCTTTCAAACGTTCTCTTCTCCGGCTGGCTCACTGCTTTTTTCTGCACATAGCCAATATAACCGTCCATCGTAGCTACCTGACTCCAGTCCTCCAGCTCTTCCATAAGAATCAGGTTTGTTCCTTTTTTCACTTTTGCCAGGACTTCTGATTTGATACCTCCCCGGAAGCGGACGTATGTATCTTTTTTTGCAGTGACAGTATTCACATCTGAAAACTGATACTGAATGGCGATTCTGCCTGGATTTTCATAAATATAAGTATCCAAATCTGTATACTGTCTGATATAGGAAAGGCTTAAGTATACAGTTCCGTCACGAAGCCACACTTCGCTTCCCGCCTCCGGAGAAGCAGGCATGGAAGTCACCTCTGAAGGCGTTGCATATAAAATCTGCTGGCTCTCTGCATCCCAGTAATATCTCTGGTTCAGATACGTATTTACCACATCAAGAGGAAGGTATCCCTCTTCTCCGGCGATAATTCCTCTCTGCTCCAGTTTCTCTGTTCCCAGGATCAGTGCAGCCTCTCCCTCTGCTACCTGTCCGTAATATTCGTTTAAATCCATACGGTCTTTTGTAGGAATATACTTTGAGATCACGTGAACCGCACCGCCTGCAACAGCTAGTACGAGGATCAAAAGGCATACCACAAAAGCGGGCATGTATTTTTTCTTCATAATCATTCTTCCTTTCGGTACTTCATTATGGATTTCCTGCTAAGCCTTTACATTATATCATATTTCAAAAATATTTCATTACATAATTCGACATTTTAGATTTTCTTTATAAATTCAGACCCCTGATGGTTTGTATGAGTAGGGGCTCGTTTCTTTCAGGGGTCTGTCTGATTGTGATAACCCGCCGCTTCAGAAGCGTGCGTCTTCTCTGACCGGTATAAAATCAAAGCTTACACCGGCAATTTTTCCTGTTTCATCTTCTGTATAATCCCGCATGTACACTCCACCCTCTGCAAGCTGACAGGCCTTTGCAATGGATTTTGCTGTGCTTGGGTTTCCGTTCAGATAAAGAGAAATTCCCTCTTCCTCATAATGTTCCAGTTCCCTTCGCAGCGGTTTACGGGCTTTTTTCATTTTTTTGCGTGATATATTTTCCGTTATATACCCTCCTTTCTGTAAAAAATGGATTTTAGAAAAACACCTGACAGGCTGCGGAAAAGACGGAATGGAATTGTTTTATCTCACTGGGGAAAAATTCTGTGCTGCAGCAGGAATGCTGATGATAAAAATAGCACGAATCTCAAGACTTGTATAAATTGATAATTGGTGTGTTGCTGATTGGTTATAATTAAGGCTGTGTATGGATTTCTTTTTTCTTAAGCATTTCCATTCCAATTATCTTTTCCTGCTTATATTATACCAATTCTTTTTTTGAATGCAACTGTTTTATGAAAAATATAAGATTTTTTCGTTATTTTTTCGAAACATTTCATATTTTATCAAATTAATATCCTTTACATCTTACATCGTTCTGTTATATAATATAGTCTGTAAAACCATATTATATTAATAGCAGAATAATCATGACAATAAAGATAGGACGTGATGATATGAAAATAGAAAAAATCAATGAAAATCAGATTCGCTGCACCCTGACAAAACAAGATTTGGAAAATCATCAGGTTCGTTTAAGCGAACTCGCTTATGGAACAGACAAAGCAAAACGCCTTTTCCGTGATATGATGCAGCAGGCACAGCTTCAGTTCGGTTTTGAAGCAGATAATATCCCTCTTATGATTGAAGCAATCCCTGTAAATACAGACAGTATCATTCTTATTATTACAAAAGTTGAGGATCCTGAGGAACTGGATACCCGATTTTCTAAATTTGCCCCCTTCAAGAGAGCGGAGCAGGCTGCTCCTCTGGAACTTGACGGCGCAGACAATATCATAGATATGTTTCAGAAAATCATGGAAAACGGAGCCAAGCGTTCCAAAAAAACTGAGAATCCTATAACGCCCGCTTCTCCTGAAGAAAAAAAAATACCGGCATCCGAAGAGCAGATCCCAATCAATATTATGCGTCTCTACACCTTCCGGACTCTGGACGATGCCATTGACGCTGCTCATGGACTGAAAGGCTTTTTTACCGGAGAAAATACCCTTTACAAGGATTCCTCAACAGGCGATTATCAGCTTGTTCTGCACCAATCTTCCTGCCCTCCTGAGGACTTTAACAAAGTGTGCAATATTTTATCCGAATATGGAACAGGAAAAGCTTTCACACCTGCAGGAGAAGCCCGCTTCCGTGAACACGGAGAACTGATTTCAGAAAATGCACTTCAGCAGCTTATGCAAATTTAAGTAAATACACAAAAACGGGTCGGCGTATGCCGGCCCGTTTCTGTATGTTAAAACTCTTACTTACTGTGCAAGAAAATCATTGATCTGCTGTACAAGTACGTCTGCATCAAAACCATGCACCATTGCAGCCTCTGCCAGAGATTCTCCCTGAGAAGACGGGCAGCCGATGCAGTGCATTCCTGCTCTCATAAGAATTGCTGCACTGTTTGGATTCATAGCAAGAAGTTCACCGATTGTAGTCTCTTTTGTTACCTGTGCCATTACAGTTCCTCCTTTTATACTCTTATTTCCGCAAAATGCGGTTTCTGCTATTATAATACCAAACCGCTCCAGAATCAACTGCTTTATTTTAAGATTTGTTTATAATTTTATACTTGTAATCCCGCGTGAGATATATTAGAATGTCATTAGAACCCGGAAGGGTGCAAAAGAGATTAAGGAGGATACAACTATGGCATATGTAATTTCAGATGAATGTGTAAGCTGTGGAACTTGCGAAAGCGAGTGCCCATCTGAGGCTATTTCTCAGGGTGATGAGCATTACGTAATCGACGCAGACGCATGTGTAGACTGCGGAACTTGCGCAGATGTTTGCCCAACAGAAGCAATCAAACCAGAATAATTCATTATCTGGTAATGAGAACAGGCTGTGGTATTTTTGCCAACAGCCTGTTTTTCTCTATCTATGTATTTTCCCTCTCTTTTTTTCTTTTTTCTCAGACGCTGCCGCTGCTTCCCGTCTTGCAAGCTGCTGCCTTCTGATCGCCGCATCAATGGAACGACACCTTCCCTCACCGGCTCTCTTAATCTGGAGTTCCTGCTGGATCAGGCGTTCCAGTATCTTTTGAAACTCCACAATTTTCCAGTTCTCTTCTACGCTTTCCTGCTCCAGTTCTCTTTTAATATCTTCCACTTCATTTTTAAAAATTTCCTGGTCTTCCTCATCTTGTTTTTCAGTCTCCAGAAGACGGATTTTACTCCGTTCTCCTCCCGGGGCATTCTGCGCAATTTTTGGAATCAGTTCCCTGATCGCCGACAGCTTCAGACCTCTGTTCTTCAGTTCTCTTATATTCAAAAACATCTGAATATCATATCCGGTATAGTAACGGTGCCCAAGCTCATTTCTTCCAATAGAAAGATTCAGCTCCTCCTCCCAGTATCTGAGCACATATGGCTTCAGACCTGTTGTCTCTGCTGCCTGCTGGACTGTATAATGTTTCTCCATATACTATCCCTCCTGTCCTTTTTATGATAACAGGGGTTATGCCTGATTGCAAGGAAAACAAGTTGACATAATTCTACTGTTTCTGTCAAAACATTACCTTCATATATTTTATCCCACGAAAAAAAGAGTCCGAAGACTCTATTTTTTCATATTGACAAACTGCGTATATCTTGGCAGCCATACAAGCTCTACCGTACCGATGGGGCCGTTACGCTGTTTCGCTATAATAATTTCTGCAATATCTTTTTTTTCTGTATCTTTGTGATAATAATCATCACGATAAATAAACATAACCACGTCCGCGTCCTGCTCAATCGCTCCCGATTCTCGAAGGTCAGAAAGCATGGGTCTGTGGTCCGGACGCTGTTCCACTGCACGGCTTAACTGGGAAAGCGCCAGAACCGGAACGTCCAGCTCCCTTGCAAGCGCTTTTAAGGAACGGGAAATATCTGAAATCTCCTGCTGTCTGGAATCGCTTTTTCCGCTTCCGCTCATAAGCTGAAGATAGTCGATCATAATAACGCCAAGATTATGCTCCAGCTTGTATTTTCTGCATTTGGAACGCATTTCCGCAATGGAAATACCCGGTGTATCGTCAATAATAAGATTGGAACGCCCGATAATATCTGCGCCCTCTACCAGCTTTGTCCAGTCCTCATCTTTTAAGTTACCGGTACGCATATTCTGAGAATCTACGTGGGATTCCATCGCCAGAAGACGGTTTACAAGCTGCTCCTTTGACATCTCGAGACTGAAGATCGCAACTGTCACATCTTTGCGGAACGCCATATACTGAGCGATATTTAAAACAAAAGCTGTTTTTCCCATAGAAGGACGAGCTGCGATCAGCACAAGGTCTGACGCGTGCATTCCTGAAGTCTTGTAATCCAGATCCACAAACCCGGTAGGAATACCGGTTACAGAACCTTTTAACTTTGATGCCTTCTCAATATTGTTGATCGCATTTAACACAACCTGCTGAATCGGCACAAATTCTCCGCCATTTGTCTTCTGCAGAATATTAAACAGTTTTTTCTCTGCCTCCTCCAGAATGACCTCTGTGCTTTCCTTTTCCAGATAGCAGGAATTTGCAACCTCCTCATTGACCTTGATAAGGCGCCGCAGCATTGCCTTTTCACTTACAATTTTCGCATAATATTTTACATTGGCAGAAGTAGGTACTGCAGAAATCAGATCGCGCACATACTCCATGCTGCTAATATCCGGAGGAAGGTCTTTCTCCTTCAGGCGATTCTGAAGCGTAATGAGATCTACCGGCTTTCCCTCGTTGCACAGTTCCACCATCGCATCGAAAATAATCCCGTACTGCTTCTGATAAAAATCATCGCTTGTAAGAATCTCAGATGCGACAAGAATGGCATCTCTGTCCAGGATCATAGAACCGATGACAGACTGCTCCGCCTCTATGCTGTGGGGCAGGATTCGTTTAATCAGAGCTTCTTCCATGCTTCCCTTACGCCTCTTTTACCCATACCTTCAGGCTTCCTGTTACTTTTGGGTGAAGACGGACCGGAACATTCGTCACACCGAGGTTTCGGATCGGACCGTCCATCTGGAATTTCTTCTTATCCAGTTCCAGATTTAACTGAGATTTTGCAGCCTCTGAAATTTCTTTTGCAGAGATAGAGCCGAAGGTTCTTCCGCCCTCTCCCACCTTCAAAGTAAGGATTACTTCTTTTGTCTCAAGATCTTTTGCAAACGCTTTTGCAGCCTCCAGATTTTCTTTCGCTACTTTTTCCTCATTTGCCTTCTGAAGCTTTAAGTCATTTAAGTTCTTCGGAGTTGCCTCCACGCCAAGTTTTTTCGGCAGGATCATATTTCTTGCATATCCGTCGCTTACATTTACAATTTCCCCTTTTTTTCCAAGGGATTTTACGTCTTCCAGTAAAATAACTTTCATTTTATTCTGTCTCCTCTTCCTGATATAACTGGTCTATAATGTCTTTTAACATCTTTTCCGTGTTTTCCGGAGTATCCTTTACCTGCGCTCCCGCAATATTCAGATGACCTCCGCCGCCCATGCGCTCCATCATAACCTGTACATTGACTTCGTCAATGGCGCGGGCGCTGATGTACACCTCTTTGTTATAGCTTGTAAGCACAAAGGACGCCTTGACTCCCGCAATATTTAAAAGCTCATTCGCAGCCTGCGCGCCTACCACAGTAGGGCTTTCCAGACCTTCGCTGGGGCATTTCGCAATGGCAAAGCACTTTCTGTAAATTTCGGCGCTTCTCACTGCCTCTGCCCTTGCTTTGTAAGAATCAATATTGTCACGGAGAAGTTTTCGCACTCTTGTCACATCGGCTCCGTTTCTTCGAAGGAACGCCGCAGCCTCAAAAGTACGGACGCCTGCTCTTGTTGTAAAGTTATTGGTATCGATCATAATACCTGCATAAATACAGTCTGCTTCCTGGCTGCGAAGTCGAAGTCCGTCATAAAAATACTGAAGGATTTCCGCAACCATCTCACAGGTAGATGAAGCATACGGCTCCACATAAGAAAGAACTGCGTTTTCAATCACTTCATTTCCACGCCTGTGGTGATCCAGAACTACGATCGTCTTTGTAAGATACAGAAGATCCTGGCATTCTGTGTAGCTTGGCTTATTCGTATCTACCACAACTACTACCGTATTATTATCTACCAGCTCCTTCGCCTGCTCACTGTCCACAAACATGGACGGCTCATAATCCGGATTTTCCATATACCCCGCCATAAGCGGTCTGATAGAAGTCGTCGGATCGTTTACAACAATATGAACCGGTTTTCCAAGAGTCTTTCCTGCGCGGTAAATACCGATTGCTGCACCGAGGGCATCCACATCTGTAATCTTGTGTCCCATGACAACTACCCGCTCTTTTGTACTCATAAATTCTTTGAGAGCCTGGGCTTTTACTCTTGCCTTTACTCTTGTACTCTTTTCTGTCTGCTGTGCCTTGCCGCCAAAATACGTGATATTGCTTCCGTTTTTAATGACCACCTGGTCGCCGCCTCTTCCCAGTGCCATCTCAATGGCTGTTCTGGAATATTCATAGTTCTGAAGATAGGTAGAGGCATTCAAGCCGATACCAATGCTTAAAGTTACAGCCATCTCATTTCCGATATTTACTGTTTTTACTTCATCCAGAATATTAAATTTCTGTTCTTTTAACGCTTCCAGAGAACTCTGGCGCATAACAAGAAAATACTTATCCTTTTCAAGCTTTCTCACAAGACCGTCAAACGTGGAAAAATACTTCGTAATCTTCCTGTCGATCAGCGCGATAAGAAGGGATCGTCTTACGTCCTCCACGCTCTCCAGCGCTTCCTCATAGTTATCCAGATAAGCAAGCGCAATTACCAGCTTGTTATCCTCATTTTTCTGGATGTATTCTTTCAGTTCTGTCTCATCATAGAGATACATGGCGATCATGTTTACATCATCTTCCACATTTTCCAGAACTTCCGCATTGTTTACCACATCTTTTATCGTTACCATCTGCATGGAAACGCGGTAAATCCTGTCTCCGAATTCCGTACTGATTTCCGTATGCTCTTTGCCTCCCTCGCGGGGAAGTCTGTCCTTTGTAAGATCCGGGAAAATACTGGAAATATTTTTCTTGTAAAACTGATTTTTTCCCGTAAGCTCTGCAAATAATTTATTCGACCATATCATTTTGCCATTCATATCCATGATACCGAAGGGAAGCGCAAGCTCTTCCAGCATTCTCCGCTCCAATCCGTCATACTGGTTGGCAAATGCGATCAGGTCGTTTAAGATCACAGGTCTGTGATACCGCTGTAATCCCGCTGCGATTGCAATATACAGCAATAGCCCTACAGACATAAGCATACCTGCCCTTGTATCTGTCATATAAATAAGCAGATTCAAAACCACCAGAAAACCGGATAAATATAGTGGCCACCTGATAAAATTCTTTAATGGTCCCCTGAATTTCAGTTTATTCTTCATAGTTCCTTCCATTCTTTTACCATAAATTAACGAGAATCCATAACTATTATAACAGATTCAAACATAATTTGCCAGATACAAGAGAAAAAAAGTGCCGCTGTCTTATAAACAGCGGCACATTACCTTCTATTAGTCCTGAATGTATGGCATCAGAGACAGATGACGAGCTCTTTTGATAGCTACAGTTAAAGCTCTCTGATGTTTTGCACAGTTTCCTGTGATTCTTCTCGGAAGGATTTTTCCTCTCTCGGAAACGTATTTTCTTAATTTTGCTACATCCTTGTAGTCGATTTCATTGTTTTCTTTACCACAGAAAACACAAACTTTTTTTCTTCTGCGTCCGCCTCTTCTTTTCATTGGAGAGTCCGGTCTTTCGCCTCTATTGTAAGCCATGATGGTTTCCTCCTATATTTTTCTTCAATCTGATTTCTTTCTGTCAGGAAAGTACAGCCCTTAGTTAAAAGGCAGCTCCTCGTCAATTCCATCTGGAATATTCATAAAGCCGTCTGCACTTGCTGCTCCAGGTCCCGGCATAGATGGTGCCGGTGCGCTTGTCTGCGGATGAGACGCTGCATAGTTATCACTTGCCGCCTTACTCTCAGCAAACTCCTGATCCTCCACAACAACCTCTGTTGTGTAAACCTTCTGTCCGTCCCTGTTTGTGTAGCTTCCTGTCTGGATACGTCCGGAAACGACGATCTTCAGACCCTGACGGAAATATTTTTCAGCAAATTCTGCACCGCGTCCGAAGCATACACAGCTGATAAAATCTGCGCTTGCCTCTCCGTCTCTGCGGAATCTGCGGTCAACTGCCAGCGTGTATCTGGCAATCGCCAGTGCGTTTTCTCCTGCGGAATAACGAACCTCAGGATCTCTTGTTAAGCGTCCCATTAAAATGACTTTGTTCATTTTTCTACCTCTCTGATGTTTAAGTGAACGGGTTCTTAATGGTGCTTTCTAAAATCCGTTGTATATAAGATTATGCGTCTTTTTTAACGACTAAGTATCTTAATACGTTGTCCATGATACGTACGTGTCTCTCAACTTCCGCCGGACATTCTGCATCTGCTTCAAACTGAATGAAATAATAGAAGCCTTCGTGCATTTTCTGAATTTCGTAAGCTAATTTCTTCTTACCCCATTCTTCTACTTCTGTGA
>UQHF01000014.1 GCA_900540785.1 uncultured Blautia sp.
TGGTTCTGGTTCTGGTTCTGGTTCTGGTTCTGGTTCTGGTTCTGGTTCTGGTTCTAAATGCAAAATGTTGAGTAACTTATCAAATAGCATATTGATAATCTCCTGTTTGTTTGAATGATTGAAAATATTATTTATCACTAATGATTTAAAATTTCCCTCTGAGTTCAACTACTTTTCCTATAATTTTCACGGGTTTTGACATGATTTCTTCATTGCTGAAAAACATAGGTTCATAGCTTGGATTATTGGAAATTAATTCGATACCATCTCTATATTTCCGGAGCCTTTTGCAGGTAGCATCATCACCATTTATCATAGCAATTACAACATCTCCGGATTCTGCATCTTCCTGCTTACGAACAATAACAACATCGCCTTCACACATTCGCGGTTCCATGCTATCTCCGTGTATTTGAAGTCCGAAAAACTCTCCGGTTTTAGCCATTTCTTCTGAGATTTCTTCTGTATCTATAATGTCCTCTATTGCCTCAATGGGAATACCGGCAGCAACACGACCGAGGACGTTGATGACTACGCCTTTTCTTACTTCTTTAAGAGACTGAGTTGAGAGAGCGGATATAGAGTGAGTAGCTTCTTCTGCCACTGTCCAGCCCATTAAATAAGATGGAGTGGTATCTAGAGCATTTGCAAATGCAGCAATTTTTCGTTGGGGAAGTCCTCGACCATCTGCTTCTATTTTATTAATAGAAGAGCGGGATTTGTAACCTACTTTTTTTGCTAATTCTTCTTGAGACATTTGGAGTTCTTCTCGTCTCAATTTTATTCTTTCTCCTATTTCCATAGCATTACCTCCATAATTGAATAATATCATATTGTAGATGAATTTTCAACACAAGTTGAAAAATATTGTTGACAAAAATGAAACACGGTGTTAATATAACGAAGTAGACAAAATGCCAACATGAACAGGAGGTGATATAGTGACGGATACTGCTGAATTAAATCGGATTATACGAGAATCCGGTTTTACAAAAAGCTATCTTGCAAAGAAATTAGGAATAACGCTTTTCGCATTTCAGAAAAAAAGGGAGAATAAAAGCCAATTTACGGCGCAAGAAATTAAAACCCTTTGCGATATTTTAAAAATTAAATCGCTCAATGAAAAGGAAAAAATTTTTTTTGCAAAAATGTAGACAAAATGCCAACATAGACAAGGAGGAAGCATGAACGAATTAAGAAAAACAACGATTACAACTTTGGAAGTGGCAGAGATGATGGAAACAGAACACTCCAAGATTATTAGAAAGTTAGAAGGAAGCAAAGACCGAAAAGGTTTTATCCAGATTTTAGCTGAAGCCCAAATGGGCGTGAGTGATTATTTCATTCCTACCACATACCGCGATGCCAGCGGTAAAGAGAACAAGTGCTATCAGGTTACAAAACTCGGTTGCGATTTTCTGGCAAACAAATCCACCGGAGAAAAAGGTGTAATCTTTACTGCCAGATATGTGAAGCGCTTACCTTATTAATGATTATGCTCACACTGCTCTCTGCACGGTCCATCTTTCTCTGGCACATCCACAAAGGGAAGCTCTGTTGAACTCTTTTCCGGAATACACCTGCCAAGAACAGCACTCAGCGTACTTTCACAAATACCTCCTTCTGCTTCGATCAGGCTCTCAATAATGCGGATTTTTTCGCTATCTCTGATAAGAGATTCAATGTCTACGGTAATTTTCATCTTGATTTCTCTCCGTTTCTGCCTTACAATAAGGCTGATATATTATTTTCTTTGACCCCGTCCAAGTTGCCGCTTAACGGGGTCCTTTTCTGTTGCCCACCAAAAAGTAAAAAGTCAACATTGCAATCACAACCGCCCCTGTGATCTGGGCAAGGGTATCTGTCCACTCCCAGAAGGGCAAATATGTAGACAATGCTCCGATGATGATGGACAAGATAACGTTACGTTTCATAACTTCCATTCTCCTTTTGTCCAGTAGATTCCATTTGCGTCCTGGAAGATTTCCCAGTCACAGCAGATTAGGCGCAGCGTGCCGATGTGTTTCATCTGGCTCATATCCTGACCTGTTGTCAGAGGACACGCCTGTTTGTGTATGTCGTATAAACTCATGCTGTTTCCCTCCTCTCTCCAGCTGGATATGTTTCAATAAATTTTTCTAAGTCGCTCCCTCTGACCTTTCTCCTTCCAGCTCCACTACCAAGAATCAGGTACGGGAGCTGTCCGGCATTCATAATATCGTAAACCGTATTGGCATTGACCAGTAAGATCTGCGCCACCTGTTTTACTGTGTATAATGGTTTATATGGTTCTATCATGTGGGTCACCTCCTCCCCTTCCTAATGTAAGCTCCATCTGTTCATAGTCAGGTGCTTTTACAAAATCATCTGGAAGCCTAATACCAAACTGTTCAGATACCATCTTGAACGCTTCGCAAATCTTCCACGGAGCTGAGCCTTGTTTCTCCATGCGCTTGTCCATTTCCTTATTAAAGGAAGCAACTTCGCCAAGAGATGTCGCTTTAGTTTCGTAAATCTTTTCTGTTTCACGATGCTCCATCTCATAGAAGGTGAAGTAGATGATTGAGCGTACGCAGCATGAAACGGGATATTGCATTTTTAATCCAGTATCACGGCGAGCAAAAAGCTGGGGAATCAAGAGGGCAATTGCTTTCCGAACCTATAAAAACTATCGATACAAGCAACAGGTACGGGTTGATAACGGCGTTTATTACAAAATACTATAAAACTGGTATTGGACAAGGGTGCGATGAGCCGTTGCACACTATCACAACATCCCCGGGGCATTTTGGTTTAGTATCTGCTTTTCTGATTAAGTACTATGGCACTGGATGTGGTCAGGAATTAACAGAACCACTTGCAACAATTACAACAAAAGACAGATTTGGACTTGTAAATGTAATTATAAATATTTCAGGAGAAAAATATATCGTTAAAGATATTTTTCTTCGGATGTTGAAACCAGAGGAATTGAAATTGATGCAGGGATTTCCAAAGGATTACATCATTGATCGGGATATAGAATGGAAGAAATATCCTATAAAAGAACAGGTTGCAAGAATTGGCAACAGTGTTGTACCGGTTATGGCTAAAGCGCTGGCAGAAGTTAATTGTCCATATCTTAAAGTCGGAAACAGAATGCCGAATCTTATTATTGATGACAATGAAAATCAACTTAAATTCGCGTGATAAATAGAGAAGGAAACAGGAGGATGGAAGAATGAACAGAGAAATCCTTTTTAAAGCAAAAAGAAAAGATAATGGTGAATGGGTGGAAGGGTATTATAGAGCGGATCCTGATTTGAACAATCACTTTATTTGTGGGTGGAATTATTATCTCTCTGAAAATGGACTGGAAAGGGAGCCATTTGAATACGAAATAAATTCAGGAACCCTCTGCCAGTACACGGGACTTACCGACAAGAACGGGGATAAGATTTGGGAGAATGATATTTGCGATAGAAAAGAAAAATATCCTGAAATTGTGACATATAACAAAGGAGATTGGCAGTTAGATTACAGCTATGTGTTTAGGAAAGAGATGCACACAGATGTTTGCAACCTTGGATTCTATGTTTGTGAAAGAAAATGCGTGGAAGTAATAGGAAATATATTTGACAATTCAGAACTTTTGGAGGTGGAGTAATGAACGTATTAGAGAAGATTTTGGAAGAGATAGATACCGAAGTGCAGAAACAGAGAGAGCTACGCAAGGGTTTGAAAGGTACACTGGGATACAGGCTATATGAAAAAGCTGCGTCTGTGTTTAAGGGAATCGTAACGAAGCACATGGATGAGCTTCCGGATGGCGGTTGGATTCCAGTAAGTAAACGGCTGCCAGAGCCAGATAAAATGGTAGTGGTCACTGTGCATTGTTCTGAGTGGATTTCCGATTACGATTCCGTTTGGGTTCCAGAAAATCAAAAGATACATCATAGCGAAGAATGTCTTGTGAGTATGGGATATGTTGTAAATGATCTTGGAGATTGGGCTTTCTTTGACAGGGATGGATATGAGATTCCTTGTGACAAAGAGTTTGGAAAAGATAAAGGAGACGTTTACAGTGTAGTGACTGCATGGAGACCGTTTGAAGAGTTGGAACCGTACAAAGGAGGAGAATAATGGATACACAGAAAGCAATAAAGTATTTCTCGGGTAAATTAGAGAGGACATTGAGTAACAGAAGAAGACAGGCTTACGAAGCTGCTTTGGAGGCTCTGGAAAAACAGGTTCCAAAGAAAGCAATTGAGCATGAAACAAAGTTTGCTCCAATGTATGAATGTCCATCATGTGGCTGCATAGATGTGTATGGGCAAGAAAATTGCGATGAATGCGGACAGAAAATCAAGTGGGAGGAATGAGATTCGTGAAAAAGAAAGAAGTGAGTGAGAATGGGATATAGAAACAGCGAAGGCTATAGTGACCCGACAGCAGGTAGAGCGATAAGCAAAGCCGACAGGATGCCGACACATGTGTACAACGCTTATAAGATCCTGAATGAGGTAGCTGGACTGATGGGGTTGGAAGTAACAGCAGTGAGAGACCGAAGAACAAAGCAGGAATGGAAGAGGTGACGCCAGTGGAATTATCAATCCAGGAGGAAAATGAGCAAAAGAAAGAATATCTCCGTTCTTACCGGAAAGCATTGCGGAGGGAAGAACGGATTCTTGATGAAATTCAAGAGCTGCGAATGAACAAGATGTTTCCTTCTGTCGTGAATGATGGAATGCCGCGGGGCAGTGAGCAGTCTGATTTATCGAATTATATCGTTGCGTTGGACGAGATGATCGAAGAACTGAAGAATGAGAGACTGGAGCGGGCAAAATTAAGGCAGAGGATAGAAAGAGATATTCGGGCACTGGATAATGAGGATGAGCAGGAGGTGTTGAGACTTCGGTACATAAAAGGGTTGAAATGGGAACAGGTAGCTGTAGAGATGGGGTATAGTTGGCGAAGAACGCATGATATTCATAGTAGAGCTTTGAGAAATTTTGAATATAAAGAAAAGACTGCATAGAATTGCACACTCACTCTATGTTATAGTATAAATGGATTTGAATGAATCTCATTGAACTCCTTCGTATGAATGACTGTCAGGTATCACGGCCTAGCAATCAAATCAGGCTCATACGGTATCGCCTAGGGACAGAAGACCGTACCCCACGAAAATATATCTCAGAAAAGGGCTCTGCAGAAATGCGGGGTTCTTTTTGTACGGACCTTTAGCTCAGCTGGTCAGAGCAACCGGCTCATAACCGGTCGGTCCTGGGTTCGAGTCCCAGAAGGTCCATTTACAAAACAAACGAAGAGAGGTGGCGATGTTTGAATGGAAAAATAAAAGCAACAAATGCAGAACTTGCCTATCAGGATTACTTAAAAGGTATGAAATACAAAGAAATAGCCGAGAAATACGGTGTGACCATAAATACAGTAAAGTCCTGGAAGACCAGATATAAATGGTCAAAGGATGGTAAAAAAAGTGTGCACACAAAAACAGGAAAGGTGTGCACACAAAAAACTAAGTTAGGAAACCAAAATGCAGCAGGACATGGAGCACCTGAAGGAAACAAGAATGCAGAAAAATACGGATTCTTTTCAAAACATCTCCCGGATGAAACTAGGGAGATTTTTTCTGCCATAGAAGAAGCAGATCCACTAGACCTTCTCTGGCATCAGATACAGCTTGCGTATGCTGCCATTATACGTGCGCAAAAAATCTCGTATGTAAAAGACCAGATGGATAAAACGGTGGAAAAGGTGGAAGAGAAGGTTGGAAATGTAATTGGAGAGAAATGGGAAGTGCAGCAGGCATGGGATAAACAGAATGAATTCTTAAAAGCCCAGGCACGTGCCCAGGGGGAATTGAGAGCGCTTATCAAACAATATGATGAGATGATGAATAAAGATTGGGAGACTGCCTCCGAAGAACAGCGTTGCAGGATTGAACAAATCAGAGCACAGACAGAACGTATTTCGTCGGTAACGCAAAGCGAGGATGAAGATGGAGTGATTATAATCAATGACATGTAAAAGAGAGGTAAAACTTTCAGAGATAATAATACCAAAATATCGGGAAGTGTTTGAAGTGAAATATAAGCACATCATACTGACGTCCGGTAGAGCCGGTACAAAATCCAGTTGTGCTGCGATTCGGACGAATTATCAGATTGTATCAGACCCACATGCTTCGGCTGTTGTATTGCGTAAACACCATAATAAATTGAGAAAGACAGTTTACAAGGAAATGCTAAGAGGCATTAATCGTCTTGGAATCCCGAAAAACCGTTTTTATATCACAAAGAGCCCTATGGAAATCACGTATAAAAAGTATAATACTACAATTTATTTCTCAGGTTCAGATGGAATTGATGATACAAAGGGGATTATTGATGAGGAAAAGCCTATTAAGTTGGTTGTGTTAGATGAGCTTACAGAGTTCTTCGATGACGGAGAGGGCGAAGATGAACTGGCAAATATAGAGGCAACTTTCGTCAGGGGAAACAGTACAGGGTTTACGTTTCTTGGTTTTACCAGTATAAAGAACAGCGCAGCGGATGGGATCCGTAATGCCGGAAAGTATTCGTCCAATCAGACCGATACCCTGATTCAGGCGCAGCAGATGGTAGAAGAAGAACGTACCGCAAGAGAACAGGCAGTTGAAAAACTCGCCAATGCTCTTGCAACAAGCTCCGGTCTTTATATGTCAGTTGAAAAACAGCCCGATGGAAGCAGTATTTTTTATATGCACGATAAGCCGGTCCTGAAAGAGTCTAAAGTAGTATGGAAATTAACGGCGGAAGCCTTTGGCATTTCTCTGGATGGAGGAAAGACGTACCCCTATGGTTTTACAGTGACAGGGGAAATGATCATGAAGATCCTGCATACAGAAGGAATCAACGCCGACTGGATTAACACAGGCGCGATAACCGTCAGGGATTCTTCGGAAAACGTTATTTTCTCTGTAGACATGGATACAAAGAAAGTTTTTATTTCCGGAGATTTTGTCCAGATTGGAGGGAAACCCGCTCCGGATGCTTTGGACAGTCTGCTTTCGGAATCAAAAGGGTATTCGGATAAAAAACTGGCAGATTATGCCAATACAGTTACGAAAGACATGGAGAATCTGAAGGCGCAGGTAGATGGACAGGTGGAAGACTGGTATTTTGACTATGAGCCGTCTATGCAAAATAAACCGGCATCTGAATGGACAACTGCGGACGAGCGGAAAAAGCACATAGGAGATAGATTTTTCTGGAAATCCAAAGGCTATGCTTACCGATTTATGGAAAATAATGGAGTCTGGGGATGGACACTGTTACAGGATACGGACATTACCAAGGCGATGCAGGCAGCGCAGGACGCCAAAGATGTGGCAGATGGAAAGAGGAGGACTTTTGTTACGACTCCAAAGCCTCCGTATGACATTGGAGATTTATGGACAAACGGAGCCGATATTTTGACTTGTACCGTTGCCAGAGCATCTGGTTCCGCTTATGTTTCTACGGACTGGGAAAAACTGAATGAATATACAGATGATACTGTGGCAAATCAGGCATTGGAAGAGGCAAAAAAAGCACATAATATCCTGATACAGTTAGATAATGAATATCAGGGGATAAGGATAATACGCTGTACATTGTATGCGGCGGGAGGAACCACGAATTCTCTGGATACGCAGACGGTTGTAGTTTTAACGGATGTGAGCAATTTGGAAGTAGGAAGTGACAACCTTGTAAATAAAGACGATGTGCAAGGACTATACGAAACCGTTGTAAAAAGAACCGGCTATACATATGACATTTCCGGGACATCGCACAAGGAAGATGGAAATTACAGAGGCGTATTTATTCCGGAGACAATTTTTACAGTTGGGGAATCCTATGTATTTTCTTATAAGTTCACGGTCAAAAACGGCTCTGTTACCAAAATAGGCGGTCATTCCGCGGCGTTCCAAACAGTAAAAGCGGTTGTCGATGGCGTTGAATATAATGCAGAATATAATGCCGGTTATCCTTTGGACAGTAAAAAAACAGAGCATACAGTTATTGTTTATTTAAAATATCATGGAATAGGGGATGATAAAAAACTATACATCCAGCCAAACCGTCAATGGGGCACAAACGGAGCCTGGAATATCCTGCTTACAGAGGTGCAGGTCAGAAAAGGAAATACAAAAACGGACTGGCAGCCATCTTTAAAGGATTCTCTGGACAGTATACAGTTTGGCGGTAGGAATATGATATTAAACTCCACATTCAACCGTCAGGACTACAAATGGGTAGGAACTGATAGAAGTGCTATGAGTTATCCAAAAGAGGGCAGAGATGGGAGTTATTGTGCCAAAATAACAGGGAAATTTAATACGAGTTATAATTTGACTCCGGATGTGACGTACAAAGTAAAGCCAGGAGAAACATATACGTTATCTGGCTGGACAAAATCTAAGGATATTGTAAAAGGTACAACAAACTATTTTGTATCCTTGTATCTGGGATTTTATGATAAAGACCACAAATGGAAAGCGGAAGCGGCGATAAATAATGGCCAAATGCCATTATCTTCGGATTGGGAGCGGAATGTATTAACATGTACCGTTCCGGATGTGAGTGGCATTGATCATATGTGGGTATATCTCTACGCCAGAGATTTTACAGGCACTGTTTGGTGGGACGATATTCAGTTAGAGAAGGCGACAAGAGCAGGCGACTGGAGCCCTGCGCCGGAAGACTCTGAATCTTTAATTATAACACTGTCAAACGAGGCACACACCGTTACCACAGACAAAAACGGAAACGGCGGGAACTTTGCTGATTGTGAAACAACTGTACAGGTCTACAACGGCACACAGGACGTCACTGCCCAGACGGCTTATACAGTGACAAAATCGAGTGGTGTTACTGGGACATGGGACGGCACCAACCATAAATACAAAGTAACCGCTTTAAGTACAGATAATGGGTATGTAGATATAAAAGCGGTTTATAATGGAATCTCTGTTGTAAAAAGATTTACGATTTCAAAATCCAAGACGGGTGCTACAGGAGCGACGGGAGCCGATGGAAAGACCTCATATTTCCATATCAAATATGCACCGGTGCAGAATCCAACCGCTTCCCAGATGACAGAAACACCCAATGTCTTTATCGGAACTTACGTGGATTTTACCCCAGCGAACAGTACCGACCCCAAAAAGTATACCTGGTATCGTTTCCAGGGATTACAGGGACCGGAAGGAAATCAGGGTATCCCGGGGAAAAATGGAGCAAATGGACAAACCAGTTATCTCCATATCAAGTACAGCAACGACGGCGGAAAGACGTTTACCGCGAATACCGGGGAAACGCCGGGGGATTATATTGGGCAATATGTGGATTTTGTACAGGCAGACAGCACAGACCCGAAAAGATATAGTTGGAGCAAGACCAAAGGTGAAACAGGGCGGACTTATTTTATTGAGCTGTCGGCCAACATCTTAAAGAGGAAGCAAAACAACAGGATTCTTCCGACTTCCGTCTCAGCAAAAGCGTTTTATCGGGATGGAACAAGCGCTGCAAGAACAGCTTATGCGGGGCGCTGGAAAGTGGAAACATCGACAAACGGCGTGGATTACACAACCGTGGCAAGCTCCACAGTGGACGAATCCAGCAAGTCGTATAGAGTGGAAACCCTTGCTGCAAACATTGTGTCCGTGCGCTTTACACTTTATGCTGCCGGCGGCTTTACAACGCCTCTGGATATGCAGAGTATCCCGATTGTAATTGATGTAGATAATCTGACACATGAGCAGATTTTCAATCTCCTTACAAATAACGGAGCTATGAAAGGGATTTACCAATCCGGAGGACAGCTCTATATAAACGGTACATATATCCGATCCCTTATTCTTACGGCAGATATGATACAAGGCAAAGAACTGGCTTCTCTGGGCGCCACACTGGGCGGATTTATTGTAGAATCCAAGCGAATCCGAAATACCAGTAGCGATGGGAAAAAGGCTATGTATATGGGCTCGTATGACTGGAACAACTCAGATTTTTTAGTCGTACAAAACAATGCGAGCGGCAGTTGGAAGAATCTCCTCATGTTAAAATATGACGGCTCACTGGAATCCAGAGATAGCGCACAGACCGCTCTTGCGCAGCTTAACGCAGGCAGTTTGCAATTTAAAAGCAAAGATGCTGGTTCGTGGGTTTCAGATATGGCTTTTACCAGTGACGGATTAAGCAGGGGAAATCGTTGTAAAATTTCCGTTAAAGCTCCGCATCAGAATGATTTAAGCGATGGCTCATCTCCAGGGTGGAGCGAAAACATACTGGGCGACACACATATTGACGGGACATTGCGAGTTCATCAGCTCCGAGTTACTGGAGGCTCAAAGCAAATCGCCAAACAAACCGAGCATTACGGAGAGGTATCTTTTTACTGCGATGAGACGCCAACACCTTTGTTGAGCGATTATGGCGAGGGAACCATAGCAAGTGACGGATTATGTTACGTTGATATAGACGACATATTCAGCGAAGCAGTTAATTCCAATATTCAGTATTTTGTATTTTTGCAAAAAGAAGGCTCGGGAGACTGCTGGGTAAAAGAAAGGGCGAATACGCACTTTGTTGTACAAGGCACGCCGGGCTTAAAATTTACATGGGGAATTAAAGCAAAACAGAAAGGTGCAGAACATCTGCGGTTTAGCGAAGAGGAACGGAATCTGCGCATACACAGTCTTAATCCGGAAACAGTAATGGAAGCCGAACAGCTGGAAGTTACCCAACAGGAAAACGAAACAATGGAACAGTACACAAATTGGATGTTCTGGATAATGAAAGAAATGGAGGAAAGATATAATGAAGAAATTGACATCATTTATGAATCTTAATACAGGAGAGGGAAGCCGAATCTCATTTACGTTTTCGGAAGTCGCTGAAAACGGTCAGGTGCTTGACCAGAACCTGAAAGGAAATTTTTTGATTTTAGACCCGGAAGTAGCAGGGCATGTGGATGCCATTCGGAAATATATTGAAGAAAACTATTTGAAATAAGCCAGGAGGAAAAATATGCAGATCAGAGCAGGACCGTAAAAGGTCTTTTTATTTTACTTAAATTTGCGCCGGCGCAATGTCGGGAAAGGAGAAAGAAATGATTATTACAGGAATGAAACATTTTGAAAGTGTTTGCCAGAAAAAATTAGTAGAATGGTATAACAAAAACAGACCAGAAACTCCTATTGACTTAGGGGATGTATTTATTGTTTGGAGCTGCAAAACTCTCCAGAACTACAAATGTCTGGCATCTACCACAGTATCCGGAGATGGAATCTATGCGGAGTATACCTTTAATGGGGACAAGCAGGAACTGTATGAGGACGTATACAAAAAGCTTACAAATACCTGTCACACAGAGGAATAGAAAGGGGTAACATATGCAGCCAGAAATAGTAGTTGCCATTTGCTCCTTGCTTGGAACACTTGTGGGCAGCCTTGCCGGAATCATGACAGCGAATAAGCTTACAACCTACCGACTGGAGCAGTTGGAAGAAAAAGTAAAGAAACATAACAATCTCGTAGAACGTATGGCGATTGTGGAACAGTCCACAAAGTCAGCGCACCATCGAATTGACGAAATTGTAGAAAGAGAGGAATAAGTATGGATATTAATTTTTTATTTGACTATGTAAACCCATTGATTTTAGGAATCTGTTTATTGGTGGGATTCTGCCTGAAAACGGCATTTGACTGGTTTCCGAACAAATACATACCACTCACAGCACTGTGCATGGGAACTCTGATTGCCATTCTGATGCAGTATCAGTCAGGTATCAACGCAGAAGTGATTCTCGGTGGAATGATTTCCGGACTGGCAAGCACAGGATTATATGAAATGCTCCGGAATCTGCTTGAAAAAGACGGGAAAAAGGAAAAATAAGATTGGCATAAAGTATAAGATGTGATATGATACAAAGCGGAACAACCGTGTTACAGGGTGGCTGACCTCTATTCTTACATAGAATGGGGGTGGTGCTGATGAAACATTTTGATTTTAAAGACCTTATGGCTTTTGGAATGTTCATTATAGCATTACTGACATTCGTTTTTACGTTCTGTCGATAATGATTTAAAGCATAGAAAAACCACCCTCAGAACTTTGGCGAGTTTAGGGTGGCATTTTCTATGTACACTGTAAACAGGTCAACCCCTTGTGGGCGGTTGTTCCTTTATCTATATTATAGAGCAGGTAACAGAATAATGCAATGACTTTTTGAGAGCTTGGGAACAGGCTCTCTTTTCTTATACAAAATTCAGAAAGGAAGAGAAACTCATGAGTGAAGTAAAGATTTTTAATAATGAGGAATTTGGAGAAATCAGAACAGTAACCATAGATGGAGAGCCGTGGTTTGTTGGAAGAGATGTTGCGGAGATTTTAGGATACAGTAATACGAGAAAAGCAATTGCAGACCATATTGATAATGAAGATAAAACAGATGGGGTAACGATTCGTGACTCCATAGGAAGAGAACAAAATCCTATTTGTATCAATGAATCCGGTCTTTACGCCTTGATATTCGGGAGCAAACTGGAATCAGCTAAGCACTTTAAGTGCTGGGTAACCTCAGAAATTCTTCCTTCTATCCGTAAGCATGGAATCTATGCTACAGATAATGTGATCGATAACATATTAAACAATCCGGACTTCGGTATTGAACTTCTGACAAAACTGAAAGAAGAACGTGCCGCCAGAGTAGAAGCCGAAAGAAGAAATGCAATCCTTACCCATGTAAACAAAACATACACCATGACAGAAATCGCAAAAGAACTGAATATGAAGTCAGCCACTCAACTGAACAGGCTGCTGGCAGAAAAGAAAATCCAGTACCATGTAAATGGAACATGGGTTATGTATTCAAAATACAGTGATTTAGGATACGAGGAAATCAAGCAGGAAGTTCTTGACAGTGGCAGAGTGATTTATCACAGAAGAATTACACAGATGGGAAGGGTGTTTATTCTGAACTTGCTTTCCGGAGAAGCGGCATAAGCAATATATTTTTAAATGGAGGAAAAGAATATGTCAACAAACATAATGGGACAGGCTCAGGCGTCCGTTGAGCAGATGCGAGCCTATATCCTGTCCGTAAATCCAAAAGTACCAAAGAGCGTCCTTGCTATGCTGCCGTTATACATAACAGAAGGCGCACTCGAGGGCGTCCGGGGAGACGTTGCCTTTGCCCAGTCCTGCCTGGAAACCGGGAATTTTACTTTTGCCGGATCTGCAGTAACGCTGAGCCAGAATAATTTTTGCGGGCATGGCGTTACAGGTACCGGAACAAAGGGAAGTTCCTTTAAAACCCCAAAAGAGGGAATCCGGGCGCAGATACAGCATTTAAAAGCATATGCCTGTAATGATGCTTTGAAGCAGCGCTGTATTGACCCCAGATTTACTTATGTAAAACGTGGCTGCGCTCCCTATGTGGAGTGGCTTGGACGGCAGGAAAACCCGTCCGGCGCTGGTTGGGCGAGTGGTGCAAATTACGGCAATAAAATAATTGATATTTTAAACAATATCCTGAACACAGAAGATGAAAGAGAGGTAGAAAAAATGAATATTTTTGTTTGTGTAGGTCATGCGAATTATGGCGGTGGGGTTATCTCTTCCGCAGACGGAACAAAGAGCGGCGGCGTGAATGAGTATAATTACAACAAAGCGCTGGCTCCTTATGTTGTTAAATGGCTCAAGGCTGCCGGACATAAGGCAACGCTGTGCATTGCACCAGAAGGAAAATTACACAGCTTAAACGATGAAATTAACTACTTTATTGGGCTTGAAAATAAGGGGAATTACGACCTTGCCGTGCAGCTTCATCTTAATGCCTTTAATACCAAAGCTTGCGGCACAGAAGCATATGCTTATAATTCCGAGGGGTTAAAAGTGGCAGAATCAATTTGCAAAAAACTGGGGACTGTTTGGAAAAACAGAGGAGCGCAGATCAAGACAGGTCTGTACTGGACACGTAAGACAAAAGCAAAAGCTGTATTAATCGAATCTTTCTTCTGTGACAATAGAGAGGATTACAACAAAGCTAAAAAACTCGGATTTGATGTACATGGCAAGTTGATCGCTGAAGGGATTCTGGGCAAAAGCATCAGCGGAAGCGCAGGAAATAAGCCCACGAATAAACCAGAAACCGGAGGAAGTGATAAACCAACAGGAGGGGATTATATGTTTAAGCCAGCAACAGTAAAAAAAGGAGACAAAAACACATCTGCATTATTGTTGCAGGAAATCTTGAGAGCAAGAGGATTTAAAGGAAAAGATAAGAAAGAGTTAAAACTCGACTGGGAAGCAGGGGAGAATACCATTTACGCTCTGAAAGAATACCAGAAATCACGTAAAGGTGTGTTAGAGGTAGACGGAATTTGTGGAACAAATACCTGGAAAGATCTGATTGCGATTTAAGGCAAAATAAAAAGGGCAGGGGACTAAAAATCCTCTGCCTCTGTTTACGTTGACAGTTGTCTGCATATTGTCTACCATGCACAGATTTTTGTATGATACAATATGTTACAATAAAACGTAATATGGTTTTGCGTATCCACGATAACACTGTGTTTACAATGATTGTGCGATATGATATGTTATTGTATGTTACGATAAGTCACAGCATTTTAACTTACAGTGCATTGTGAAGTGGTAACGTATTTACAGAGAGCAGAGTTGTAAAGGAACCATCAGGCTATTAATTGATAGGAAAGGAGATATACATGAAACTAATCATTGATGACGCACATATTAATTTAATTAAGGAAATTTATGAATTTTATCCTGTGGATGGAGTCACTACAAATCCTTCTATTTTAGCGAAAAGCGGAAGAAGCCCCTACGAGGTTTTAAGAGAAATCCGGGAGTTTATAGGAGAGGAAGGGGAACTTCATGTACAGGCAGTATCAAGAGATGCAGAGGGCATGATACAGGAGGCGCACCGCATTACAGAGGAGCTTGGGAAGAATACCTTTGTAAAAATCCCGTCTGTAAGAGAGGGATTCAAGGCAATGAAAGAGCTGCACAAAGAAGGAATATCTGTTACAGCCACTGCTGTATATACGCCGATGCAGGCATTTCTGGCAGCAAAATGCGGAGCTGCCTATGCGGCGCCATACATTAACCGGATCGACAATATGGGATTTAACGGAATCCAGGTGACAAAGCAGATTCAGGATATTTTTGAAAATAACAATCTGAAAACTCAGGTTCTTGCTGCAAGCTTTAAAAATTCTCAGCAGGTCCTGGAGCTTTGCGAATACGGTATCGGAGCTGCTACGATTGCGCCGGACGTAATCGAAGGGCTTGTAAAGAATCAGGCGATCACTGCGGCTGTTGAAGATTTCATCAAAGATTTTGAGGGGCTTACCGGTGCCGGGAAAAATATGACAAACTGTTAAGGTGTCAAAACATACATTGCAGCAGTAATGATATTAGAAAACAGGAAAATTTTGCATATATAAACAAAAAGAGTACAGATTTTGGGATTGAGAATTTGTACTCTTTGCTTTGTTCATAAATAATAAAAATATTTCTTGTCAAACCTACCTTATATGTGGTATCTTATTAAGGTGTGTCAATAATTTAACGAACAGACATGGCAAAATCCCCGTGATTTTGCTGTGGGAAAATAATGGAGGAAAACAGACATGCTGAAAAAAACAAAACATGCTTTCCCCGGAGGCGTACATCCCACAGATGGGTATGATAAGGCACTGACCATGAATCTGCCTGTTCGTGTTTACTGGCCGGAGACAGTGACAATTTTGTCTGAGCAGTCTTTTGGCGGAAAATGCAGCTTTCTTGTAAAACCTGGAGATCAGGTGACAGAAGGGCAGGAGATAGGACGTCCGGAGGCGTTTATGGCGGCTCCTCTTCACGCGAGTGTGAGCGGAAGGGTTGTGGATATTCGGGAAGTACAGAATCAGGGAAGAAATCTTTTAGCCTGTATCATGAAAAGAGAAGGACCGGAAAGGGAAGAGAATCATTCTCACCAGAAAGGTCTTGAGAGCCTTGAAAAATATACAAGGGAAGAACTGATTGCCATGATCCGCGATGGTGGTCTGACAGGAATGGGAGGCGCAGGTTTCCCTACTCATAAAAAATATGAGACAGACAAAAAAATTGACGCGCTGCTGATCAACGCAGCAGAGTGCGAGCCATTTCTCACATGTGACTACCGCCTCATGCTGGAACAGAGCTTTGCTGTCATCAATGGCGTTCGTGTGCTTTTAAAGGCTTCCGGAGCAGATAAGGCGTATATCTGTATGGAAGATAATAAGCCGGAGGCAGCAAAACTTCTCCAGAAGATTCTGGAAGAGGGAAAAGATCAGATGCAGGGGGAAAAACCTGTGGAAATCAAAATCCTTCCGACTCAGTATCCACAGGGAGGAGAGAGACAGCTGATTCAGGCAGTTCTGAATAAAGAAGTGCCGATGGGAGGACTTCCGGCAGACTCGGGAGTGATCGTTTCCAATATAGGAACTGCAAAGGCAGCGGCAGATATGACGTTTGCCGGTATCCCGCTTACAAGAAGGATTGTGACAGTAACAGGCTCTGTCAAAAATCCGGGAAATTATCTTGTTCCTATTGGAACTTCCGCAAGAGAACTTTTAAATCTTGCAGGGGGCGTGACTGTGGAAAAGAACCGCATCATTGCCGGCGGTCCCATGACTGGTCCCTGTGTGGCGTCTGACTGGAATGGAGAAGAGGAACTTTTTTATGTGACAAAAAATACTTCTGGCATTCTCGTTCTTCCGGACAGAGAATATGAAGAATCTCCGTGTATCCGCTGTGCAGGCTGCGAGAGCGTATGCCCGGCAGGACTTGTTCCCTATCAGATAGAATTTGCATACATGGATGAGGACTACGAGTTATGCGAGGAGCTTTATGCAAGTGAGTGTATTGCCTGCGGCTGCTGTTCTTACATCTGCCCGGCGAAAAGAGAGCTTTCCGTGCGTACCAGAATGGCGAGGGATATAGTGAAACAGCGTATGCGTGAAAGGGCGGTGAAAAAATCATGAGTAATGTAAGAGTGATAAATGGACCACACCTTCGTACAGAGCGCACCACAAGGCAGATTATGATGTATGTGACATTGTCTCTGACTCCGGCGCTTTTCGGGGCTGTGTACTTTTTTGGAATCCGCGCCCTTTACCTCGCAGGGCTTTCTGTTACAATCTGTGTACTCACAGAGTATTTATGGCAGAAGCTTACAAAAAAACAGGTAACAGCAGGTGATTTCAGCGCAGTAGTAACAGGGCTTCTGATCGTTTATAATATGCCGGTCACGGTGCCTGTATGGGCGCTTGCTGCAGCCGATGTATTTGCAATTATATTTGTAAAGCAGATGTTTGGAGGAATTGGAAATAACTTTGTAAACCCGGCTCTTATGGGAAGGCTTCTCATTATGATCGTATGGCCGCAGGCAGTTATGCAGTATGTAGTGCCAAATACCATAAATCCGGACGCTGTATCAGGAGCGACTGTCCTTGGAGCGGTAAAAGGCGGTGCAGAAGCAGGATACAGCTATTTACAGATGTTTTTGGGAGAAACTCCGGGAGCTATGGGAGAGACAAGCAAGCTTCTTCTCCTTGTTGGTTTCGGTTTCCTCTGCTATAAAGGAATTGTAAATGCGGAAGCAGCCGTTACTTATATTTCTACAGTTGTACTTCTCACGTTTGTATTCGGTCCTTCCGGACTGTTTACAGGAGATATTCTTCTGAATCTTTTCGGAGGCGGTCTCATTATGGGAGGCTGCTATATGCTGACAGATTATGCTTTTGCTTCCAGAAAAGGAAAACTTCTCTATGCAGCGACAGCAGGCGTGATCACGGCAGCAATCCGAATTTTCAGCAATTATCCGGAGGGAATCTGCTTCGGTATTTTAACAGCAAACTGTATGGCAGGTCTTCTGTCCATGATTTATAAGAAACATGTATATGGTGTAAAAAGAAAAGACGCATAATAAGGAGAGCAGAAATGAAGAATAAAAATGTAAGAGGAATTCTTGCACTGGCTGTTGTCACTGCCCTTTCTTTCGGGGTGATCGCAGGCTCCAGAGCACTGGCAGTAGATACAGGAAGCACTTCTCAGGAAGACAGTGGAGAAGTAAAAGAAGAGTTTGATGTAAGCGGTGCTGAGAATATTGAAAAAGCGGCTGCAACAGAGGACGGATATGTGGTTACTGTAAAAGAAAAAGGTTATGGCGGCGATATTTTAATGGACGTTTCCTTTGAGGCAGACGGAGAAACCATCTCATATGTTTCTGTTACAGAACACAGTGAGACAGAAGGTCTTGGCGCAAGAATTGCAGAAGAAGAATTTTCCGGACAGTTTGTAGGAATGAAAGCGCCGGTATATCTTCCGGGAATGAGCGGCGGAGAAGAGGCGGCTCCTGCAGAGAAAAAAGCAACGGAAGGCGCGGCAGAATTAGAAGGTGCAGTATTACAGGACGGCACATATGAAGCAAAGGGAGAAGCGGATGACAGCGGCTTTGCAGATCAGGTTACTATGACAGTAAAAGACGGAAAAATCACAGAAGTAAACTGGGATTCCATCGGAGAGGATGGAAGCAAGAAGAGCGTTCTGTCTGAAAGCGGCGAATATGTGATGACAGAAGACGGACCAACATGGGCAGAGCAGGCAAAAGCGCTGACAGAAGCCCTTGTAGAGAATCAGAATCTTACCTTCCTTACTATGGATGAGCAGGGAAAAACAGATGCAGTATCCGGAGTCAGCATTTCCGTAGGCGGTTTTGCAGCACTTGCAGAGCAGTGTATGAAAGAAGCAGCAGGAATGGAAGAGAAAGAGCTTGTACTGCAGGATGGCACATATGAAGCAAAAGGCGAGGCGGATGACAGCGGTTTTGCAGATCAGGTTACTATGACAGTAAAAGACGGAAAGATTACAGAAGTAAACTGGGATTCCATCGGAGAGGATGGAAGCAAAAAGAGCGTTCTGTCCGAAAGCGGCGAATATGTAATGACAGAGGACGGACCAACATGGGCAGAGCAGGCAAAAGCGCTGACAGAAGCCCTTGTAGAAAATCAGGATCTTACCTTCCTTACTATGGATGAGCAGGGAAAAACAGATGCAGTATCCGGAGTCAGCATTTCTGTAGGCGGTTTTGCAGCACTTGCAGAGCAGTGTCTCAATGAGGCTGCTGGTGTGGAGACAGAAGAAACAACAGAAGAACCGGCAGCAGAGGAAAATACAGAGAGCGCAGAAACTGGTGAGGTGCAGGCAGTATCCGGTGCAACCATTTCTTCTACTGCGGCGGTAACAGGTATTAATGAGGCATATGAATTTTTACAGACAGTAAAATAAAGAAAGCGGAGGATTTGGTATGAAATTAAAATATCCGGCAGAAGCCTTCGCCCTTGGAATTATTTTGTTTTCCGCCGGGATGAAGGAAGCCTTTAGCGCCGGAATTCTGATTATTCTGGCAGTTGTATTTGGAGAATTCCTGAAAAATCTTTTAAAGCCGGTTGTTCCGGACTGGAGTTTAAAAGCGTGTGTGCTGATTGGAACAGGTTCCGTCAGCGCAAGCACGTTTCTCCTCGGATTTTCCGCTCTTGGAATTTCTGTAGATACAAAGACATGGCTGATCACATTTGTGATCGGACTTCTGGCTGCCCGCCATGTGCTGAAAGAAGACCTGGATGGGGAGTATGGAGATTTATTCTGGGAATGCGCCATTATCTGGGGATTCTGGATTTTACTGGCAGCAGTGAGAGAATTCTGTGCAGGAGGAAGTATTTTCGGATACACCCTTATGGAAGCAGAATTTCAGTCAAAGAAATTCCTCGATATGACCTTTGGATTTATCTGTGCAGGACTTTCCCTTGCGTTTACAAATGGCGTTCTTAAAAAAAGAAGCACAGGAACAAACGGACTTTTCCCGGTTGTTCCGGCAGTCCTTTTTTCACAGCCTTTTGTGATGGAAAGCTTTGGGGAGACTATCGGATTTATCTGGGCAGTATTTGTTCCTGTTGTCCTCTTTATTTCCGTAAAAAAGACACTGCGGTTTGCGAGGACAGGAAGAGCCTACAGAGGACTTCCGGTGGAAATGCTGGCAATGGGATTCATTTATATGATTCTCAGTATTTATTAAGAGCAGGGAAGTTCCCTGAATTTTGAATATTATATTTAAAGAGGGTATCGCAAAAGCATCAAATCAGATGATTCAGCGATACCCTCTTTTTCTTCAGGGAGTTATTGCGCGTCTGCGGGAAAACCGCTGCTGTAGAGGAATTTTCCTTCTTCTGTAATGAAGACAGCTTCTGTATTTTCAAGACTTTCCACAAGTGCCATTCCTTTTTCAGCTCCCAGGGCAAAACAGGAGGTGCTCAACGCGTCTCCGTCAACGGATTGATCGGATAGGATTGTCACAGAGACAAGTCCATTTTCATAGGGCATACCTGTTTTGGGATTCAAAATATGGTGGTATAAAACACCGTCTTTTTTAAAGTACCGTTCATAAATACCGGAAGAGACAACCGATTTATCGGAAACCTCTATGGTGACGGCAGTTTCTCCTCTGTCGGAAAATGGTTTCTGAATGCCGATTTTAAAGGGAGTTCCGTCTGGCTGACTGCCAATACAGAGAACATTTCCACCAAGGTTGATAATTCCGCTTGTGACCCCTTCTGATACAAGAAATTCTTTTATTTTGTCTGCAATATAGCCCTTTGCAATGGCTCCCAGGTCAAGTCCCATTCCTTCTTTTTCAAAGTGAATGGAATTTCCTTCCAGAGTTATATTTTTATAGTCCACAAGAGGAAGGGCTGCTTCCAGGGTATCTGGTTTCGGAATGACTTTTTCTTCTGAGGTGAAATCCCAGAGAGAGGATACAGGAGCAAGAGACAGGTCAAATGCGCCTTCGGAAAGTTCTGAGTAAAAAAGTCCTTTTTTTACAAGCTCCGCTGTTTCCGGAGATACCTCGAAAAAACCATTTTTTTCCGGAAGGGTTCCATGATTCAGCTTATAAATTTCGCTGTCAGAAAGTGTGCGGCTGAAAAGCTTTTCGTACTTGTCGCAGAGCGCCATTGCCTCGTCAAGCAATTCCGGTTCTACCTTATCGTAAACTGTAATTTTAATCATAGTATTTAATTTAAAGCCTGTGACAGATACAGGTTCCTGCCGCTCGTTCTGCTGCTTCTGATAAAAAAAGAAAAAAGCAGAGAAGAGAAGAACAAGAGCTATACAGGCAGCGACAATTTTATATTTTCTGTTCATAAAGTCTCCTTTTGTTTTTATTGTGCTGATTTTAAGCACAGCCTATTGTATAGTGACAGACGTTCTGTTGTCAAGACAGGACAGACAGGAATGTACCAGAAAAAAATAAAAATATATATTGACATATGTTAATAACTGCATTATAGTATAATTAGCATATGCCAATAAAGGAGAAGAGACATGCCAAGACCAAGTAAACCGAGAAAAGTAAAAGGGCTTCCGAAAAATATCAGTTTTTGTCCAAAAAACCAGCCGGAGTGCAGTCATCCCATTATTTTAAATGTGGAGGAATATGAAACAATCCGCCTGATTGATTATGTGGGGCTGACGCAGGAGGAATGCGCGCTCTCTATGGGCGTGGGACGTGCCACTGTGCAGAGTCTATATGTGGAAGCGCGAAAAAAACTTGCCAGGTTTGTGGTAGAGGCGTCAGGACTTCTCATTGAGGGCGGAAATTATGAGATCTGCTCAGGAGAAACTGTTGGCTCAAATATAAAAAAAGAAAAAGGAGATTCGACTATGAAGATTGCAGTTACTTACGAAAACGGACAGGTATTTCAGCATTTTGGACACACAGAGCAGTTTAAAATTTATGAGGCAGAAGATGGAAAAATTGTAAAAGAAGAAGTGGTTGACACAAATGGAAGCGGTCACGGCGCTCTGGCAGGCTTCTTAAAAGAAAAAGGAGTAGATACTTTAATCTGCGGAGGCATCGGCGGTGGTGCAAGAAATGCTCTTGCAGAAGCAGGAATCCGTCTTTTCCCTGGAGCAGCAGGCGATGCAGACGCACAGGTAGCTTCCTTCCTTTCCGGAAACTTAAATTATAACCCGGATACCATGTGCAATCATCACCACCATGAAGAAGGACATACATGCGGAGATCACGGCTGCGGAGAAGGACATCACTGTGGAAATCATTAAGGATTGTACTCTTTGCCCGAGAGAGTGTCACGCAAACCGTGAAGAGAAAAAGCGGGGATATTGCGGCATGGACAGCAGAATATATGCTGCCCGTGCCGCTCTTCATATGTGGGAAGAACCCTGCATTTCCGGGGGAAAAGGCTCAGGAGCCGTATTTTTTTCCGGCTGTGGTCTTCGCTGTATTTTCTGCCAGAACCGGGAGATTGCCATAGGAAAAGACGGAAAAGAAATTTCAGTGGAAAAGCTGGGAGAAATTTTTCTTAACCTGGAAAAACAGGGTGCAGCCAATATTAATCTTGTAACAGGGGCGCACTATGTTCCTCAGATCAGAGAAGCCCTGGGCATCGCAAAAGAGAAGGGCTTATCTGTTCCTGTTGTATATAATTCAAGCGGATATGAGAAGGTGGAAACATTAAAACTTCTGGAAGGATATGTGGACGTGTATCTTCCTGACTTTAAATATATGGAAGCTTCTCTTGCAGAGGCGTTTTCAAATGCGCCCGATTATCCGGAAAGGGCAAAGGAAGCAATCGAAGAGATGGTGCGCCAGACCGGGAATTGTGTGTTTAATGAAGAGGGATATATAGAAAAGGGAACGATCGTAAGACATCTGATCCTTCCGGGACATACGGTAAATTCCAAAAAAGTGCTGGATTATCTGCACGATAAATATGAAAATAAGATTTTTATCAGCATCATGAATCAGTATACGCCTGTGTATGAGCAGAAAATATATAAAGAACTGAATCGAAAAGTGACAGAAAGAGAATATAAAAAAGTCCTGGATCATGCGTTGGAAATCGGGGTGGAAAACGGCTTCTGGCAGACGGGAGATACCGCGAAGGAAAGTTTTATTCCTGCCTTTGATTATGAAGGGCTTGATTAAAAAATGCCGTAAAAGGAAGGAGGCCGGTACTTTCGTACCGGCGCGTATGAAAAAGAAAAATATTTAATTAAGAAAGACTTATTGCTTTCTACGAGTATTAATATAACCGAAAAATGTGAAAAAAGTGTGATGTACATTTGAAAAAAATGTGAAGGTATGAGATTTTTTAAAATTTCTTCCATGTATTCTTTGTAAAGAGAAGGAGAAGAGGGAAAATCTCAAGTCTTCCTGCAAGCATATCAAAAATCAACACACATTTTGCAAGGGGCGAGAACAGGGAAAAGTTCCCGGTGGGACCAACAAGCTCAAGGCCGGGACCGATATTATTTAAGGTTGCGGCAACGGCTGTAAAGTTGGTTGTAAGGTCGTACTCATCAAGCCCCAGGATCAGAACGGAACCGGCAAAAATTAAAATATAAACAGCCATAAAAATATTTGTGGAGCGGACAACCTCATGCGGAATGGGTTTCCGGTCCATTTTTATTTTTTTGATGGCATTTGGGTGCAGGTAAAGGTGGAGTTCTTTTGCTACTGTTTTAAACAGGATAACAAGACGGGATACTTTAATTCCACCGCCTGTACTTCCGGCGCAGGCTCCTACAAACATAAGGAGAACAAGAATCGTTTTGGAAAAAACAGGCCATTGATTAAAATCGGTCGTGGCATATCCTGTAGTCGTAATGATCGAGCCAACCTGAAAGGCGGACTGCTGAAGGGCAACCCATATATTATCAAACATGTGCACTGTATTTATGGCAATGGCAAGTATGGAAACGCCGATAATACCGAGGTAGTAGCGAAGCTCCTCCACCTTAAATGCCTGGACAAATCTCTTTGTGAGAAGAAGAAAATACACATTGAAATTTACGCCAAACAAAATCATAAATATGGTGACAACTACCTGGATATAAGTGCTGTATCCTCCGACGCTGTCGTTTCGGATGCCAAAACCTCCTGTTCCCGCTGTACCGAAGGAGATACATAAGGTATCAAAAAGCGGCATTTTGCCAATAAGCAGCAGAATGATCTGAAGCACAGTCAGACCAAAATAAATCGTGTAAAGAATCTTTGCAGTGGACTGTACTTTTGGCACAAGTTTTCCGACGGAAGGTCCCGGGCTTTCCGCTTTCATAAGGTTCATATGGTATCCGCCTGCCAGAGGAAGAAGCGCCAGAATAAATACAAGAACACCCATGCCCCCGATCCAGTGGGTGAAACTTCTCCATATAAGGATACAGTGGGGGAGAATCTCCACATCTGTAAAAATACTTGCCCCGGTTGTAGTAAAGCCGGATACTGTTTCAAACAGCGCATCTACGGGGCTTGAAAGACTTCCGGAAAGGAGAAAGGGAAGCGCCCCCATAATACTTAAAACAATCCAGCTAAGTGCAACTGCAACAAAGCCCTCTTTTGTATAAAAGGCTCTTTTTTTAGGCTTTTTTAAAGTAAGAGGAATTCCGATGGAAACACAGACTGCCATAGTGATGAGAAAGGCAAGGCCTGATTTTTCCCCGTAGATCACAGCTGTAATACAGGGAAGCAGCATAAAAGCAGCTTCCAGATTTAAAATCCAGCCAATAATATAAAAGATAATGGAATAATTCATAAACGCTCCCTTACCTTTCCAGAATATCGCTGATGTCGCGAAGTCCCTTATTTGTGGTGACGATCATAACGGTGTCTCCAGGCTGGATCGTGTCGTTTCCTCTTGGAATCCGAATAGAGCCATGACGATTGATACAGCCCACAAGAAGATTCTTTTTCAGAGGAAGCTCAGAAAGAGGAATGCCGGCTGCAGGACAATTTTCGCAGATGGAAAATTCAAGCGCTTCCGCCTGATTGTCCAGAATGTGGTAAAGGGTTTCCACATTACTTCCGATGGTGTTCTGCATGGCGCGCACATACTGGAGAATGGAATCCGCAGTAATGTATTTTGGATAAATAACGCTTCCAAGATCCAGACGGTCAATTACGTCATCAAAGGCAAGGCGGTTTACTTTTGCAACTACTTTTGCCTGAGAGATGCTTTTGGCAAAAAGGGAGAGGAAGACATTTTCTTCGTCCAGGTTGGTGAGGGTGACAAAAGCCTCAGCCTGCATAAGACCCTCCTCCATCAGAAGGGAGCGGTCTGTTCCGTCTCCGTTTATGATGGTGGCATCCGGAAGAAGTTCGCTTAATGTTTCACACTTGTCCTTATCTTTTTCAATGATTTTTACATCGATTTTCATATCAATAAGAGCCTGGGAGAGATAGTAGGAAATCGTCCCGCCTCCGATGATAATGGCGTTTTTTACCTGATTTGTTTTCATTCCTATTTTCTTAAAAAAAGAAGCCGTATTTTTCGGCGGAGCCATAACGGAGAGAATGTCGCCGTTGTGGATCACATAATCTCCTCCCGGGATAGAAACGGAATCCGGACTTTCCGCAGCACATATTAAAATGTCGCAGTTAAATTTTTCTTTTAACCGGGAAATGTTCATTCCGTCAAGGCAAAATTCCGGCAGTACCTTAAATTTTACAAGCTCAACTCTGCCTCTTGCAAAAGTGTCAATTTTGAGAGCGGAAGGAAAACGAAGCACACGGGAAATTTCCTGCGCGGCTGCCAGCTCCGGATTAATAAACATAGATACACCCAGACGTTCTCTGATAAATTCACTTTCTTTGCTGTAGATGGGATTTCTCACGCGGGCAATAGTCTGACAGTGCCCTGCTTTCTGGGCAATGAGGCAGCATAAAAGGTTCAGTTCGTCAGAACCGGTAACTGCAATGAGAATATCTGCTGCTTCCACGCCTGCTTCCATGAGCACATTGATACTGGCTCCATTTCCAACAACGCCCATAGCGTCTATATCGTCGCATAAGGAAGTGAGCTTTTCCTGAGAAATATCGACAAGAGTGATGTCGGTATCTTCTTCCTGTAACTGTTCTGCAAGGGTACGTCCGACTTTTCCGCACCCGACAATAATTATCTGCATAATTTCCTCCAATTTCATTGCTTACGCTATAATCACAGCTATTATAACACCCGGGTATGGAATTTGAAATAGAAAAATTAATGGAATCTTTATATTATTAAGCTATAATTTGTATAATCTTAACTTTGAAATAAAGAAAATTTTATTTTGTATAAGAAATAAAGTTGTTATAATAAGAAAGAAATGAAAAGGAAGGAATTTTGAGAAAATATGATAAAGAAAATTTTGAAAAAATATAATTGCTGGAAGCTTGGGAAAAAGCTGCTTGTCATATTTGTTCTTGTTTCCATTCTGCCGATTTTATTTGTCCAGGGTTTTGCATTTTATATGAATCGGGAAAAGATGACAGAAAAGATTGATGAACTCATGGTAAATAACTTAACGCAGATTGCGGAAAGAGTAGATTTGAATATGGAAGTGTATACGAATCTCATTTACCAAATTTATAAAGACCAGGTCATTATTGATTGCATTCAGAAAATTTCACGGGATCAGGACAGTGGGGAAAAAGCGGTAGGATATAATCAAATTATGAACCGCCTGAAGCAGTATAGTGACAGAGCGTCCAGTATTCGATGTATTTCTGTGGTCTGTCCCGATGGAAGCTCTGTTTTTTACGATTTTGAGACAGATTCTTCTGTTAATACCATATGGCAGGGGAATGAAGATATGAGAAATACACTTCCGTATCAGGAAGCTGTAGATAAACCGGGAATGGTGGTGACAGATACAATGCGCTTTCCAGAAGAAAGTACAGCTTATTTTCACATTTCCAAGAGAATGTTTGATTTTAACAATCTGGAAAAGGGAAGCATTGCGACTGTCATTATGACAATAAGTGAGAGAGCATTGAATGAAATATGTAAAAACCCGGGAGACATGCAGGATAAAAGTATTAATTTTATAGTGAATAAAAACAGGCAGGTCATTTCTTATCCAGATAAAGAATTTGCAGGGATTTCTATAAATCCGAAACTGAAAACAGAAGAGTTTGTAAAGGTTTCCGGGTATCTCCGGGAAAGAAACACAGGAATTAACGAGTATGAGGATTCTATGACCGGGTGGATATTTTGTAATGCCTATGACAAAGATTATATGTTGAAGGATATTTCAGATACACAGAGGATTTTGGTGTTTGCGTCAGCAGCAGTACTGATTTTTGCAGTTTTTCTCATTGCATATACAGTAAAAAGTCTGGATGCTTCTGTAAATTCTGTTGTATCCGGCATACAGGAAGTACAAAAAGGAAACTTAAATGTTGTGGTTCCTGTTCGGTCGTCAGATGAAATTGGTGTGATAGCAGATAATTTTAACAGCATGACAGTGAAAGTAAAAGAATTGATCTGTCAGGTGGGAGCGGCGAAGGAAAAGCAGAAAAATGCAGAGATCAGAGCTCTGGAGGCACAGATAAATCCACATTTTCTTTATAATACGTTGGATTCCATAAACTGGCTGGCAATCGAGAAAGAAGAATATGAAATCAGCAAAATGCTGAGGAATCTGGGTATTATCCTGAGATACAGTATAAATAAAAGCAATCAGATGGTAACGGTTCAGGAGATGTGTGACTGGCTGGAAAAGTATGTGAGTCTTCAGGAGATGCGGTTTGACAATGTTTTTTCTTACGAGGGCAATGTGGAGTCTGATGCGTATGGGGTAAAGGTATATAAGCTTCTTCTTCAGCCCTTTGTGGAAAATGCAATTATACATGGATTTAAGGAAATCGACGGCGGAGGAATCCTCAGGGTAGATATTTTTATGACCGAGGACAAAAAAGGTATTACGATCATTATAGAAGACAATGGAAAGGGAATGATGCCGGATATGGTAAAATGCTTTAATAACAGAGAAACCGCAATTCAAGATGATGGACGCAGCATTGGTCTTCATAATGCTTTCTCAAGAATGAATATGTATTACGGGGAAGCGGCAACCTGGAATGTAAGCAGTATTCCGGATATGGGAACAGTAGTTACGCTGCGCCTGCCTGTGTTGGAGGAAGAGTGAAAATGAGAATTGTAATTGTAGAAGATGAAATTAAAATCAGAACAGGAATGGCAAAACTGATTTCCAGACATACAGAACATACTATTGCAGGAGAAGCCAGAAATGGACAGGAAGGTTTGGAGATGATATTAAAAGTGAAGCCGGATCTTGTGATTTCAGACATTCGTATGCCGGTAATGGATGGACTTGATATGCTGAAAAAATTAAAAGAGGCAGATTTTCAGTGCCATTTTGTAATTTTAAGCGGGTATTCAGAGTTTGAATATGCACAAAAAGCTCTGAGGTACGGAGCAGATGATTATCTTTTAAAACCACTGGCAGCGGAAGACGTGACAGGAATTTTAGAAAGCATAAACAGACGGGTGAAAGAAGAAAATAAAAAGACTGCGGAGACAGCAGAAGGTATTTTCAGAGGCTTCCTGTCAGGAGGAAAAAGAGAAACAGAAGAAGAATACAGGAAATTAGAAAATTCCGGTAATTTTGAAAACGGAAGAAGGATACTGCTTCTTGGTGGCTATGTGGGCAATACTTCTCCTACTTATATTCGAACAGTAGAGGCAAGATTAAAGGAGATTTGTAATTACTATACATTCCTTGAAAATACACAGGAGATTTATTGTCTTTTACAGGAAGAAAGTTTTGCGAGGATCCAGAGAAGAGTTTATATGAATCTGGAAAAGAAAGAAGAACCTGTATGGGCAGCAGTGTATCTTGAGGATATAAGAAAACTGGTTTCCGGGGGAGAAAAGCTTCGTCATATGTATCCATATAGTATGTGTGCAGGAGCCAGAGAGCTTCTTACAGAGGAAAAAATAGACAGCCTCGCCTTTTCGGAGTATGAATATCCGCGACAGATAGAAAACAGGATACAGGAAAATATATGTAAAGGAAAAATGGAGAGTTTAAGCAGCGATATAGAAGCGTTTCAGAATTACATAAAAGAGCAGAACTGGGAACCGCTCTGGTACAGAGAAGCATATGGGAAACTGATTCGTTTTATGGAGGCCGTATGTCAGGAGGTAAATCCGGATGCATATAAAAATTTGAAACAGTGTGAAGCGGGGAAAGAAACAGAAAAAGCTGTCACAATAGGAGAACTGCAGCTTGCTGTGAAAAAGGCGGAAAGAGCGGTTCTGATTACGGGTGAGAAAAAAGAAGATATAGGAAATTATACAATTTTAAGAGCAATCTGTTATATCAGGGAGCACTACGGAGAAGATTTGTCACTGGAGATTTTAGGAGAGCATCTTGATATTACACCGGAATATTTGAGTACGCTTTTTAATAGAGAGGTAGGCATTAATTTCAGTGTATTTGTAAAAAGGTTTCGTATCAGTCAGGCAAAACGTCTTTTAAAGGGAACAGATAAAAGGATTTATGAAATCGCACAGGAAACAGGGTATCGGGACCCAAAGTATTTTACCCGCGTATTTAAGGAAGAAACGGGAGTATCTCCGGGAGAGTTCAGACAGATAAAAGAAATATAGAGGGGGAAAGTAAGTGAAGGCAAAAAATATTGCAACAATTCTTTTGCTTGTTTTTGCAGGAATCATGTGGTGTAAGCAGCCGGTAGCAGCAAAGGAAAGGCAGGAACTTGTTTTATGGTCTTATTATGAGACACAGGCACAAAGGACAGCTCTTGATAATATGGTACGGGATTTTAATCAGTCCCAGAATTCATGGCATCTTTCATGGAAATATGTGACTATGACAGGATTTATCCGTAAACTTTCTTCCGCGTATACAGAAAATGATCTGCCGGATATGGCAATTCTCGATAATCCGGATATGCCGGTGATGATTCGGCTTGGAATGTTTGAAGATATTACGGAACTGGCAGAAAAATGCGGAATATTATCTGAATACTATCCTTCTATTGTAAGAACGGTTCAATATGAAGACAGAATTTATGGAATGCCGTTTAACTGTAATAATACAGCCCTGATCTATAATAAAGAAATTCTGGAACAGGCAGGCGTAGAAGCGCCTTCTACATGGGAGGAGCTCAGAACAGCAGCCAGAGTACTTACGAATGATAAGTGTCAGGGATTTTCTATTTGTGCGATGCAGGGAGAGCAGGGAGCGTTTCAAATTCTTCCCTGGATCTTGTCGGCAGGAGAAGAGCCGGACTGTCTTGGAGGACGGGGAACAGAAGAAGCATATGAATTTTTCAGAAATCTTATCTGGGATGGAAGTCTTTCAGAAAACTGCATTAATCTTACGCAGACAGATCTGGGACAGGAATTTGTGGAGGGGAAAATTGCGATTATGCAGAATGGCCCCTGGATTTTGCCGATGCTTGATGACGCAGGAGTGGACTATGGGATTGTTCCGATTCCGGGAGAAGAGAAAAGAAGGGCTGTTCTTGGAGGAGAAAATATAGGGATTTTAAAAGGAAAGAACAGGGAAGGTTCTCTCGCTTTTCTCGAATTTTGCATGAGTGGAGACAAGATGCTGGAATTTTGTGAGACAGCGGGAGTGCTGCCTGCGAGAAAAGACCTGGCAAAGGAGTATGTGAAAAAAGAAGAGAAAATGAAAGTGTTTGAAGAACAGATGGAAACGGCAGTGACAAGATCAGAGATACCGAGATGGAGTTCTGTGTCGGAAAAACTCACAGAAGGTATGTTTCAAACAGTAACAGGAGAAAAAACACCGAAAGAAATTGCACGGGAGATATACGGAAAATAAAAGTGTAAAACAGATTAAATTATTCCACCCTTCTTAAATTATTAGAATTACAAAAATGGAAAACCTCTCTTATAATCATTTTAACAGCTAAGAGCTGAAGGAATGATGAAAGGGAGGTTTTTATAATGAAAATGAAAAAAGTGATGGCAGCGATTCTTACAACAGCAGTTTCCTGTGGACTTTTAACTGGGATCAATCTTACTTCTGTAGCTGCGGCAGAGAAAAAAGAAGTAGTGATATGGGATTATTTTGAAACAGATGCACAAAAAGAAATGATGCAGAGCCTTATTGATGGTTTTAACGCATCTCAGGATGAATATGAAGCAACACATACATATGTGCCTTTTGCAGATTATGAAAAGCAGCTTACTCTTGGAATTGCTTCCGGAGAACTTCCGGACATCGTTATTCTTGACGGGTGCAGCATGGCTTCATTTATAGAATTGGGATTATTCGGAGATATTTCTGATGCAGAAATTAACTGGGATGAATATATGCCAGGTCCTCTGGAATCAACTATGATGGAGGGAAAACACTACGGAATTCCATTTGCAACAAACTGTACAGCTCTTTTCTATAATAAGGATATGTTTGATGAGGCAGGATTGGAATATCCGGATGAAAATACAACCTGGGATGAATTTCATGAAATGGCAAAAGCTCTGACAAAAGATGGAGTTTATGGATTTGGAAATGCTGCCACCAATACAGACGAGGGAACGTTCCAGTGTCTCCAGTGGCTCTATACGGCAGGCGGTTCCTATACGGATATTGAATCGGGAAAAGATGCATACACCCTTATGCAGGAAATGATAGAAGATGGTTCCTGGACAAAAGAATGTGTAAACTGGACACAGTCTGATGTAAACAACAATTTTATGGCTGGAAATATCGCGATGCAGCAGAATGGACCGTGGCAGATTCCGGGAATTGAAAAAAATGCTCCTGACTTAAATTATGGTGTTACAGTCCTTCCGAAAAAAGATGAAAATGCAGAACAGGCAACCTCCATTCTTGGCGGAGAAAATATGGGAGTGGTAAATAAAGAAGATATGTCCGGAGCAAAAGCGTTTCTTCAGTATTATGACCAGACAGACGTTATGGTAGAAGCAATGAAACAGTACGGCTCTTATCCTCCAAAAACAGAGGCGGCAAAAGACAGCTACTGGACAGATGACCCCGTTCAGGAAGCATTTCTTCTTCAGATTGAAACATCAATTCCAAGAGGACCAAGTGCCTCCTGGCCGTCTTATTCCAGCGCTATTCAGACTGGATTTCAGGAAGTTATGACTTCTGCAAAAACACCGGATCAGGCAGCAAAGGACACACAGGCAGCAGTTGACGCAGTGAAATAACAAAGGGAAAGATGTCTCTGCTTCAAATGCGGAGACATCTTTCCTTTTAATAACCGGAGAGGTTTGGGAAAGGGGAGAAAGCAGTAATGAAGAAAAAAAGAAAATTAAATGGTGGAGCCAAAATGGGATTTTTATTTGCGCTTCCCGCCGCAATTTATATGCTGGTATTTATCGGCTATCCTATGATACAGAATTTGATTTTGAGCTTTAAAAATGTAGATGTGTATTCTTTTGCACGTCCGGAGAATCAGATTTTTGTGGGATTTCAGAATTACATTGACCTGTTTACAGGAGAAAATTCTATTTTAGTACAGGCGATTATAAATACGTTGATTTTTACAGTGGCTTCGATTTTTTTTCAGTTTATTATCGGGTTTGGATTGGCACTTTTGTTTAACAAAAAGTTCCCGGGGTGTTCTTTTTTCCGTGGTATGACAATGATTTCCTGGCTTCTTCCGGTGACGGTAGCCGGTCTTTTATTTAAGTTTATGTTTGCAAGTACAGGGGGAATTGTCAATCAGTTTTTAATGTCCCTTAACATTATCCAGGAGCCTATGGAATGGCTTCTTCACCCGGAAACGGCTATGATCGCCATTGTTGTGGCAAATATCTGGATCGGTATTCCTTTTAATATGATGCTGCTTATTACGGGCCTGACAACAATTCCCGCGGAAGTTTACGAGAGCTGCAGCTTAGACGGAGCCAATAAAATCCAGACATTATTTATGATTACGATCCCCATGATAAAACCGGCAATTATGTCTGTTCTTACCCTGGGATTTGTATATACATTTAAGGTATTTGATCTTGTGTGGGTTATGACAAAAGGCGGACCTGTAAACTCTACAGAGCTTGTGTCTACTTATGCATATCGTTTATCTTTTGAAGAATTTCAATTCAGTCAGGGAGCGGCAGCAGCGAATGTATTGTTTTTAATTCTTCTTGTAGTCGGCATTTTTTACATTCGGTTGATCAATGAAGAAGAGGAGGTTATGTAAATGGGAAAGAAAGAAAAAAGAAGCAAAACCGTATCTTTTCTGTTTGGCGCGGCTGTATTTTTGGTTTTTATTTTTCCGTTATACTGGATGGTTGTGACTGCATTAAAAACTCAGGTGGAAATTTTTGAGATACCGACTCCTCTCTGGCCCAGAGAACTTACTTTTGAAGCATTTAAAGCACAGCTTTCTGCCTCAAGCGATACGCTTCGAGGATTTAAGAACAGTGCAATTATCGCGATAGGAGCGACATTGATCTCTACCGTTCTTGCAATTCCGGCGGCATACGGTCTTGCGAGGTTTCGTTTTCGGTTAAAAAAGGGACTGATCCTCTTTTTTCTGATCACGCAGATGCTGCCGTCTACCCTCGTGCTTACCTCTTTGTATATTATGTTCTCAAAAGTGGGACTTTTAAACACATATTGGGCGCCGATCCTTGCTGACGCCACTCTTGGGATTCCTTTCAGTATTATTATTTTGCGGACGTATTTTCTGTCAATCCCAAAAGAACTGGACGAAGCGGCTAATATTGACGGGTGCGGATACTGGGAATCGTTCTTTAAAATCATGTTGCCCATTGCGAAGCCTGGTGTTGTGGTAGCGGGTGTATTTTCATTTGTGTATGCCTGGGGAGATTTAATTTATGGAATAACGTTTATTACAGATCCGAACATGCGTCCTATCACATCAAGCATTTACAATTACGTACAGCAATATCAGACTTTGTGGAATTCTACTATGGCGTTTGGTATTATTGCGATTTTCCCGGTTGTTTTAATTTTTATCTTTATGCAGAAGTATATTGTAAGTGGTTTGACAAACGGTGCAGTTAAGGCGTAGAGGAGGTACTTTTATGAGTCTTGAAACATTAAATTTAAAAAAGATTTCTATTTCTGATCCATTCTGGTCCAGGCATGTAGACCTTGTGAGAAAGGAGATTATTCCGTATCAGTGGGAGGCTATGAATGACAGGATTGAAGATGCAGAATCCAGTCATTGTCTGGAAAATTTTCAAATTGCAGCGGGAAGAAAAAAAGGAGAATTTTACGGGGCTGTTTTTCAAGATACAGATGTTGCAAAATGGCTGGAAGCAGTAGGATTTTCCCTTGCAGTATACCCCGATAAGGAATTGGAGAAAACAGCCGATGAAGTAATTGATCTTATTGGAGAAGCCCAGTGTGAAGATGGATATATCAATACATATTTTACCATTAATCACAAGGAAAAAAGATGGAGCGATCTTTGTGAGGGGCATGAGCTTTATACTGCCGGACATTTTATGGAGGCGGCGACAGCGTATTATGAGGGAACCGGAAAAAGAAAATTTCTGGATATTATGTGCCATTTTGCGGATCTTATCTGTGATACATTTGGAAAAGAAGAGGGAAAGATACATGGCTATCCGGGACATGAAGAAGTAGAAATTGGTTTGGTTAAAATGTATCGTATAACAGGAAACAGGCGCTATCTTGACCAGGCAAAATATTTTGTAGATGCACGTGGAGCAGGAGAAAACTACTTTATGAAAGAGATGAAATGCCCGGATTATCATTTGCGCTTTCCGGAATTTGCAGATTATACTCCGGAATATTCTCAGTCTCATCAGCCGGTAAGAGAACAGCAGACAGCGGAAGGTCATGCAGTACGGGCAGTTTATCTTTACTGTGCTATGGCAGATCTTGCGAAAGAATATGGAGATGAAAGTCTGAAACAGGCATGTGAACGCCTGTGGGATAACATTGTGGAAAAAAGAATGTATATTACAGGAGGAATCGGTTCTTCAGGAATTTTAGAACGGTTTACAGTAGATTACGATTTGCCAAATGAATATAATTATGCTGAAAGCTGTGCCTCAATAGGATTGGCGCTTTTTGGACTTCGCATGAACCGGCTTACCAGGGAAAGCAGATATATAGATGTTGTAGAAAGAGCTCTTTATAATACAGTTCTTGCCGGGGTTGCACTTGATGGAAAAAGCTTCTTTTATGTGAATCCTCTGGAGGTATGGCCTCCGGCATGTATGGACGGAACTTCAAAAAAACATGTAAAATCGGTGCGACAGAAATGGTTTGGCGTAGCCTGCTGTCCTCCGAATATCGCAAGAACACTTGCTTCCTTGGGACAGTATATTTACAGTGCAGACAGAGAAAAAAGGCAGTTGTATGTGAACCTTTTTGTATCAAACAGAGCAGAAGTAGATTTTAAGGAGGAAAGTGTTCAGGTAGAGATAATTACGGAATTTCCTGCTGAAAACCAGGTGACAATAAAAATAGAAGGAAATCGGGAAAAAGATCTGGAATTGTTTATCCGCATTCCGGATTATGCAGAAAACTATCAGGTGGAGATGAATGGAGAACGACAAAAAGAGGTAATGGATAAAGGATATTTTGCAGTAAAAATCTGTGGGAACGGAGAAATCAAGGTGAAATTTGAGGCTCCTGCCAGATATGTATATGCAAATCCGGAAGTAAGGGCAGATGCAGGAAAGACGGCGATTATGAGAGGACCTCTTGTATATTGTCTGGAGCAGGTGGATAACGGAGAAAATCTCCCTTCGATTTTTGCGGATACCGAAGCTCCTTTAAAAGAAGAAAAATCCAACCTGCTTGGAGGAATCGTAAAAATTTGCGGAAAAGGCAAAAAAATAAAAAAGAGCACATGGAAGGGAGGGCTTTATGGGAAAGAAAAGCCCCTAATGGAAGATACAGAGTTTACAGCAGTTCCTTATGCATACTGGAATAACAGAGGGGAAGGAGAGATGCTTGTCTGGCTGAAAACCCTGGAAAAATAAAAGCAAATAAAAAGGCGGAGAAAATCGAAAAAGATTTTCTTCGCCTTTTTTCAGTGAGAAATGAGTATAATAAAGAAAATAAATTTTTATGAAATGAAACGTTTTTATCGGTCTGTTTATCTAATAAATGAGAAGAAAAAAGAGGTGGCATTGAATAAATAAAATCAATATCTGTATGAAAAAAAACAAAATATGAGTAGAATACGACAGTGTTTTTCTTTATAATAAGGAAGATTTTGGGTGAAGATATTCTTTTGGATTTTTTCCGGTCCGTTCCCGGAAAGCGCTGGCAAACCGGCTGGAATTGCTAAATCCTGTAATTTGGGAAATCTGAGAAACAGAATATCGTCCGCTTAAAAGAAGAGGAATACTCTGACTTATTCGATAATCTGTAAGATATTGACGAATGGTTTTTCCAGTCATTTTTTTAAACAGGCGGCAGCAGGTTTCTTTTGTAAGATGTATCTGGAGAGATATATCACGGAGAGATAAAGGCTCTTCATAGTGTGCATGAATATACTCCAAAATGAGCTGAAGACGTGTAAAATCTTCCTCATTGGAAGGAATCCAGCTTTTGAGTTTTTCCTGATTTTCCGCAATAATATTAAAAAAAGCATCGCAGATCAGGCTTTTTATTTTTAATTGAAATCCGTATGGCTTTTCAGAAAAATACTTGTCTGTTTTCAGAAAAAGCTCTATGATGTTCCGATCTTTTTCACAGGAAGAATCAAAAAGAATATAAGGGATATTTTGATTACAGAGAAAAGGACGAAAACAGTTTTTTTCAATGTCGCTTCCCCATGAATCATAAAGAAATACAGGCTGTATCAGAATAGTAATAAGCTGCACATCTTCTGATTGAAATGGTAAGGTACTGTGAGGAACATTGGAATTTATCAGGAGAGCTTTTCCCTGCATAAGGGTAACGGTTTTCTGATGGATTTGGTAGTGGACGGTTCCTTTTTGTGCAATAACAACTTCAATTGAAGGATGCCAGTGGAAAGGAATACAGTGTCCCTGAAAAAAACGAAGATTATCATAGTGAATCGTCATGGGAAAGGTATCTGTACCATGATTACATATTTCTTTTTGCTGTTGATCAACTTCTATTGTACGCATTTTCATTTTGCGGTTCCTTTCTGCTACAGGATTGAGTGTTTCTATTATTATAATAACAGATTATTTTATTTTCAAGAGGAGGAAAAAGAGGTGAAAAGTCTTTCGAAAGAAATGGATTTAACAGTGGGAAGTCCCTTTCGTTCTTTGTGGAAGTTTGCGCTTCCTGTTATAGGAGGGAATCTTTTTCAGCTTTTTTACACGTTGGCAGATTCTGTGATTGTAGGAAAAACGCTGGGAGCGAAGGCTCTTGCAGCAGTAGGTTCGACAAGCATCATTGTTTATTTTGTGCTTTGTTTTATACAGGGATTTACGAATGGATTTGGAATTTGTCTTGGACAGAGATGTGGTGCAAAAGATGAAACAGGAATGAGAAAAAGTATTTCGGTTTCTCTCATATTGAGTGTTCTTTTTACAGTTGTTGTAACGACATTGTGTTGTATATTAGCGCATTCTGTTTTGCGTCTGATGCAAACACCGGAAGATATTTATAGAGATGCCTATGCCTATATGTTTGTAGTTCTTCTGGGAACAGGGGCAACTGTTTTTTATAATATGATTTCAAATATTTTAAGAGCATTGGGAGACAGCAGAACACCGCTTTATTTTCTTATATTTTCGTCTGTCTTAAATGTAGTTCTTGATATTTTATTTATTGTACCGTTTCACATGGGAGTGGCCGGGGCTGCATGGGCAACAGTTCTTTCCCAGCTTATTTCTTCTATATGCTGCCTTATATCAGGATGGAAAATGTTTCCTGTTCTTCATTTGAGAAAGGAAGATTTCTGTGAAATAAAGGAAGAACTAAAAATACATGTGAAACTGGGTTTTACAATGGGATTTCAGATGTCAGTCATGTGTATCGGGCAGTTAGCTATGCAGGCTTCGGTAAACAGACTTGGGTCTGCAGCAGTGGCAGGATATACAGCGGCAACAAAAGCAGACCAGGTTTCTGTTCTTGTAAATAATGCCATGATGACTGCCATATCCAATTATGTGGCACAGAATTACGGTGCGGGTAAAAAAGACAGAATCCGTAAGGGTGTCCGTGCATGCCTTATTCAGACGGAGACATTAAATGCAATAATGTGTGTATGTATTCTGCTTTTGAGAAAACAGATAGTAGAACTTTTTATTACAAATCCATCGGTTGAAATTGTAACATATTCAAACGGATATCTAAATATAGTAGCCCCATGTTATTTCCTTTTGGGATTGCTTGCCGTGTATCGGACTTCCATACAGAGTATGCAAAACAGCATTGCTCCTTTTGCTGCCTGTATGATTGAGCTTGTAATGAGAATAGGAAGCACTGCAATTTTGACAGCATTTATTGGATATTATGGAGTATGTCTTGCGAGTCCTTTGGCCTGGACGGGTGCATGTGCGCTTTTAATACCTGTTTATTATAAAATGATGAAGAACGCACCCTCGCTTTAAAGCGAGGGTGACATTTTTAATGGCAGTTTTTCTGTTCCTTAGAGTGCGGAATCGGCATATCAAAGCTTGGATTAAAGGCATAGAAATTCTTTGCGTCAAGCTCTTCCTGAATGGAACGGAGAGCTTCGCCGAATCTCTGGAAGTGCACGACTTCACGTGCCCGGAGGAATTTAATGGGATCTGCGATTTCAGGCATATCCCGCACAACACGCAGAATGTTGTCATACGTGCTCCGGGCTTTCTGTTCCGCAGCAAGGTTTTCGTGAAGGTCGGTGATAGGATCGCCCTTACTCTGGAATTCACAGGCATTAAAGGGAATACCGCCTGCTGCCTGTGGCCAGATTCCTACTGTGTGGTCAATATAATAAGGACCGAAACCGGAATTTTTGATTTCTTCCATAGAAAGATTTCGGGTAAGCTGATGAACAATGGTGGAGACCATTTCCAGGTGTGCCAGCTCCTCTGTTCCAATATCATTAAGCACCGCCGTTGCCATACGGTTCGGCATGGCAAATCTCTGTGACAGGTATCTCATGGAAGCACTTATTTCTCCGTCCGGTCCACCGTATGGCACACAGACATAAGAAATACTAAGGGCAAGAGAAAATTTACAAGTGGTTTTATATACCGTCAGGAGATAAATATATCAAAATAAAGAGTGTTGGAGGCTTTATCAAACAGGATTTCATCTGTGAAAGACTGGAGAAAAAGCCTCTTTTTTTCATTGGAAATTTGAGGATTTTGAAAAAATTCATCAAAGGAAGAAAGAGAAGACGGGGGAACTGGAGTCTGGGAAACAGGAAGAGATAAGCGATGAAGTTTATTTTCCAGTTCTGTTTTCTGTTCCTGGAGCCGAAGCTTGTTTTCACGGTATTCGGCAAGTGTGTCGATTCCGCTTTCGTAAGCCTCTTTTATCCTTTGTTTCCGAAGGGACAGATTTTCAAGCTGTTGTTTGAGAGCTTTTTCTTCCCGGAGCTTTAAGGGGAAAGAGTCTGCTGAGGGAAAAGCTTCATAAAACAGGAAAGGTGATACGTTTTCAGAAACCCACTGAAAATAGATAAGGACAGAGGATTCCGCTTTTTTCAGGGAAATATTGACAGGAGTTGCGTGAATGCCTTTTGCGTATTTCCAGCAGGTAAAGACGCGGCAGTTTTTAGAGCCGCCAATAGCCAGGACTGCACGGCAGAGAGAGCATTTTAAAGTGCCCGACAGCCAGTGTTTTTCACCGGAAGAAGGAGTGGAATCATGTGATATTTTTCCGGAATGTAAAATTTTCATTCTGGCTTCATATTGCTCTTTTGAAAGGCGTGTTTCATGGCTTCCTTCAAAGGAGATACCGTTCCATGTGACAGTTCCGGCATAAAACGGATTTTCCAGAATCCGGATAATGGCTCTTCTGTCAAATGGATTTCCCCGTTTTGTACGGTAGGAGAGCGCATTGCAAAGACTGGCAATGCGGGAGGGAGAAAGATGACAGGAGTCAAATTGTTCCATAATAAAGGCTACAGTTTCAAATTCTTTTTCGTTGATCACAAAAGGTCTGCCTTTTCCCACGGCATCGTATCCGAGGCATGGACATGTCTGATAGCCGCGACGCAGTGCTTTTTCTTTCATTCCCCGCTTTACTTCCCCGGAAAGGCGTATGGAATAATATTCGTCCATCCATTCAATGATCCGCTCGATCAGAGTGCCGAAAGGACCGTCTGCCAGAGGCTCGGAAACGCTGATAACTTCTACATTATCTTTTTTCAGCATACTTTTGTATACAATGGATTCCTCCTGGTTTCGCGCAAAGCGGCTGAACTTCCAGACAAGAATAACGGAAAAAGGGTGGGCGGAGGATTTTGCAAGAGCAATCATTTTCTGAAATTCGGGACGTTTTTCGGCGCTTCTTCCGGAAATGCTTTCTGTGAAAATAAAATCCTCCGGTATGTGAATGTGGTTCGCTTTTGCATATTCCAGACAGAGACGTTTCTGGGCGTTCGGGGAAAGCTCATCCTGGCTGTGTGTGGAGACGCGGATATATAAAGCGCCTGCAGAGATTTCGTGTTGATGTTCCATAAATTTCACCTCGTCACAGAATATGAGAAAAGCAGAGAAAAAGAACAGAGACAATCTTTTTTACATATGATAGAAAAAAGCGCGGGGGCGTTTATGAAACCGCAGGTAATTCCAAGATTTCGCATAGAGGGGCGGTATTACAGGAAGGAGGAGCTTTCGGAGAAACAGGTCAGAGAGATTCTGGAAAAACGTCTGGAAAAAGCAATGGAAGCCATCCATTATAAAAAGAAATCATGAATGGTTTTCTGTGTGCCGGTATTTTCCGGGGGTTGTCCCGAAATGTTTTTTGAAGAGCCGGTTAAAATGCTCTGGATTTTCAAAGCCTGCCATATGGCTGATCTCTGCCACGCTGATGTCCGTTGTGGTAAGAAGAGTGCGGGCTTTCTGAAAACGAAGACTCTGGATGATCTGGGTAAAGGATTTTCCAGTATATGCTTTGATAAGCCTGGAGCAGTGTCCCTGAGAAAAATGAAACGTTTCTGCAAGCTCCTGAAGGGTAACGGAATCAAAATGTTCCTCCATGTACTGAATCAGTTCCATACATACCAGATTTCCTTTGCGGGTCATAAGGGGATATTGAATCCGCTCCTCATAATTCTGAAGGATTTTTGCGAAAAGAATCATAAGCTGGCTGTTCAGTATATTTTCGTAGTAATTCTTTTTTTCTGTGTATTCCAGAAACATGGTAAGCACATGCTCGCGAAGATTTTTATCTCTGTCTGTATCGAGAATGAGATAGGAATTTCCTGTGTTGGAAAACAGGGACTGGTTAAAAAACAGGGAAATTTTATTTCCGTCATAAAGCATATTGTAGAAAAGGTTTTCAAATGTTCCACGGCGGATCAGGATATTTAAGACAAGGCTGGAATCAAATACGCTGATGGAGTGGGAGACGTGAGGGGCAAGGAGGCAGAACTGTCCCTCAGTCAGGGTGATTTCGTCCTGGTTGATTTTCTGCGTACAGGAGCCGCAAAGCACATAGGCAAGCTCAAAGAATACGTGCTTGTGGCGAAAAGCAGGTGTATAACGGTTGTGCTTACTTAAAATAATGCTGTTTTTATTATCCGGTGAAAAGTATGTTTCATCAGACATGGAGGAGGGCATATATCCGGTGTCTACTTCTGTGATGATCAGGCGGCGGTCAAGAACCTCCTGATAATTCAGATTTTTTAAAAATTCCTCCAGTTTCCAGCGTTTCTGATGTGCATCATAATAGCTTTCATAAAATTTTTCGTCTTCATTAAACTCGAGAAGATTCTGGTATAATTCTTCTGTTGTCATGGAATGGATCCCTTTCTTTGTTATGTTTTTTGTTATCATAACAGAAATGTCATGAAACATCAATAAATAAGGTGATTAAATGCAATGGCGAAATTTGTCGTTTTTGCATACAATGTAGGCAGAAAGGGAAACGGAGGTTATATCATGGAAAAACAGCAAATGACCGGAAAGGTCAAAAGAGAAATCTGGAGACAGAGAATCGGATATGGTTCTGCAGATTTTGCATGCAACCTTATCTGGCAGATGATTTCACTGTATCTGTTATATTTTTATACAGATGTGATGGATCTGAACGAGGTATCAATCGCCCTCATGTTTGTAGTGTGCAGGGTTATTGATGCGGGAACAGACCTGTTAATCGGGTATTGTATTGACAAGACACATACAAAGTGGGGAAAATCACGCCCGTATTTTCTTTTTGGAGCAGCGCCTTTTGCAATTTTCGCAGTTCTGGCATTTTCCGTGCCGGATATTTCTCCAACAGGAAAACTTGTATACGCCTATGTGACTTACATCGGACTTTCTTTTATGTACACAGTAGTAAATATTCCAATGGCGTCGATTCTCCCAAGCCTTACGGCAAGCACAGAGGAGAGAACGGCTCTTTCCACATCAAGAAAGTTTTTCGGATTTCTGGGAGCTTCTGTTGTAAGTGCAACTGCATTAAAGCTTGTTGACACATTCGGCGGCGGAAACGAGGCTCTGGGCTTTCGTATTGTTATGATCATATTTGGCATTGTAGGCTGCGCGATCTTCTTCTTTACCTTTGCGTCTGTAAGGGAGCGTGTGACAACAGTTTCTACACAGGCAACACTTGTGGAAAGTCTGAAATCTCTGGCAAAGAACAAGCCCTGGATTATTTTTGCATTAAATGTCCTTGTGATGTGGGGCGGATTTTTTATCCAGACAAGCGCCATTGTATATTATTATAAGGCAGTCATCGGAAGCGTGTCACTTTCGGTTACAGTAGCTACGATCATGTCTGTAGTTCCTATGGCAGCAAACTTTTTTGTTCCTGCTTTTGCAAAACGGCTTGGAAAGAGAAATCTCTATGTTAATGCGGCAGCAGTGCAGCTTGCGGGTCTTCTTGTTATCTGGGCAGCAGGAATGAACCATACGGTAATTCTTGTCGGGGCAGTTGTGACTGCTTTTGGATATGGAGTAAAAGAAAGTATTTACTTCTCCATGCAGGCAGACCCGGTAGATTACGGCGAGTGGAAAACAGGAATTAATACAGCCGGCTCTTTATCTGCGATTAACGGCTTTCTTGGAAAAGTGGCACAGGCAGCAGCAGGCGGAATCGGAGGTCTTCTTCTCGCATGGGGAGGATATGAGGGAAGCGCAGCCGTGCAGAGTGCAAACGCAGTGACTGCAATCCGCGCCATGTACCTTTATATTCCAATGATTCTTCTTGTATGTTCCATTGTGATCATGATGTTTTATAACCTGGATAAGATTTATCCGCAGATAAAGAGAGAGCTTGAGCAGCGTCAGCAGAATAAGGAGTGAAAAAAGACATGGTAAAAAAAGAAGTGTTTTTTCAGACAATGAGCGATATACAGAATTTTAATAAAATTGCATTTCGATGCGATTACGATGTAGATTTGCAGCAGGGAAAATATCTTGTAGATGCAAAATCCATTATGGGAATTTTCAGCATGGACGTGGGAAAACCGCTGGTTCTTGTTCTTCATGCAGAGGAGGAAAAGGAACTGTTAAAATTTCAGGATTATTTTAAAGAGGAGATCGAGGGATAGAAGATGGCATTTACCTTTCAGATTAACAGAGATGTAAAATTTAATCATAATGAAACCCTTTTAAAAAAAGCAGAAGAAAACCGCCCGGAGATTTTTAAGACAAAAGCAGTTCCAAAAAGAATCGTAGAACTTACCAAAGATGAGACAAAGTTAAACGGCTGGGGTGTAAAAGAGGCGGAGATTTCGCTGGAAAACTTATCCTCTGTCGGAATGAAGCGAGACGATTCCGTGATCCTGGATTTTGGAGAACATTGCGTGGGAAGTTTTTCTGTGAATATTTCCTCTGTTGGTTCTCCTATGGACGCGCCTTTATATATGCGCGTCCGCTTTGGGGAAATACCGGCAGAGCTTGCAGGAGATTCTTCCTCTTATGAAGGGTGGCTCAGCAAATCCTGGATTCAGGAGGAGTTTATTCATCTCGACGAACTTCCGACAAAATTATCGCTTCCAAGAAGATACAGTTTCCGATATGTGGAACTGAAAGTTCTGGATACATCTCCAAAGTGGCAGGCAGTTTTTGACAGTCCGGAAGTAGTAAAAGAAACTTCCGCAGATTATAGGAACTTAAAAGAGATTTCTGTGGAAGAAGAGCTGAAAAAGATTTACGAGGTCAGTGTAAAAACTCTGGCAGAATGTATGCAGGACGTATTTGAGGACGGACCCAAAAGAGACAGACGTCTGTGGATTGGAGATCTGCGTCTGCAGGCGCTTGCAAATTATGTGACTTTTGACAATGTGGAGCTTGTAAAACGATGTCTTTATCTGTTTGCAGCAATGAATACAACAGAGGGGAAAATTCCGGCAAATGTGTTTGTAAAGCCCTCCTGTCTTCCGGACGATACCTTCCTGTTTGATTACAGCCTTTTCTTTATTTCTGTTCTTTATGATTATGAAATGGCACATGAGGACAGAGAGTTCTTAAAGGAGCTGTTCCCTGTGGCAAAGGCGCAGATGGATCTGTCTCTTTCTATGGTAGACGAAACAGGGCGGCTTGTATGTAAGGAAGAGTATCCTGTTTTTATAGACTGGTCCAATGAATTTAATAAAGATACAGCAGGACAGGCTGTAATGATTTATGTGTTGAAACAGTTCATCACCCTTTCAAAGATTATGGGAGAAGAAACAGAAGCGTATGAGGCTGTTCTTGAAAAAATGGTTTCCTATGCAAAAAAAATCCTGTTCTCTCCGGAGAGAGGGATGTTTCTCTCCGGGGAAGAACAGGAATGTAATCTTGCAAGCCAGGTGTGGATGGTTCTTGCCCATGTGATGAGCGAAGAAGAAAATAAGGCAATTATGACAAGAGCCGTAAAAGAATTATTTCCTGTAAAAGGAATTGCAACTCCTTATATGTACCATCACGTAACAGAGGCACTGTTTGAAGCAGGGCTTCAAGAGGAGGCAATCCGCCTTTTGAAATCCTACTGGGGAGAAATGATCCGCCTTGGGGCTGATACCTTCTGGGAGGCATTTGAGCCGGAAAATCCGGATTATTCTCCTTATGGAAATCCTATTGTGAGCAGCTACTGTCATGCGTGGAGCTGTACACCTGTCTATTTAATTCATAAATATCTGTTGTGATGCAGAAGCATTTGTACTGCATCTTCTGACAGTAACTTTCAGAGAATCAGAAGCATTTGCTGCAGGGACCATATCCCCGGGCAATAGCTTCTGATTCTGTTATTTGAGAAGCCTTATCGGGATTCATGCGTCCGCAGTCGGGAATGCTGTGGTATTTTTCTCCTGTTGCAGGAATCCAGACCATAGCGCCTGAGGAGTCGGAAGCCTGTGAGGACGGCGAGGAGGTTTCCGTGGAGAACTCTTCGGAAGACGGTGCATCTGTTTCTGCGGAAGAATCTCCGGCAGAGTAATCGTTGCACGGCTCCTGATTCCAGGAAATGGTCTGACCATCTGACACGGCAATTACAGTTCCCTGTTTATCTGTGCGGAAAACAGGAATGTTCATGGAAGAAAGGCGTTCCATTGTATCGGCAGAAGGATGGCCGTATTTGTTGCCTTCTCCGCAGCTTACGACTGCCCAGGAAGGGGTGGAAGCCTCCAGAAAATCCCAGGTGGTGGAACTCTGGGAACCGTGGTGACCGAGAGAGAGGACGTCGCAGTCAAGACTTACGCCGGTACTTATCATGTCCTGTTCGCTTGTCTCTTCCGCGTCGCCTGTAAAGAGAAAGCTGTTGCTTCCGTTTGTAAAGCGGATTACTACGGAATTTTTGTTGCTGTCGTTTGGGTCAATTCCGGAAGGTGCAAGTACGGTAAAGCTTCCTGTTCCAAAAGAAAAGGTATCTCCTGGTTTGGGGTACTGAATGGAAATGGCGTTCGCAGTCGCTGCATTTACAAAATCCATATATAAATCAGTACCCTGATGGTAATCTGCGCCGAGAATGTTTTCTACAGAAAAGTTCTGAAGACATTTTAAAAGTCCGCCCAGATGATCCGCATCATAGTGGGAGGAAATCATATAGTCAATATTTTCCACATTCTGATTGTGAAGATATTCCACGACCTCGTCGCCGTGGCTGGTATCGCCTCCGTCATAGAGAAGGTTTTCTCCGCCTGACTGAACGAGAATGGAAAGTCCCTGACCAACGTCCAGAAAGTGAACCGCCATATCCTGCGCGCCGCTCTCTGCATGGACAGGAAGGCTTCTTGCCGAAAACAGAAGAGTGAGAGCAAGAAGAAGCGGAAGAAAAAGTGAAAGACGTTTCTTTTTGTGCTTCATAGTAAAATTCTCCTTTTGGTAAACAGAGCAAAGAATCTCGCCTGCGAGATTCTACGCCTGCGGCGGGGCGCTTTAGCGACATACTTCTTTTCCGCCGCAGTGCGCTCCTACGCGGAGCGTTTTTTATGCTATGGAACATTACGGAGTAATTTCCTATAGCATAAAAAAGCTTCGGAAATGTAACATTCCCAAAGCTTTTAGTGGACCTGGCGGGAATCGAACCCGCGTCCGAAAGCCTATCCCCTCAGGCATCTCCCATCACAGTCGCTGTTTTAACATTCCCTCGGCAGCACGCCCACCGACAGGCTTACTGCTTCAGTAGCTTCATGATACATCTGCCGGGGCAAAGCTTACCCGACAAGGTTTCTCACATAGTTGACGCCAGATTCCTGAAGTGTGAGTGCATCAGGGCTGACGAGCAGCAATTAGGCTGCTAACGCGTACTGTTCGTCTGCGTTTATATTTAGGTTCCCGGTTGGTACGCAGTCCAGGAGTCTGCGGATGGCTTCCCAAGCTTCAAAACCCCCGTCGAAACCAGTACAAGCCCGAAGACTTCACAGAAAATTCTGTGCTGGAAAACAGACGAAAGGGCAGAAATCTGCCTGTTCCCTTATTATATGCAGATATATTTCAGATGTCAAGGAGGATTTTTTGAGAAATTCCCATAATCGTTCACAGAAGGAACATATTTCTCTGCTATAGTACAGGTAAAGATGCAAAGGAAGAACGGAGGGACAGAGAATGGATGCATTAAAAATTCTTGTAGTAGATGATGAAAGCCGTATGAGAAAGCTGGTAAAAGATTTCCTTACCAGAAAGAATTTTCAGGTTCTGGAAGCAGGAGACGGAGAAGAGGCAATGGATATTTTTTACCGGGAAAAAGATATTAATCTGATTATTCTTGATGTGATGATGCCGAAAATGGACGGCTGGGAAGTGTGCCGGGAAATACGAAAAACCTCAAAAGTTCCTATTATTATGCTGACAGCGAGAAGCGATGAGAGGGACGAGCTTTTAGGCTTTGAGCTTGGGGTAGATGAGTATATTTCCAAGCCTTTCAGCCCCAAAATTCTTGTGGCAAGAGTAGAAGCAATTCTTCGAAGAACAAGACAGAGCAATCCGGAAGATGTGATTTCCTGCGGAGGAATTGTCATTGACAAGGCGGCTCATATCGCCTCTGTGGATGGAGTGCCTATGGAATTAAGTTTTAAGGAATTTGAACTTCTTACCTATTTCCTCGAAAACGAAGGCATCGCTCTTTCCAGAGAAAAAATCTTAAATTCTGTGTGGAATTACGATTACTTCGGAGATGCGAGAACGATTGATACCCATGTGAAGAAGCTGAGAAGCAAAATGGGAAATAAAGGCGAATACATTAAGACTGTATGGGGAATGGGATATAAGTTTGAGGTGGAGGAATGAAAAAGCCGGAAAAAAAGGAAACAGAAAAAAAAGGAAAGAAATTTCACACCCTGCGCCATCAGATTTCCATGATTTTTACGGCAGTTCTTTTATTTTCCATTGTAACCATCACTGTGATCAACGGTTTCTTTCTTGAAAAATATTATATTTCTCAGAAAGTGGAGATGCTTCTTCAGGCAGAGGCAACTTTGAGTAAACTGGATATAGAGGCAATTCTTGAAAATGGAGATGTTTCTGTTGCAGATGAAATTGGCAGGGACAGCGCCAGAAACAATTTTTCCTGGGTTATTACAGACGAGGCAAACAGTTTTGAATACGGCTGGGGAGAAAGTAAGGATATGCTTCGCGTCCGGCTGTTCGGATACATCTACGATCTGGAACAGGACAAGCCAAAAGGAAAGATCCTGCGGAAATCCGAGCACTGTACCATTCAGCAGATCCATGATCGGTTTGCAGGAATGGATTACGTGGAGTGCTGGGGACAGTTTGATAACGGATACTATTACCTGATTCGTACGCCGCTTGAAAGTATCCGGGAAAGCGCGGGGATTTCCAACAAGTTTTATTTCTTTGTGGGAATTGTGATCGTGCTGTTCAGCGGAATGATCATCATGGTGTTTACAAATAAGATTACAAAGCCCATCAGCGAGCTTACAAAGCTTTCCAGAAGAATGTCGGATCTGGAATTTGACGCAAGATACGAGAGCAGCGTGGGAAATGAGATCGATCTTCTGGGAGAAAGCTTTAACAGAATGTCAGAGCAGCTTGAGAGCACCATATCTGAATTGAAATCTGCAAATATTAAGCTTCAGAAGGATATTGAAGATAAAGTAAAAATCGATAAAATGCGAAAGGAATTTCTGGATAATGTTTCCCATGAGCTGAAAACGCCGATCGCGCTTATCCAGGGATATGCGGAAGGGTTAAAAGAAAATATTTCCGATGATCCGGAGAGCAGGGAATTTTACTGCGACGTTATTATGGACGAAGCTTCGAAAATGAATAAGCTGGTAAAAAATCTTCTTGTCTTAAATCAGCTGGAATCCGGAAAAGATGAGACGATAATGGAGCGCTTTGATATTGTATCTCTCATTCGCGGGGTTCTCCAGACAATGGACATCATGATCCAGCAGAAGGAAGCCAATGTGATTTTTGAGGAGGAGTCTCCTGTTTATGTATGGGCAGATGAATTTAAGGTAGAAGAGGTTGTGACAAATTATGTGAGCAACGCTTTGAATCATCTGGAAGGAGAACGTCAGATTGAACTGAAGCTTCAAATGGAAGGAGACAGGGTGAAAGTATCTGTCTTTAACACAGGAAAGCCTATTCCGGAGGAAGACCTTCCAAATCTCTGGAGCAAGTTCTATAAGGTAGATAAGGCGAGAACAAGAGAGTACGGCGGAAACGGCATCGGTCTTTCTATCGTAAGGGCGATCATGGAGGGAATGGACCAGAAATTCGGTGTGCAGAATTACGAAAACGGAGTAGAATTCTGGTTCACTCTTGACAGAAAATAGCATTTTATGGTAAGAAAAGCAGGCAGAAGTAAAGAAAGCTCTTTGCAACTGTCTGTTTTTGCGTTATACTGTAACAATGAAATTATGAAAAATGGCGTAATATGCGCCGGACAAAGAGGTGAATTACATGGCTCCCATTTCAGGAGACTGGCTGGACGCTCTGAAAGATGAGTTTCATAAGCCGTATTATACAAAATTATATAAAACCGTAAACGAAGAGTACAGAACAAGAAAAATCTTTCCGCCGCCGGACGAGATGTTTAATGCCTTTCATTTTACTCCGCTCCATGAGGTAAAAGCGGTGATTTTGGGACAGGATCCTTATCACAATGACGGGCAGGCGCACGGCCTTTGTTTTTCTGTGAAAAAAGGCGTGGAAACGCCGCCTTCTCTTGTAAATATTTATCAGGAGCTTCATGATGACTGCGGCTGTTATATTCCAAATAACGGGTATCTGGAAAAATGGGCGCGCCAGGGTGTGCTGCTCTTAAATACTGTTCTGACAGTTCGGGCGCATCAGGCAAATTCCCACAGAGGAATCGGCTGGGAACAGTTTACGGACGCTGCCATTCAGATATTAAATGAACAGGACCGTCCCATTGTATTTCTCTTGTGGGGAAGACCTGCGCAGATGAAGCATTCCATGCTGAATAACCCGAATCACCTTGTTCTGGAAGCGCCTCACCCAAGTCCGCTTTCTGCGTACAGAGGATTTTTCGGCTGCAGGCATTTCAGCCAAGCGAACGCTTTTCTTGAGGCGCATGGCATTGCGCCGATCGACTGGCAGATTGAAAACATTTAAAAGAGGAAACGGATTGTAATGAGTAAAAAAAATGATAACACACTTGTAAAAAACGCATCGTTCCTTATGATGGCGGCGCTGATTTCCAAGATCATCGGAATGCTTTACAAAAGCCCCCTTTCCGCTACGCTTGGAAGTCAGAGCTTTGCGCTTTTCCAGTATGCCCAGAATGCGTATTTCATTCTTCTTATGATCGCGTCATTCAGCATTCCCCAGGCGGTATCGAAAATCATGGCGGAAAAGATTGCGTTTAAGAGGTACAGAGATGCCCAGAAGGTATTTTACTGTGCCCTTCTTTATGCCGTGATCGCAGGCGGTATTGTAGCTCTTTTCTGCCTTTTCGGAGCTTCCATTATGGTTCCGGATAAAATGGCGGGGGCAAGGCTTGCCCTTCAGATGCTTGCACCGACGATCTTCCTTTCCGGGATACTTGGGGTATTCCGCGGATATTTTCAGGCATACAGAAACATGATGCCGACTTCCCTATCCCAGATCATAGAGCAGATATTTGTGGCTGTCTTTGCCCTTCTCATGTCTTCTCTTATGATTTCTTCCCACAGCGGAAAAGGCGAGGAAGTGATACAGAGCTGGGGAGCGGCGGGAGCCACAATGGGAACGGGAGCCGGAGTTCTGGCAGCGCTTCTTTTTATGGTTTTTGTGTACGGCATTAACAGAAAGACTATTCGAAGAAAGATAAGAAGGGATCGGGTATCTGTAAATGAAAGCACCTCCCAGGTGATGAAAACCATTATCCTGATCGTAATGCCGATTATTTTCAGCGCATTTATCTATAATGTAAACGGATATATCAATAGCTATATGTACACGGACATTCTGGGGAAAAGGGGAATGGATGAGACGGTACTTCAGACGCTTTATGCAGAGTACGGATACTTTATGACACTTATCAATATTCCCCTGACCCTTGCAAGTACAGCGCCGACTTCCATGATACCGGAGGTTTCCGCTCATTATGCAATGCGCGACAGAAAAGGTGCAAATGAAAAAATTGACAGGGCAACCTGGATCAGTATGATCATTTCCATTCCTGCAGCAGTGGGGCTCGCTGTTCTTTCCGGTCCTGTTACAAGGCTGATATTCGGAGAGACAAACGGAGTGGCAGCGCAGCTTCTTATCATTGGAGGAATCACAATTATCTTAAACGGAAACTCCAATATTTCAAACGGCGTTTTACAGGGGATCGGAAAGCCAAATATTCCTATGATCCATGCGGCGATCGCTCTCGGAGCGGACGTGATCGTTATGGCTCTTCTCCTGCTTCTGACAGACCTTGGAGTATATGCGATTGTGCTTTCTATGGTAGTCTATGCAGTTGTGATGTGTCTCTTGAATGAGAGGGCAATGAAGAAATATATGAAGCACAAAAATCCCTGGAAAAAGGCGTATTTGTATCCGCTGATCGCGTCTATTCCGATGGGGCTTGTGGCAGGAGGAGTGTACTATGGACTTTACTTCCTTGTTCCGTCAAACCTTTTCTGCCTCTGCATATCTGTCGTTCTGGCAGTGATCGTATATTTTGTAGTATATCTTCTTGTAAGCAAGCCTTCAAAAGAAGAATTGACCATGCTTCCGGGAGGAAGGATCCTTTACCGTGTGGCAGGAAAACTGAATCTGATATAAATATGAAGATGCCTGACGAATTGTTTTGCACTTCTGGCATCTATAACTAAAAACACAGTCTGAGAAGCAATGAATTGCTTACAGACTGTATTTTTTTGCTGCGATTTTAAATCTGTTTTCATGAAAAACTGTTTTAAGAATTTTTGCATTCCCCTGTAGAGCCTCTCTCGATAAGCTGGGCATGAAGAAGAATGGTTCCGATAGAAACGTTGTTTAAAAGGCTGTTTATGGCGTAATACCCGCATTTTCCAAGTTCAGTTCTGTCCTGGCGGATCGTAGTAAGCGGCGGGGAAGTATAGGCGCACATGGGAAGATCATCAAAGCCTATGATACTTAAATCCCTGGGAATGTGGTATCCAAGCTGCTGGCACTGGATCATGGCTGCGTTGGCAATGAGATCGTGGCTGCAGATCACAGCAGTCATTCCCATTTTTAAAAGTCTGGATAAATGTTTTTCCACACACTGGGTAATATAATAAGAAGCGCCCGCCCAGTCAGCTTCCGCGCGCAGACCGTTCTGCTTCATGGCGTGAAAAAATGCTTTGTGACGCACCTGCATAATATGAGAGCCGAGCGCGCTGCTTAAATAGCCGATTTTTTTATGCCCTTGTTTTTTTAAGCAGGAGACGGCAAGTTCCATTCCCTCGTTGTTGTCAATTCCGATAGAAGAAATAAAAGGATTGGCGGGAATGTAATTATCGAACAGAACAGCGGGGGTATGGCTTGTCTCAAAATCCTTCATCCACGGGTCGGTTAAGGAAAAACCGAGAACAAGAGCTCCCACATAATCATTTTGAAGCATAAAAACATCGTAAGGCGTTTTTTTCTGGAATGGAACAGTCATGGAAACTACTTCCACTGCAAAGCCGGCAGGCTCTGCCATCTGGCGAAAACCAATGATAAAGTCATATCCAAACTGGTGTGGTTCTTCATATTCCATATTTTCTATGAGGACGCAGAGCTTTGGTGCAGTGCCTTTCTGTCTGCGGAGTTTTGTGTATCCCATTTCGACTGCAGTGTCGAGAATTGTTTTTCGTAATGTTTCGCTGATGTCGGGAGCGTTATTGATCGCTTTTGAGACAGTTCCTTTTGAAACTCCGAGTTTATCAGCAATATCCTGTATTGTTGCCATAATGATTGCCTTTCTTTCTCTGTAAAAAAATCAAGATAAATTTTATTTATTATAGCAAATCCAATCAAAAAAATCAATTCTTTTCAATCGATTAGTTTCGAAAAACAAGAAAAATGAAAGTGAATATGTAAAAAGTGCACAAAAAGAATACATAAAAACTGTAGAAAACGGAGAAAGTAATCTGAGATATTGACGTTTTTTTGAAAGTGCGGTATATTACAGATAACGAAACAAAACGAAACAAATAGGAGGAAGAAAGATGAGAAAGCGTGCAGCGGCATTGTGTATGACGGCGGTGCTTGCAGTGACAGGGCTTGCAGGCTGCGGCGGAGAGACGGATGGAGATAAGGAAAGCGTCCGTCTGATGGTATGGTCCCCGTCGGAAGACCAGTCGAAGGAAAGCGGAGAATGGCTTCAGAATATGTGTGAGGATTTTGCAGGGCTTCACCCGGAATGGGATATTACTTTTGTATATGGAGTGGCAGATGAGGCAACGGCTGCCACACAGGTGGCGCAGGACCCGGAGGCAAGTGCAGACGTATTTATGTATGCAAACGATACGCTGACAACAATGACAGATGCAAATGCACTTGCAAAGTTCGGTGGAAAATACAGAGAAGAAATTGAAGACACAAACTCGGAAGAGGTTCTGGCATCTCTTGTGAAAGAGGATAATCTGTACGGTGTGCCATTTACAACGAATACCTGGTTTATGTATTATGATAAGAGCGTTTTTTCAGAGGAGGATATTAAAAATCTGGATACGATGCTGGAAAAGGGAACGGTTGCGTTTCCATTTACAAACTCCTGGTATCTCCCGGCGTTTTATATTGGAAATGGCTGTACGCTTTTCGGAGATGGAACACAGGAAGACAAGGGTGTAGATTTTGGAGGAGAAAATGCAGTGGAGGTTACAGAATATCTTGTTGACCTTGCAGCGAATCCGAACTTCAAAATAGATGCGGACGGTTCCGGGCTTGCAGGTCTTCGTGACGGAAGTATTTCTGCCATTTTCTCAGGCTCATGGGACGCAAACGCAGTAAGGGAAGCTTTAGGGGAGAATATGGGCGTGGCTGCTCTTCCAATGTATACTTTAAAAGGAGAAGAAAAACAGATGATGTCCTATGCAGGTTCAAAGGCAATCGGTGTGAATCCTTACAGCAAAAATATGGTGCCTGCTGTGGAGCTTGCCGTATATCTCGGTTCTGCAGAAGCGCAGCTTTCCCATTATAATCTAAGAAATGTGATTCCATGCAATACAGAGCTTTTAAAAGATACGGAGGTTTCAGAAGACCCGCTGATTATGGCGCAAAACAATACCTTTAATTATACATCTATTCTGCAGCCTTTTGTGGCGAAAATGAACAACTGTTGGGTTCCGGTGGAAAATATGGGTAAGGGAATCCGAAATAAGAGTGTGACACATGAAAATGCAAAAGAGCAGACAGAAGCGATGAATGAAGCAATGAACAGTGATGGAATCTGATGAGGTGAAAGAAGATGAAAGAGAAAGAAACCTGTATTGCCGCCATAAAAAACGGCGGAATTGAGACAAAGCTTTCCATGTTTTTAATGGGCTTTGGAAATATTGTGCATAAGCAGAAAGTAAAAGGCCTTTTGTTTATGGCTGCAGAAATCGCATATATTGTATTTATGCTTGTAAACGGCATTCATTTTATCAGTATGCTTGGCTCTCTTGGAAGTGTGCCGCAGAAAGAAGTGTGGGACGAGGCGCAGCAGGTATACCTTTATACGAAGGGAGATCAGTCGGTGCTGATTCTTCTTTACGGCGTGGCAACGGTACTTTTGTCTCTCCTTATGGTATGGGGATGGAGAGGCGCTTTAAAAAGTGCGTATAAAGCAGAATATCTTGATAAAAAAGGATGCCATGTAAATACTTTTGCGGAGGATATAAAATCTCTTTTTAATGAGAATCTTCACAGACTTCTTATGACACCGCCTATGATTTTTATTCTTGCGCTTACCATTCTGCCTCTTGTTTTTATGATTTGTATGGCATTTACAAATTACAGTAAGATTGGCAATCATTTGATGCTTTTTGACTGGGTAGGTCTTGAAAACTTTAAGGCGCTGTTTGATTCTAACAGTATTTTGGGAAGTACCTTCTGGTCAGTTCTTGGATGGACTCTTGTGTGGGCATTTTTTGCAACCTTTACAAACTATATTTTCGGTATGATTCTCTCTCTTGTAATTAACAGAAAGGAAACACGGGCAAAGGGATTCTGGAGATTCTGTTTCGTTCTTTCCTGTGCAGTACCCATGTTCGTTTCCCTTCTTATTATGAGAACCATGCTTCAGCCAAATGGTGCAGTGAATGTACTCCTTCGAAACCTAGGTATCATTGCTAAGGACGCAAGCCTTCCATTTTTTACAGACCCTACATGGGCGCGAGTGACAGTGATTATTATTAATATCTGGGTTGGCGTTCCTTATACCCTTCTTCAGCTTACCGGAGTGCTTCAGAATATCCCGGCAGAGCTTTATGAAGCTGCAAAAGTGGACGGTGCAAATGCTGTTCAGAGATTCTTTAAAATTACGCTTCCATATATGCTGTATGTGACAACACCGTACCTTATTGTAACTTTCACAGGAAATGTAAATAACTTTAATATTATTTATCTTTTGTCAGGAGGAGATCCTGTTACAGATTTATCCTCCGCAGCAGGAAAAACAGATTTACTTGTGACGTGGCTGTATAAGCTTACCATAGATAAGCAGTATTATAATATTGGTGCTGTTATCGGTATTCTTACCTTTATTATCTTGGCAGCAGGCGCGCTGCTGACCTACAGAAACAGTAAATCTTATAAGGAAGGAGAGTTTTAAACATGGGAATCAAATCGGCAAAAAAGAAACGTTTTATCACAAATACAGCAGTTCATATTTCCCTTGGCATTTTAGCGGCTGTATGGGTGTTCCCCATTTTATGGGTCATCCTTACAAGCTTCCGTGCAGAAAAAGGTTCTTATGTGTCTACCTTTTTTCCTCAGGGATACACACTCGATAACTATATCCGGCTTTTTACAGATACTTCTATTTTAAACTTCCCGAAGATGTTTGCGAATACGCTGATTATTGCAGTTTGTTCCTGTGTTCTGGCAACCTTTTATACGCTGGCTGTATCCTACTGTCTGTCAAGACTGAAATTCCGTCTTCGGAAACCTTATATGAATATGGCAATGATTTTGGGATTGTTTCCAAGCTTTATGTCCATAATTGCTGTTTACTTTATTTTAAAGGCTTTAGGTCTTACAGAGGGGAATCTGATTCGTGTTGCTTTGATTTTATGTTATTCGGGAGGGGCTGGTCTTGGATTTCAGATTGCCAAAGGCTTCTTTGATACCATTCCTGTTGCTGTGGACGAAGCGGCAATTCTGGACGGCTGTACAAGATGGCAGATTTTTACAAAAATTACGCTGTCGTTAAGTAAACCGATTATTGTATATACAGTACTGACTGCATTTATGGCGCCTTGGCTTGATTTTATTTTTGCAAAGGTTATCTGCCGTGCAAACTCTGATCAGTATACAGTTGCAATCGGTCTTTGGAAGATGCTGGAAAAAGAATATATTGACAGTTGGTATACAAGCTTTGCAGCAGGCGCGGTGCTGATTTCCATACCGATTGCTATTCTCTTCCTCTATATGCAGAGATATTACGTGGACGGCGTGTCAGGAGCAGTAAAAGGCTGATAAAAGGAAGGGAGCAGTTATGTTAAAGAGGCAGGAATTAAAAAGACTGTATAATACTTCAGAATTTAAAGAGAAATATATAGATACAGAAAGAAAACAGGGGGCTGTATGTACGGAGGAAGGGACTTCCTTTCTCCTTTGGAGTCCTCTTTCTGAAAAAGCAGAGCTTCGTTTTTATAAGGAAGGAGAGGGTGGAGTCTCATTTTTTCAGATAGAGATGAAAAAAGAAGAAAAGGGAATGTGGTCTTATGAAACAGCAGAAAATCTTCACGGAGTTTACTATGATTTCCGTACTATGACAGAGGGTGAGGAAACTGTTTTCGGGGACCCGTATGCAAAAGCCTGCGGGATGAATGGAAAAAGAAGTATGGCTGTAGATTTAAAAGAGACAGACCCCGAAGGCTGGATGGAAGACAGACGCCCTGAAAAACAGGAAGAGACAGTAATTTATGAGCTTCATATAAAAGAGTTTTCCTGGGACGAAGCAGGGGGATTTTCCAAAGAAAACAGAGGAAAATACCTGGCATTTACAGAAGAACATACAACTCTTAATAAAGATGGGGTCCATCCTACGGGGCTTGATTATCTGAAAAAACTTGGGATTACCCATGTGCAGATTATGCCGGCTTATGATTATGGTTCTGTAGATGAGAAAAATGAAGAAGAGTTTAACTGGGGATACGATCCGGTAAATTATAATGTGCCGGAAGGCTCTTATTCTTCTGACCCGAAACATGGAGAAGTGCGTATCCGTGAATTTAAGGAAATGGTGCAGGCTCTTCATAGAAATGGTTTCCGGATCATTATGGATGTGGTATATAACCATATGTATGACCTGGATTCTAATTTAAACAAAGCAGTTCCCTGGTATTATTTCCGTACTTACGAAAACGGGGGAATTTCCAATGGCTCTGCTTGCGGAAACGATATGGCAAGCGAGAGGGAAATGTGCGCTCAGTATATTTTGGATTCTGTTCTTTACTGGGCGGAAGAATATCATATAGATGGATTTCGTTTTGACTTGATGGGGCTTCTTGATACAAAACTTATGAACCGTATCAGAAGAGCTCTTGATGAAAAATACGGAAGAGGAGAGATTCTTCTTTTTGGAGAACCCTGGGCAGCAGATGATACTGCGTCTGAGGGAAAGGTTGTGATGGCTCTTAAAAAGAACGTATCCCAACTTGATAAATATGTGGGGATGTTCTGCGATGATACAAGAGACGCTATCAAAGGCCATGTGTTTGAGGGAGAAATCCCGGGCTTCGTAAACGGGGCTGAAAATATGGAAGAAAAAATTTTAAACAGCGTAAAAGCGTGGTGCACGAAAGACACAGGAATCAAAGCGCCATCTCAGGTAATTACCTATGTTTCTGCCCATGATAACTGGACGCTTTGGGATAAGCTGGCAATCACAACGCCGGACGAAGAGCGGAGAATGATGGAAAATAAACTGGCAGCAGCTATTTACATGACCTGTCAGGGACATCTTTTTATGCTTTCCGGAGAGGAGTTTGCAAGAACTAAGGACGGACATGAAAATACTTATAACAGTCCCATTTCTTTAAATCGTCTGGACTGGAAGAGAGCATATAAATATGAAGAACTCAGTACCTTCTATGAAGGGCTGATTGCTCTCAGGAAGCAGCTTCCCGGACTTTGCGATAAGTCGGAGACTGCAGGAAAGAGAATTTACGGTTACTGGAAGAAACCGGGCGCTGTAGGATTTTTTGTGGAAAATAAAAAAGAAGGAGAACATACTTTGTGGGATACTCTGTATATTATTTATAATGCCACAGAGGAAGAAGTGGAAACTGCTCTCCCGAAAGGGGAGTGGGAAGTTCTTCTTAATGAAGAAGACAGTTTTTCATGGAAAAAACAGAAAAAAGCAGAAAAAGCGACAGCTGCGCCATTGAGTGCGCTTGTGCTTGGACGAAGAGGATGCATATGAGATGGATTTACGGAAAACAGGACTGGAATACATTAAAACGCGGTCTTGAAAACAATTATCTTTTAACAAACGGTCTTGGAGGATTTTCTGCGCTTACTGTGACAGGGGCAGCATCAAGAAATGACCACAGTGTTTTTATGGCGTGTATGAAAGCGCCGAATCACCGTTACAATATGGTGCACCGTTTTTTTGAGCGTCTGTTTCTTGGAGATGAGGAAAAAATTCTTTCCACCCAGGAATTTGCAGACGGGCATATAGAGGACGGGTATCGTTATCTTTCTTCTTTTATATATGAGGACACACCTCTCTGGCGTTATCATGTAAATGGGGTATCCATTTCAAAAGAAATTGCCATGAAGTATGGAGAAAATACAGTGGCAATTTGTTATACCATAGAAAACAGAGGGAAATGTAAGGTTTCATTTGAAGTGACTCCGTTTTTCCAGTTTGCAAAAAAGGGAGAGGATATGAAGCCGTCCCAGACCTTAGTGAAAAAAGGAAATCAGATTTTATCTGATGGAATGGCCCTTTTCTTTGAGACAAACGGAAAGGTAACGGATACAGAGGAAAAAGAAGAAGTTTACTTTTATTCCTATGACGTATGCGACGGAAGAAGGGAGACAGGACATGGAAAGGCAAATCATGTGATTTCTGTTTCTGCACAGCCGGGAGAAAAAGTAAAATTAAAACTTGTGTACTCTATGGAACAAAAATATCTGACAGAAGAGAAATGGCAGGATGCGGAAGAAATCATAAAAGAATATAAAGAGCGGAGACAGGCTCTTGTAAAAACAGCAGGTCTTTCCATGACGATGGCGCAGGAGCTTGTGAAAAGTGCAGACCAGTTTGTTTCCAGAAGAGAGTCCACAAACGGAAGTACTATTCTTGCAGGCTATCCGTTTTTTGAGGACTGGGGAAGAGATACCATGATTGCCCTTCCGGGTATCTGCATTTCTACAGGACAATATGATACGGCGAAGGAAATTTTAAGGACTTTCGCCTTAAATGAAAACAAAGGTCTGATGCCGAATCTTTTTCCGGAAGGTGGAAACGAGCCTCTTTATAATACAGTAGACGCAGCTCTTCTTTTTATTAACTGCATATATCTTTACTATGAAAAAACAGAAGATCTTGAGTTTGTAAAAGAAATGTATCCTGTTATGGAGCGTATTGTAAAAGGATATAAAGAGGGAACAGATTTCGGAATCCATATGGATACAGACGGATTGATTCAGGCAGGAGAAGGACTCTGGCAGGTAACATGGATGGATGTGCGCGTGGGAGAAATCCTTCCCACACCGAGACATGGAAAGCCGGTAGAAATCAATGCCTACTGGTATAATGCTCTTTGTATTATGGAAAAATTTGCCCGTATTTTAAATAGGGAATGGCAGGAAACCGGATTAAAGGAACAGGTAAAAAAATCTTTTCTTCAGAAATTTTGGATGGAGAAGAGAGACTGCTTAAAAGACCTGGTATCCGGCACAGCGGCAGACGAACAGGTTCGCTGCAATCAGATATGGGCAGTTTCTATGCCGTTTACCATGCTTACAAAGGAACAGGAAAAAGCAGTTGTAGAGACTGTGTTTGAGACGCTTTATACCCCTTACGGTCTTAGAACTCTGGAAATGTCAGATAAAGAGTTTAAACCTGTCTATCAGGGAAAAATGGAAGAAAGAGATATGGCGTATCATCAGGGGACGGTGTGGACTTTCCCTCTGGGTGCATATTATCTTGCATATCTTAAGGTAAAGGATTACAATAAAGAAGCGAAGGAAACTGTAAAGGAACAGCTTGAAGTTATGGAAAGCGCCATGAGAGAAGGCTGTGTCGGACAGCTTCCGGAGATTTACGACGGAGAAAATCCTACAAGGTCAAAGGGGTGCTTTGCCCAGGCATGGAGTGTGGGAGAAATCTTAAGAGTATATGAAGCCGTTGAAAAATGCGGAGATAAGGAGTAAGGAATATGGAAAAATTATTAGAGCAGATTTTACAGGAAAAATACGGAAAAAACATAAAAGAAGCGTCTGATGAACAGATTTATACAGCTCTTCTCATTCTTACAAAAGAAAAAATGAAGGGAATGAAAAGAAATGAAGGAAAGAAAAAGCTTTACTATATTTCAGCAGAATTTTTAATTGGAAAGCTTCTTTCCAACAATCTGATTAACCTGGGACTTTTCCAGGAGACAAAAGAAGTTCTTGCAAAAAACGGACACGATATTACTGCCATTGAAGAGATAGAAAACGAGCCGTCTCTTGGAAATGGCGGTCTTGGACGTCTTGCAGCCTGCTTTCTTGATTCCATTGCCACACTTGGCTTAAACGGAGACGGAGTGGGTCTCAATTACCATGATGGTCTGTTTCTTCAGAAATTTACAGACAACAAACAGAGGGAGGAGAAAAATCCGTGGATTACAGACAACAGCTGGCTGACAAAAACAGACGTAAGCTTTTCTGTTCCTTTTAAGGATTTCACCCTTCAGTCTGTATTATACGACATTGATGTTCCGGGATATAAAAACGGCTGCAATCGCCTTCATCTTTTTGATGTGGAGACTGTGGATGAAGGAATCATCAGAGATGGAATCCAGTTTGATAAAAAAGACATTGCGAAAAACCTGACCCTTTTCCTTTATCCGGATGACAGCGATGAGGCAGGACAGCTTCTTCGTATTTACCAGCAGTATTTTATGGTAAGCAACGCTGCACAGCTTATTTTAAGAGAAGCCCAGGAGAGAGGCGCGAATCTGTATCAGCTTTACGATTATGTGACGATTCAGATTAACGATACGCATCCGACTATGGTAATTCCGGAGCTTATCCGCCTTCTTATGGAGAAAGGCTTTAATATGGATACAGCCATTGATGTAGTAAGAAAAACATGCGCGTACACAAACCATACGATTCTTGCAGAAGCTCTGGAAAAATGGCCGATTTCCTATCTGGAGCAGGTAGTTCCGCACCTTCTTCCGATTATTCGCGAGCTGGACAGCCGCGTGAGAAGAGATTTCCATGACGAACGTGTATACATCATCGATAAGCAGGACCGTGTACACATGGCACATATTGACATACACTTTGGATATGCGGTAAACGGCGTGGCAGCTCTTCACACAGAGATTCTCAAAGAATCGGAGTTAAAACCGTTTTACGATATTTATCCGGAGAAATTTAATAATAAAACAAACGGTATTACTTTCAGAAGATGGCTGCTTCACTGCAATCAGGAGTTAAGCGCATATATTGAGGAGCTGATTGGAGACGGATTTAAAGAAAACGCAATGGAGCTTGAAAAACTTCTTGCATATAAAGACGATGAAAAAGTTTTAAAACGTCTGATGGAGATTAAACATCACGCAAAAGAGCATTTAAGAGATTATTTGAAAGAAACACAGAATGTGGAAATTAATGATGATTCTGTATTTGACATTCAGATTAAACGTCTCCACGAGTATAAGAGACAGCAGATGAATGCTCTTTATGCCATTTACAAATATAAAGAAATTAAAAAAGGTAATCTTCCAAAACGTCCGATTACCATGATTTTCGGAGCGAAGGCAGCGCCTGCTTATACCATTGCAAAAGATATTATCCATCTTCTTCTCTGTCTGCAGCAGCTGATTGACAATGACCCTGTAGTAAGCAAATACATGAAGCTTGTAATGGTGGAAAACTACAACGTGACAAAGGCAGAAAAACTCATTCCTGCCTGCGATATTTCCGAGCAGATTTCCCTTGCATCAAAAGAGGCGTCAGGAACAGGAAACATGAAGTTTATGTTAAACGGTGCTGTGACATTGGGAACAGAGGATGGTGCAAACGTGGAAATCCATCAGCTTGTAGGCGATGACAACATCTACATCTTCGGAAAGAAGTCCGAGGAGGTTATTAAACTTTACGAGGAGGCTTCCTACTGCTCAAAAGAGATTTACGATAATGATCCGCAGGTGGAGGAGCTTGTTGACTTTATTATCAGTAAAGAACTGATTCAGATCGGAGACCCGGTAAATCTTGGAAGACTTTATAAAGAAATCGTATCAAAAGACTGGTTTATGGCTCTTCTTGATGTAAAAGAATATATTCAGAAAAAAGAAGAGGTATTAAGAGACTACGAGGACGAAACTGCATGGGCAAAGAAAGCTCTTGTGAATATTGCAAAGGCAGGATTCTTCTCAGCAGACAGAACCATTGAAGAGTACAACCGCGACATCTGGAAACTTGCATAAGAGGTGTGGACTATGAGAGAAACTGGAATTTTAATGCCGGTTTCTTCTCTCCCGTCCCGGACGGGAGTAGGAGAGCTGGGAAAAGAAACGTATACATTTCTTGATATTTTAAAGGAAGCAGGAGTAAAAATCTGGCAGGTTTTGCCTATGAATCCTCTTGGATATGGAAATTCCCCTTATCAGCCTTATTCCTCCTGTGCAGGGGACGAGCTTTATATAAGTTTAGAGCTTCTGTATGAAGAAGGGCTTTTAAAAGAGCTTCCTCCTTCTCATCTTGAAAATGCAAAAAAAGTGGAATATGAAAAAGTACGGGCATGGAAAGAAGGATATTTAAGAGAAGCCTTTGAAAATTTTCAGGAGACAGAGGAATATCATGAGTTTATTTCTGAGGAATGGGTGCGTTCCTATGGAGTATTCCGCGCTTTAAAAAAAGAAAATGAAAACCGCTGCTGGAATGAGTGGAGAGAAGAGCATAAAAACTGGAAGGGAGAAGCTTTATCAGAAGAAACAGAAAAAGAGGCTTCCTATCATATGTTTTTACAGTATGTATTTTTTTGCCAGTGGAAAAAGATAAAGGAATATGCAAATAAAAACGGGATTTGTATTATGGGAGATGTTCCTTTTTATGTGGGAATTGATTCTGTTGATGTATGGGCAGGCAAAGAAAACTTCCTCCTTGGTGCAGATGGCAGACCAACTTTTATTGCAGGCGTTCCGCCGGATTATTTCAGTGCAGTAGGACAGAGATGGGGAAATCCGGTTTACGACTGGGAGTATCTGAAAAAAACAGGATATGATTTCTGGGTAAAGCGTATCGGATATAACAGCCGGCTTTTTGATTTGATTCGTATTGACCATTTTCGTGCTTTTGATACTTTTTGGAAAATCCCGGCTTCCTGCCCAACGGCAGTGGAGGGAGAGTGGATAGAAGCGCCGGGTTACGAGGTGCTGGATACTTTAAAAAGAGAAGTTCCGGAGGCTCATCTTGTGGCAGAAGACCTTGGAGATTTACGTCCGGAGGTACTTACCTTAAAAGATCATTATGGATTAAAGGGAATGAAGATTCTCCAGTTCTCCATAGACACAAAAGGAAAATATGCAAGAGATACTTTTGAGGAAAAAGAAAATCTCATTATTTATACAGGAACCCATGACAACGATACCATTATGGAATGGTATGGGAAAATGTCCTGCGCAGCAAAGAGAAAAATTCGTCGTTTCCTTAAAAAACAGGGAATTAAAACAGGTTCTGTAAAAGACAGGCTTCTTGCCTATACATGGAGAAGCAGAGCAGAGTATGCCATTATTCCGGCGGCGGATATTCTGGGGCTTGGAAAAGAGGCGCACTTAAATACGCCGGGAACTGTGGGAAGTCCCAACTGGGAATGGAGAATGACAGACATGAAGCGTCTGGCAGAGGAGCTTTATAAATATAAGAAGCAGATGACAGAAAGGTAAGAGACAGCAGATGGAATTTGCAGGAGTTTATCATAAAACATCAGAGCAGATGAGCTATCCCTGTAATGAGAGGGAGCTGATTATCAATTTAAAAACAGGATATGATGTAAAGCGCGTGTTTCTTCATCAGGGAGATCCATTCGAAGCCGGAATTCTTGGCGGCAATGAAAAATGGGTTGGAAAAAGGGAAGAAATCTGTTATAAAAAGCGCTTAAAGCATCAGATATGGTGGACAACCACACTTGTTCCACCGTATAAAAGATGTAAGTATTATTTTGAACTTCATACAGATAAAGAAGTGTGGTATTACTTTGAGGACGGCTTTTTAAAGGAAGAGCAGCTTTACATGGAAGGGCGTATGCTTCAGTGTTTTATTGTGCCCTGGATGAATCAGGCAGATATAAACGTAACTCCGGACTGGGTAAACGATACGGTGTGGTATCAGATTTTTCCAGACCGTTTCTGTAACGGAACGCCGGAGAAAAACGGGGAGGATATTCTTCCCTGGCGCACAGGTCCTGTTACAAACCAGGAGCGATTCGGCGGAAATCTTGCAGGAATCAGAAAGCGTCTTTCATATTTAAAAGAGCTCGGTATTAATGGAATCTACTTGAATCCCATTATGGAAGCAGAGTCTAACCATAAATATGATACAAGAGACTACACAAAAATAGACCCTTATTTTGGAGATAATGAAGAGTTTGCCCTTCTTGTAAAAGAAGCCCATGAACTTGGTATCCGGATAATGGTGGACGCTGTGTTTAATCACTGTGGAAGGCGTTTTGCTCAGTGGCTTGATGTGGAGGAAAAAGGAGAAAAATCTGAGTTTGCAGACTGGTTTATGATTCACGACTGGAATGCATTAAAAAAGCAGGGAGATACAAGAGACGGAAGATTTTATTCCTTTGCATTTAATGAATATATGCCGAAATTAAATACAAATAATGAAGAAGTGATTCGGTATTTCTCTGATATTTGCGAAAGCTGGATTCGCGATTTTGATATTGACGGCATCCGATTTGATGTGGGAAATGAGGTATCCCACCGCTTCTTAAAACGTGTAAGGGAGAGGGTAAAATCTTTAAAACCGGATATTTATCTTTTGGGAGAAATCTGGCACGATGCAAGTCAGTGGCTTATGGGGGATGAATACGATTCCGTTATGAATTATCCTCTTATGAGCGGAATCCATGACTTTTTCCTTGATAAGGAAAGTACAAAAGAGGATTTTGAATATATGGTAAACCGTTGTTACACCATGTATATGCAGCAGTGCAACAATGTTTTGTTTAATCTTCTGGATTCTCACGATACAGAGCGTCTGATGAATCGATTAAAAAATCTGAACGTCTTTTATCAGCAGTTGGCGGTTCTTTTTACCATGCCTGGAAGTCCCTGTATTTATTACGGAACGGAAATTGCAATGGAAGGAGGACACGATCCGGACTGCAGGCGCTGTATGCCGTGGGATGAAATGGATTCTGAGGAAAACAGAAAGTGTCTGGAAGAAATGAAAAAACTGATTTCTCTTAGAAAATCAGAAAAAACTTTTAAGAGCCTTTATTTCCATTTTCCGGATACATACAGAGAAAAACGCTGTGTGGAGTATATTAAACTGGACGATGCGGGAAATAAGATTCAGGTAGTTTTAAATTGTACAAAAGATTCTGTTGATGCACTGGATGGGGGAGAAATTCTCTTTGCAAGAGGATATGAAAATGGAAAACTTGCTCCAGATGGAACACTGATTCGCAGAATATAAGAGAGGGATGTAAATATGAAAAGCGAAAGAAGAAAATGGTGGAAAAACGCAGTAGTCTACCAGATTTACCCGCGAAGCTTTATGGACAGCAACGGGGACGGAATCGGAGATATAAGAGGAATTATTACAAAGCTGGATTACCTGGAGGAACTGGGGATTGATGCTGTCTGGCTTTCTCCTGTCTGTAAATCCCCGCAGGATGACAATGGATATGATATTTCTGATTATCAGGATATTGACCCTATGTTTGGAAACATCAGGGACATGGAAGAGCTGATTCAGGAGGCAAAAAAAAGAAATATCCGCATTATTATGGATCTTGTTTTAAATCATTCTTCTGATGAACATTTCTGGTTTCAGGAAGCGAAAAAAAGCAGAGAAAATCCTTATCACGATTACTATGTGTGGCGGGATGGAGAGAAAGGAACGCTTCCCAACGACATGGGCTCTGCGTTCGGAGGACCTGCCTGGGAGTGGGTTCCGGAGCTGAACCAGTATTATTTTCACCAGTTTTCTGTAAAGCAGCCGGATTTAAACTGGGAAAATCCAAAGCTTCGCAGAGAAATCTATGATATGATTCTCTGGTGGATGGAAAAAGGAGTTGGAGGTTTTCGCCTTGATGTAATTGACCAGATTGCGAAAGAGCCGGATTTAAAAATTACAAATAACGGTCCTCGTCTTCATGAATTTATCCGGGAATTAAGTAAGGAAACCTTCCAGAAGGGAGATTTGATTACAGTTGGTGAAGCCTGGGGCGCAGATACAGAGAGGGCGAAGCTTTACAGCGCGCCGGATGGAAGCGAATTTTCTATGGTATTCCAGTTTGAACATATGATGCTTGACCAGGAAGAGGGAAAAGAGAAATGGGACTTCTGCCCGCTTTCCCTTGTGAAACTCAAAAAAAATCTGGCAAAATGGCAGAAGGAGCTTTATAACTGTGGATGGAACAGCCTTTTCTGGGATAATCACGACCTTCCCCGTATTGTGTCAAGATGGGGAAATGATACGAAATACAGAACAGAATCTGCCAAAATGCTTGCAACGATTCTCCACGGAATGCAGGGAACGCCGTACGTTTACCAGGGAGAAGAGCTTGGTATGACAAATGTGCGCTTTTCCCATATTTCAGAGTATCAGGATATTGAAATCCGAAATATGTATAAAGAGCGTCTGGCAAAAGGCTATAAAGAGACAGATATTATGGAGTCCATTTACGCAAAGGGAAGAGATAACGCAAGAACTCCCATGCAGTGGAGCACCGGAAAAAACGCAGGCTTTACAGAGGGAACGCCGTGGATTGGCGTAAATCCAAACTACAAGGAGATCAATGCAGAAGAAGAACTGAAAAATCCGGATTCTGTATTCCATTATTATAAAAAGCTCATTGCCCTTCGAAAAGAATATGAGATTCTTACAGAGGGAAGCTTCCGTCTTCTTCTTGCAGAAGATGAAAATATTTTTGCATATGAGCGGGAATATAATGGAAAGAAACTTCTTGTGGCAGGAAACTTTACAGAAAAAGAAGTGCCGTGTTCTCTTTTAAAAGAGTGGGAGGGAGCAGAAACCCTGATTCATAATTATAAAGACGAGACAGAAAAGATTCTTCGTCCCTATGAGGCTTTTATAAAAATAAAATAAGATATAGCAAAAGAGAAGGAAGATCCTTGCGGTTTTCCTTCTCTTTGTCTATGGAGTTATGCGTCTTTTTCAGACTCTTTATTCAGATTTTTCTGTGCAGTGGAAAGCATCAGCTTAATTCTGTTTAACTGGTTTACCTCGCTTGCACCAGGGTCGTAATCAATAGCTACAATGTTTGCCTCCGGGTGTGTCCGTCGGATTTCTTTAATAACACCTTTTCCTACAATGTGGTTTGGAAGGCAGCCGAAAGGCTGAATACACACAATATTGGGAACACCGCCGTGAAGCAGCTCCATCATCTCTCCTGTAAGGAACCACCCCTCTCCTGTCTGATTGCCGGGCGATACAATAGGAGAAGCCATTTTCGCAAGATCTGTGATGTCGGCAGAGGGAGTGAAGTGGCGGCTCTGTGAGAGCGCTTCGTTTGCCGATTTTCTCATATATTCAATGAGCTTGATTCCCCAGTTTCCAATAGTTGCCTTTGATTTTTTAAATCCCAGATTTTCCACTTTGAAATTCTGATTGTAGAAGCAGTAGCATAAAAAGTCGATCAGGTCAGGAACAACAGCTTCTGCTCCTTCCTCCTCAAGAAGCTCAGCAAGATGGTTATTTGCAGCAGGGAGGAATTTGACAAGGATTTCGCCTACAATTCCCACGCGCGGCTTCTTTTCATCGCTGATCGGAATGGTGTCAAAATCGTGGACCATTTCCCGGCACATCTTTTTAAACTGGCTGTGACTGATACTGCTGCCTGTAATAAAGGCGATACATCTCTGCTCCCAGATTTTATATTTCCTGTTTACAATGCCTTTTTCCAGTTCATAGGGGCGCATTCTGTATACGCACTTCATAAGAATATCTCCAAATACACCGCCATAGCAGATTCGCTTGATCAATGGCAGAGTCAGTTTAAAGCCTGGATTTTTTTCGAGACCGCTTAAATTGATGGAGATAACAGGAATCTGTTCCATTCCTGCTTTTTTCAGGGCTCTTCTGATAAAAGCTATGTAGTTGGAAGCACGGCAGCCGCCTCCTGTCTGAGACATAATGACAGCCGTCTTGTTTAAATCATATTTTCCGGAAAGAAGCGCATCCATAATCTGTCCAACGACAATGAGGGAAGGATAACAGGCATCGTTATTTACGTATTTTAAGCCTGTGTTTACCGCTTCTTTGTTGTCGTTTGGAAGCACCTCAAAATGGTAGCCGCAGGTATTAAAAGCAGCCTGGATAAAGCTGAAGTGGAAGGGCGACATCTGCGGACATAAAATCGTAAAGTCTTTTCTCATTTCCTTTGTGAAGGATACTTTTTCAATGGAGGACGGCTGAATCGTCCTTGTATGTTTCTGCGCCTCTTTCGCCCGAAGTGCGGCAAGAAGAGAGCGGATCCTGATTTTGGCAGCGCCAAGATTATTTACCTCGTCGATTTTCAGGCAGGTGTAAATTTTGCCGCTTCCTGAAAGAATCTCAGACACCTCGTCTGTTGTTACGGCATCAAGACCGCAGCCAAAGGAGTTTAACTGGATCAGGTCAAGATCCTCTCTTGTTTTTACAAAGTTTGCGGCAGCGTAAAGACGGGAGTGGTACATCCACTGGTCGTTTACGCGGATCGGACGCTCCACAGGAACAAGGTGTGACACGGAATCCTCTGTCAGCACGGCGATGCCGTAGCTGTTGATAAGGCTTGGAATGCCGTGGTGGATTTCCGGGTCGATGTGGTATGGTCTTCCTGCAAGAACAATACCTCTTCGTCCTGTTTCTTCCATATATTTCAGAGTTTCTTCACCCTTTTTCTGTACGTCTTTTCTTGCAGAAGCAAGCTCTTCCCAGGCTTTGTGTGCCGCAGCTTTTACTTCCCCTGCCGGAATATCCTTAAATTCCGCGATGAGACGCTCTGTGAGGATTTCCTCAGACGTAAAGGCAAGGAACGGATTCCGGAAATCAACGGAGGGATCGTTTAATTCGTCCACATTGTTTTTGATATTCTCTGCATAAGAGGTAACGATCGGACAGTTGTAATGGTTGACTGCGTCCGGAAACTCATTTCTTTCATATGGAATGCAGGGATAAAAAATAAATTTCACTCCGTTTTTCAAAAGCCAGGTAACGTGTCCGTGAGCAAGCTTTGCCGGGTAGCACTCCGATTCGCTTGGAATGGATTCAATACCAAGCTCATAAAGCTTTCTTGTAGAAGTGGGAGACAACACCACTTCGTATTTCAGTTCTGTAAAAAAGGTAAACCAGAACGGATAATTTTCAAACATATTTAAGACACGGGGGATTCCTACTTTTCCACGTTCTGCTTTGTCTGCAGTAAGCGGCTGGTAGGAAAAAAGCCGTTTGTATTTATACTCATAAAGATTCGGGATATTATCCTTGTTCTTTTCTTTGCCGATTCCGCGCTCGCAGCGGTTTCCGCTTACAAACTGGCGTCCTCCTGTAAATTTATTGATGGTCAGACGACAGCTGTTTGTACAGCCTTTACAGTTTGCAATGGAAGTCGTATATTTCAGCTCATTGATCTTCTGTATGGAAAGCATGGTTGTTTCTGTGCCTTCCTCATATCGTTCCCTTGCAATTAAAGCTGCGCCGAAAGCGCCCATGATTCCTGCGATGTCCGGGCGGATCGCCTCGCAGTCTGCGATTTTTTCGAAGCTTCGAAGAACTGCGTCATTATAAAAAGTTCCGCCCTGTACAACAATGTGACGCCCAAGCTCGGAAGCGTCAGAAACCTTGATTACTTTGTAAAGCGCATTTTTAATGACAGAGTATGCAAGACCGGCGGAAATGTCGGAAACCTCAGCGCCCTCCTTCTGTGCCTGTTTCACTTTGGAATTCATAAATACCGTACAGCGTGTTCCCAGGTCAATGGGATTTTTCGCAAAAAGAGCTGCTTTTGCAAAGTCTTCCACACTGTAATTTAAGGATTTTGCAAAAGTTTCAATAAAGGAGCCGCAGCCTGAGGAGCAGGCTTCGTTAAGCTGCACGCTGTCTACCGTGTTGTCCTTTATTTTGATGCACTTCATATCCTGACCGCCAATATCAAGAATGCAGTCAACCTCCGGGTCAAAAAATGCGGCGGCGTAATAATGGGAAACCGTTTCTACCTCTCCCTCGTCAAGAAGAAGAGCTGCCTTAATGAGCGCTTCTCCGTATCCGGTAGAGCAGGAGTAGGCAATGTGCGCATCCTTTGGAAGAAGACTGTAAATTTCCTGAATGGAGCGTATGGTGGTTTTTAAGGGGTTTCCATTATTATTGCTGTAAAAAGAGTAGAGAAGAGAGCCGTCCTCTCCTACCAGGGCTGTTTTTGTTGTGGTAGAGCCTGCATCAATACCAAGATAACAGTTTCCTTTATATGCAGAAAGTGCTGCAGTTTTTACCTGATACTGGCTCTGGCGTTTGTGGAAAACTTCATAATCTTCCTTTGTCTCAAAGAGCGGTTCCATACGCTCTACCTCAAAATCAAGGTGGATCGTTTTTCGAAGGCGTTCTTTTAAGTCTGTGAGAGATACAGACGCCGCATCTTCCTTTGCGTTTAAGGCAGAACCAATAGCTGCAAAAAGATGAGAGTTTTCCGGTACAATGGTGTGCTCTTCATCAAGCTTTAAAGTACGGATAAATGCCGCCTTCAGCTCCGAAAGAAAATGAAGGGGACCGCCCAGGAAGGCAACGTGTCCGCGGATCGGCTTTCCGCAGGCAAGACCGGAAATGGTCTGGTTTACGACAGCCTGGAAAATAGAAGCGGAAAGGTCTTCCTTTGTTGCTCCGTCGTTAATGAGCGGCTGAATGTCTGTTTTTGCAAAAACGCCGCAGCGGGCAGCAATAGGGTAAAGAGCTTTATAATGCTTTGCATATTCATTCAGACCGGAGGCGTCGCTCTGCAAAAGAGATGCCATCTGGTCGATAAAGGAGCCGGTTCCGCCTGCACAGATTCCATTCATACGCTGTTCAATGTTTCCGTTTTCAAAATAAATGATTTTTGCGTCTTCGCCGCCAAGCTCGATCGCTACATCGGTTTTGGGCGCAAGGTGTTCCAGAGAGGTAGATACGGCAATAACCTCCTGGACAAAGGGAATATCCAGATGATTTGCAAGAGTAAGACCGCCGGAGCCGGTGATGACCGGGCAAAGAGAAAGCTCCCCAAGCTGGTCGTAAGCTTTCTGGAGCAGGTTTGCCAGTGTTTCCTGAATATTCGCGAAATGCCGTTCATAATCTGCAAAAAGCAGAGTTTCATTTTTATCAAGGACTGCAATTTTGACAGTGGTGGAACCAATGTCAATTCCGAGAGTATGATGCTTCATAAAAAATAGATTGCCTCCTTATATTGTGTATTTCCCTAAATGTTTTTCATAAGTACGTAACAGATTACTTCCTTATTAAATGTTCTCTGTAAAGGTACATGTTATTATACGATAATCGACGAAAAATGGCAATGTGAAAGTTACACAAGGATTTGAAGATGAGAGAGGAGAAATTTGGAGAAATTAAGTTTGTATTAAGAAGAGATAAGGGGAAAGTTAAGTGAAACCAATGCTGGACAGAATTGTCTAAAGCATATATAATAATGCAGGAGAGAAAGATACCGGGACAGGAAGTGAGAGACGGATTGCAGACGTCTTTTTAAGCCGGTATTGAGATTTTTATATCAGTATACTTAGAAAAAGAGGAAAACAAATGGCAGAATATAAAATCCTGAAAACAGAAGGAAGAGCAAAACGGGCGGAGTTCCACACAGTACACGGAACAATCCAGACTCCTGTTTTTATGAATGTGGGAACCATCGGGGCAATCAAAGGAGCAGTTTCCACAATGGATCTTTATGATATTGGAACACAGGTGGAGCTTTCCAATACGTATCATCTTCATGTGCGCCCCGGAGATAAAATTGTAAAACAGCTTGGCGGACTTCACAAATTTATGGTCTGGGACAGACCGATTCTTACGGATTCTGGCGGATTTCAGGTGTTTTCCCTGTCCGGTCTTCGAAAAATCAAGGAAGAAGGCGTATATTTCCGTTCTCACATTGACGGACATAAAATTTTTATGGGACCTGAGGAAAGTATGCAGATTCAGTCGAATCTTGCTTCGACAATCGCGATGGCGTTTGATGAATGTCCAAGCTCTGTTGCGGACAGAGATTATGTGCAGAAATCTGTTGACAGAACTACAAGATGGCTCGCGAGATGTAAGGCAGAAATGGCGCGTTTAAACAGCCTTCCGGATACCATCAACAAAGAGCAGCTTCTTTTTGGAATCAATCAGGGAGCGATTTATGAGGACATTCGTATTGCACATGCAGACACGATTTCTCAGATGGATCTGGACGGATACGCAGTGGGCGGTCTTGCAGTAGGGGAAACCCATGCGGAAATGTATCATATTCTTGATGAGGTTGTTCCGCATCTTCCCCAGAATAAACCGACATATCTGATGGGTGTGGGAACTCCTGCAAATATTCTGGAGGCTGTGGAACGAGGCGTGGATTTCTTTGACTGCGTATACCCGAGCAGAAACGGACGTCACGGACACGTTTATACAAACCACGGAAAAATGAATCTTTTTAATGCAAAGTATGAGCTGGATACGAGACCGATCGAGGAGGGATGTCAGTGTCCTGCCTGCCGTCATTACAGCAGAGCTTATATCCGTCACCTTTTAAAAGCAAAAGAAATGCTGGGAATGCGTCTCTGCGTTCTTCATAACCTGTATTTCTACAATCATATGATGGAAGAGATCAGAGAGGCTCTTGATCATGGAAATTTTGCAGAATATAAGAAGATGCGCCTTGCCGGTTTTGAGGAAGGGAAAATAAACAGCAACAGATAAAAAGAAATACCCGGAAAAATGTGAAAAGCACTTGAAGAAAAGTAAATTTTTGTGTATGATATGTTCTAGTGTTCTGAAATAAGGAACATGGAATTATTAAGTGCGAATTAGGAGGAATTGAAATGGACGCACAGGCTGGAATGGGTCTTGGAGTTACGATTATCTGGATGGTAATTCTTTTCGGAATTATGTACTTCCTGATGATTCGTCCTCAGAAGAAAGAGCAGAAGAGACTTGCTGCCATGTTAAGCGCTATGGAAGTTGGCGACAGTGTTGTTACAACAAGCGGCTTTTATGGTGTTGTCATTGACATGACAGAAGAAGATGTAATCGTAGAATTCGGTAACAACAAAAACTGCCGTATTCCAATGAGAAAACAGGCGATTGCAGAAGTTGAAAAAGCGGAGGAAGCTTCCGCATAATAAAAAGGATATTTTTTCTGCCGGCAGGATTTGCCGGCAGTTTTTTTGCTAAAATGTTTGTGTTCAAATTGGGGATTACAAAAAAATCCCGAAAGCTTATATAAACTTCCGAGATTCTTATTTAGCAGGGGATGAGAGAATCGAACTCCCACCAAAGGTTTTGGAGACCCCTATCATACCATTTGACCAATCCCCTATGTCCTGTTACTTTTAAAAGTATACACGCAGAAAGAAAGATTGTCAATCATAAATTGGGAAAATGACAGAAAATTTTACAAAATTTAATGTGCTTCGAATCTTAGATCATACTCAGGTGATTTTGTGAGTCTTTCAAATTTCTCTTATTTTTTTCTGGCTCAAATGCACTTTTTTTCATGAACTCTCAATTTAAACCTACTTTTATGAACGAAAAATAGGCAGGAATTAGAGAAAAGCCTATATTCTCCTACTTTTTGGGGTGATTTTGTAGGATGCTTTTTGGTGTGCTGAAGTTTTCACCTATTTTGTATTCAATTTTATAAGAGAAAATGCAGAGATGTTCGTTTTCTGCCTATTTTATTTCTTTTTTTGTAGGCTGCAAAATGGGACGCTGCGATTTCACCCTACATTCTATAAAAATGTTTGGGAGTGTTTTCCCATAAAACTCAAAAACCGGCAGCCGTAAAAAGACTGCCGGTTTTGTATAACGGAGATAGAGAGATTTGAACTCTCGCGCCGGTTGCCCGACCTACCGCATTTCGAGTGCGGACCCTTCAGCCACTTGGGTATATCTCCAGAAAGATGGTTTTGAAAGAACCGTCTCTTATTATATAGCGATTGAAAGAAAAGGTCAATATCTTGACGAAAAAAGAATACTATAATATGATGATACCAGAGTAATATTATATAGAATAAAAACAGCAGGAGGGAAATTTGATGAGCGAAAAGAAAACAGCAATCCTGGAAGCGGTAAAGAGCCTTGCTCAGAATTATAATAAAGAAGAAATGCTTCTTCCCAAAGGAAAATGCAGTCTGCCAAGCCGATCTGTCATTATAGAGCTGGTCCGTGAATTAAGAGCAGTGCTTTTTCCGGGGTATTTCAGAATCGATACCGGGGCATGTGCATTTCCGGATTATTATGCAGGTTCTCTTTTAAATAATTTATATGATGCTTTAAAAGAACAGATAGAAATCGCGATTCTCTATCAGGGTGAGGAAAAAGAGAAGGCGCAGCTTCGCGCAGAGGAAATCACAGGGCGGTTTGTAAAGCGTCTCCCCGAGATACAGAAAATGCTTTTAAAAGATGTGCAGGCGGGATTTGACGGAGACCCTGCTGCAAAAAGCAAGGAGGAAATTATTTTTTCCTATCCGGGATTTTATGCTATCTATGTATACAGAATCGCGCATGAGCTATATCTTGAGAAGGTTCCGTTCATTCCACGAATCATGTCGGAATTTGCACATGGAAAAACAGGAATTGACATTAATCCCGGAGCAACGATCGGAGAATACTTTTTTATTGACCACGGAACCGGTGTGGTGATCGGAGAGACAACGAAAATTGGAAATAATGTAAAAATTTATCAGGGCGTGACTCTGGGTGCGCTTTCTACAAGAATGGGGCAGCAGCTTGCAGATGTAAAGCGTCACCCTACGATTGAGGATAATGTGACGATTTATTCCAATTCCAGCGTTCTCGGAGGAGAAACGGTGATTGGAGAAAATACGATTATCGGAGGAAATACTTTTATTACAGAGTCTATTCCTGCAAATACAAAAGTAAGTGCCAAAAGTCCGGAGCTTGTGATCAAGAAGCCGAAAGCACAGGTGGAAGTTTCCAATGTATGGGATTACTAAAAGGAGAACTTTAAGCTCGGAAATTACAGTATTAAACATGCTTACGTCTGTATGTACTCTGTTATTTTTAGGAATTGCAATGCTTCTTGTATTCTTTTTTGTTTTTTTTCGAAGCACGAAAGATGATATGGAGTATGTGCTGGAAAATACAGGACAGCAATTTCAGGATCGTATACAGTTTATAGAAGATGGTGCAGTAACAATCCGCCATAATGTGTGGTTGGAGGATTTTTTCTGGGGGGATTTTTACGATGAGGAAGCTGCAGGAGAGCAGCTTTCTTATAGTATGGAGCTTTTTTCAGACAGAAATATGGTACAGCAGAAGATTCCTTTTGTCCGCAGTGTTTATCTGTTTAATAATATTAATCAGTGTATTTATGATCACTACTATCCTGTGACCGTATCAGAGGCGAGGCAGAAGCAGGAAGAGAGAAGCCGTTTGCAGGAGGAGTTCCGCAAAACAAAAAGGCAGTATCTGTGTTATAGCGAAAAAGAAGAGATTTTTCTGTGTTTTCGAATTTACGATGATAAGATGCGGAATATGGGAAGCTGTATTGTGGAAATATCTCCTGAGGCAATTAAGCTTCTTATGAAGGAAATTGAAGGATATGGAAAGGGAACATGGGCTGTTTTATGGGGAACAGAAAAGAAAAAACTGGCCTTTTCCGGAAAGCAGAAAGAAATAGAAATTTTGAAACAGGAAGCTCGGGATCAGGTGGCTGATATTAGAGCAGAAGGTACCAGTTTTCTTGCAGCGTCAAAAAACTGTGGCTTTGGAATCTGGGTACTTGTTGCGGCCGGTCTCAATAATGTTTATACACTTTTAAAGCCTACCATGCTGATTTTTCTTGCGGCATTTCTTTTGATACTTGTGATTACTTCATCTTTGTCTTTTGTAGTCAGCTATCGATTTACAAAACCGTTGAAAAAAGTAATAGAAAGTCTTCGGGCCCTGGGTCAGGAGGATTTTAAAGTGCGAATGGAGGATTATCCCATTCAGGAGTTTCATGATATGAGCGTAGTGTTCAATGAAATGGCAGACAGGATTGAATATCTTATTACACAGGTATACGAGAAACAGCTTCTTGTAACACAGTCGCAGGTGAAATTTCTTCAGGCGCAGATTAATCCCCATTTTCAGTATAACATTCTGGCAATGCTGAGCATTCGGGCAAAAATGGCAGGAAATGAGGAGCTTTATCAATATCTGCAGGCATTTTCCAAACTGATGCAGGGGAAAATATTCAGGGGAAAAGAAATTAAAATTCCGGTATCGGCAGAGATGGAGATTGTGGATTTTTATCTTCTGCTTCAAAACGGAAGATACCAGGATAAGATTTCGTATGAAATCCGATATGGAAGTGAAGAGGTGAAACAGGATTTGATTCCAAGGCTTTTAATAGAGCCGCTTGTAGAAAATGCTGTTTCACATGGACTGGAACCGAAAAATGGAAACGGAAAGATAGTAGTAGAGATTTTCGAGCAGGATGAAAAATTAAATATTATGGTTGCAGACGACGGCGTTGGTTTTTCAAAAGAGGAAAATGAAATGGAAGGTATGCAGAAAAAAACAGGTCATACACATACGGCTCTTGAAAATACGAACCGTCTGCTTCATATTTTATATGGCGAAAATTATATTCTTGAAATTCAGGGAGAAAAAGATAATGGAACAACGGTACGTATCGTTCTTCCGATAGAGAGGGGAATGGAAAATGTGGAAGGTAATGGCGGCAGATGATGAAATATATATTCAGGAAGCGTTGAAAAATCTGATTTCCTGGGAAAAAATGGGGTGTGTACTTCACTCCATTTCTTCAAACGGGAAGGAACTTCTGGAGAGAATGGAGACAGAGCATCCGGACATTGTAATCACTGATATTCGGATGCCGCTTGTAGATGGACTTCAGGTATGCAAGTATATCAGTGAGAACAGTCCGGAAACACAGGTGATTATTTTAAGTGCATATTCAGAATTTGAGTATGCGCGGACAGCACTTAGATATAACGCCTGTGAGTATGTTCTGAAGCTGTCTGTTCTTGAAGAACTTCCCCAGGCAGTGGAGAAGGCCATTTTAAATTTGAAGAGGTATTATGAGGAAATTGAAGAAGGCGAAAAAAGCGAAGAAGGCAGAAACGAGATTGAAAATCTGTATGAAAAAATGCAGAGATATATCAGCAGAAATTATTGCCGTAAAATTACGCTTGATGAAATTGCAGAGGAACTTCATGCAAACAGAAGCTATTTAAGCCGGCTTTATAAAAGCAAAAAGGGAGTGAACCTTTTTGATGATATTTTGCGACTTCGAATTGAAAAGGCGAAAGAGTATATGGAAATTTCTGATAAAAAAGTATATGAGATTTCCCAGGCTGTGGGGTTTGAGGATACCGGATACTTTTCAAGAGTGTTTAAAAAATATACGGGAATGTCGCCTAAGGAGTACAAAAATGAAAAAAAAGAAACATCGGATAAGTAAGGGGATTCAAATCTTTCTTTTTGTTATAAGCAGTATGTTTTTTTTGACAGGATGTGGGGAAGAAAAGCAGGAGAAGACCGAGATTACGGTGATTCACGGATGGGGAAGCAATGAAAAGGATCATATTGCCATGCGTCAGATTTATGAGGATTTCGAAAAAGAAAATCCGGATATTGATATACATCTTGTGTCTATGCCGACCAGTAAGGACTTGATTAGAAAAGTGGGAGACCTTCTGCTTGTGGGAGAAATGCCGGATGTGATTTTTTTCGGAGGAACAGGAAATAATTCCATCTATTATTATATGCTGAAGAACCATCTTGCAGTGGATTTTCTTCCGTATATAAAAGAAGATTTGGAGTTTTTTAAAAATATTTCGCCTGCAAATCTGGAAGCATGGACCACGTTAGAAGGAAACCTTTATACGGTAGCAGATACGTTATTGTTAAGCGGCGGGTATTGGTATAACAAAGATATTTTCCGTGCAGCAGGCATTGAAAAACTTCCGGAAAGCTGGAATGAATTTTTGCAGGTATGTGGTCAGATTGAGGACTGGAGTCTGAAAAATGGAAAAGAGATCAGGCCTCTTCAGGTATCGGCCGAAGGGTATCTGTATCTTGTTGATCATATGTTCATAGATGCAGGAAGAAAAGAAGCAGATATTAAAAAATGGGAAAACATTGGCGAAGAGGATTTTGTCAGTATTTTGGATACGTTAAAAACCATATATCGCTATTCTTTTCCGGATAATAAAAATTACAGCTACAGGGATGAGAAGGAACTTTTTAATGAAGGAAAGCTTGCCATCTGCATTAACGGGGTGTGGGGCGCGCCTATGATTGACGAAAAGATAGATGCGGAATATGCGCTGATTCCAACAGACGGTACCTACGCCATGTCCTGTGAATCGGCTGGCGTTGGATATGTAGTAGGAAAAACAGGCGATGCAAAAAGAGAAGAAGCGGGAGTACGCTTTGTAAAATATATGGTAAGCGATAAAGTACAGGAACGTATATTAAAGGAGACAGAGCAGGTTCCTGTAAACTCCGGAGTTTCCATAGAAAAATACAATAAGGAAATGCCCCGCTTTTTTCAGGCGACGCAGCTTGTAAAAGAAGCAGATGTAAAAATCGAAACACCGGACAATCTGTGGGAAAGCAATCGGAAAAATGCGTTTCAGGAGCATATTCTGGAGCTGCTTTCGGGACAGATAGAGGTAAATGAATTTCTGGAATTATTAAGATAGGCAAGAGGAAGTGTCCATATTTATACGATATGGGCATTTCTTTTTGCTGAAAAAACAAAGCGGGTAAATATTTTACATATAGAATGTCAATATAGTTCATACAAAATGAAAAATAGTCAACAATTTCCATGACGCTTGTCAATAACCTTCATTCAAAATACACAGAAAATAAGATAAAATACAGATAAATCAGTAAAAACAAACAAATTTCTCGGCGGAGTCGGGAAGAAGGAGGACAAAATGAAGAAAAGAGCAATCGGGTTGGCGCTGACAGCAGCTATGGGAGTGAGTATGCTTTCCGGAGCAACAGTATTCGCAGCCGATGATGTATTGGAGTTTTATCACGGATATTACCATGAAGAAAGTGAATGGCCGGCAGCAAAGGTAATGCGTGATATTTACGATGAGTTTGCAAAGGCTCATGCGGACGGACCAGTAACATTTAAGCCAATTGCAGTAGAAAACAGAGATGAAATTGTAAGCGCACAGGTGGCAGGCGGAGGTTTTCCGGATCTTGTAGACTGTGGTACAGCCGTTCCGCAGGCTGCTGTTTCTCAGGGGCTTGTATATGATTTAAAACCATATATTGACGAAAACAAACTTCAGGATGCAGTTGGATTAAACTACACACAGAATGATGTGGACGGACATATTTATTCTGTTCATGATCAGATGGAAAGCCGTGGAATCTGGTATAATGCAGATGTTTTTGAAAAAGCAGGAATCAAGATTGAAGATCTGAAAGATTGGGATGCGTTTGGCGAGGCAATGGAAAAGGTTCGCGGACTTGATGATGGAACATACGGATATGCAGCAGGACAGGGTTCCGGATTTATCGTTAACGCGATTTTAGCCTCTTCAGAAGAAGGAAGAGCTATAATCGAGGCTCCTCTTACAGAAGATGCGGTAAATTCTGAGGTTTTCGCAGAGGCATTTAAGACAGCGGCAACACTTGACCAGGCAAACGGTTCTGAACACACAACAGAAGATGTTGGAAATCTGATGGATGACTTTAATAAAAACGGTTCAGCAGCAGTACTTTTTAACGGAGTATGGAATGCAAGCGGTATTGATGCAAGTCTTGCAGAAGCTATTCAGCCGTCTCTGTTCCCTGGAAACATTGCAGTTTCTTCCGCAGGTGCAGGTCTTACAGTTGCAAACGGAATGAGTGAAGAAAAAACAGAGCTTGCACTGGAATTTATTAAATATATGACAAGTGAAGAAGTGCAGGCAAAGATTTTTACAGGTGTACAGGCAAACCCATGTAATACAAATGTTGACCTTAACAAGCTTGCTGAGGAAAGCGGAGACGCGATTACCATGAAACTTGCAGAGGCATGCTCTATGGTAAACGATGCAGAAATCGTAGTGAAAGATATGAATTACAGCTGGGGTGCAGATGTAAAGAGCGCAATTATCAACGCATTAATGGAATGTGCTGTTTCAGGAACAGATATTGATGCAAGATTTGAACAGCTTCAGAAAGAGCTTATCGCATTAATTGCATAATAAAAAGAAAAGAGATGCGGGGGAAGAGGAAATTTCTCTTCCCCTGTTTCTTCCCGAAGAAAACAATGAGAGGAGAAAATAATGAAAAATAAGTTAAGCCGAAACAGAAAAGCCTTTATTATCGCATTTCTGGCTCCTACAATAATTGCATTTTGTATTTTTTATCTCTATCCGATTATTACCGTTTTTCTTACATCTTTCTGCAAATGGGATTATACCAATATTACAAGCCCGGAATTTTTCGGATGGAAAGAAATGTGGAATAATTACGATTACATTTTTAATATTTATCCATATTTCTGGGAGGCTCTCAGGAATTCGGCAGCATGGGCACTTCTTGGCGTGGTAGTACAAATACCGGTTTCCACATTGATTGCCTTGGCATTTTCCAGGAAAGTAAAAGGGATTAAGACAATACGAAATATTTATATTATTCCAAATATGATTTCCTCAGCGGCGATGGGAATGATTTTCCTTCAGTTATACAGCCCGCTTTACGGGGTAGTCAATCCGCTGATACAGAATTTTAATAAGGGATTCAGTGAAAACATACTGCTGCTGAAGGGACCTGCTTTCTGGGCAATTACAGGAGCTTATATTTTCTTTACAGGAACTACAACATTAATGATTCTGGGAAATGTAATGGCTGTGCCTGAGGAAATAAGAGAAGCAGCTATGCTTGACGGCGTAAGCGGGATTAAACAGGACTGGTATATTACCATTCCGATGATAAAAGGAACATTAAAGACCGTGTCTATTCTTGCGGCAACATCAGGTTTCCTTCTGTATAATGAGGTGTTCTTCCTGACAAAGGGTGCGGCGGGAACGTACAGTATCAGTTACGTTATCCGTGAGCTTGCCATTACAAGCCCGCGAACTCAGTTTGGAAGAGCAAATGCAGTTGCTGTCATTCAGATTCTGGCAGGTATGCTGATTATTGTAGCAGTAAATATTATTTACAGTATTTCTTTCAAAAAGAAGAGAAAAGCATAAGGAGGGATGGAAATGAATAAAAAAAGAAAGCATACTGCTGTAAAAAGTATGTCAAAAGGTACTAAGATTTTCACATATATCTGCCTTATATGGGCGCTTCTGGTTGCGCTTGTTCCCTTTGTATGGCTGATTCTTTCGAGTTTTAAGTCAGATCCTCTGGCAAGACCCGGGTTTATGCTTCCGGAATCTATCTGTCTGGATGGATATATAGCCACTTTTAAGGATTTACATGTCATGCGTTATTTTGGAAACAGCCTTCTTATTTCAGGAGTTTCTGTTGTGATCAGTATCGTGATGATTTCCATGTCTGCCTACGTGGTAGCTCGTATGGAGTTTAAGGGAAAAGGACTTGTAAACGTGCTTTTATATTCTACCATGTTTATTCCGGCGACAGCTCTTACTTATCCGGTATATAACATGATTAACAGAATGAAGCTTTATGATACAAGGAGCGCATTGATTTTAATATATTCATGCAGCGGAATTGCGGTGAGCTTTTTCGTGATTAAAAACTATTATACAAATATTCCGAAAGAGCTCGAGGAGGCAGCAAGAATTGATGGATGTGGATATATGCAGACATGGGCAAAGGTTATTTTCCCTATAGCACGTCCGGGAATTATGACAGCAGCAGTTCTTGCATTTTTAAATAACTGGAATGAATATTACTGGGCTTCTCTTGTTATGATCGACAGGAATAAACTTACGGTTCCGGCGCTTTTGTCTACATTTACGACTTCTTTCCGAACCAATTATAACGGATTGTTTTCCGCTATGGTAATTATTATTCTTCCTCCGATTATTCTCTATTGTATTTTCAGTAAATTCTTTGTAGAGGCTCTTTCCGGAGGAGCAGTAAAAGGTTAAAATAGTATTATAGAATTCATATAATAAAGGAGAATGATGAATGAATCAGGAAATAAGAGAACGTACAAAATGGTTTATGGATGCAAGATTTGGAATGTTTATTCACTGGGGACTTTATTCTATACCTGCCTGCGGCGAATGGATGATGTCTGAAAAAGAGATGACGGTAGAGGAATACAAACAATATTTTGATTTATTTGATCCGGTTGATTATAACCCAAGAGAGTGGGTGCGTCTTGCGAAAGAGGCTGGCATGAAGTACGCAGTACTCACAGCAAAACATCATGATGGATTCTGCCTGTTTGATTCGGCGCTTACAGATTATAAATGCACAAATACAAAGGCGGGCAGAGATCTTGTAAGAGAATTTGTAGATGCCTGCAGAGAAGAAGGAATCCGTGTAGGACTTTATTTTTCTATTATTGACTGGAGTCATCCGGATTTCCCGAAATACGGAGACAGACAGCATCCTATGAGAAACCGAGAAGAATATAAAGATGAAAAAATTGATTTTGACAGGTATCTTACATACATGCACGGACAGGTGAAGGAACTTGTGACAAATTACGGAAAGCTGGATCTTCTCTGGTTTGATTTTTCCTATGACGATATGTGCGGGGAAAAGTGGAAGGCAACGGAGTTAATTCAGATGGTACGCCATTATCAACCGGATGTTATTATTGATAATCGTCTGGAGGGATCAGGAGAGGATCATGGAAGTATAGCCACAGAAAACCCGCTGATCTACAGTGGTGATTTTGCAAGTCCGGAGCAGATCATTCCTCCTATGGGAGTGTGTGATGAAAAAGGAGAGCCGATTCCGTGGGAATTATGCGCTACAATGAATAATCACTGGGGTTACTGTAATTATGATCATTTATATAAAACGCCGTCTATGCTGATCCGTAAACTTGTGGAATGTACAAGTAAGGGCGGAAACATGATTCTTAATGTGGGACCGGACGCAAAGGGGAATATTCCGAAAGAAAGTATCGCTATTTTGAAAGAGATTGGCGAATGGATGAAGAAAAACGGAGAAAGTATTTACGGATGTGGAATTTCTGAGCTTCCAAAACCGGAGTGGGGACGCTATACTCAGAAAGGTGATACAATTTATGCGCATGTTTATGAAGCGCCTCTGGGAGCACTGCCTCTTTACGGAATTGCACCGGATAAACTTGATAAAGTTTATTATACGGCAGACGGAAGTGAGATGAACAGAGGAGAGGCATGGAATACAGCACTTTATACAGATACGGCATTTGTGTCTTTTGGAGAGAATCCTGTATTTACATATCCACTTCCGGATGAAAAAGATACGGTTTTAAAAATTGTATGTAAAAAAGGGGAAAATTCATGAAAAAAGTAACAGCAGTTTTAATTGGCGCAGGTCTTAGGGGAGGATACGTGTATTCTTCCTATGCCCTGGAGCATCCTGATGAGTTTCAGGTGGTTGCGGTAGCAGAGCCGGATAAAACAAGAAGAGAAGAATTTGCCAAGAGGCATAATATAAAAGAAGAATTTCAGTTTTCTTCCTATGAGGAGTTTTTAAAAAGAGAAAAGCTGGCAGACTGCGCAATGGTATGCACACAGGATAAAATGCACTATGAACCGGTTGTTGAAGCACTGAAAAAGGGGTATCATGTACTTTGTGAAAAACCGATGTCTACAGAGGCGGCAGAAATTATTGAAATGGGAGAAATGGCAGAGAAATATAATCGGATTTTATCTATCTGCCATGTGCTTCGGTACTCTCCGTTCTTTTCAAAGTTAAAAGAGCTTACAGATTCCGGAAAAATCGGAAAAATTATGAGCATTCAGCATATAGAACAGGTGGGATTCTGGCATCACGCTCATAGCTTTGTAAGAGGAAATTGGAGAAATGCAGAAGAATCAAGTCCTATGATTTTGCAGAAATGCTGTCATGACATGGATATTCTTCAGTGGCTGGTGGGAAGTTCCTGCAAAAAAATCAGTTCTTTTGGAGAACTTACTTATTTTAAGGAAGAAAATGCTCCGTCCGGTGCAGCAAAACGCTGTATGGATGGCTGCCCGCATAGGGATGAGTGTGCGTTCTATGCGCCGAAGTTTTATCTGGAACATCCTAAAGCAGTTGATGACGGATTGATTTATGCTGTTTCAGATGATATAAAAAGAGAAGCAGTATTAGAGGCGCTGCGAACAGGGCCCTACGGAAGATGTGTATTCCATTGTGATAATACAGTTGTGGATCATCAAGTGGTGAATCTGGAGTTTGAAAATCAGGTAAATGTTTCTTTTGTAATGAGTGCTTTTACGAATCAGTGTGCAAGAGAAATAAGGATTATGGGAACGAAAGGCGAAATTACAGGGAATATGGAAGCTGGGGAAATTACGATCACAGATTTCCTGGAAGGCCATGAAGAAAAAATACGTCTCCATACTCCAAAGACAGGGCACAGTGGAAGTGACATGAGAATGATGGAGGATTTTGTAAGGCTTGTGGCACTTGAAGGAGAAAAAGAAAACCGCACAGATGCCCGTGTATCGGTAGAAAGTCACCTGATTGCACTGGCAGCAGAAAAGTCAAGAAAACTCGGAACGACAATCGATTTTAAAGAGTATAAAAAACAGCAAAAATAAGGGGGCTATGTAATTTGAAGACAGCAGAATTTTACAGAGGGATTTCTCTTCCGGAGGAAGCAATAGAGCTTCTGGAGAAAGTAAAAGATACAGATGAAAAAGAGATGAAAGTGCTTTTTCAGAATAACAGAGAAGTTTTTTACAAAAATATATTAAAAAGAGAAAATCCGTGGCTCAGCTTTTTGTATTATTATTCACAGATGGCGTGTGATACATGGGAAGAATATAAAAAAAGAGGAATTTCAGAAAAAATATATTGGGATACTTTTTCTGATTTTACAATCTGGTGCCAGAACTGTAAAGAAGAGACTGGAAAATATGGACTTCGTCAGTATGAATGGCTGTTTCGTCATATTGATATGACACTTTTCCGTCTCGGCCGTCTTCAGTTTGAAGTTTTTCCGTCAGAGTGGAATCTGACATATGGGGAGTATACCGTCAAAAAAGGGGAAGATGTTATCTATGTACATATTCCCCAGGGAGCACCCCTTGCAAAAGCGGAATGTGAAAAATCTTTTAAAGAGGCATTTTCTATTTTCGGAAAAGAAAAGGCGTATATTTGTCATTCATGGCTTCTTGGTCCGGAATTGTCTGAGATTCTGGATGAAAATTCCAATATAGGAAAATTCAGAAGTTTTTTTCATGTGGTTTTTCGGGATTATGATACGAGAGAGGCTGAAGAACGGATATTTAAAATAGTGCAGGAGAATGTTTCCATGTATCCGGAAACAAGCAGCCTTCAAAGAGCTGCAAAACAGTTCCTTATGGAAGGTGGACGTTTGGGAAATGGCGTTGGAATTTTAAAGGAGAGCTGTCTGAATTGTAGATAAAAGTAGAAAAAAATAAAAAAATCAAAAAAAATAAAAAAAGGTATTGACAAAACAGGAAACATATTATATACTAATCAACGTTGAAGCGACAGAAACACGCGGGTGTAGTTCAATGGTAGAACACCAGCCTTCCAAGCTGGATACGTGGGT
>UQHF01000015.1 GCA_900540785.1 uncultured Blautia sp.
ATAACTACTAGCTATCTCTCGTTTTACTGTTTTGGTTCGAAAACCGTTCTCTTTTAAAATGTAAAGAATTTTCGAGAATCGTATGTGTTTCACTGTTTAGTTATCAAGGTTTCTGTCGTTTTCGACAGCTCATTCACTTTATCACATCTTTTCGAGCTTGTCAAGAACTTTTTTCAAGTTTTTTCAAAACTCTTTTCTTCAATGTGTTGTTGTCGGCTCTTTGCTGACGACTTGTTTACTTTATCATGTATTCAGTCATTTGTCAACTACTTTTTTTATTTTCTGAAAAACTTTTAATTTTTCATGTTTTCAGAAACAATTATTTCCGACAGCTCAATTAGATTACCACAGAAGGATACATCTGTCAACAACTTTTTTCATTTTTTCAAAACAAGATTCCGCAGCGTGGAGACAACGCTGCTTTCAGGTGTTCCTGTGGATCTTTCCATTTCCGCTTACTTTTTTCTGGCCCAAATGCGCTCTTTTTCCGGAACGATTGATTTTCTCCTGCTTTTTTCAGAGGAAAATAGGCAGAAAACGGCAGACAGACTATATCCGCCTACTTTTCGGCTGGATTTTATAAGCTACTTTCGGGTATACTGTGTTTTTCACTTATTTTCGCTTCTTTTTTGTAGGATAAAATGCTGCTTTATCCATTTTGCACCTATTCCCGCTTCTTTTTTGTAAGCTATAGAAACACTTCCTGCATTTTCACCCTATCGCTCATGAAATATCGCTTATAAAACCATGCAGATAAATTCCCAAACTGTCTTTTCTTCTGAAAGACAATGTTACAAAATACAAAAGCCGGGATTTTTCCCGGCCTTTGTACATCTATCTTATTTTACTCTCATACTCTTAATCCCACTCCAATTAGAGTAGATTCTCTTTCCATTGACTACATTGAATGTTCTCACACGCACATAATATTTCGCTCCGCTTTTTACATCTTTTCTGGTGTAGCTACGGATTCCTCTGTTATTTATGGCTGCGTATTTTGCTCCCTTCATATTGGAAGATGTTCCATACTGAATCTGGTAGCCGTCTGCTTTTGGATTCGCTCTCCACTGGATATTCAGCCAGTGACTTCTCTGGCTCTGCAGTTTTGTGATCGGTGTTCCTTTAGGAACAACGTTCACTGTGCATTTTGCAGTTTTTCCATTGCTTGTTCTTGCTGTAATAACTGCTTTTCCCGGTGTTCTTGAGGTTACTTTTCCAGAAGAAGATACTGTTGCTACAGAAGAATTGCTGGAGCTCCATGTGATTTTTTTATTTGCCACACCAGCCGGGGAAATTGTTGCTTTCAATGTTGCGGTTGCTCCTGCTGTCATTTTGACAGAAGTTTTGTTTAATGTGATCTTCTGAGGCGCAACTGTTCCCATAGATACAAAGGAAAGCTTATTTTCTTTTGCATACTTCTCTGCCGCTGTACCGGTATAACCGTAAATCTTCATATAAGACGGAGTCCAGTTAGTTAAAGAAGCCCGACCTATCTCTGTAACACTTTTTGGAATAACCACTTTTGTTAAATTTTCGCAGCCACTAAATGCAAACTCACCAATATACTCTACGCCTTCCTTTAAAGTAACATTAATAAGATTATCACACTCTGCAAATGCTGATTTTTTTACGTATTTAATATTTCCCGGAACTACCACATCAGTTAGGCTAGTGCATCCCTCAAATGCACTTTTTTCCAAACTGGTAAGACGTGATGGAAAACTGATACTTCTTAGATTTTTACATTTAAAAAATGCACTGTCACCTATTTTTGTACAGCTCTGTGGGATTGTAATACTCTGTAAACTCCAGCAATTTTCAAAAGCCCGATTGCCTATTATATGAAGTCCTTGTGGAAGACTTACCGAATAAATTCCCGTTTGATATTTAAACGCATCATTCCCTATTGAAGTAATTCCATTCCCAACTACCACACGCTCAATATCGCTTATCTTCCCCCAGGGTGCGTTCCAATCATAATTATACATCTCCCCACTACCACTCAGGGTAAGTGTATAACCATTTTCTTTGCTTCCCTCACATACCCATCGTATGTTATCTCCGCACTTTCCGCTTCCTGCTATTTCTGCCTTTACATTATTTGCCGGAACAAACATCAGCAGTGCGAGCGCTATAAAAAGCACTACATTTTTTAATTTTTTCATTTTCTTTCCTCCTTCTACTTTTTATATATTTTAATTATACCCCCCCCCTTACATATTTTTCAACATATTTCCACCTTTTTTCAGATTATTTTACCCCACATCTTTTCTTACCTGCTCAGTCAGCTCTTCGCCCCCCTGCTCATACCACATCTCCACAAATTCATCAAAATAATCAAGAGGCTTTTTCCCCATAATAATCTGAATGAATGTATTTTTTTCCAATGTTTTCAAGGCCTCCGGGATTTCCCCGTCTGTATCCTCCAGATATTTTCTGACCGGAGGCTTATAATTTCCGTCTATCAATAACCCCACCGCCGAGATCCTGGATTTATAGGCAGCCCAGTCTTCTGCTGTCACATTGCGTCCTTCCAGATAATTGCTGCAGGCGTCATAGTAGGATTTCTCGATCGCGCTGAGAGAATTTACGGAAATTTCCCCGTTAAGCGCCTTTCGGATATTCTCTGTCACCTTATAAGTTGCCTCATAATAATCCACATTAATTACAAGCGGTCTTGCAGTCGGGTCCACATTCAGGGCAAAATAACTGTTTACCTCATCTGCGTCTTTCGCCTCATAGCGGGTATAATCAAATAACACGCTGATTATCTTCATCACAATTTCCGGGTGTTCATAACCTTTTCGCACAACTACATACTTATTATCCCGGAAAGTAGTAAAACGCTGATCTTCCATCTGCGCATCGCCGGTAAAATAATAAGGCTCCCATTCTGCGCCGCCTTCCTGACTATAGGTGTCCATCAACGGATTATTCGGCGTCCACCAGAGTCCGAAAAATGCACCGCATTTTCCTTCCACAACAAGATCTCTTAAATTGTTCTGCGCGCGGAGGGCAAAATCTGTGTCAAGAATCCCTCTTTCATAAAGCTGATTTAAATACCCAAGAGCTTCTTTTGTTTCTTCTGTAACAGAACCATACATAATTTCTCCCTGATCATTTCGGATCCACCTCTGCGGTGAAGCATGAAAGCTGTCAAAAACAGGTTCAACCGAATAATTGGTACTCGTTGTCCCAACTAAAGAAGTATCACACAAAAGCCCTATGGGTACTTCTCCCGGCTCTGCTCCCATACGATTTTTCCTGAACTTATCTATGATTGAAAAAGCTTCCTCAAGAGATTCCGGTTCATCCAGACCAAGTTCATCCATCCAGTCCTTTCTAAGCCACAAAAGACAGGGGCCGTGATCGATCACTGTCTCCGGAATTGCCATCAGACGGCCGTCAAACATACCGCCTTCCAGAAGTTCCCCTCCATAGCTGTCGTACATTTCCTTAATCCGAGGCGAAGCACAGGATTCGTACACATCTGTCAGATCCTCTACAAGATCATTTTCCACAAGTTCATGAAGAGTTTCCCTGTCAGAAACTACAAGAACGTCAGGAAGGGTATGGTCTTTCACAAGAATATTCACGTATTCGTCGTACCGCTCTTCTCTTTCCATATATACGCTTTTATTTTGAATGTTCAGCATTTTTCGAAGGTATCTTGTATACGCATTGTCTTCATATGTGTTTCCCTCTGGAAGATTAGAATTATTCGCCCCACTCATCTGCCCCAGCGTATAAGTCACAAGCTCCGGATATTTGCCATATGGCGTATTTTCCGCCTCCTCCCATTCTTTTTCTTCTGCTTTTGCATCTTTTTCTTCCGGCTGCTTCTCCTGCTCTTTGCAGCCTGTAAAAGAAAGAAGGACTGCTGCCGCCAGAAATGCTATTCGTATTTTTCTATTTCTGCTCTTTTTCATGAACAGCTTCTCCTTTCGGAATCCTGATTTCCACCCTTGTGCCCTGTCCCGGTTTACTGTAAATCCGTATTTTATATTCCTCCCCATAGAGAAGACAGATTCTGTCGTTTACATTTTTAAGACCATAGCCTGAAGTCTGATAAGAAACAAGTGATTCGGCTTCCTCCTGTTCCATTCCGGAGCCATTATCCTCAACAGCCATTAAAATATCTTCCCCGTCCTCCACAAAATAAAGCTTCAGACATTTATCTTCTCCTTCTTTTACATCAAGCCCATGTTCCAGCGCATTTTCCACAACCGGCTGAAGAGCAAGCTTTGGCACGATCTCATTTTTAATTTCCGGCTCCACCTGCCATTCCACAAGAAAATTATTATCGTGCATGACAAGCTGGATTTCCAGATATGCCTTAATATTCTGAATGCAGTTTTCCACAGTTACCATATCTGCGCCTTTACTGAGCGCAGTCCTGTAAAAAGTGGAAAGGGCAAGCGTAACCTTGCTTATCTGCCGCTGACCTGCCTTGATCGCCATCCAGTTTATGATCGAAAGCGTATTGTAAAGAAAATGAGGATTGATCTGCGCAGTAAGAGCCTTTAATTCAAATTCTTTCAAAGCGATTTTATTTTCATACACCTCATGGATCAGTCGGTTGATTTCTTCCATCATATTTCGGAAACTGCGTACAAGAAGTCCTACCTCATCTTCCGAATCGCTGAATACCGTTACCTCTCTGCTTCCATTGTTTACCTGGTTCATATTTTCTGTCAGTTCTTCAATCTTTCTTGTAAACAGTCTGGAAAAATAAATACCCAGAAAAACCGTTCCTGCCACGCAGAGAAGGATCAGCGGAATCTCGCTTAATAACACATGAAAGACAGCAGCAGAAATGGCTTCATGCGATTTATATAAGTAATAATCCCAACCTGTCTCGCTGCTTTTTACATTGACATACGCATAATTTTCCTGAATCTCTTTTAAAACTTCTTCCTCGCTCTTTCCTTCTTCCAGATCGTCCATAAAACAAATGGCTCCGTCTGCCTCCTCTACGATCACGCCCTTTGTATCTTCCGTCAGGATATTTTCAAAAGGCTGGAACACTTTATCGTAATCAAGAGTAATACAAAGGGCAGCTTCCGCATCCTGTCCCTTATAGATTTTCCGCACTGCTGCAATCTCTCTTCTATCTCTGTCTATCAGCCACTGAACGCTCACCTCGTCTTTCAGTTCCTGCTCCCACCATTCTTCTCCTATTTCTTTCATGGGAATCAATGTGTATCCGTGGCGCACCTTAATGCTTTCTGCAAAAAGCTGTATCTGCAGAATCGCATCGTGATACGATTTCGGCACAGTAAGAAGAGGATCTACCACCTCTGTATACCTCTCATACGCCAGATAATTGTCCATATTTTTTTCTGCGATGATTTCTTCAATATCAGGAGAATACGTAAGATAATTCATGAGACTTGTGTAAACCTGAACCTGACTGTCTATACTTTCTCTCGTCTGTTTCAAAATGGAATTCATCTCTTCCATCTCATTTTCCCGCACAAGTCTGCTCATACGCATATGTCCGTAAAGAGAAATCACGGTTACAGGCACAAGACTTACCACAACAAGAAGGATGGTAAGCTTGTGTCTGTATTTCATATTTTTAAATTTTTTCAGAATGTTCTTCATCGTCTCCCATTCCTTTCCGATAGGATTCCGGACTGCTGCCATAATATTCCCGGAAGCTCCGGCAGAAATAGGACACATTTGCAAATCCCACTTCCTCGCTTACCTGTGCCACCTTCATATTCGTAGTGCAGAGAAATTCCTTTGCTTTTTCCATGCGGACCACTCGAATAAAGCGGTTGAGATTCATTCCCGTTTCCTTCTTAAAAATAAAACTTAAATATCCGGAAGAGAGATAAACCTTTTCCGCCAGAGTTTCCAGATTCAGATCTTCCCTGTAATTTTCATAAATATAATTTTTTACAGTGGCAACCTCGTCTCTTGACTCACGCATGGAGCGATTCAGAAAGGCTTCATATGCCCTTATGTTTTCCTCTGTTACCTCCAGAATCTGAGAAATATTGCTGCAGTTATAAAGACGCTCAATTTCCTTTTCCAGCTTATGCTCTCCGCCAAAACGATTTTCCGAAAAAAGTTCCTGAATCACATTGGAAAATACAAACTTAATATACATGGCGGAAAACTGTCCATTCTCCTGATATTTTCTGGAAAGGCAGCGAAAATGATTCCATAGCTGGGGCATATCCTTTCTGCTTACGTCCTCGGAAATCTTCTGCAGCAGCCTGGAATCCTGCACATCTCCCGGCTCCGCCTTTTCTGCTTCCTCCTCCACAGTAAACACATGAGTATCCGGGTGATAAAACTTTTCTTCCATAAGCTGTTCCAGCTGCTCCATTACAGAAGGAAGTTTCTGATACCCCTCAAACTTACTGCTCACTGCAAGATGGAATTTTACCTCATATTCTCTTTTCAGATAAAGGTAGATGCTGTTTGCCACAAGAGTGTAGTCACAGTACATATCACAAAACAGAAGAACCGACTGTCTGGCATTTAAGTTCAGATAAAAAAACTCTCTCCGAAGTTCTTTAAAAATTCCCTCTTCCAGCACATCTTTTGCAGAATCAAAAAAATCTGTCCCTGTCTCGATCATGATCGCGCAGTGCCATTTATTCCATTCCGTTAAATCAAGCACTTCTTTCGCTTTTTTCAGAATTTTCTCAGAACCCGAGTACAGATAATTCTGGAGAAAATACTGTCTCAAAAAATCCTTTTCCCGGCTTTTCTGTTTCTCCTGATTCCATTTTCCGGCAATATCACGTTCCACCTTTTCCATTGTCTTTTCAAACTGCTCCGGATCCACCGGTTTTAAAATATAATCGGTCACTCCGTAATGGATTGCCTCCTGTGCAAATGAGAAATCTCCATATCCGCTGAAAATAATAATCTTCAGATCCGGATATTTTTCTCTCGCCCGCCGTGTAAGCTCCAGCCCGTCCATATGGGGCATTTTTACATCTGTAAGAAGAATATCGATTTCTTCTTTCCCCAGAATATTCAAAGCCTGTCTTCCGTCAGCCGCCTCAAATACGGTCTTTTCCTCCTTATCTTCTGCAAGAAGGTACTTGATTCCCTCCCTCTCGATCCTTTCATCATCTACCACCAGAATACGATACATTTTCTTTCTTCTCCATTCCCCGAAATTTCAAAATAATAAAGACAGCCCGAAAGCTCTTACAAAGCTGTCCGAAACTGTCTTTATTTTATCATTTATAAAGCTCTTTGAAAAGGCTTCTCATCCCTTTACCGCACCTGCCACAACACCTTCTATAATGTATTTCTGGCAGAACATATAGAATATGATAATAGGGATAATGGAAAGTACAAGAACTCCCATCATGGCTCCCATATCAATCGAGCCGTAACCGCCTCGCAGATACTGAATGGCAATCGGTATCGTCTTATATTTTTTAATATCCAGCACAAGATACGGAAGGAGGTAATCGTTCCATATCCACATTGTCTGAAGAATGGCTACTGTCACGCAGGTCGGCTTCATAACAGGGAAAACCACCTTGAAAAATGTCTGTATTGGTGTACAGCCGTCAATCATTGCCGCTTCTTCAATTTCAATCGGAATGGATTTTACAAATCCGCTGAACATAAATACGGAAAGTCCTGCGCCGTATCCGAGATAAATAATGATCAGTCCCCACGGTGTGTTCAGCTTCATCATGTTTGCAATCTTGGAAAGCGTGAACATTACCATCTGGAACGGTACGATCATGGAAAACAGACACAGATAATATATTGTTTTTGTAGTTGTATTAATAACTCGGTTAATATACCACGCACACATGGAAGTGCAGAGAATAATCGCTATGACTGAAAATACCGTAATAAATAAAGACCAGCCAAACGCCTCAAAATACTCTGTTCTCTCAATTCCCTTTACATAGTTTTCCAGCCCTACAAACATCTTGTCTCTCGGAATAGCAAACGGCTTTCTGCTGATATACGCCTTCTTTTTAAAAGAGTTTATAAAAACAAGAATGATCGGAAATACATATGCGATGGATAAAAGAGTGAAAAATACAGTCCATGCTCCGCTGTGTTTTACGTTTTTATTCATTACTGCTGTACCTCCTTACTTCTTGTGAGACGGTTCTGCACAATGGCGATCACACCAACTAAAATAAAGAAGATTACTGCTTTCGCCTGTCCGACGCCCTCCCAGCCTGTTCTTCCGTAGAAGGTATTATAAATGTTCAGAGCCAGCATCTCAGACATATTGGACGGCTCGCCGTTTGTGAGGGCAAGGTTCTGATCGAAAAGCTTAAAGGAGTTGGTAAGTGTTAAAAATGTACAGATCGTAATAGAAGGCATTACCATCGGGATAATAACATCCTTTAAAAGCTGTCTTTTGTTTGCCCCGTCAATCTGTGCCGCTTCAATTAAATCTCCCGGAATATTCTGGATACCTGCAATATAAATGATCATCATATATCCAATCTGCTGCCAGCACATCAGAATCACAAGTCCCCAGAATCCGTATTTGGAAGAGTACGTAAGCGTTCTGTCAAACTGCATTAAAATACCGTTTAAAAGAAGCTGCCATACATATCCGAGAATAATACCGCCGATCAGGTTAGGCATAAAAAATACAGTACGGAAAGCATTTCTTCCCCGTATGTTTTTTGTAAGAAGCATTGCCACAGCAAAAGCAATCACATTGATCAGGATAACAGACACTACCGTAAAGGCAGCCGTATACCAGAGCGCATGTACAAAGGTTCCGTCCTCTGTAAAAATTTTAGCATAATTGCTGAAGCCTACAAATTTCGCATCGGTTACTGTTGTAAACTTACAGAAAGAAAGGTATACGCCCATACAGAAAGGCACAATAAATCCGATTGTGAAGGCGATCAAGGTAGGCAGTACAAAAACCGGAAAATATTTTTTCATCGCTTTATTATTCATAATTATTTCTCCCTGTTCCCATAAAATATGAAAGGGGCGAGTATCCGCCCGCCCCATTCCTTAAGCCTTTTGTTTATTCTGCATGTGCAGCTGCATATTCAGTTGCCCAACCGTCTACAAATGCTTTTTCTACTGCATCCCATTCACCGGTTCCCTGTGCATACTCAAGCATTGCGCTTCCTACCTGGTTTTTCCACTCTTCAGAAGGCATTGTTGTAAAGTTCCATGCTACAGAAGTTTTTCCGTCTGCAATGTATTTATTTGCATCTACTACAAGCGGATTGTCAGATTCGAAGTTTTCATCGAATGTCTTAAATGGTGTTACAAATCCCATTTCCTGGCTTAAAGAAGTTCTTCCTTCATCACTTGTGATTACCCAGTTTAAGAAATCAAGTGTTGCCTGAATATCTTCTTCACTTGCTTTGCTGTTTACACACCAGTAGTTTTCACTTCCTGTGCAAAGTCCCTGATTTTCTTCTCCGTCAACACCAATGTAGATTGGAAGCATTCCCATATCTTCGTCTGCAACTTCGTTATCCTTGATGTCATTGTATGCCCATGTTCCGTTCTGATAGAATACGGCTTCTCCTAAAGCAAACTCAGAAGCTGCGTCTTCCCCTGTTTTGCTGGAAAGTACGCTCGGCTCACATGTGGAGTCTGTGATATACAGATCAAAAATATTCTTGAAGTTTTCAAGGTAAGTTCCCTTGATTGCATCTGTGGAATCAATTCCGTCTGCCTGATATTCATAATAGATTGGAAGGTTTGCCAGATGTGTTTTGAATCTCCAGTCACTGGAAGCATCAAAACCTGCGGAAGCAAAAGCACCTTCGATTCCAAGGTCATCTTTCTTTGCCTGAATATCATCTGCAACTGCTTTTAACGTGTCAAAGTTATTGATTTCTTCTACAGATTTTACAACTGCACCATCTGTCTCAAAGTAATCGTTTAACAGAGCTTTATTATAAATCAGTCCGTATGTCTCGATTACGTACGCAATGCCCGGAACGCTTCCATCTTCATTTGTTAATGCAAATTCCTCACTTGTAAGCTGTTTGTAGATTTCTGTATCTTTTAAGTCATAGCAGTAATCTTTCCAGGAAGCAAGACCTACCGGACCATTTACCTGGAAAAGAGTTGGTGCTTCGTCTTTTGCCATCTCAGATTTCAGAGTGGACTCATAAGTACCGGATGCTGCTGTTACAACGGTTACCGGAACGCCTGTCTCCTCTGTATATTTTTCACCAAGCTCAACCCACTGGTCTGCCTGCTCAGGCTTGAAGTTCAGGTAATACACGCTTCCTTTTGCCTCTTCTGCCATAACAGGAACTGACGGGATCATAGATGCAGCCATCATAACTGCCATGCTTAATGCGGTAATTTTTTTCATCTTCATAATAAGTCCTCTCCTTTACATTGAAATTTCTATTTCGTTCTTTTGATGTGTCTTTATTGTAATTTCAAAAAGGAAATTCTGCTATAGTAAAAAATTAAGAAACGTGATAATTTTTCATGTTTCTGTTCAGAGGAAAATTATTATAATTACATTGCAAAGAATCGGCAGACAGTTTTTGTGACACGCTTCGTTTCCTGTCCGATCAGCGCCGCCTGTTATACGACATTGGCGCAAAAACCCCGGTGAAGCGAACCTCACCGGGGTATCATACTTTTTATTCTCAGGCTTTTCCAACAGAACCGAACAGTTCCATTTTTTCTTTAACAGTTGCCTTGATTGCTTCGAATCCAGGAGCAAGAAGTTTACGTGGGTCGTATCCTTTACCCTGCTGGTCTTTTCCTTCTTCTACATATTTACGTGTAGCTGCTGCGAAGGAAAGCTGGCACTCTGTATTTACGTTGATTTTGGAAACACCAAGATCGATTGCTTTTTTGATCATATCAGCCGGGATTCCTGTGCCGCCGTGAAGAACGAGCGGAAGTTCTCCTGTAAGCTGCTGGATTGCATCCAGTGTCTCAAAGCTTAATCCAGCCCAGTTTTCCGGATATTTTCCGTGAATGTTACCGATTCCTGCTGCAAGGAAGTCAATTCCAAGGTCAGCGATCATCTTACACTCGTTCGGGTCTGCACACTCGCCAGCTCCAACTACGCCGTCTTCCTCGCCGCCGATAGAACCAACCTCTGCTTCCAGAGACATACCGTGCTCTGCACAGATTTTAACAAGCTCTTTTGTTTTTGCAACGTTTTCTTCGATCGGATAATGAGAACCATCGAACATGATGGAAGAAAATCCAGCTTCTACACATTTCAGGCATCCTTCGTAGCTGCCGTGGTCAAGGTGAAGAGCTACCGGAACTGTAATGTTCAGTTCTTCCAGCATTCCGTTTACCATTCCTACAACAGTCTTGTAACCTGCCATGTATTTACCTGCACCTTCGGAAACACCCAGGATAACCGGGGAGTTTAACTCCTGTGCAGTTAAAAGGATTGCTTTTGTCCACTCAAGGTTGTTGATGTTAAACTGTCCAACTGCATAATGACCAGCTTTTGCTTTTTTCAGCATTTCTGTTGCACTTACTAACATGATTTATTCCTCCTGACATTTTATTGAAAAACCGGATGGTTTTCCATATATTTTGTAGTTTACCAGATTCTGTCCGTTTCGTCTACTATTTTGCCGAAAAAAGTGCTTGCATTTTGCTCCTGATTCCGATATAATTAAGGACGGTCAAGGACGGGTTCCCGAGTGGCCAAAGGGGGCAGACTGTAAATCTGTTGGCAACGCCTTCGAAGGTTCGAATCCTTCTCCGTCCACTTACTTCTAACCCAGGATTATGTTCCTGGGTTTTCTTACATCTGCATTTCAGGAAGGTGCTATTATGGAAAAACACGAACATATAAACAACGAACATACACATTCTCACACAAATCCTATAGAAGAATATCCCATCAGTGAGGAAACCCTTTACAATCTCGCCGAACTTTTTAAGGTTTTCGGAGATCCTACCCGTATTCGTATCCTCTATGCCTTATCTTCTCAGGAGCTTTGCGTACAGGATATTGCGGATACGCTTTCCATGACCCAGAGTGCCATTTCTCACCAGCTCCGCATTCTGAAGCAAATGTCTCTTGTAAAATACAGAAGAGACGGCAAAACAGTTTACTACTCCCTGGCAGACGACCATGTGTCTACGATTATGAAGCAGGGATTGGAACATGTTTGTGAATAAAACTTTCAGGAAGCGACCTGAACCGTCACTCCATCTTCACATTTTTCTGCTTCCGGAGCAATTTTCGTAGCATTGTCATCTGACCAGCCGTCCGGAAGCTCCAACCCGGAGACAGCCGCCTTTCCTTCGCTTTGCATAAGAACCGTGATCGGATATTTTTCCAGAAAAAACTGCTTTCCCCACATTGTTTCTTTCTCTTTTACTTCATAAACATAATCCCCTCCAGAATCCCTTTGAATTGCCGTCTGAGGAATGACATCAAGAGGACCTAGTCTTCTTTTGATTTCAAGACGCACAGGCACTCCCGTTTCCTGCCGCTGTTCTGTAGAAAAATCCAGCAGAATTTCATATTTTCCATTCACTGCCTTTTTCTCTGCAAAACTCCCTTTATAACTATATTCTTCCATCACTGACTCTGTACCGGGAATCTGTTCGAGAAAATATCCTGTGATTTCCGCTCCAGTTCCCATAAGTTGTAACGCCAAACGTTCATCAGCCATAACAGATACTGTTGTCGTTTCTTCCTTATGATTTTCCACTATCATACCCTCAGCTTCCATTGAAATAGAGAGATAGTCACTTTTTGCAGTGATTGGAGAAATGGTCATCTGCATATTTTTCCCAACTGTAAAAACTACCGCTGTACACATAAGAAGTGCCACAGTCAAACCTGCTGAAAAATAAAATCCCTTCTTCCCTTTCATCTCTCTTCCCTTCCTTTCAGAAAAATTCCTGCAAGTATCAAAATCGGTATCATACTTAAAAGTCCACATGGCGACAGTTTTCCCCATTCTCCTTCCGGCGCTGTAAAAAGATACACGGATAACGGATAGAGCGCTGGATTTTCAAAAAATACCATTGGCTGCTCTACCATACTCCATGCATACAAAAAAACAAGTACAGAAAGAGCTGTCACCGGCTTTTTTTCTACTGGAATCACAATCTTTACGAGAAGCGTTCCACTTCCCGCTCCATCGAGCCGGGCAGCATCTAATACCTCCCTGTCTGTTCTTTTAAAAAACAGTAAAAGAAAAAATGCGGAAAATGGAAGAAAGCAATAAGGAAGCACCAGCGCCCATACTGTATTTAAAAGATTTAACCTGTCCAGCACAATATATTGCGGCACCAACAGCACCTGTATCGGCAAGAGCAGCAGCAAAAGAAGTATTTTTTCTATCACTCTCCTTCCGGGAAGCTCATAAACGGAAATCCCAAAAGCAGCCAATATCCCAATCCCCATTTGCCCCGCTGTGAGGATTAAGGTGAGAAAAAGACTTTCCCAGAACTTTTTCAGATATACCGGATTTAAAAGAAATACCTCTCTGTACCATTTCCATGTAAATATTCCATCTTCCCAGACACCTTTCTGCAGCACCAGAAATACAGGAATTACAAAAATACAGAAAAGAATCCCAAAACATACGCCTTTTAAACATACATATTTTTCTTTTTTCTCCATAAACTTATCCCCCTGCATAAAATCCTTGCGAATCTATCCAGTAAAAAAATCCCCATAACCATAGTAACTGCTGCCACAGAAAGATGCGTCTCGTTCATCTGCTCAAAATTATTATTCAAATAATGCTGCAGAAGATAAAGTTGTCCCGGAGGGTGTGTTCCTCCCATAAGGAGCGCTTCCCTGTACCCCAAAAAAGTATGCACGATTCCCAAAATCCCTGCAAATTTCATCATTTCTCCCAAAGCCGGAATCGTTACAAGACGTACCTGCTGCCAGTATCCTGCCCCTTCTACTTTCGCAGCCTCATAATATGGCAACGGTATTTTATTGATTCCTGTTGCAAAAAGAAGACCATAAAATCCACCGTACTTTAATATATGAATCAGGCTCAGTGATAAAAGAGAATCCTGACAGATTATCCGAACTGTCATCACAGCTCCCATAGCCGGAACCAGAAAAGGCAGAAGTCCGACAGCCATAAGAATACCTGCTTTTTCTCCGAGAGCCTGATAAAAAAGCGACAGTGCCAACCCTGTCGGCAAAGCCAAACAAAGAGACATGGCAAGCAGACTGACTGTATGGAAAACTGCTTTTTGAAAAGCCTCCGAAGCATATACATTTCTGTAATTTTCCAGCCCTTCTAAAATTCCTCCTCCGTTTGGAAAAAAGCTTCTCCAACCAAGTAAAAAGAACGGCAGAATAAGGAACACGCACATACCGGTCAAAAAAGGCAACGCGAAAAAGAAACCGGTTCTGTATTTTTTTCTATTCCGAGCAGTATATATTGTAATACTGCTGTGCTTTTTCGCAACATGTTTCATAAGATTCCTCCCCCGTCACAAACGGTTCAAAATATTCAAGAATCTTCATGTATAAATCTTTTGACAACACAGCTTCTGAAATATCTTTTAATTCATGAAGAACCTGATTCCTGAGTTTCTCCTTCTCCCCCTGAGCCATGAGAGAATAATCTGCCATATAATTTGTCTCCCAATAAGAAAGAATTTCCTTATCCAAATCTGTACGAACCGGCAGTTGATTATCACGAACCGTAAGCTTCTGTCCATTATAAGAAAGCATCAATTCTATAAAATCCCATGCATTCTTTTTATTTTCTGCTCCTGATAAAATGCCCGCCCAGGTATTTACAACTGCCGTCATTCCCTCTCCGTTTGAAGAAAGAGGAAGTACGGTCAGTTTATCCTCTTCCAGAATCGCCACATCTCTCACGTAGAAAACATTCCCGTCCATTACCGGCTCCCATAAATAAGACTCTCCACAGAAGCTATCCTCATAATCTTTTGCATATTTCTGTTGAAGAGTACGCTCTTTTTGATAAAGTAAAAACCAGTTTTTTATTTCTTCCTCTTCAAAAGGAAGGATTTCTGATTCAAAAAAATCCGGAAACAGAGCAGGAAAACTGTTTTGGAACATTCCATTTACAGTTCCATCCGGATATAGATAAGCCTGCGTCAGAGGAAACGATTCTTTCGTAGCATTGTAGAATTTTTCTGTTTCTTTTATAAAACCATTTCTGTCTTTACAGTTTTCTTCCGAAAACCCTGCCTGTTCCACCTGATTTTTTCCTGAAACGAGATGATACACATGATAGTTCAAAGGCATAAGGTACTGTTTGTTTTCATATTCTCCCGCCCCAAGAACTTTTTCATTTAGTATTTCAGGAGACAGTTCTTCACTTTTTTCCAGATATGGATTCAAATCACAGAATAACCCCATTTCCATCTGCTTTTCCGGATTTTCAATTAAATCACTTCCTGTACACAAAACCAGATCCGGTCCCTTGCCTGCCATAATCTCCGTTTTAAATTTTTTATCCAATCCCTGTCCTTCCACAGAATCTCCTGGGTTTTCCATTCCTTTCAGAATAACCTCTACTTCCGGATGAGCTGCCTTATAATAAGCAACAACATTATTAATATATTGGGCAGATTCTGAGAGCTGTCCATCTCCCCATTTCGTATCATCATATGCAATGACTAATTTTTCTGTTTCCCGAAAATCCGCTTTTTCTGTTTTACCGCAGCTTATTAATCCAGAACACAAAAATCCGGTACAAAGCATAACTGCCAAAAAGCGTTTCCCATTTTTCTTTGCCTCTTTGGAAAAAATTCTTGAAAATCGAAGTTTCATTCTCTCCTTTTCAACTGAAAATGCAAGCGAAGTACCTCCCCCTTTATTCCCCGGACGAATAAACGCCAGAAGTGCATAGCTATAGGAAAGAAAGCTTTGTTCATCTTTCCCTCTTAATACACTTTCATCGCAGGCGATTTCCAAATCTTCAAGCATACATCTTTTCGCAATCCAGACTACTGGCTGATACCAGAAAATCCAGCAGAATACAGCCCACGCTCCACGTATCAGAATATCTTGTTTTCGTCCGTGAACACATTCATGATAAATCGCCCATCTTAATTTCTCTTCCCTGTATTCTTTTTCCGGAATGACGATTCTTCTGCTGAAAGTGCCTACAAGAATGGGGCTTCTCAACAATGGGTTTTGATAAAGTGCCGGAACATTTATTCCAACCTCTCTGGAAATATTCCTGACCATCTCCAAAAGCTGCGTATCTTTTACTTTCTGATTCTTTGATAAAATATTTTTTCTCCACCAGATTTCCTTTGCCGCTGCCCACAGAAATGTAATAAAAACACCACAAATCCAGATAAGTGTAAAAATATCTGCCACATCCGCTCTGTTTTCTACAAGAAGAGAATCCCTGATTTCCCGGCGCATTTCTTCTTCTGTCTGAAAAGTTTCTATCCCTGTTATTCCTTTTTGCTCAGGCTGTTCGGGTATAGAGGTACCTGTCTCCTTCAAAATAGGATTTTTCTTCTTTTCTTCTGCGTAAGTTACAGTTTCCCCCGCCTGCTCATGTATTGTCTCCCATCTCACTGGATTTAACGTAATAGGAGAATGTTTAAAAAAGGAAACAGGAAGCAAAAACAATATAAGAATCCCTATCCACAATCGCCTCCATGTTTCTCCCTTATAAAACTCGCCCTTCCTGTTTCGAAAAAGAAAAATGATCACCAGAAAAACGCTTAAAGAAATCCCCCGCTCCAGCGTCCAAAAGAAAACTTCTTTCATAGCTTCTCCTTTCTCTGGTTCAAAAACTCTTCCAGTTCCTCAAATTCTTCCTCACTTATCTGATCTCCTTCTGCGAGAGCTGCAATAAAGTTTACCGTCTTTCCCCGAAACAGCTTTGTAAGAAGTTTTCTGCTCTCTGTCTGTAAATACTCTTCCTCAGATACAAGTGTTTTATAAAAATACTTTTTTCCTTCTTTTTCTGCTCTGAGAAAGCCTCTTGTTTTCAACCGGCTTAAAAGACTGTTCACAGTACTTGTATCCCAGTCCAACTCTTTTGCCTTCAAATATGTTTCAATTTCCGGTCTTGAAAGCATAGTTTCATGTTCCCATAGCACCTGCATAATTTCCAGTTCTGCATCTGGAAGTCTTCCGTGGTCTGTCTGCGCTTTCATTATCCCACCTCCTTTTACAAATGTAAAACTTATACTTATATTTTACATTTGTAAAAGTTTATTGTCAAGAAAAAAAGAAGACAAGATACATTTTCTGTATCTCGTCTTCTTTTTTATTTACTCACATTTTTCTTCGTCTTTATGATACAGTACAACTGCTCCATATCCCGGAACTGTCAGGCGCACAACGCCGCCTCTTGCCACATACGTAGTTTTCTCCTCTGTATATCCGGCTCTGTAGGTAAGCATGATCCGCTCAAGAACCGTATCTTCCAGACGAGAAATGCCTGTCTGCCACACTTCCACCTCTATCTCCCGGTCTTCCGCAAGGTTATTCAGGACAACGATCATCTGCTCACGATCAGAAAAGCGTCCATAGGAAAGCCCTTGATAATCATTCCAGAGAAAATCAAGCGAGCCTTTTCGAATCACTTCATAGTCTTTATGGAGCTTTATCATACTTCTGTGAAAATCAAGCATCTGCTGGTCTTCTTTTCCCCAGGGATATGTTCTTCTGTTATCCGGATCTGTAAATCCGCACACACCTGCCTCGTCTCCGTAATAAACAGTAGGCGCTCCGGGCCATGTCATCTGGATCACAACCGCCTCCCGCATCACTGCAGGGTTGATTCCCTGAGAAGCTGCGGCTGCTCCTGCATAGGAAACACGGCCTACCTTTCTGTTTGTCCTTGTAAGGAACCGGGAATGGTCATGGTTGGAAAGCTCATTCATAGCAGTATAGAGGGCAGACATATGAAGGGAGCGCATATGGGTACGCATTGCTCCGATAAATGCCTCACTATTTCCGTACAAATCTTCTCTGTACTCATCGCTGTGCTTTTCCATTCCTGTAAGAAACCAGGTGATCGGCTCCATAAAAGCATCGTAATTCATAACCGTATCCCACTCGTCTCCGAGAAGCCAGCCTTCCGGATTTCCATAATGCTCTGCAAGGATAATGGCTTCCGGGTTTGCCTCTTTGACTGCCCTGCGGAAATCCTTCCAGAACTGATGGTTAAACTCGTTGCTGTGTCCCAGGTCTGCCGCAACGTCAAGACGCCAGCCATCTACATTATAAGGAGGAGATACCCATTTTTTTCCTACTTTTAAGATATAATCATAAAGCGTAGTAGACGCCTCATAATTTAATTTCGGAAGCGTATCGTGCGTCCACCAGCCGTCATACGTGGGATTATAGGGCCATCTGTTGACGTCTTTAAAATCAAAGAAATCCCTGTACGGACTGTCTGCAGAAACATAAGCTCCTTTTGGATAACCCTCCTGATTTTCATAGATCCGCTCCCTGTCCATCCATTTATTAAAGGAACCGCAATGATTAAATACACCGTCAAGGATCACTCGCATTCCTCTCTTATGGACTTCCTCCACAAGCTTTGCAAACAGTTCATTGCTTGCCTCCAGATTCCTCTTATCTGTCACGCGGCGGATATATTTATAGGCGTGTGCATTCTCTCTGTCTCCGGGATTTAAAAGCCCGTCGCAGTCCTCCACGATTTTCCCGTAATGAGGGTCAATATAATCGTAATCCTGACAGTCATATTTATGATTGCTTGGAGAAACAAAGGCGGGATTTAGGTACAGAACCTCAACTCCCAGCTCCTGAAGATAATCCAGCTTGTCAAGAATGCCCTGAAGATCTCCTCCGTAAAACTCACGCACTCCCATGACTGCAGGTGTTTTTTCCCAGTTATCTACTTTTGTGCTCACATCACCAATGTAGAAATATTCTCCCGTTTCCACATCATTGCTCTTATCCCCATTATAAAAACGGTCAATGTAAATCTGGTACATGACGGCTCCCTTTGCCCAGTCCGGAGTCTCATATCCCGGATAAATCTCAAAGTCCATACGCTCTTCATATTCCATTCTGACGCCCTGGGTGTTGTAATAACAGGTAAGAGATCCGTATATGATCTCAAAATGATAACGGCTGACTTTACTTCCCATCGTGATCTGCGCAGAATAATAATCAAAACCTTTCGCTGTCTCCGTCACTTCCATCTCCGTATGTTTTCCGTCGCATACAAGATACACAGCGTCCACATTATTTCTCTGCGTACGGAAACGTATGGTAACAGTATCCCCTTCCCTGGGTTCTGCCGGCGTTCTGTAATACTCTGTCCCGTCACTGAAAAACGCATTCTTATTTAAGACAGATCTCATGTTCAATATATATTGCATCTTTTTTACGATGTCCACATCTTTACGCTCCATATTATACCTCTTTATTTCTAATATACGTACATTCTTTTATTGTATCGTAGTTCAGAAGATTTTACAACCGATTCTGTCCCGTTTTTTACGTTATGGAACATTGCGAAGTAATTTCCTGATAACGTAAAAAAGGCAGCGGGGTAGGCTGCCTTTTTTGGAGAAGGTATTTCTTCTTATGGGGTGTAGCAAAAACTATATAATGTATTGGGGGGTTTTTACGATGTATATAATACCATGTGGCAACAAAAAAGTGTGCACAAACTTGAAAAAATTCGGCACACTTTTTTGTGAAGTTTCTATACTGTCTTTTTAAGCATTTTCCTGATTTGTTGTAAAAAGTGCTTCAAACTCATCGCGATGCACTTTTTCCTGCTTCAGAAGAAGCTCTGCGCAGGCATGAAGAACCTCTGCATTCTCCAGAATAATCTCTTTTGCACGTGCATGACATTCGTCAATAATGCAGTGGATTTCCCTGTCGATTTCTCTTGCAACATCTTCACTGTAGCTTCTTGTATGCGCAAGGTCGCGTCCGATAAATACCTCATCGTCATCATCTCCATAGGAAATAAGACCTACTTTCTCAGACATTCCATATTTCATTACCATAGCTCTCGCTGTGCTGGTCGCGCGTTTAATATCGTTGGACGCGCCTGTTGTAATGTCTCCGAAGATAATCTCCTCTGCCACACGGCCGCCAAGAAGCGTGGTGATTTCCTGAAGCATCTTTCCCTTTGTATCAAACATTTCATCATTTTCAGGAAGAGGCATGGTATAACCGGCTGCCCCGATTCCCGTAGGAATAATAGAAATCGTATAAACTGACTCCATATCAGGAAGCACATGGAAAAGAATGGCATGACCTGCCTCATGATAGGCTGTGATCTTCTTTTCTTTATCAGAAATTACCCGGCTCTTCTTCTCCGCACCGATTCCTACCTTAATAAAGGAGTTCTTTATATCCTGCTGCGTAATAAACGCTCTGTTTTCCTTTGCAGCCACAATCGCCGCCTCATTTAAAAGGTTTTCCAGATCTGCTCCGGTAAATCCCGCTGTTGTCTGCGCAACCTGACGAAGATCCACATCTTCTCCAAGAGGTTTGTCCTTCGCATGAACGCCGAGAATTTCCTCTCTGCCCTTTACATCCGGTCTTCCCACCGCAACCTTACGGTCAAAACGTCCCGGTCTTAAAATTGCAGGATCAAGAATATCCACACGGTTTGTCGCTGCCATCACGATAATGCCTTCATTTACACCAAAACCATCCATCTCTACCAGCAGCTGGTTCAGAGTCTGTTCTCTTTCATCGTGGCCGCCACCTACACCGGTTCCTCTCTGTCTTGCAACCGCGTCGATCTCATCAATAAAAATGATACACGGCGCATGGTCTTTGGCATTCTCAAATAAATCTCTCACACGTGACGCACCGACGCCCACGAACATTTCCACAAAGTCAGAACCGGAAATGGAGAAGAAAGGAACCCCCGCCTCTCCTGCCACTGCCTTTGCAAGAAGAGTTTTACCTGTTCCAGGAGGTCCTACAAGAAGTACACCCTTGGGGATTCTCGCTCCCACTTTCGTATATTTCTGGGGAGCTTTTAAAAAGTCAACCACTTCTTCAAGGTCTTCTTTTTCCTCCTGAAGACCGGCTACATTCTGAAATGTGACCTTCATATCGTCCGGCTTCGACATTTTGGCACGGCTTCTTCCAAAATTCATCATTTTGGAATTCGCGTTTCCGCCGCCACCGCCTCCTGCCATCTGTCTTGTCATCATCACAAACAGGAAAAGAACAAGTCCGCAGGTGATCAGTGCAGGAAGCAGACTTGCAAGAAGAGTATTTTCCCTTGGCACATCTGACACAAGAGGAGAAATATTTTTTGCCCTCAAAAGCTCCTCCACCTCTTTTACATCTGTCACATAAAACCGTTTCTGTCCCTCTCCTGAGATATTCACTGTCACAGCACCTGTAGGAACTTCCTTATTTGGCTGTATTCTGGCATCTATCACCTTACCTTCCTCAAGCGCCTCTTCTAACTGTGTCATTGTGTAATTGCTCTGGGAATCTTTCTGACTGCTCAGAAAGAAATACCCGCATATCAGTAAAACAGCCAGCATCACAAAGGGTCCTATGTTTAGCTTTTTTTCCTCATAAAACACGGAATTAAATCTCCTTTCACTCTGCCCCCAGTTCTACCACTCCAATGTATGGGAGATTTCTGTATTTCTGTGCATAATCAAGTCCGTATCCTACCACAAATTCGTCAGGAATTTCAAAGCAGCAGTAATCTACCTGTACCTCTGCCACTCTGCGATCCGGCTTGTCCAGAAGTGTACACAGATGTACACTGTGGGGATTTCTGTTTTTAAGAATTTTCAGAAGATAGCTTAAAGTCCTTCCGGAATCAATAATATCCTCTACAACAAGTACCTCTTTTCCTTCCAGCGGCTGGTCCAGGTCTTTTACGATTTTAACCACGCCGCTTGATTTTGTGTCGTCTCCGTAGCTGGATACAGACATAAAATCAAGAGATACCGGAACGGTAATCCTTTTGGCAAGCTCGCACATAAAGAATACGCCGCCCTTTAATACGCAGATCATATGGATTTCCTTACCTGCATAATCTTTGTTGATCTGATCCGCTATCTCCTGGATTCGCGCATCTACTTCTTTTTCACTGATCAGTACGTTTACTTTTTCACTCATGTACATTTCCTCCTTTGTATTTTAATTCCAGTACCCGCCTTGTGGCGGCAGTGATCTTGTACCTTTCATTTATTCGCCCTCCTGCGATCCAGAGAATCTCTTCCCCATCTGCAATAAGAGGAATCAAATCCCGCTCCTCCCCCGGAATCTTATCGTCTATCATCACTCTTGTAAGCTTCTTCCTGCTTCCTTCTCTGTTGATAATGAGATAATCTCCCGGCTGCCTGGCACGGATATACAGCTTGTTTTTTATTTTATCATAATCCAGCCATTTCGTATACTTCTTTTCTTCAATCTTCTGCTTATCATAAGGAAAAATTTTTGTATTAAACTCTCCATACGAACAGAACACCTCTCCCGGAATGGGAAGCTCTTTTATTTCCCTGTCTGCCTTCTCCTCTGATATTTTTTTCAGAACGATCCCTCCATAAGTGCGAACAGCAGAAAGCCCGTATGGAAGGGAAATCCGTTTTCCTGTATCCATAGAAAAAAGTGAGAGCAGCATCTTCACATGAAATGCGGTGAAATCTTTGCATTTCCCGGAAAGCATTTCCATCGCTTCCATTCCCGCATATTTCTGAAGCAGCACTTCTTTTTCTGAAAATGAGTCTCCAAAAAAAATACGGTCTTCCGTCATTTTACAAAGCTCTAAAAGCTTATGCCCCTCTTTTCGAAAATATTCATCTGCCTCTCCCAAAAACTCGGAAGCAGCCGCCATATGCGCCACTGCCTTTTCATTGATTTCCTGTTCCATAAGCGGCAGGATATGATGCCGGATCCTGTTTCTTGTGTATTCATCAGAAAGATTGCTGCTGTCCAGAATACTCGGGATTTTCTCCTCTTTTAGATAATGGACAATTTCCTTCTTTTCCATACACAGAACAGGACGGATGATCTGCCCGTCTTTGGGGCTCATGGCAGAAAGCCCGCGAATCCCTGTTCCTCTTGCCAGATTGTGGAGCATCGTCTCTGCAAGGTCATTTTTATTGTGGGCAAGAGCAATCTTCATATTTCCATCGGAAAGCCCAAGTCTCTTTTTTTCCTGAGAAAAAGCGTCCCGCCGCACCATGCGTCCCGCCTCCTCAAGCCCCACCTTCCATTTCTTCGAAAGAGCAGGAACAGGATATGTATAAATCCTGCATGGTATCCCCCATTTTCTGCACATTTCCTCCACGAACACGCAGTCTCTGTCTGCTTCATCCTCCCGGATCTGGTGATGAATATGAACTGCCTGAAGGGTAAAATCCTTTTTTTCCCGGAAGCGCCTCAAAATATCCAGCATTGTCATAGAGTCTCCCCCTCCGGATACACCTGCAAGAACCGTATCTCCCGGCTGTATCATATGATTTTTTTCTATAAAATTTTCTACAATCCTGTACATATGCCTCCTATTTTTTCCACATTCCCGCAACAAGGACAGTCATATCGTCCCTTGCCCGGTAATCACTGTATCCCAGAACTCTCTCCAGGATTCCTCGGCTGATCTCCTTTGGAGAATCCTCTTTTATATCCATAATAATTTCTTTCATGGTTTCTTCTTCCCGTTCCAGGGGAAGAGCATCCAGAACTCCATCTGTCATCATAATCAGATAATCTCCGTGATAAAGCTTCCTGGAAGCCGTGTCAAAATCAATCTGCTGCACCAGCCCTGCCGCAAGGCTCTCAGAAGTGATCGCCTCCACCCAGTGGTCCCGCTTGATAAAAGTCGAAGATGCCCCTGCCTTTAAAAAACTGCAGATACCTGTATAGAGATCGACTGCGCAAATATCCACTGTGGAAAACATGCCATCCTGGCGTTTCAAGACAAGTGCTGAATTTACCATCTTTGCCGCAGTCTCCTGAGAAAATCCGCTGTCAAGAAACTGCTCCAGAAGCTCTACTACAATCTCGCTTTCCCGGCAGGCTTCCATTCCCGAGCCCATACCGTCAGAGAGGCACATGACAAATCTTCCGCCGTCCTCCTGCCTGCACACGTAATTATCCCCGGAAACCTTTTCTTTTTCCTTTGTAAGCCTGGAAACGCCGTACATCATCTGATAGCTTACGTCCTCCACAAAATGAATGGTATGGTATTCTCCGTTTACAATACAGCGGCTCCCTGTCTCCGGTGTCATGGAACAGCCGCACACACCGGATAAAATCTGTGCTGTCTCCCACATGGAAATGCACTGCCCGCTTCTCGCCCGCATATTGAGAAACACCTGACGCCTTCCTTCTACCTTGTCCATCACCCACACCTGCTTTAACAGAATGTGTTTCTTTCTCAGGGCTTTTTTCAGCTCCTCTGTAAACTGGGGCGTCCCGCCTGAAATATCGTATAAATCCTCTGCCACCATTTCCATGATCCGTGAGATTTCAGAAAGCTGCTGGGCTACTGCGAGGCGATTGTCGATCATGCGGTTGTCCCATACAAGATTCTGCTTTTCTCTGTAAAAGCTCTCCTGAACTGTCTGGATATAAGGCAGCGGGCGGCTGCATACACCGGACCATTCCCCCCGTATCCGGCGCAGCTCCTCCTCGTTCCCTTCTTCCATCGTACGTATCAAAGCCTCTGTGCCTCTTAACATCTCAGAAGCATTCTCTCCCCAGCAAAGCTCCTTCTGGTAGCATTTTCCACATACCTGTTCCCCTGCATCTTCCAGAATTTTCTGTATCTGCCCGCTGCTTAAATAATCCTTCCTGTAAGGCATTCCGTAAAAAGTATCCGCCAGCTTCTGAAAAGAAGCAGCATAGCGCTGCACTTTTTCTTTCTGGGGATGGTTTTCCGTAAAAATCTGTGTTTCCTCTGTCTTCCTTTTTCTTCCTGAAAAAATAGTTTTTGCCATGTCCCGGACAATCAGCAGTATACTGATCACGAGCATGGCAACTATCCATTCCTGCATATACTCCCTCCCCCTTTATGTCTCACTAAATGGGTATTATAAGGGATATGTGTTAAAATATCTGTCAAAGGAAGACGAAAACATCGCAGAATCGTTCGTCAAATTCCGCTGTTTTTCTCTGATTATTTTTCTTCTTCAAATACAATCTCATTCTCTTTTACAAGACCAAGCTTCTCTCTTGCAATCTCTTCTGCATACTCATCTGTCTGCATATGCTTTTTCAACTGGTCAATCTCTTCTGTTCTGTCCTTCTCCGCCTGGATCTGCTCCTCAAGAGATGCTGCTTTTGCATCATAAACAGCAAGACGCCCTTTTAATGTATTGCTCTGTATTACAAGTCCCACAAGCAGGACAAAAACAATAAGGGCAATGGCAACCATGCCAAGCTGATTATATCCGATTCTTCTTTTATTTCTTTTTTTCCTGCTTTTTTTCAATTTGCCTCAACCTCTTACTCAGGGTATTGTTTTTCAAAAAAATTTTACACCTTTTTACAGGAAATAGCAACCTTTTTACTGTCTTTTTCATAAGAAAAACCGGGAGTTCCAGGATTTTCACAAGAATCGACACAAACAGAGGACTGATCGTAGCTCTGCCGAGACAAAAACCCAGAAAACTTCCCAGAAAAAGGAAATTTCTGAGCTTTCCTTCATTCCCCCTGTATATCCCTGCAAACAGGACAAACCCTGCAAGGATCCAGAAAAGAATATCTTCTGCTGCCACCAGCCATTTACAATGGGGAATTACCTTACGGAAAACAACCAGAATATCATAACAGAGAAGCAGAACCCCTCCCACACAGGCCGCCTGAAAAAAAAGCATAACTTCTCTGTTCATATACGTACTCACGTTTACTGAAAGAGCCTTTTTAAAAGAGATTCGCCATGTACCTTTTCCCCTTTTGAAAGATACATCAGGCTGTCTGTCCGCCCTTCCATTGTAAGGATTCCCTCCTGCAGATCAAGGGACTGGATATGAAGACCGGAACCTTTGATGCGAAGCTTCCCTTCCTCCGTCTGAAGAAGAATCTCCTCCTCAGAAAAAGAATCTACTTCCTTTACACCCGTCACCCTTCCGGTCTGGCGCTTCTTAATTTCCACGGTGTGGGAAACCGCTGCTTTCTTTTCTTCCAATCAACACCCTCGCTTTCCCGGCATTCCTATACGTTATTGTATGAATGGCAGCCGGAAAATAGACCCTTTCTCAAAGGTAGCGATAGAGGCTTTCCACTTCTTCTTTTTTTACTGTCTCTTTCACGTCCAGAACTTCGACCTTTACATTGCGGCTTCCAAACTGGATTTCAATGACATCTCCTGCTTTTACTGACACAGACGCTTTTGCAGGCTTGTCGTTTACCAGAACTCTTCCTGCATCACACGCCTCGTTTGCCACAGTTCGTCTTTTGATCAGACGTGATACTTTTAAATACTTATCTAAACGCATAATCGTCTCTCCTTACACTTTTTCAAAAAGAAAAGGGGGAACCTGCCGTTCCCCCTGTGGTCATTCTTATTTACCATTTACTAAATCTTTTAAAGCTTTTCCTGCTTTAAATTTCGGAGCCTTGGAAGCTTCAATTTTCATGGTAGCACCAGTCTGAGGATTTCTTCCCTCTCTAGCAGCTCTTTCGCTTACTTCGAAAGTACCGAAGCCGACTAACTGAATTTTTCCACCGTTTTTCAGCTCCTGGGATACAACATCAACAAAAGACTTTAATACATCTTCCACATCTTTTTTGGAAAGGTTTGTGTCTTTTGCCATAGCTGCTACTAATTCTGTTTTATTCATGGTGTTTCCTCCTATACATTAAGTTCTTTCTTGTTGTGCAGCGCCTGTCCCTGCGACAGCGCTATATCATTTATATATATACCTTTTGCCCTGTATTGTCAAGGTTTTTCTGTTTATTTTAGGCGTTTCTGTCCTTATTTGCCAGTTTTTCCCGTAAAATATGTTCTTCCCGTTTCAGCTCGTCCCAGCTCATGGCTGCCGCCTCTTTGTCCTCCGGCCGGAAAATCTTCGGATGCCGGAATTTCATCTTCCGGGAAATCCCGGAAATCACATCTTCCACAGTAAAAAGTCCTTCTTCCTGTGCGATGATGCTGTGAAGCACAATCTGCAAAAGCACATCACCAAGCTCTTCACAGAGATTCTCTCCGTCTCCTGTTTCCTCAAGAATGGAAATCCCGTCCAGCACTTCACGGGACTCATTTTCCAGACAGGTACGAAGAGAGGTATGGGTCTGTACGCTGTCCCAGGGACATTTTTTTCGAAGCTCCCGCACAATCTCCACAAAATCGTCAAAGGTATATTCTGTATTCTGCTCCATATCTTTACATCATGGAATCTACCATGTTGAGAACTGCTTTTCCCATAAGAGCAGATTTCTCATCCGCATCTGTAAGAGAAGTTCCTTTTACACCATAATAGAATTTTACTTTCGGCTCTGTTCCGGAAGGTCTTACGCATACCCAGGCATCGTCTGTCAGCTCATAGTAAAGAACGTTGGAGTTCGGAAGTCCGGTAGGCTTCACCTCTCCTGTTGCCAGGTCTTTCACTGTATTTTCTTTATAATCTCTCACTGCAGTTACTTTATATCCTGCAAATTCTGCCGGTGGATTCTGACGGAGGGTATTCATGATCTGCTGGATTTTTTCCAGGCCTTCCATGCCTTTTAAGGTCACAGACTGAATATCGTCTTTATAATAGCCAAATTCCTCATACATATCGATCATAGCGTCCCAGAGAGTCTTGCCCTGTGTCTTATAGTAAGCGGCAGCCTCACAGAGTGCCATAGTTGCAACGATCGCGTCCTTATCTCTTGCATATGTTCCGATCAGGCAGCCGTAGCTCTCCTCAAACCCAAACAGATAAGAGCCTTTTTTGCTGTTTTCAAATCCGAGGATCTGCTGTCCGATAAACTTAAAGCCTGTCAGAACCTCGATCAGATCCACACCGTATCCCTTTGCAATGGCATCTGCAAGATTGCTTGTAACGATCGTCTTAATAAGCGCGCCGTCCTCCGGAAGACCTTTCAGCGCTTTTCTCTGTCCGATCTCATAATTTGCAAGAAGGCAGCCTGACATATTTCCGGTAAGGTCGTGGTATTCCCCGTTTTTGTCTTTCACGCGAACTCCGAGGCGGTCTGCATCCGGGTCCGTTGCAAGAACAAGGTCTGCATCCACTTCTTTTGCAAGCTTTAAACCAAGCTCAAATGCCTCTGCTGCCTCCGGGTTCGGATAGCTTACAGTCGGGAAATCTCCGTCCGGCAGCTCCTGCTCTTTTACTACATATACGTTTTTAAAGCCAAGCTCTTTTAAGATTCTTCTTGCAGGAATATTTCCTGTGCCGTGAAGAGGAGAATATACAATTTTCAGATTCTTTCCCTCTTTTTCAATGGCGTCCATATGAAGAACCTGTTTCTTAAGCTCTGCGATATAAGCGTCATCAACTTCTGCACCGATTACCTGGTAAAGACCTTTTTCCTCTGCCTCTTCCTGTGAGGTTGTCTTTACAGTTTCCCAGTCAGAAATTGCTTTTACCTCTCCCATGATCCCTGTATCATGAGGCGGTGTGATCTGCGCGCCGTCCTCCCAGTATACCTTGTATCCATTGTATTCCGGCGGATTGTGGCTTGCTGTAATATTGATACCTGCCACACAGCCGAGATGGCGCACTGCAAAAGACAGCTCCGGTGTCGGTCTTAAGGACTCAAAAATATATGCCTTAATTCCGTTTGCTGCAAGACATAATGCAGCTTCTTTCGCAAACTCCGGAGACATATGACGGGAATCATAAGCAATGGCAACGCCCTGGGACTGTTTTCCCACTTTTGCAATGTAATTTGCAAGTCCCTGTGTGGCGCGTCTTACCACATAAATATTCATGCGGTTTGTACCTGCACCAATAATTCCTCTAAGTCCCGCTGTTCCAAATTCCAAGTCCATATAGAAGCGTTCCTGAATCTCTTTTTCATCATTTTCAATAGATTTCAGTTCTTCTTTTGTCGCTTCATCAAAGTATGAGTTTTCCAGCCATTGAGCATAAATCTCTTTATAATCCATAGCAATTTCCTCCCTGTACTTTCCTTTATTTACAGCCTCTTTCCAACTGCAATTTACGTTCTTCATTATATAACACTTCTTCTGAAAAGAAAAGTAAAATCATTTTCCAAAACATTTTTCAGGAAATTTACCCCATATTTCCTTCTGTTCTATAAGATTTCGGAGCTTCTCCGCATTTTTTTCGGAAATCCATGCCTTATTGTGGCAGAAATAATAATTTGCCAGTTTCCAGTATTTTTCCGGATACGTAAAGCGCACTTTTAAGTTTTCCCATTCTTCCTTAGAAATCGTCCTTTCTTTATTATAAGCAGAAAGCATTTTCTGTGAAAGTCTTAAATCCCATCCATACTTTTCCAGAACTTTACGCATAAACCGGTACAGATCTCCAATCTGCACATCAAAGTTACAATGTCCGAAGTTTGTCACTGCTACGCCTTTTCCGGTTATGAGTACATTATGCTGATTGTACTCTCCGTGGCAGACACAGCCCTCCTGAAAAGAAGTTTCTCTCAATGTTTCATATTCCGTTTTTTCCAGCATGGAAAGCGCCTTCTCTCCTTTTTCCAGAAACCACTCCACGCTTGCCAGATAATCTTTTTCAAAGCTGCACACTGCCCCGTGACTTCTGATAAACTTCCTGATTTTCCGAAGCTCCTGATTGTGGCGCCTGTATTCTTCTTTTAACGACTTTTCCTGATAATTCCTTTCTCCCTCCATCTTCATGACCTTGTGCAGCCTTCCAAGGGCAGAAACGCTTCTTATTATATCTTCCTCAGATTTTGTGTCGCACTCCCGTCCGTCGAACCAGTTCTGGAGAGTAAATGGAATCCCGTCCTTATCATAGCTTACAAGATTTCCCTCCTGATTTTCCAAAAAGCAGTCTACCATACATCCTGCTTCCTTCAGTGTTTTTAAAAGCTGCTGCTGAAACTTAAGCTTTCTTTCAGAACCTCCAAATTCCCTGAGTATAAGAAGCCCTTTCTCTGTGTGACACAAAAGCGCGCCTCTCGTGCGCAGGGTACTTTTCGCAGTAAGACCGTACTGCTCCAGGGTACTGAGTCCATAATCAAACACTTTATAATCCCCCTCTTGTTTTTGTACCTTCTATACTTATGTCCCACAAATGGTGGATATGAAAAAGAAAAAAGAGACAGCGTTTTCACACTGTCCCTGCAAGTTTTAAAAGTATTTCTTTTTTATTGTCTTCCGGGTTTTCCAAAACATGGGCAAGAAGCCTTCCCAGGATTTCTCCCAGCTCTTTTCCCGGCGCATAGCCTGCGTCAATTAAATCTCTGCCTGTAAGAGCCATTGTTTTCAGAGAAATGCACTGTCCTTTTTCCAGAATTTCCTCATAAAGAGGCTCCACGGCAGATAAACGGGCGAGCTTTTCTTCCCGTCTGTATGTGCTCTGTGCCAGAATATCCGCTCTTTGCACTTCAAGGTACAGGGGAAACAGTTCTTCCCCGATGCAGTTTACCGCTTTTCTTACGGAAACCGCTTCTCCTTCCGGTCGATAATCGTGCCATTTAATAAGAGAGCGCACCTTTCGAATGGTATCGTTATCCATTTTAAGCCTCCTTAAAATAGAAACTGCCATCTTTTCCCCTTCCGGTCCGTGGGTTTTAAAATGATCTCTTCCATTTTCATCTGTTCGTTTTACAATAGGCTTTCCAAAATCGTGAAGGAGCATGGTAAGGCGAAGCACCTTGTCCGGCCGGATATTTAAAAGGCTCTGCAAAGTGTGTTCCCCCACTGTGTAGCAGTGATGGGGCGTATTCTGTTCTGTTTCCATACACCTGTCAAATTCCGGAAGGATTTCCTTAGTAATACCTGCCTCATAAGCAGTCCGAAGGTAATCCGGATGAGGCGATACAAGAAGCTTTAACAGCTCCACCTGTATCCGCTCTGCACTTACGTATTTTAAGTTTGGAGCAAGCGCGGAAATGGCTTTTAATGTTTCCCCCTCAATGGAAAAACCAAGCTGAGCGGAAAAGCGCACAGCCCGGAGTATCCGAAGGGCATCTTCTGTAAAGCGCTCCATAGGATTTCCCACGCAGCGGACAATTCGGTTTTCCATGTCCTGTACGCCGCCAAATAAATCCACAAGCCCTCGTTTGGGATTGTACGCCATTGCATTCATGGTAAAGTCCCGGCGTTTTAAATCTTCCTCAAGACTTGCCGTAAAAGAGACTTCTTTCGGGTGTCTGCCGTCCTCATACTCCCCGTCTACTCGGTATGTGGTAACTTCAAAACCTTCTTTATCAAGCATTACGGTTACGGTTCCGTGAATGAGACCGGTATCTACCGTTCTTCGAAACAGGGCTTTTACCTCCTCCGGTTTTGCCGAGGTGGTAATATCCCAGTCATCGGGAGAACGTCCGAGAATGGAATCCCGGACGCAGCCGCCCACCACATATGCCTCATATCCTGCTTTTTCCAGTGTGTGCAGTATAATTTCCGCTTTTTCCGGGATTTTTAACTCCATGTCCATTCCTTCTTCCAATTAATATGCTCTTCCCCAGTATACCATCTTTTTCGCCGGTTTGCCGCAGCATACGCAGACATCGCTTAACTGCTCCTGCTCAAACGGCATACATCTTGAAGTTGCCTGCACGTCTTCTTTGATCTTGTCTTCACATTCCTGGCAGCCGCACCACATGGCTTTTACAAAACCAGGCTTGTTGTTGATCGTATCTTTGAACTCTTCGTAATCTGTTGCCACATATGTGTGTGCATCTCTGTGTGCGCGAGCTCTTTCCAGCATCTCATGCTGCATGGTATCCAGAATCTCTGTTACCTTCTCTGTAAGCTCCTCGAATTTTACCACATATTTTTCTCTTGTATCACGGCGGCAGATAACAGCCTGTCCCTGTTCAATATCTTTTGGACCACACTCAATACGAACCGGAATACCGCGCATTTCCTGCTCTGCAAACTTGAATCCCGGGCTCTTGTCTGTGTCGTCTACTTTTACGCGGACTCCTGCTGCCTTCAGGGTTTCAAACAGCTCGTCTGCTTTTTCAAGAACGCCTTCTTTTCTCTGCTGGATCGGAATGATCACAGCCTGTACCGGAGCGATTCTCGGAGGAAGTACAAGACCGCTGTTGTCGCCGTGTACCATGATGATCGCACCGATCATTCTTGTTGTCATACCCCAGGAAGTCTGGTGTACGTACTGTAATTTATTTTCTTTGTCTGTATACTGAATGCCAAATGCTTTTGCAAATCCGTCGCCGAAATTATGGCTTGTTCCGGACTGCAGCGCTTTTCCGTCGTGCATCAGAGACTCAATTGTATAGGTAGCCTCTGCTCCTGCAAATTTCTCTTTGTCTGTTTTCTGACCTTTTACAACAGGAATCGCAAGTACCTGCTCGCAGAAGTCTGCATATACGTTTAACATCTGAATGGTGCGCTCTTCTGCTTCCTCTGCTGTTGCGTGAGCAGTGTGGCCTTCCTGCCATAAGAACTCACGGGAACGAAGGAACGGACGTGTTGTCTTTTCCCAGCGGACAACAGAACACCACTGGTTGTATACCTTCGGAAGATCTCTGTGGGACTGGATTTCTTTTGCGTAGAAATCACAGAACAGTGTCTCGGATGTAGGACGTACGCAAAGACGCTCCTGAAGAGGATCCAGTCCTCCATGTGTGACCCATGCAACCTCCGGCGCGAAGCCTTCTACATGGTCTTTCTCTTTCTGTAACAGAGACTCTGGAATAAACATTGGCATGTATACGTTCTGCACGCCTGTCTCTTTAAATCTTTTGTCAAGTTCATTTTGGATATTTTCCCAGATCGCGTAGCCTGCCGGTTTGATCACCATGCAGCCTTTTACGCTTGTGTAGTCACACAGCTCTGCTTTTTTTACAACGTCTGTGTACCACTGCGCGAAATCTTCTTCCATAGAAGTGATCGCTTCTACCAGTTTTTTGTCTTTTGCCATGATTGTTCTCCTTTTGTTGTTAAGTTTAAGGATGCTTCTTCATTTAAATAGAACAAAGAATCTCTCTTGCGAGATTCTCCGCCTGCGGCGGGTCGCTTTAGCGACATACTTCTTTTCCGCCGCAGTGCGCTCCTACGCGGAGCGTTTTTTATGCTATGGAACATTACGGAGTAATTTCCTATAGCATAAAAAAAAGAAGCCTGCTCCCTGAAAAGGGACCGAAAGGCTTCGGCGGTACCACCCTAATTAGCAGGTATTTTCATATCTGCTCTCTCATCTGTTCCGTTAACGCCGGTTATACGCCGCACTTCAATTATGCGGAGCTCCGAGGCCGGTTCCACAGTTCACGCACGGAATCCTTCCACCACAGCGCAGGCTTCTGCTGCCGGGATTCCTCTCTGGGATTGCTCCCTGTGTACTATTCTCTTCATCGCCATAATTATTTACTGGGTTTATTGTATTCGAAAAAGTTGGGAGTGTCAAGGGGGAGAAAGGAAATTTTACCATTGCGCTTCGCAGGCAATAACAATCTATTTCTTCATGTAATTTTTTATCTATTCATAAAACCTATCCAAATTTTTTTCAAAGATTCATAAAATTTTTCTTGACAAATAACATTTTTACTTATATCATAACTTACAAGAAACGAAGTTTACTACCGTACAGCTATTGCTCATGCGGCTCGCTCGTTTCTTTTTTTGTTCTTACCAGATCATAAAGATAGAGTTTTCCATCTGCATCACATCTTACAAGCATTCTCGTTGAAAAAATATTATATCGTTCCAGATTTCCGTCTACATCATATACCGGTATTCCAAACTTTGTATTATAGCGATACCAGCCCAATTTTGCTTTTTCTCCATGCTTATTATTATAATCAGGATACTGTGCTTTTTCTGTTGCAATTTGAATCAGTTTACCAATAGCAGATGTCATATTTGCTTTTGCCTTCATATTTGCACCCTTTAATCTTTTTGTATCATTTGAATGACTAAATTCATCTGGAAAATCTGAACCAATATATATTTTTTCTGAAGTTTCTGCTATCTTAAAATATTTTCCAATATATTCTTTGAGGTATTTTTCCACTTCGTTCCAGTCAATTCCTCGTCTTGATTGAAAGCGTATATCATTGATAATAACTATTGGAGAACCTTCCAATTCTATTATATCAACACTTTTATTCATACCCCTTGTCCCTTCCTTATACACTTACATATCTCATTTCATGCTAAATACTATTTTTGACAATCTTTTCTTAAATAGAATATCATATATTCGTTCACCTTACAATCATATGTTCGTTTTTTATCATGAAGAATCCATCAAAACGGAAAAAGTAACGAGAGCAGCCGCACCTGGCTGCTCTCACCCTCTCTTACATCATCTTCAGTTCTTCCACAATATTATTCTTCCGGATGCGGCACATTGCGTATATCATAGATGCAAATACTACAATAAAGATGCCCGCTATGGCAGTGAAAAGCGCACCCCAGGGAAGCACAAAGCCTGTGTCTGCTCCGATTCCGATCACTTTACAGATAAGATAGCTTACAATCACTGTAAGTATGGTCCCATATAAAACCGATTTCCCGCCGTATATCAGACATTCATAATAAAGCATTCGATTAAAGCCCTTCGGCTGCATTCCCATAGAACGGAGCATGGCAAATTCCTTTCTCCGAAGCATGAGATTTGTGGAAATGGTGTTGAATACATTTGCCACCGCAATCAGGGAAATCAGTATAATAAAGCCATATGTCAGAACCTGAACTGCCATCATGGTATTTCTGTCCTGCTGGTAAAGGGCATACAGATCCGTCACATTGCTGCTCATACTTCCCGTCTCTGCTTCCCGCTTTTCCACCTCTTTTTCAAGACTTGCACAGACCTCTCCGGGATTTTCACAGTTTATATTGTAAATCCTCGTAAGCGGATTTTGGGAAAAATATTTGGGGAAATTCTGATACATACTTTCCGGCATAAAAAGAGTAAAACCTGTATTTCTTGTTCCGATTTTTTCAGGAAAGCTTTCAACCACATCTCCTAAGATAACTTCTCCATCCGGTTCAAATATTTCTTTTTCCTGCTCTCCGCTTGTTGTAACTACTCCAAGTTCTACCCTTTTTTCTCCTGTTTCCGTAAAATAATCCTGCGTTTCATAGCGCTGGGTAGACGGATTGTATGCGTCCTCATTTTTCATATAAAGAAATCTCGGCACTTTTGTATCTTCATAATCAGAAAGAGAAATTCCTTCTTTTTTCGCCATATCTTCAAACATACTGTCAGAAAGAATGACTGTCTCTGCGGAAACTACTGTATTATTTCCATCTGACATCACTTCCCTGCCCTGAAAAACAGAGCCAAGTATCTCCGATGGTATCTGCATCATAAGATACAATTTTTCATAAGAAAAAATCTCTTCTATCCCTTCTGTTTTCTCCAGGAGCTTATCTGCTTTTTCTCCATCTTTCTCCGGTTCATAGAGGACATATTCCACATCTGCTGCCGGAATGTCCATCACAAAAGAACCGGTTTCCATCAGATAAATCTGAAACAGAGCTGCTGTTGTAAAAAGAAGGATACTGATGCTTAACGAAACAATAGTTGTCCTATATTTTTTTCGGTCGCGCTTATAATTTTTATCTGCCATCATTCCCGGAAGACCGAAAATTTTAAAAACCCAGCTTCCTGTTTTTACTTCTCCCGGCCGGATTTTTATATCTTCACTGGCGCGTATGGCTTCCATCGGAGACAGACGTTTGATCCGTTTTGACGGAATCCATACAGAGATAAATACCGTAAGAAGAGCAACCATTACAGATAGAAGAACTGCCCCCGCATTTATCACAAGGGGAATGTCTTTGCTTTCCCCGTAAAGCCACTGGGAAAGCCCTCCCTCAATAAAATGAAGGGTTATGCCGATTCCTGCAATACCGAAAATCACTCCAAGTGGAATTCCGATAAAGCTTACCACAAGTGCCTCATATCTCATAGACTGGCGAAGCTGTTTTTTCGTTGCTCCAAGAGAAGAAAGAAGGCCAAACTGCGTACTTCTCTCCCTTAAAGAAATAGAAAACGCATTGTAGATCAAAAGCACAGAACCCGTCATAATCACCGTTATAAGAATGAAAAGAAGCCCTGTGTATACCGCGGCAAACTGATCGTTATCCACCACTCCGTACCACCGAAGCAGACTTTCATGAGTCATAGAACCATACTGTCCAAACACTTCTTTCTGAAAATCGTAGGCTCTGCCCACGTCCTTTAATTCCATGTAAAGATCTGTATAGTTTCCCGTCTCATTTCCAGGACCTGCATAAACTTCGTATCCTGGCGCACCAATGGAATGTACAAGACTGGAATAATCATAAATCCCCACTACCCGAAATTCCCGTTTTTCTTTTGGAACAAAACTTTCCTCTGCCTCTGTTTCCGTTCCCATATAACTGTTGCTCTGATCCAGGCGCTCGCCCTTATATTCACGTTCTCCCAGCTCCAGGGACAGCGTATCCCCCACATGAACTTGCGCTCCCTCTTCCAGATTGGCATTCAGATGATCCGGAATGATTACTTCATTCTGGGTTTTCGGAAGCTCTCCTTCTCTCAAAGTAATCGGAACCAGACTTTCCGTATTTTCTGAAAGAGACTGCACATAAAGATATGGCATCATCGGCGACTGCAGCGATTCGTAAAGGGCATATCCCAATTCTGTCACTCTCGTACTGTTGGCCGTCTCTTCCTGTTTTTCCGCCTTTTCCACCTCATTTTCAGGAAGAGAAAATCCCGCCACATGCCAGCTTCCTTCCTGTTCCTTTGTGTAATCAATAAAGAATCTCTGAAATGTAACTCCAAGCGTGGCAACTGCCGTGATCATTGCAGTAGAAAGAATCACACCGATGATCGTAACGATTGTCCTCGTCTTATTTTCCTTCATGGTCCTTGCGGTAATCCGTGCGAAAATGTTCATCGGATCACCTCATCTCTTATGATTCTTCCATCTTCCAGTGCAAGAATCCTGTCTGCCTGAAGCGCTATATTTTCGTCATGTGTGATCACGATCACTGTCTGGTGGTAGGTCTTGTTAGAATACCGCAGAAGTTCCATAATCTCCCGGCTGTTTTCTGAATCCAGGTTTCCTGTTGGCTCGTCTGCCAGAAGAAGGGACGGTGCGTTAAGGAGCGCTCTTCCTATAGATACTCTCTGCTGCTGACCTCCGGAAAGCTGATTTGGAAGGTGATGTTCCCTGTCCTTTAACTTTAAAAGTTCAAGAAGCTCAGAAAGTCTGTTTTCATTTACCTTTCGTCCGTCCATCAAAACAGGCAGTGTCATATTTTCCCGCACATTCAAAACAGGAATCAGATTATAAAACTGATAGATCAGCCCCACCTGCCTTCTTCGAAATATGGCAAGCTCTTCCTCTTTCTGCGCATATACGTCGATTCCGCCTACAAAAACCTTTCCGGAAGTGGGACGGTCCACTCCCCCGATCAGATGCATCAGGGTCGATTTTCCGGAGCCGGAAGAGCCAACGATCGCTACAAATTCTCCCTGTTTTACAGACAGAGATACCTCGTCAAGAGCCACAACTGCACTGTTTCCCTGTCCGTATATTTTCTTTAATTTCTCCACACGCAATATTTCCATAATGTCCTCCTTTATATCGGTTATCTTTTGCATTCCCTGCCAGTCTCCATCGGGGATAGAAATATTGTAAAAAACGGACGTGACACAGCCGTGACTTTTTCATAACAAATCTGTCACTTTACACAACAGTTTTATAAAAACGAATGACAAACTGCGCTCCCAAAGGAGAAACATTTTGTCCGTAAATCACTGCATTTTCCTGCGACAAAATCGCACGGGACAGAGAAAGACCAATCCCAAAGCTGTGGTTTCCCGCATTTTTTCCTCTGTAGAACCGCTCGAATAAATGGGGAATATCTTCTTTGGGGATACCCTTCCCGGAATCTGTAATTTTTATTTCTGTAAATAATGGATTTTCCGCCCATTCAATGAGAAGATACCCGCCTTCCGGCGTATATTCCAGTGAATTTTTAATGACGTTTCCAATGGCTTCCATTGTCCAGTTATAATCCCCCTGCACTTCTGTACTGCCGTCTCCTTTTATTTCCAGGCTTTGTCCTCTCACATCCATAGAGACAGCGAACGGCTTCATTGCTTCCTGAAAAAAAGAGGACAGCACAATTTTCTGTGGTTTTAAAACAATCGCTCCTGCGTCAAGTTTGGAAAGGCGCAAAAGCGAAGTCACAAGCCACTGAATCCTGTCAAGCATCTGCTCTGCCTCCCTTAAAAGGCTCTGACGGGAAGAAATATCTCCTGTATTCTTTTTCAGTCTCTCCACAAGAAGATTTAAAGTCGTAAGGGGCGTCCGGATCTGGTGAGATATATCTGCGAGAGAATCTGCAAGGGACATTTTTTCTTTTTCGAGAAGCTCTTTCTGTTCCTCCAGGCGAAGAATCATTTTTTGAAGCTCATCACGGAGAATCTCCACATCTCCCTCATGAAAATGACGAAGCTCCACGCCGCCTCCCGCATGGAGAATTTCGTCCAACTGCTGGGACAGAAGGCGGATTTCTTTATATCTTTTTTCTGCAAAAACAATCTGTAAGATACACAGTCCCGTTCCGGAAAGGAGTACAAAAATTCCTGCCTTTCTGTCAAAAACAAAGGCTGTAACTCCTGTAAAAATAAGAAAAAGGAGGCTTAAAAAAAGTTGATTTCGCACACTTTTATTTCGAAACATTCCCATTTTATGCCTCCATTTTATACCCCATTCCGCGCACTGTTTTAATCAGTTCCGGTTTCTGCGGGTCATCTTCTATTTTATCACGCAGCCTCTTAATATACACAGTCAGAGTATTATCGTTTACATATTCCCCTGCAATATCCCATATATCCTCCAGAAGCTGATTTCTTGTAAGAATCCTTCCCCTGTTATTTAAAAACACAAGGAGCAGCCTGTATTCCAAAGCCGAGAGAAAAACCTCTTCTCCCTTTTTTCTGACTACGCCTTTTTCCATATCTACCGCAAGATTTCCTGTCTCTGTTATCTGACTGTTTTTTCCCGCTCTTCGAAGCACCGAACGCATTCTTGACACAAGCTCCCGCGGGCGAAACGGCTTGCTTATGTAATCATCTGCTCCCATATCAAGCCCTGTCACTACAGAAAATTCATCTCCGAGAGCCGTGAGAAAAATAACAGGAATCTCATACTTTGCTTTGATCGCCGTACAGGCGCTGTATCCATTTCCCTCTGCCAGAGTCACGTCAAGAAGAATCAGATCAAACCGATTTTCCTCAAGCATCTGAAGGGCTTTTACCTGCCCGTCAGATGCTTTTACCTGAAATCCTTCCTCTCTCAAATACGCCGTAAGATTTTCCACAATATCTGCGTCATCTTCTATTAATAATACTTTTGTCATATTCATCTGCAATACCTTCTCAGTTCGTTTAATCTCTAAAAAAACATCTCTGCCCAGTCTGTCTGATCTTCAAGATACTACTCCTCAATAAATGCCTGACTTAAAATATAAAATTCCTCCTGACTTGGCATATGTTTCTTTTCCATTTTTTCCAGAGTATTATCGTATTTTTCCGCCTCTTCTTCACTGATCGCCATAACAGGGCTGTCGTAATACACCCATTTATGTCCGTCAAGCGCATGCGGAATCAGCTCCCGAACCATCATGGCTGCCGGGTATTTTCCGTTTTCCATACTCACGTTATATTTTTTGCAGCTCTTAAAACCGCAGCTCACATAGTTTGCCGGGCTTCCGAAAATCACAACGGTATCATATCCCAGTTCTTTTGCCTTTTCAAAAGAATGTGCGATCAACTGCTTTCCATATCCTTTTCTCTGATACTCCTGCTTTACGCTCACCGGTCCGAAAGTCAGAATTTCTTTCTCTTTTCCGCTTTCGTCCACAAGCCTTGCCTTTGTGTACATAATATTTCCGATTACATTTCCGTCAAGTTCCAGAACAAGATCAAGCTCCGGTATAAAGTCTTCATGCTCTCTCATAATATGCACAAGATAGTGTTCCACACACCCCGGCATATACATATTGTAAAATGCCTCTCTTGTAATTTTTTCTACTGTTTCATAATCTGTTTTCTGTTCATTTCTAATTATTATCTGTCCCATTTCTCATTTTCCTCATTTATCAGGTTATACTTTTTAAAAAAGTTGTCTGCATATCGCACATACAGTTCTGCCATCTTCTCCTTTTCTGCTTCCTCATGCGCTGCGTCCGCCATACTTAACAGAAGATAAAACGGAGCGTAAAACTCGATTGCCATTTCTTTCGGAGTACTCTTATTTTCCTCTTTTTCCTTTATCATTTCCCGGAAAAGATTTTCTATATAATCCAGAGGACCGCTTCCCATCACCTTCTGATACAGAGCTTCCATTTCTTCTGTTTTATATTGTTCCAGAGTCAGCATTTTTCGAAAATTGCAGGCGATTTCATCCCGGCTCCAATAGTAAAACTGAGAAATCATATATTCTCTTAAACTTTTCGCCTGCGTTTCTTTAAAAGCCTCCGGCATTTCATAATACTCCTTCTCCGGAACGCCAGCATCCTTTGATCGCTCAATGTCAAGCTGGCAGACGTATGCAAAAATACTCTCAAAAATATCTCTTTTGTTTTTATAATGCTTGTATAAAGCACCCTTTGTAATTCCCACAACCTCAGCTATCTGACTGACAGAAACAGCTTCATATCCGTTTACTGCGAATAACTGAAGCGCTGCCAGCAATATTTTTTTCTTCGTATCTGTCATCTCTTCCTCCCGAAAGTAAACGCACGTTTACTACCCAAAGTATAGTAAACGCGCGTTCACTTGTCAAGAATAATTTTATTTCTGTCCGGATTTTTTCAAAAAGACATTCCTCTTAAACACTACATACGTCACAATGTAATATACAATGTAAATCCCTATAAAAAGAAGTATGCTTTTTCCAAAATATATTCCCGGAAAAGAAGTGGTAACACCTGTTGTCCGCACAAAGAAATTACTGAAAGTAAGAATCATCTTTCCGCTTATCACAATCGCAAGAAGCGCCGGACAGAGATAATAGGCAGCAAGCTGAATCCGGATAATTTTACAGATTTCTTTCTGTTTTAATCCCATTTTTCCAAGTACCTCATACCGGAATTTGTATTTTGCGGAATCACTTAACTGCTGTACAGAAAGAACCGTCACTGCCACGCAGACAAATACAAGACCAATATAAAACATAGGCAGCATAACGGAAGCAAGGAGAATCTTTACTTCCGGAATACAGTTATCACGCACAAGATTTACAGCGGCATACACCACCATATTATCAGAACCGATACAACTGTTTCCTTCCAAAACAGACTCTGAGTGTTCTGCGAAATCGCACTTTTCTTCTTCCGTAAGATTTTCAAGTCTCTTCTGCAGATCTGCCGGGGCTTTTCCTTTGAGATCGGCTGCCATTACTGTATAATAGGGCGTCAGCCTCTCAAGAACCCGATCCGGAACAATCACAAGGTAATCCCCTCCATTATGTCCGTCCTGAGAAAAAGCATCTGTGTAAAGTCCTCCAAAAGAAAGAATCGTTTCTTCGTCGCTGTCCGTAATTTTAAGGTCGTTTCCTATATTCTTCGCATCGTCTTTCAGCCTGTCTTTTATCTGCACTACATATTCATTTGCGCCAAGAGAAACCGGTTCATATCCCAGCATTTCCCTCAAATAGTTATAATCTGTAATTCCCATATACGTATCGTAAGTACAGTACGTGCCGTCGTTTTTCAGCATATCCCGTATCTTTTCCATATCCGGAGAGCCGTCCTTTTTCCAATACATACCGCCCCACTGCTCCAAATTTGTCAGCATCCATGTATTCACCTGATTGTCTTCATCTGTATAAATATGATAAATATACATTTCTTGCGGATCTGCATATTTCTCAAGAATTTCTCTCTCATCTTCAAAATTATCTTCCGGATCTGTACTGTTTATCAGCACATCAAAAGGAAATTTTACGGGGAGCATCTTATCCTCATAATCACTGAAAATAAGAGCCAGGGAAGCTCCCATTAAAGCCAGAGTAAAAAGGGCAGTAAGCGTTCCCATCGTAAACTGCATAGTACGTATTTTTGAGGCAAACTGCCGCAGAAGAAAGAGATTCTGCCCTCTGTAAATCCCCTTTCCTTTTTTCCTGATATAACAGGTGATCCAGGCGGACAATCCCATATAAAAAAGATAAATCGTAAGAACAAGCCCGATGAGAAAAAGGAGAATTTCTCCCGTAGAAGTCAGATGGGTAAATACGGTCCAGAACAAAAGTATAAAAAGAACAGAAAGGGGAAAAAGAAGCTTTTTGATTCCTTCATGTCCCTCTTTTATTTCCTCATTTTTCCTGGAGCTTTCCATAAGGTCGTGGATATTCATTTTCCGAAACCGCCTTTTACACCGGAAAAGCGCAAGAAAATAACATCCTCCATAACAGAGAACCGTCATGAGAATTGTCCACTGATTAAAAGTCACATGCGGCACGTATTCCATATAGATCATAGATGCCATAATGGACATAAGAATCTGTGAAAGAAGGATTCCAAAGCCACACCCAATGATAAGCGCCGCACTTCCAAGAAGAAGATTTTCCCTTACATACAGTCTTGCAATGGTCTTTTTTTTCATTCCGAGAAGCATATAAATTCCAAATTCACTGCCTCTTTTTTCCATCATAAAACGAACCATATAGTGAATCAGCCACGCCATAATGAGTACAATAAAAAAAGTGGCAAGCCCGATCATCATCGGCATCATGGCATCTTCTTCCATCATTCCCGTAAATTCATTTTGAAAAATCAGGCTGTTAAACGCATACATGAGCGCCGAAACGACTGTCATGGTGAGAATATATATAAGATAATCTTTTGCAGAACGTTTCATGTTCCGATAAGCCAGTTTACCTAACATCTGCCATCTCACCTCCTGTCAGGGAAAGCACGTCCAGAATTTCCTGCAAAAATACTTTTCTTTCCTTTTCTCCCCGCACAAGCTCATGAAAAATTTTTCCGTCCTTTAAAAACAGAATCCTGCTGCAATAGCTGGCGGAAAAAGCATCGTGTGTTACCATAAGGATCGTTGCTCCCATACTGCGGTTCAGCCTTGTAAATGTTTCCAGAAGTACCTGTGAGGAATGAGAATCCAGCGCTCCGGTCGGCTCGTCTGCAAGAAGAAGTTTGGGATTATTGATCATCGCCCGCCCGCAGGCGCACCGCTGTTTCTGTCCCCCTGATACCTGATATGGAAACTTGTCTTTTATCTCCTCAATATCAAGAAGACGCATCATTTTTTTACATTTTTCCTGTATATTTTTCCTTTTTTCTCCCTGCAAGGTCAGCGCAAGTATCATATTTTCTTCCAGAGTAAGCGTATCCAGAAGGTTATATTCCTGGAAAACAAAGCCAAGATTCTTTTTTCGAAATTCAGAAAGTCCGTCCTCTGAAAGCTCCGTGATGTCAGTTTTTCCATAATAAATATGCCCCGCAGTCACACGGTCAATAGTTGCCAGCATATTTAAAATCGTGGTTTTTCCGGAGCCGGAAGGCCCCATGATCCCCACAAATTCTCCCTTTTCCACCTGAAAGCTTACACGATCCACTGCCTTTGTAATATTCGTACTGTTTCCATAATATTTCTCCACATCGCATACACGTATATTCTCCATATCTGTCCTCCTGTTTTGTCTGTCCCTGTGTTTTACAGCTTTTATTTTAGCAGGATTTTCTGTTTGTTGTATAAAAATAGCTTAAAGTTATCTTACGTTTTTGAAAGATAACCTTAAGCGTCCTCTCTTGCAATATATGTACTGATTGGAAATTCCAGACGGATTTCCGTTCCTTTTCCGTATATGGAAGCTGCTGAAATCCCTATCCCAAGTCTTGTACAGAGCTTTTTACAGAGATAAAGTCCCATTCCCGTGGAGCGTTCATGGGTACGTCCGTTTGTTCCTGTAAATCCTTTTTCAAAAATCCTGGAAAGCTCTTCTTTTCTGATTCCTGTTCCGTTGTCTGCCAGCACAAGCGACACTCCATTTTCTCTTTTCTCAGAAAAAATACGGAAAGCAGGAGCCTCTTCATTTTTATATTTTACGCTGTTTAAAATCATTTGATTTAAAATAAAAATAAGCCACTTTCTGTCTGTATAAGCAAAATCCTCACACTCCACCTCTGCCCGCACACAGTTCTCAATCAGAAGAAAACGATTTTTTTCCAACACCTCAAAGACGGCTTCCTTTAAAGCAATTTTCCGGATCATATAATCCTTATAAACATTTTCCGAACGTGCATAATAAAGAACCATATCCACATAATTTTCAATTTTCTGATTCTCAGTAATGATTTTCCGAAAACTTTTCCCTGCAAAATTTTCCTTACTTCTTCCGTTTTCACAAATAAGAGAAATCCCTGTAATGGGCGCTTTTATTTCGTGAACCCAGCTTTCGATATATTCTTTATACTCCTCCTGCCGCTCCTGAGCCTGCCTGATCTCCTCTATTACAGATTTATTGGATTTCCGGATAAATTCTCTGTATATTTTATCTTCCAGACGCCAGGAATCCGGCATCAGTTCTCCCAGCAAATACCGCTTATCCGCATGTTCCAGAATGGCTTTTATCTCCTTAAAATAGCGGTTTCTTCCCACATAAGAAGTAAAAAGATAAACGCTCAGGATCAGGATCCATACAATCAAAATCAGCATACTATTTCCCCTGCTGTACCCGGTAAAACGAAGAAAGCCATACAGCCCTGCCATACAGACACTCTGCAGCACCAGCATCAGAATTCTGTCCTTTAAAAATTCCCCGAATCTCATATTTTGTATCCTACTCCTCTTTTTGTTTCTATAAAATCAGAAACCCCGAGAGTTTTTAATTTTTCGCGGATTCTCGTCATATGCACACTCAGAGTGTTATCATCAATAAAAATCTGATTCTCCCACAGGTATTCAATTAAATCCGTTCTTCCCACATAATTTCCGCTGTTTTGAAACAGCATATGAAGAATTTTCATCTCGTTTTTTGTAAGCTCTGCGCTTTTTTCTCTATAAAAGAGACAGCATTTTGAAAGATCAAGCATTACCTCTTTTCTTGTAAAACTTGTGGCTTCTCTTATCCCTTTTGTACGCTTTAAAACGGCTGCGATTCTCGCAAGGAGAATGGGAACCTGATACGGCTTTGTAATATAATCGTCTGCTCCTCTTAAAATTCCTGTCAGCTCGTCCATCGAATCTGTCCTGCTTGTAAGAAAGATCACAGGAACTTCTGTTTTTCCCCGAATCTGTGTACAGATGTCAAAACCGGAAATTCCCGGAAGATTCACATCGAGAAGAATCAGATCCGGGTTTTCTTTTATAATCTGCCCTGTAATATCTGAAAAACTGTCGGGCGCAAACGTTTCATAACCGGCGTTTTCAAGAAGGATCTGCAATTCGTTTCTTATGGTTACCTCGTCTTCGATGATGATGATTTTCATATTTTGATTCCTTTTATTTCTCTTTCTACATTTTCTAATTTTCTTCTATTATACACGATTATATATGCAAATAAAACCTTTTAATATACTCCCCGCTGTCTTGAAAGGCAGCTTTGGTCTCCCAAAGCTGCCTCTATTATATTTCAGTATTCATAATTCATATTTTTGTCTTCGCCTGGCAGCCTCGCGATAAACCTGCTCATCTGTCCTTGCAGAAATAACTATGATTTTCATGACATCTTCCATTCGTTCTATCTTATATACTACTCGAATTCCCAAATCACGAAATTTAATTTTTAAAAGGTTTGTAAGGTTCACACCGTTCTTATTTCCCAACGGTTTTCCGTATCCACCTTCCTGAACAGGAAGTGGATTTTGACTTACTTTCTGAATTCCTTTTAAGACTTGAATCGTAGCAGAACGCTCCAGCTTTTGTATATCTTTTTTTGCTTCTTCCAAAAATTCTACACTCCAGCTCATTCTATCTCCACTTCCTCCGCTCCTTCCAGATCTTTCTCGCTGATTCCCAGATCTGCCATAACTGTTTCCATCGGTACGGCAGGTTTTGTTCCATTTTCTTCCAGTCTGTTTGTTGCCTCTAATAACAACATATAATTTTCTTCTATTTCCGTGAGTCTGGTATATTCTTCCGGAGATAAAATAACAGCGGAAGGCTGATTGTTCTTCAGTACAAACAATTCTTTTGTTTCTCTGAGCCGATTAAAAATTTTTGTTGCCTGTCCTTTGTTAAATAATGAAATCGGCACAAGACAATCCATAATATTTGCCATCAGTCACACCTCCTTGTCTTTTATTTTTATTATACTCATATAAATCTAAAATATCAACTTAAAATAATGAAAATTTATAGTTAAATTATCATTATTTTATACTTCAAATTTACTCATCCGTTCTTCTCACTCCTACTCTAACTAACGTAAACAGGCAGCTTCGGTTTCCCAAAGCTGCCTGCTCTTATAAATGATTTTCTTATATGTTTTTCTTCATAAGCTCTTTTCCTGAAATTCCAGGTTCAGTCATGTTTTCCGGATCTAAAATGCAGTCAAGCTCTTCTTCTTCAAGAAGCCCTTCCTGTAAAATAAGGGTACGGACAGATTCTCCTGTCTGAATTGCTTTTTTTGCAACATCCGCTGCTTTCTGGTATCCAATATGCGGACAAATTGCTGTGATAATTCCAACACTGTTTTCTACAAGGTAACGGCAGCGTGTCTCATTTGCCGTAATTCCCTTAATACAGTTATCCACAAAAGTCTGCACCGCATACGCCAGTGTGTCAATAGACTGGAACATACAGTAGAAAATAATCGGCTCAAAGGCATTCAGCTCCAGCTGTCCAGCCTCTGCCGCCATAGTAATTGTCATATCATTTCCAATCACATAGAAAGCAACCTGATTCACTACCTCCGGAATAACCGGATTCACTTTTCCCGGCATAATAGAAGAACCATTCTGTTTTGCCGGAAGGTTAATTTCGTGGAAGCCTGCCCTCGGGCCGGATGACATCAGACGAAGGTCATTTGCAATTTTGGATAAAGTAACAGCACATGCTTTTACTGCTCCGGAGACTGCCACAAAGGGATCAAGATTCTGCGTTGCGTCAATTAAATCGAATGCCTGAACAAAATCCATCGCAGAAACCTCGTTTAAGTTTGGAACAATTCTTCTTAAATATGTTTCATCTGCATTGATACCTGTTCCAATCGCAGTTCCTCCCATATTCAGACAACGCATCTCATCCATCGCTTTATCCATACGGTGAATATCACGCATAACTGCAACGGAGTATGCTTTAAATTCCTGCCCCAGACGAATGGGAACTGCATCCTGCATCTGAGTACGTCCCATTTTTAAAATTCCGTCAAACTCTTCTGCCTTTTCACAAAGCGCTTTGTGAAGACGAAGCAGCTCTGTTTTCAAATTTTTCAGAAGGCGAAGGGCTGTCATTTTTCCAGCTGTAGGGATTACGTCATTTGTGGACTGTCCGCAGTTTACGTGATCGTTTGGATTGACAATGGAGTAATCTCCCTTCTGACCGCCGAGGATTTCAATAGCACGGTTTGCGATAACTTCATTTGCATTCATATTTACAGAAGTACCGGCACCTCCCTGAATTGGATCTACAATGAAATCCTCATGAAGCTTTCCTGCCAGAATTTCATCGCAGGCTGCCACAATGGCTGTCGCAATAGACTTGTCAAGGATTCCTACCTCACAGTTTGTGATTGCCGCCGCTTTTTTTATGTATGCAAGACTGTTAATAATTTCCGGATGCATATTTAATCCTGTTATATGAAAATTCTCTGCTGCCCGCAAAGACTGTACTCCGTAATAGACATTTTCCGGAACATCCTTTGTTCCAATGGAATCTTTTTCTACGCGAAAATCTGCAATCGTTTCTTTCATGATTATCCTCCCATGTACATTATACGTACGTTTTCTTCTTGACCTTATTATAAGAAATCGGTACAATATAATCAAATACATATTAAAATATAAATAGTATAACTTTAAAGTTATGAGGTTTTTTATGTTTCATGGAATGAATTATATATATGCCGTTTATAAGGAAGGCAGCTTTTCCAAAGCAGCAAAAAGTCTTTTTATTTCACAACCTTCCTTAAGCGCCACTGTAAAACGAATTGAAGAAAAAGTAGGCTATCCTATTTTTGACCGAAGTACAAAGCCTCTGCAGCTTACGGAACCTGGCCGGCAGTACATCCGCACTGTAGAAAAGCTTATGTCTGTAGAAAACGACTTTACAGAATACATAAATGATTGGGGCGGACTTCAGGCAGGCAATCTTACCCTTGGGGGAAGCAGCCTTTTTTCTTCCTGGGTACTCCCTCCTCTTATGGCGGAATTTTCCAGAAAATTTCCTCTTGTAAAATTAAAACTGAAAGAAGAAAATACAACAGAGCTTACTGCGCTCCTTCAGGATGGAAAAATTGATCTGATGCTGGATAATGGAATTATTCAAGAAGAAAATTTTTCCTCCTGCATTTATCAGGAAGAGCATCTTCTTCTTGCAGTACCTGCCTCCTTTTCTGTAAACAGCAAATTGTCTTCCTTTCAGATTTTGCCGGAACAGATTAGAGACAAAAGTTTTTTAAATTCAAAAGTTCAGCCTGTCCCCCTGATGTATTTTGAAGCAGAGCCTTTCATTATCTTAAAGCCGGAAAATGATACAAGAAAGCGGGGAATGGGAATTTTCAGAGAAAACCAGCTTACTCCTAAAGTGCTTTTTGAATTAGACCAGCAGATGACCTCCTACAATATTACATGCTCCGGCATGGGCATCTCCTTTATAAGTGATACCTTGATTTCCCGCGTTCCCTATCACAACAATGTAATTTTTTATAAGCTGTCCGGACAGTACAGTCACAGAAGCATTTATTTTTACTGGAAAAAAGGGCGGTATCTGACAAGAGCAATGGAAGAATTTCTCCGCATGGCACAGGAAAAGATATAATTTTTTAATCTTCCACACTCAGCATTCTGTACCCGATTCCAATATGTGTCTGAATATACGCTGGCTTTTCCTTATCCTTCTCCAGTTTTTTCCGAAGAGAAGTCATGTATACGCGAAGGGAAGAAATATCGCTTCCCATCCCGTTCTGCCATACTTTTTCCAGAATAAACTGATACGTCAGGACCTTGCCCACATTCCGGGCAAGAAGGCAGAGAAGACTGTACTCCAGTGGCATAAGATGAAGCTCCTCCCCGTCAAGCTTTACAACTGCCGCGCTGTAATCTATTTCCAGCCCTCCGTTTTTGAAAACGCTTTCGTTTGTGTTATCTTCCCGCATAATATACTGTACACGGCGGATCGTCGCCCGAAGTCTTGCAGACAGTTCTACTACGCTGAAGGGCTTTGTGAGATAATCGTCCGCTCCCACGTCAAGAGCCGCCACCTTGTCTTTTTCATCGCTTCTTGCACTGATCACAATGATAGGGGCTACCGACCAGGAACGGATTTTCCGGATCACTTCAATTCCGTCCATATCAGGAAGCCCAAGATCCATAAGAATAATATCCGGATTGTTGGCTGCTGCCAGCATAATTGCCTGCGAGCCGTTCTGCGCCGTATCAAATTTATACTTTTCCATTTCCAGAGTTGTGGTGATCAGGTTGCGGATCGGCTCATCATCTTCCACAACAAGAACTACCGGCTTGCCGCCTTTTATCATAATCGAATCTCCTCCTGTTCCAGTGCAAAACAAAATACGGTTCCCGCTGGCTCGTTGTCATAAACCTTAAGGCTGCTTCCGTGTGCACCTATGATCGACTGGCAGAGAGGAAGTCCAAGCCCCATGCCTCTTCTGCCGTCGCTGACCGTATTATTTGCCGTATAATACATATCAAAAATTTTCTCTTTCTGCTCTTCTGTCAACCCTTCCCCGTTGTCTTTTACGGAAAAAAGAACCTTTCCCTTTAAAGCTTCCGCCTGGAGAATAATTTCTCCTCCCTCCGGCGTATATTTTACCGCATTGTCTACAAGATTGATCAAAACCTGCAGGATCAGTTTCACATCCATTTTCGCAATGAGGATTTCCTCACATTCCACCTGGATATGCTGGTGTTTTCCCCTTCTGTTTATATGCCGCACTGCCTCGTCCAGTACTTCCTCTGCGATTTCTCCCTGGATATTTAATTCCATGCTTCCGTTTTCGATTCTCGTAATTGAGAGAAGATTTTCCACAAGATTGATCAGCCACATGGAATCATTGTAAATATCATGGTATATTTTCTGCCGTTTCTCTGCCGAAAGGATTGTCTCATTTCCTATGAGATTTTCTGCATTTCCGGAAATACTCGTAAGAGGACTTCGAAGGTCGTGAGAGATCGAGCGAAGAAGATTTGCCCTTAACTGCTCTTTTTCCAGTCGAATCTCCGCCTCCCTCTGCTGCTTTAAAAGCTCCTCCTTTTCCATAGCAAAGGCACATTCATGGATCAGAGTGCCCACGATTCCCCGCTCAAAGGTGCGGATGGGTTCTCCCTCCATATCAATGGCAATAACTGCAAACATTCGCGCATCGCTTTTTACTGCAAGGAACATATACTTTGATTCTCCCAGTGTCTCTGTAGAAAATCCGGCATCCTCCTGATGCTGCCAGCACCATCTCACAACTGCCATATCTGTTTCCTGAAGAGCTTCTTCTCCGTTTTCTTTTCTGTAGGAAAGGGGAATACTTCCTTCCTCAGGCTCTCCAAGATAACAGTAGATGTTTTTTTCAAGAAGTCTGCCAAGCTGCTCCACGATCTTCTGGGCAATCTCCTGGGTGGTGGAAGCTGTCTGAAGGCTTCGGCTCGCCTTTAATAAAAGCTCCGAGCGATAGGATTTCTTGGCATTCTGATAAGCATAATCCTTTACCTTTTTCGTGAGCATGGAGCAGATCATAAATGTGACAAACATTACGATAAAGGTCACGATATAGTTTGGATTATAAACGGAAAACGTAAAAACAGGAGCTGCAAAAAAGAAGTTGAAGGTAAGAACACCTAAAATACTGTAAATCAGTCCCCAGATATATCCGTCTGTAAAAAGAGCCACGATCAGGTTTCCCAGGATATACGTCATGATCAGATTTGCATCGCTGAACCCCCATCTTGCAAAAATCAGATCAATTCCTGTGGAAAGAAGAAGGCTTGCGCTGCAGTAACCTATATTTTTCCACATATGATTCCTGTTTTTTTCTTCCACTGCATCTCTCATTGCTGTTTTCCTCCGTTTCTATGTTCTTATCATAACGCAAAATCATAAAAAATTCTACTTTTCTTTCTGAACAAGATAAATTCTGGCAAACACAAGGGCAGCCTCATTTAACATGGCTGTTAAAAGTCCGTACTCAAAAGAGGGGATTTCTCTTTTTTCTTCCAGTATGATTCCCATTACTCCATATATTTCCTCACTTGTTTTAACAGGAAGATACATGGCTTTTGCATCGGGAAGCGTGTGGGTACAGCAGCCTGCGCGTTTTTTATTTGCCATGACCCAGTCCACAACTGCACGTTCTTTTTCGTCCTGCGTTTTTCCAAGCTCCTCTTTTGATACGCCCTCTCTTGGAAACAGCCAGGGTCCTGTCGTCTTTTCATCTTTCCGCACATAAAATACAACGGAAAGATTCATAAGCTTCAGCACTTTTTCACTTAACTCCATGAGAAGGTCTTTCACATTTTCCACACGCCGCATTTTTCTGCTGTTTTCCAGAAGAAGCTCTGTTCTATACATAATTTTTGCACTTTCTCTGGCCTGTCTTCTTCCTGTAGATAACACTGTAGAAATAATAATAGAAAACAGAAGCATAATACCAAATGTCACACTGTACTCTCCACTGTAAAAAGTAAGGCTGTAATACGGATGTACAAAAAACCAGTCAAAAAGAAAGACGCTCAATACGGCTGCTGAAACAGCAATATACCGCCTTGTTGTATAAAGGGACAGAATCAGAATAGAAAAAAGGTATCCCATGATAATGTCCGCGTCCACAAAGCCCAGTTTTCGAAAAAGGAAACCAACGCCTGTTGCCATGCAGAGAGCTGCTGTTTCTTTTAAAAGGTCCATATACAGACTTTCTGTTGCCTTCGCACTTACATACCGTTTTGGCGTATGAAGAAAATACCGTTTTTTCCCCGTATTTCCCGTATCCGGAATAATAAATATATCAAGCTCCGGCATATATTCACTGATCTGGTCTGTGAGCGTTCCTTTTTTCTGACCGAGAAGAATCCTGTGATTTGTTCTTCCAAGAACGAGCTTCGTGACGCTGCTGACTCTGGCGTATTCTGCAATCTGAAAGGCAATATCATCACCAAATACGGTTACCACCTTAGCCCCAAGCGCCTCTGCAAGGTGAATATTTTCATCACGTGCTTTTTTAACTGCCGGTTCTGCATTTTGAAGGGCAGTTGTTTCCACATAAAGGGCAGTAAATTTTGCGTGAAAGGCATATGCCATTCTTGACGCACTTCGGATGACTTTTTTGCAGGAAGGAGCAGCGGAAATGCAGGTCATTATATGCTCGCCTTGATAATACTCTCCATTTTCTCCTGATTCATTTTGAATATGTTCTAAAATGGCAAGCCGATTTACTTTATCTGCCATTCTTCGAAGAGCAATTTCACGAAGAGCGATCAGCTTGTCTTTTGCAAAAAAATTCTGAAGCGCTCTCTCCGCCTGTACTGCCTTATAAATTTTCCCTTCTTTTAATCGCTCAATCAGAATATCCGGTTCAATATCCACAAGCTTTACCTGATCGGCGGAATCAAATATTTTATCGGGAACACGCTCCCTTACATGGATGCCCGTAATGCTTCCCACAATATCGTTCAGGCTTTCCAGATGCTGAATATTTACGGTTGTATATACGTCAATACCTGCATCAAGAATTTCTTCAATATCCTCATACCGTTTTCTGTGGCGCATCCCCGCTGCGTTTGTATGCGCAAGCTCATCAACAAGGACTAGCTGTGGTTTTCTTCGCAAAACAGCGTCAAGATCCAGCTCCCGGAGATCAATTCCCTTATATGGCACAAGAAGAGGGGGGACTTTTTCCAGTCCCTCCTCTCTTTTACTTGTCTCCGGTCTTGCATGAGGTTCAATATATCCGGAAACCAGATCTACACCCTCTTTCAATAGCTCATGAGCTGCATCCAGCATGGCGCAGGTTTTTCCAACCCCTGCCGCATATCCCAGAAAAATACACAGTTTCCCTTTCTTTTCTTTCTCCTTCGCTTCTTCCTCCGCATGGATCCTTCTCAGCAATTCCTCCGGAGTCGCCCGTTCTGTGCTCATGTTTTTCCTCCCCGGCACATCAGCCTTCCATAGCTTCTTTGATTTCCAGGTTACATTTTAATACGTTCACTTTTTCTTCTCCGAAAATCCCGAAAACCTTATGCTCTGTGTTGTTTTCTACGATTTTCTCTACTTCATCCTCAGAGAGTCCGCTTTTTGCAGCTACGATAGGAAGCTGTACTTCCGCAGATTCCGAGCTGATGTGAGGATCAAGTCCGGAACCGGAAGCAGTAAGCATATCTGCCGGAATTTCACCTGTAAATTCCTCGCCTGTCGCTTCCCTGTATCTTTCCTTAAAAGCCTTTACATCATTTTCCACACGCGCTTTTAAGTCCTCGCTTGTAGCTCCGTAATTAAAGCTTCCGGAGGCAACCCCTGTATATTCGCCGCTTTCTTTTTCTTCTTTTGTATAAGTATTGTAATTTACAGAAGAAATTCTTCCATGAAAATACTGGTCGCCTTCAAACTCCTGTCCTACTACCTCAGAACCAACTTCTTTTCCATCTGCCTTTACAATACTTCCGTTCGCCTGCCTGGGAAACAGAACCTGCCCGATACCGGTAAGAGCCAGGGGATAAATCACACCACATATAAGAAGCAGGGTAAATGTAACTGCAGCCGCTTTTTTTAAATATTTTCCAAAATTCTTCATGTCATTACCTCTATTTTTATAATCCTAAAAGTGCCAGAAGTGGCGCAACTAAAATATCAATCAGTTTAATTCCGATAAACGGTACGATCACACCGCCAAGTCCATAAATTCCCATGTTTTTCATCAGCATCTTTTCGGAGCGCATTGGTTTATATTTGACACCGCGCATGGCAATGGGAATCAGGCACGGAATAATAATGGCGTTGAAAATAAGTGCGGATAAAATCGCGCTGAACGGTGTTGCAAGATGCATAATGTTCAGCATTTCCATCTGTGGAATTACAAGAGTAAACATTGCCGGAATAATGGCGAAATATTTTGCCACATCGTTTGCAATACTGAAAGTAGTAAGAGAACCTCTTGTAATCAAAAGCTGTTTTCCAATTTCCACAACCTCCAGAATCTTGGTTGGGTCAGAGTCAAGGTCAACCATATTGGCTGCCTCTTTTGCAGCTGTTGTTCCGCTGTTCATGGCAAGACCAACGTCTGCCTGTGCAAGAGCCGGCGCGTCGTTTGTACCGTCTCCTGTCATCGCTACCAGTTTTCCTTCTGCCTGCTCTTTTTTGATGGCATCAATTTTATCCTCTGGTTTACATTCTGCAATAAAACCGTCTACACCTGCTTCTTTTGCAATCGTTGCAGCTGTCAGCGGGTTATCTCCTGTACACATAATTGTCTTGATCCCAATTTCACGGAGACGGGCGAAACGCTCTACAAGCCCCGGTTTTACTGTATCTTTTAAGTAAATAACGCCGTATATTACATTTCCTGCACATACAACAAGAGGTGTGCCGCCAAGACTGGAAATTTCTTTTACAATTCCTTCCAGATCGTCAGGAATTGTTCCACCCTTTTCTTTTACGTATGTTTTGATGGCATCGTAAGCGCCTTTTCGAATTTCTGTGCCGTCTTTTAAGTTGACGCCGCTCATTTTTGTCTGTGCGGTAAACTCCACAAATTCCATCTGCTCTTTTGCATCTTCTCTGATACCTGTTCCAAGAGACATTCCAAGTTCTACCACAGATTTTCCTTCCGGTGTGGAATCACAGAGGGAAGTCATTACACTGTAATCAATTAAGTCTTCTTTTTTCTTTCCTTTTACCGGACGAAAATCTGCTGCAAGACGGTTTCCGTATGTAATGGTTCCTGTTTTATCAAGAATCATGGTGTCTACGTCTCCGCAGGCTTCTACTGCTTTCCCTGACATGGCAATTACATTAAATCTTGTTACACGATCCATTCCTGCAATTCCGATTGCGGAAAGCAATCCGCCGATAGTGGTCGGAATCAGGCACACTAGAAGAGCAATCATGGTTGCCATTGGAATCTTTGCTCCTGCATAATCAGAGAAACAGTAAAGAGTGACAACCACAATAAGGAAAATAATAGTTAAACTTACAAGAAGCGTATTCAGCGCAATTTCATTTGGCGTCTTCTGTCTGGAAGCTCCTTCTACAAGAGAAATCATTTTATCCAGGAAAGATTTTCCAGGCTCTGAAGTAATTTTAATTTTCAGCCAGTCACTGACTACTGTGGTTCCTCCTGTAACAGAAGAGAAATCGCCGCCTGCCTCTCTCGTAACAGGAGCAGACTCTCCTGTGATCGCTGACTCGTCTACAGATGCAACACCTTCAATTACCTCGCCATCATTTGGAATCACTTCTCCCATTCTTACCATGACTACATCGCCTTTTTTCAGCTCAGAAGCGTTGATCGTCTTTTCTGTGCCGTCTTTTAAAAGAAGATTTGCCACAGTATCTTTTTTTGTTTTCTTCAAAGAATCCGCCTGGGCTTTTCCACGTCCCTCTGCAACAGCTTCTGCAAAGTTTGCAAAAAGAATTGTTACAAATAAAATCACAGTTACTATTCCATTATAAATACGGAGGGAACTGTCATCTCCAAAAATCGTAGGGAAAATTGTCATGATCAGGCTGATTACAAAACCAATTTCTACTACAAACATTACGGGGTTTTTCATCATATATTTTGGATTTAATTTCTGAAAGGCTCCGATAATGGAAGTTTTCAGAATATCCTTTGTAATAAATTTTGTCTTTTTATGCTCTTTTTCCATTTCAATCCATATCCTTTCTGACTTCGCATCCTGTTTATGACATCCAAAGTACAAGATGCTCTGCTATCGGCCCAAGTGCCAGTGCAGGGAAGAATGTCAATGCTGCAAAGATATATACAACAACTACTAAAACAACTGTAAAAATTACATTGTCCGTCCGTAATGTTCCTACTGTCTCATTTACACGGCGTTTTGCCAGCAGACTTCCTGCGATTGCAAGCTGTGCGATAATAGCAATATATCTTCCGAAGAACATGGCAAGACCAGTCGTAATATTCCAGAATACAGTATTATCTGCCAGTCCTTCAAAACCGGAACCGTTGTTTGCAGCAGAAGAAGCATATTCATATAAAACCTGTGACAGTCCATGAAAACCTTCGTTTGTAATTCCTTCCATTCCCGCCCCTGTCATAACGGCAAGCGCGGAAAAACCAAGAATAAGAAGCGGATGCACGATCAGTACAAGAGCCACAAGCTTCATTTCTTTTCCTTCAATTTTCTTTCCAAGATATTCCGGAGTACGTCCAATCATAAGTCCGCAGAGGAATACGGCAAGAATTACATACATTACCATATTCATAAGACCGACGCCCTTACCGCCGAATACACAGTTTAGCATCATGTGAAGCATTGGAACCATTCCTCCAAGAGGGGTCAGGGTATCGTGCATATTGTTAACTGTACCTGTAGTAAATGAGGTGGTTGTCGTTGTAAAGAGTGCAGACTGGGCAATGCCGAAGCGCATCTCTTTTCCTTCCATGCTTCCCATATCCTGATTGAGGCCAACTGCTTCCAGAGCCGGGTTTCCCGCCTGCTCTACGTTAAAGCAGATAAGAAGTCCTACAAGGAAGAGTATAGACATAGCTGCAAAAATAGTTCTTCCCTGATTTCCGAAAATGACTTTTTTCTGAGCAGACATAACAACCTGATTTTTCTTTGATTCTTTTCTTCTCTTCATTGTCATTTTTCCAAAAGTAATGACACAGGATCCCGGAAGAACCATCATACAAAGAAGTTCGATCATATTCGAAATTACAGTCGGATTTTCAAATGGGGTTGTTGAGTTTGCTCCGAAAAATCCACCGCCGTTTGTTCCCAGATGTTTAATACTTTCCAACGCTGCCACAGGTCCCATTGCAAGATCCTGATACTGTCCCTCAATTGTCTGTACGGTCTGGTTTGCCGCAAGTGTCTGAGGAACTCCCTGCCAGATCAGAAAAAGTCCGGCAATCAGAGATACAGGAATAAGAATACGTGTGGTAATTCGCACCATATCTTCATAAAAGTTTCCTACATCCTTCCGCTTTCCTGCAAGCCCTCTGCAGAATGCCATACATGCCGCATATCCACTGGCAGCAGATACAAACATCATAAAAATGATAACAAGCATCTGGCTTAAATAAGAAAGACCTGACTCACCGGAATAATGCTGAAGGTTTGTATTTGTCATAAAGCTGATAATTGTGTTAAAAGAAAGGGTCGGTTCCATAGCTTCAATTCCATTCGGATTTACAAATAATAATCCTTGAAGCCTTAAAACAAGATACCCGGTAAATACCATCACTGCGTTTGTAGTAAGTAAATGAAACGCATATTGCTTCCAGTTCATTCCCTCACCGTTTATTCTGCAGACCTTATAAATCAAACCGTCCACACGGTTAAAAAGCGGATCTGCAAATGTTTTCTCTTTTGTGGCGATATGGTACATATAAGTTCCCATAGGGATTACAAGTACCATAAATATCGCAAGGGTAACCACTATCTGTAACATTTTTTCTCTCCTCCAAGTCTAATCCCTTTTCTTACAATTTTTCCGGATAAATCAGTGCATAAAATAAATATCCGGTAAGTAGTAAAATGATAATTGCCAACAAAATCATTTTTCTTCCTCCTTATACACGGTGGCTGTACCCACCTGTTTTTCACACCAGTCTGCTAAAAGCTTCATGCTTCCAAAGCAGACAGCCAAAATGAAAATCATAACTATATCCATTGTTTTCATCCCTTTCTTTCCTTTTCTGGCAGAACCAATCATAGCACAAAAAATTTTAAATCAGTGTTATAATGACGGACTACAAAATTAAAATGGTATTAAAAAATACTTGACAGATTATATCCGATATATTATACTTTTAAAATGAACATTGTTCAAACTGGTAATACCGTATATTTACATTACATAAGGAGGCTTTCTCATGAAAAAATTATGGAATACTGCTTTTATTTATTTCTGGCTCGCTATGGCAGGCGGCGTATTCTATCGGGAATTTACAAAATTTAACAATTATTCCGGAAAAACCGTGCTTGGACTTCTCCATGTACATCTTCTTGTTCTCGGAACTCTTTTGTTTTTAATTATCGCACTATTCTGCCGGACTCTTCCCCTTCTGGAATCCAAAGGCTTCCGGAAATTTTTAATTCTTTATAATATTGCGCTTCCATTTATGGCAATTACCATGCTGGTGCGCGGTATCCTGGAAGTAAAAGGCACTGCTTTATCCTCCGCACAGAATGGTATGATTTCCGGTTTTGCGGGAATTTCCCACATTCTTATGCTAATTTCTCTTGTCATGCTCCTTCTTTCCCTGAAAAAAGAGCTTCTGAAAAATGAATAAAACATACAAACAGCCGCAGACGAAATTTCTTCCGCCTGCGGCTGTCTCTTACTGCTGATGTATCATTCTCTCTATCATATCTACCGTTTCTTTAATTCCATAGCTTGCGCTGTTGATACAAAGGTCATAATTCTCTGTATTTCCCCATTTCTCTCCAGAATAGAACTGATAATATTTTCTGTGTTGCCGGTCCATTTTCTTAAGGAAGTGAGACGCCTGCTTAAAGTTCATATTTCTTGCTTCCATAACGTGCTGTGTCCTGATGGCAAAAGGTGCATCTATAAAAATACTGATATGCGGAATATGATTGTTTTTCAAAATCGCATCTGCACATCGTCCCATAATAATGCAGTCCTCGCTGCGCGCCATAGAGCAAATTAGATCGCTCATATTAAAAAATACGGCGTCCTGGGTCGGCAGTCCGTGATAACGGTTAAAATCACGAATCCATTCCTTTAAATGAAATCCACTTTTCTTTTTATACTTATCAAAATTTGTAAAGCTCGCTTTATCATTGACTGAATCTTTATCTGCTTCCAGACGCTTCATAACCTGATTAAAAATTTCCGCATCATAATAATTGATACGAAGCGCATCCGCCAGAGCAAATCCTATATCGTTTCCCGCACTTCCCTGCGTTCTTCCAATACAGATCACAAGATGGTCATCCTCCGAAAATTTCTGACGAAGATTCGATGTATTCAACTGTGCCCTTGCAAGATCCAGAATATCTACCGAACCGAATGTATCCGGCAAAGCCGCCACTTCCTGAAGAATGCCGTCGTATTTTATCATAAGACGCTTTCTCACTTCTTTCTCCTGTATCGTGCGGGCCATATTGCTGATAAGCGCCATCTCACTTCGAAGAAGATGTCCATCCGGCTTTGTATACATGAGCATTGCAAGACTACGAATACAGTTTTCTCTGTCTCCTGTAAAGGTCCGCCCCAGAGCAGAGCCTACGCAGTTATAAACTTCTCCGTCCAGCTCGTAAAGCTTCTCTGCAATTTCTCTGCATTTTTCTTTATTTGCCTGTAACTTTCCCTGCATATTTTCTCCTCCTTCCTACAAAAAGAATACCAGCATATCCAGTATAAATACCGGTATCAAAAATGCAAGCGACCATAACATATAGCCAAAGAAGGATGGCATATTGACACCGTTTTCATCAGAAATAGCTTTTACCATAAAATTTGGTGCATTTCCTATATATGTATTTGCTCCCATAAATACTGCCCCGCAGGAAATAGCAGTCAGGGTTTTTACGGAAATTGTTCCAAGAGTAGTTGCAATTCCGCTTGTAAACCCAAGTGTTCCTGCCGTTGTGAGGAATACAAGATACGTCGGTGTATTATCGAGGAAACTGGAAAGCGCTCCCGTTGCCCAGAACATCTGAGCCGGTGCAGTAATTCCAAGCTCCGGTCCCATTGTTTTTAAAAGCATAAGTGCTGGCTGCATGGTAATAAAAATTCCGATAAAAAGTACTGCGACCTCTTTGATTGCGCCCCAGGTAAAATGGTTTCTTCTTCTGATTTCCGGGTTTGTCGTCTTGAAAGACAGCCAGGTAGCAGCAAGAATGATCACGATTTCAATGACAGAAGGAAATCCTAATGTCACTTCTCCGAAAATGTGAATTCCGCGTACATTTCCGGAAGCATCCTGAAATGCACTCATCCCCGGAAGTACACCACTTAAAATGACAGCTCCAACAATCATAAGAAGGAAAATGATGTTGTGAAGACCGTCAATGCGAAACTCCGTTCCCGGTTTTCGAATATCCGGTTTTGCACCGACTGCAATATCTTTTTTATATGCTCTCTTATCAAGATGGTAAAATACAAACAGAAGAATTACCATATTAAATAAAAGCATAGGCAAAAGATGAAGACTCCAGAAAAACGGAACTCCCCGCATAAATCCCATTAAAAGCGGCGGGTCGCCAATAGGCGTCAGACAGCCGCCCATATTAGATACCAGGAAAATAAAAAATACCATAATATGGCTTTTCCTTTTTCTCCAGGAATTCATTTTAATAATTGGTCGCACCATAAGCATACTTGCTCCTGTCGTTCCAATGCAGCTTGAAAGAAGCGTTCCAAGGGCAAGAAGCCCTACGTTTACTCTTGGCGAACCTGCAAAATCCCCCTCCATCGTGATATTTCCAGATACACAGAACAATCCGAACAGAAGCACAATAAAGGTAAGATAATCGTTAAACAAACATTCAAGAACGGTCTCTGCCGTCATCCCTGCCCCGTACACTACTGCAAAAGGAATTACAAGGAGCAGGATCCAGAAGCCCACTACAAGTGGCTGATGCGCTTCCCACCACTCACCTTTTACAAGGGGCATGACTGCGATACACAGGAGAAGCCCTGCAAACGGTATACACAGCCATAGCGGCACACCTGTGGCTTCACTGCCGTTTTCTGCTGCATAGACAGAAACAGGGCAGGACAGAAGAGCCACAAGTGTGCCGCTTAAAAACGTCCATAATTTTTTCACACTTCCACCTCCGATGTCATTTTTTCACGTTGCTATTATAGCACATTGAAGATGAAAATCAATTAAAATTCCATGCAAAATGACTATTATGGTGAATTTTCTTTTGATTATTTTCTTCCTTTTTACAATCCTTGTCAGAATGCTTTGGATTCATAAATTTCACAAAAAAACGAACCGGTTTTTCCTGCTGACAGTCTGCATCTGCATACGCGCATTTTACTGAAGCGTTCTCCATCTGAGAAAACTGTTCCAGATTAAACCTTGCAGCCGCACAGGAAGGGTCCAGTGCATAGGCAGCCCGGAAATGTTTCATGGCAAGGGAATGTTCTCCTTTCTTTTCCAGAAGAATTCCCATAAGGTTATGTGGTACTGCAGAATGTGGTTCCTCCTCCATCGCTTTTCTAAGCATCTGCTCACATTTTACAAATTCTCTATTTCCAATCTGCTCTCTGCAGTCCTCGATCATTTTCTCATCCATTGTCATACTCATCATAATAAAGCACCTCCTTGATTTGTCTTTATTATAGCTGAAGTCCTGTGAGATTGGTGTGAGGATTGCTTTTTTCCTGTGAGAATCCTGTGAGAATTTTTATTTCACTTCCTGTTCCTTCATTCGGTATCCAACTCCGATTTCTGTAAGAATATACTTTGGTTTTCCCGGATTGTCCTCTATTTTTCTTCTTGTGGACGCCATGACGGTACGGAGAACCTGTGTATCCTGTCCGTACCATTCTCCCCACACATTCTTTAAAATATACCCATAAGTAAGTACCTTTCCCTGATTCTTCATAAATAAAAGAAGAAGATTATATTCCAGCGGAGACAGATGGATCTCCTCTCCGTTTTTTAATACCATATGCTTTTCCGTATCAAGAAAAAGTCCTCCGTTTACGTATGTCGTTTCCTCCTTTTGCGGCTCCTGCTGCCGCTTCATTCTGTTATAATGACGGAGTGCCACGCGGATTCTTGCCATAAGCTCTGTTGTGGAAAAGGGCTTTGTGAGATAATCGTCCGCTCCCTCGTCAAGCGCATCTGCCTTTTCTCTGTCCTGATCCCTTGCAGATACAATGATCACCGGCATCTCCCAGTCTTTTCGGATTTCCCGTAAAACCTCCATTCCATCTATATCCGGAAGTCCCAGGTCAAGAAGCACCAGGTCTGTCTCCTCTTTTTTGATATGACAAAGCCCTTCTCTTCCTTTCGTCACACCTTTCACAGAAAATCCTTCATTTTCCAGCGTGTACATAATAAAATTGGAAATCTGTACATCATCCTCAATTACAAGTATCTTTTCCTTCATAATCTCTCCTCTCCTGCTGGAAGCCAGAATGTGAACTCTGCTCCCCTTCTGTCCGTTCTGTTTCGTCCGGCAATTCCGCCTCCGTGAGCCTCCACAATGGTTTTACAGATGGTAAGCCCAAGTCCGATGCCTCTCTTTACATCTGCTGCCCTCTCCTTTGATGTATAAAACATCTGGAAGACATTGGGAACATCCGTATCTGCAAGGCCTTCTCCCTCATCACGGACGGTAACCGTTGCTCTGTCATTTTCATATCCGATAATCAGCTCTATCTTTTCTTCTTTTTTCGTATGCTTTACTGCATTTGTCAGAAGATTGGTGATCACCTGCTGAATCAGCTTTCCGTCCATTGGTACAAGATAAAACTCTTCCGGCAGCGTAATCTGGATTTCTCTGTCCGGAGATGCCTTTTCAATACGCTCCACAGCACAGGCAGCTACCTCCTCCAGGGCTTCCATTTCTTTATTTACATGAATTTTCCCATCCTGAAGTCTTGTAAGGCTTAAAATATTTTCCACAAGCTCCTTCAGCCAGTCTGCATCGTGATAGATGCCCTGTATCATATCGTACCGCCTGTCCGTCTCTTCCGTCATAGAAAGAAGCATCTCCGAGGTTCCCATAATCCCGGAAAGCGGTGTTCTGATGTCATGGGAAATGGAACGAAGAAGATTTGCACGGTATCGCTCCTGCTCCATTTTCTCCCTGTCACGCATTCTCTCCGTGATAATCTGAATCCGCTCCATCGCAAGAGCAATATTTTCAATCACAGAAAAAAGAAGCTTTTCCTTTTTGTGGATCTGATGCCACTCTGTGTCTGCCGGAAGCTCCATTACCGCAAGAAGCCTTCCATGCCCCCGTACGGCGTAGTACCAGGCATTTTTATCTTTCCAGCACTCTTCCTCCGGATTTCGAAAACCCTGCCTTATTTTTTCCCAGTTTTCTTCTTTTCTTTTTTTGATCCCATCCCCGCACTTCCAGATGGAAAACGGCTCTGTCTCCCCTGTAAAACAAATACAGCCAGCCTCCGTCTGAAACAGCGCGCCCACACTTTCCGATGCAAGAATCATAATGTTTTCCATATCTGCTGCATCGGAAAGCCGGCTGGACAGGTCATACAGGATCCGACTGACAGAAGCATTTTCCTCCGCCTTTTCTTTTAAGAGCTTCCCTTTTGTTGTAAGAGCGCTGGTCATAACAGCCGTAATGACCATAATGACAAACGTGACAAAATAAGACGGATCATTCACTGCAAGTGTGTGATACGGCGCTGTAAAAAAATAATTATAGCAGAGCACTGCTGCAATGGAAGAAATAAGTCCCCACAAATACCCTGAGGTAAACCTTGCAGTTAAGAGAACTGCAAAAATATAAATAACTACATTGTTTGTCTCAGGAAACAGAAGTTCCCGGAATCCTGTGCCCACCAGAGTCGCCCCTGCAAGAATCCCCGCTGTTTTCAACAGATTCTTTCCCTTAAATCTTTCCACTTTTCTCCCTCCCTGTATTTCTTGTCTGTATCATACTCTGGTCTTTACAGATTTACAATAGAAATTTGATAAATCTCCCTCTTTGCGCTATAATGGCAGAAAGACCATTTCACGAAAGGATATTGACAAATGAACGATAAAACTCAGGAAAAATGGCTGGAGACGGCAGATGCCCAGACCTTTGTAAACAATACCGCCAAATTCAACGACCTTATGATGATGTATCGCTGTACAGTCCGTGAAGTGCGTACAAAACTTGAGGTTTTAAATGATGAATTTTCTGTAGAATACAAACGAAATCCCATCTCTTTTATTAAGACAAGAATCAAAAAACCGGAGAGCATTTTAAGAAAATTAAATAAACTGGGATATGATTTTACTGCGGAGAATATCCAGGAGCATTTAAACGATGTGGCAGGCATCCGCGTTGTATGTGCCTTTATTGATGATATTTACACCATTGCGGAGCTTCTTTCCAGCCAGGACGACATTACTGTCATTCAGATAAAGGACTATATTAAAAATCCAAAACCAAACGGCTACAGAAGCTATCATATGATCGTGGAAATTCCCGTATTTTTCTCAAAGGGAAAGACACCTATGCGGGCAGAAATCCAGATCCGCACAAACGGTATGGATTTCTGGGCAACCCTTGAACATCAGCTTCGGTACAAAAAAGGGATTGAGGAGATGGAAGGCTACGACCAGATCAGTGATGAGCTTACAAAAACAGCACATGAGCTTATCTCAATGGACAATGAAATGCAGCGCATCAAAAACAAAATCGGACGTTTCCATGATATTTAAAAAGGAAAAAGGACAGGCTATAAACGAACCTGTCCTTTTTTGCTGTTCTCCATTCGAAATGCCCTTGGCGTCATATGATACTGCGCCTTAAACACCCTGTGAAAATAACTGCTGTTCTCATATCCCACTGCCGCAATAATATCTGTGATGGCAAGGTCTGTATCGCACATGAGAGCCGCTGCCTTTTTAAGCCGCTTCCTCTGCAGGAGCTCCTTAAAATTATATCCTGTACTTTTCTTGATCATTCTGCTTAAAACGTGCATGGGAAGGTGCAGCGTTTCACAGAGCTCCGTGAGCGTGGCGTCCTTATATTTCTGCTCAATGTAATCAAGTGTCGTCATTGCCACCATGTTTTCATACTGATCCGGAAGGCGCATTTCCACGTACTGTACAGAATCCAGAAGATAAAGAAAAATCAGCCCCATTGTCGTCTGGTTGATTTTATTATTTTCTCCTTTTCCCGTCACAAGAGAATAAATAATATTTTCCAGGAGATTCTGTATCTGGAGAACCTCGGATACTTTAAAATAAAGATATTCCCCCCTCTCCTCGTCCTGCCTTAAAATATGAACGAGAAAATCTGCAAGAACATTATTCTGTCCTGCCATCTCATAGGCAATATCAAAAAACTCCGGAAGAATCATAAAATTAATGGCAATGTCGTTTTCCCCGGCTCTCTGGATTTCATGACGGGTAAACTGATTGAGAAACAGAAGCTCTCCTTTTTTTACAACCACTTTCCTGCCGTCAATAATATTTACAAGCTCACCTTCGCATACATAAAGCACTTCTATATAATTATGCCTGTGCACAGGGAAATCAATAAAGCGGGTATGGGTTCTCACTGCGATCAGCTTCCCCTCCTTCAGCATTTTTTTACTGTCTACTGTAAAATCCTGTCCGGAAGTATAAAGCTCTCTTTTTACATGGTGTTCCCCACTTAAAATCGCCCGCTCCTCGTCTGTAATTTCCTTTAATTTTTCCAGCAATTCCTTCTGCATGGGCGTTAATCCAGATGAAATACCTTCTGAAGATCCGTGCTTACCGGGCTGTTGTCCGGATTTGTCTCCATAATATCTGCCATAAAGTCCCACCATTTCCGGTTAATGGCAGTATCTGCTCCTTTTGCCCACAGCTCCTCGTCCTCAATTTCAATATAGCCGAAAAGAGTCAGTGTCTCCCTGTCAAGAAAGATGGTGTAATTCTTTCCGCCGTGTTCGTGGATCATATCCTTCATTTCCTGCCAGAGCTGGTTGTGACGTTTCTCATACTCCTCTTCCATTCCCGGAAAAAGCTTCATTTTAAATCCCTTGATCATGTTTGTTTCCTCCTCTTTTTTATTTTACATAACTTTCTGTCTTACAGAAAGAGGACGGAGCCAAAGCTCCGTCCTGCACGGTTTCGTTGCTCTGTATTCTATTTTAGTACAGTTTTTGTGTTTTGTGAACTGTACATTTCGTTTATTTTCCTGTTGAATCAGACATTTTCTTCATGGTAAGATAATAATAACTTTTGATTATTCAGAAAGGAACGACTTATGACAGAGATTTTACTTTATAATTTTAAAGAAAATGAACGATACCGCCAGATCCGGCGGTATCTGAATAAATCACATATTGAAATTCATGTTGTGCGGACGCCGGAATTTCAAAAGCCTCTCGGCGCTCTTTTGGGGATTCCCGGCTTTCCGGATAATCCTACCTTTCTTTTGGGAGAAAATTTTACCGAAGAAATGATGGTCATGAAAGACTTTTCTCCACAGGCGCTTGACGATTTTCTCGCTTTTTTCCACAAAAACAACCTTGCCCCTGTGGAATTAAAAGCAGTTCTCACACCCATTACCATGCACTGGAACTCTGTTCAGCTTTATAAAGAGCTGAAAAAAGAGCAACAGGTCATGAGCAATAAAAAGTAAGCACATTTTTATTCCATAAAATCATTTCATAAGAAAAACCCATTTTCCCAGGCGCTTCCCGTATTTTGACACAGGCAGGAGAACCGTTACACTAAGTGCAAAGCTTACCAGAAACAAAATTCCTGCCTGAAATACAAGAGGAAGCCTGTCCATTGGCAGATATTTTACCAGAAGTATCTGCATGGGTTTATGAAGAAGATACACTCCAAAGCTGCACTTCGCAGTCCATCTTACCACTTTCCTCGGAATCTCCCACTCATTTCTCCGAAACAGTTCAAATACGCAGACTGCGCACACGAAAATTCCTGCGCTTGTATACCAGGTAAGCTTTGTAGACGCATAATACTGATGACTGTAGAGGAAATACTGTCCTGCAATATTGAATCCCATACCTGCAATTCCGGCAGCAAAAATCCAGCCTGTATGTACTCTTTTTAAGAGCTTCCGCCTGCCGATCATATATCCCAGGATCAGATAAAGTCCATAGATTCCTCCCAGAAATTTTACATCTGTCTGGGGTTTCAGCCCAACTCCCGGAAAGGCTTCTCCCCGGAATACTTCCACCGTGGGAATCAGTACGAAAGTAAAAACTGCAAGCATTCCCGGAATCAGAAAGCTTTTATTTTTTGGAAATCCCATCAACATTTTTGACAAAAATGGAATGATAAGATACATTCCGATGATCATTGGCATATACCACATGTGGGAAAGCCCCGGGTCTTTTAAAAACAGCATTTCTCTTAAAAGTCTTCCCGGAAAAAATCCCTCATTCTGTACCTTCCACTGAAATATGTAATTAATAAAAATCCAGATTTCTGTTGTGACGATCATGGGAATTACATATTTTCTGTAAAAGGAAAACGGCTCCCATTCTTTTCCCAGCATAAGCACTCCTGTAATGCCCAGAAAAAGAGGCACACCAAGTCTGCCCACCATAAACAGAAAATTTAAAAGAAACCACTGTATGAATCCTGTCTGCGTCTGTCCCAGCAGAATGGGGCGGTAATACGTCTCCGCAGCGTGGCACATCACAACGCATACAACAGCAAATACACGTGCATAATCGATCCAGATAATTCTCTTTCGTTCTATGTTATCCACCTCCGTAGGAATTAAACAGTTTTATTCGGTTTTATTCGTTTCTATTCTATCTGACGAGGCGGTAAAGCGCAACTGTTTTTTCTAATATCACAAAAACGGATATGCTTCCATAACAAACATTCTCAGCACTATATTCGGGTAATTTTATAAATCTTCCAGATTCCTCCTACTTTTTTTGCGCCTCAAATGCACTTTTCTTCTTGAACTTCAAATTTTCGCCTACTTTTTTCAAAAGAAAATAGGCTGGAATTTGCAGTAATCTAATATCTGCCTACTTCTGAACTGGATTTTATAGGCTACTTTTTGACATAGCAGGCTTTTCGCTTATTTTATCTTTTATTTTGTAGGCAGAAATCGAGCTTTGTTTATTTTCCACCTATCTTACTTTCTTTTTTGTAGGAGGAAATAGAGATTTGTCCACTTTCACCTTACCTTCCAGATTAGCCCGCATATCTTTGCTTCCGCCCTCGCCATTTTATGACAAAATTATTCTCACTTTGTAAAGATTTTTTTTATAAATATTAAATTTTATTACGATTCTCATACCAAAACCATTGACAAGCAGCGTTTTTTTATATAAAGTTAATACATATGCGTAATCTTAACAGCGAGGTATGAAGCAAATGAAATTTTTACAGCCTGCCATGACGCCTGCCCAGAGACTGGACTGGCTGGATATGGCAAAAGGAATCGGCATGATACTTGTTGTCTACGGACACAGCTACGGTCCTGACAACTATTATGTTTATCTTTTTCATATGCCGCTTTTTTTTATTCTTTCCGGCTTTCTTTTTAACAGTGAGCAGAAATTCGGAACGTATTTTTATAAAAAATTCACAGGTTTATATATCCCCTTTGCAGGATGGAACTTTATTGTAATGATCATCCGCCTCATCGCTGCACAGCAAAGCGGACTCCTCACGCAGAAACTTCTTGACGGACGTGTGGAAAACATGAAACTTATGTTTCTGACTGTGGGAAAAGACGGCGAATACATGGGAGCTACCTGGTTTCTCGGTTCTCTTTTTGTAATTTCCATTGTGTACAAGCTGGTTGACATGATCATTCCGGACGTGAAATCCAAACAGAAAATTATTCTTTTGATTTTTGGTCTTGTGGCGATTTGCGGATTCCAGAACACGCTTCCCAACGGACAGAGCCGCACTCTGATCCTGGGCTTTTTCTTTGCACTGGGAAGATTCCTGAAATTTTATGAAGAAAGCTTTGAGCGTTTTACCAACATTATCATGGCACTTCTTGTCACAGTACTGTTCTGGGTTTTGAGCGGTTTTACACATGCAGATATGGGAAATAATGAATATGAAAACGCACCGCTTTTTGTAGTCTGTGCCCTTCTTGGAAGCTACATTGTAATCTGTATTTCCATGTGCCTTGAGAGAAGCAATTTCTCTCTTATTGAAACCATACGAAAACCCCTTCGGTTTCTTGGAACAAATACTCTTGATATTCTCCTGTGGCAGTTCGTGGCATTCCGTTTCTGCGTTGCCATTCAGCTTGGACTTCAGGGACTCCCTGTCACAGAAGTATTTGCTCAGGAATCCAGGTATTATACAGACAACGGCTGGTGGATCCTCTATCTTGTCATTGGAATTATCCTCCCTCTTATCTGGGGATGGTTCCTCAGAAAAGGTCCGTGGGGCCGGGTTCTGAAAAAACTTCATCTTGTTTAAACGTATGCTCCCCTGTCCTCACCACCGAGGACGCAGGGGAGCATTTTATGTCTGCAAATAAGGACTCTTTTTTTGACAAACCAGGTTCTTCTCTATTGCTGTTTCCTATAGTAATATGTTATCATAATATGGAAGAAAATTTATAAAACTTACATATTATTGAGGAGGTTTTAACAATGGCAACATATTATTTGGCAGTAGACATCGGAGCATCCAGCGGACGTCACATTCTGGGACATCTTGAAAACGGAAAAATGGTTCTGGAAGAGGTGTATCGCTTTGAAAACGGAATGGTAAAAAAAGGTGATGAACTCTGCTGGGAATTTGACCGTCTGTTTCAGGAGATTTTAAATGGTCTGAAAAAATGTAAAGAAATCGGCAAAGTTCCGGTAAGTATGGGTGTGGACACCTGGGGCGTAGATTTTGTTCTGCTGGATAAAGACGGAAACGTTCTCGGAAATACAGTCGGATACCGCGACCACCGTACAGAAGGCATGGATGAAAAAGTTTACGAAGTGATTTCCCAGGAAGACCTGTACGCAAGAACCGGTATTCAGAAAGCCATCTACAATACCATTTTCCAGCTTATGGCTGTAAAACAGAAACATCCGGAATACCTGGAACAGGCAGAAACACTTCTCCATGTACCGGATTACTTCCACTATCTTCTCACAGGAAATAAGACCTGCGAGTACACAGAAGCAACAACAGGACAGCTTGTAAGCCCTGTTACAAAGGACTGGGATTTTGAGCTTATTGATATGCTTGGTTACCCGAGAAAAATTTTCCAGAAGCTGATCATGCCTGGCACAAGCATTGGTCATTTCAGCGAAAAAGTAAAAGAAGAAGTAGGCTTTGACCTTGAGGTTGTCGCTCCTGCCACACATGACACAGGTTCTGCTGTTCTTGCAGTTCCGGCTAATGACGACGACTTTATTTACATCAGCTCCGGAACATGGTCCTTAATGGGTCTTGAGAGAGAAACTGCAGACTGCTCCAAAAAGAGCTGCGAACTGAACCTTACAAACGAAGGCGGATATGCAGGACGCTTCCGTTACCTCAAAAACATTATGGGTCTCTGGATGATCCAGTCTGTACGCCATGAATTTGATGACAAATACAGCTTTGCGGAAATCTGTGCTATGGCAGAAGAAGCAAAAGATTTCCCGTCAAGAGTGGACGCAAACGACGAATGCTTCCTTTCTCCGGAAAACATGACAAAGGAAGTACAGGAATACTGCCGCAAAACAGGTCAGCAAGTTCCGGAAACGCTTGGCGAAATCGCAACTGTTATTTACACAAGTCTTGCCGACTGCTACGCAAAAGCTGCAAAAGAGCTTGAGGAAATGACTGGTCGTACATACAGCCGTATCCACATTGTAGGAGGCGGTTCTAATGCCGGCTACTTAAACGAGCTGACTGCAAAAGCTACAAAAAAAGAAATCCATGCAGGTCCCGGAGAGGCAACCGCTATTGGAAATATTACAGCACAGATGTTAAAAGCGAAGGAATTCGATTCTGTTGAGGAGGCACGTACCACCATTCACGAATCCTTCGGCATTAAAATTTATAAAGCATAAACTTTAAAAGCATTAAGGAGGAACTTTAAAATGACTGCGAAAGAGAGATATGAATCAGCAAAAGCATTATACGCTTCCATTGGTGTAGATACAGACAAGGCGATTGAAACCTTAAAATCTGTCCCTGTTGCCATGCACTGCTGGCAGGGAGATGATGTAAAAGGCTTTGACCAGGACGGTCCTCTTACAGGAGGGATTCAGACAACAGGAAATTATCCCGGAAAAGCGAGAACTCCAGAGGAACTGATGGCTGACATGGAAAAGGTTCTGTCTCTCGTTCCAGGCAAAAAGAAACTGAACCTTCACGCAAGCTACGCTATTTTTGAACCGGGAAAATATGTGGACAGAGACAAACTCGAACCAAAGCATTTTGCTAAATGGGTAGAATTTGCCAAAAAACACGATATGGGCATTGATTTTAACCCCACATTCTTCTCCCACGAAATGGTTCGCGATGGCCTTACACTCTCAAGCCCGGACGAGGAAGTGCGTCGTTTCTGGATCAACCACGGCAAGGCATGTATCCGTATCTCCCAGTATTTTGCTGAGGAAACCGGCATTCCCTGCGTTATGAATATCTGGACAGGCGACGGATATAAAGACATTCCTGCTGACAGAATGGGACCGAGAATGCGCTACAAAGAATCCATTGAGGAAATCCTTTCCGAGCCTTTCGACAGATCAAAAGTAAAACCTTGTGTGGAATCCAAGGTATTCGGAATCGGTGTGGAGTCCTATACAGCAGGAAGCGCAGAGTTTACATTAAGCTTTGCAGCCACACACGAGGGCTGCCTGCCTCTTATGGACAACGGTCATTATCACCCGACAGAGGTTGTTTCCGATAAAATTTCCGCACTTCTGTGCTTCTTTCCGGAAATTGCCCTTCATGTTACAAGACCGGTTCGCTGGGACTCCGACCATGTCGTTCTTTTTGATGATGAGACAAGAGAAATTGCAAAAGAAATCGTGAGAAATGATGCTCTTGACAGAGTGTATATTGCAACGGATTTCTTTGACGCCAGCATCAACCGGATTTCCGCATGGACAGTGGGACTTCGGAGTGTTCAGAAGGCTCTTTTAAACGCTCTTCTCACTCCTAATAAGGAGCTTAAAAAGCTTCAGGATGAAAATCGTTTCACAGAGCTTATGGTAATGCAGGACGAGACAAAGACCATGCCATTCGGTGACGTATGGAAAGAATACTGCGAACAGTGCGGCGTTCCGGGAGACAGAGAGTGGCTTGACGATGTGAAGACATACGAAAAAGAAGTTCTTTCTAAAAGAAATTAACAGAACTAAAATGAAATAGCCGAAATAAAACGGGCATTGCAGACTGTCGGATAAGACGAGATGCAATGCCCGTTTTTTATGCTCTTTTAAACACTGTTAAATCAACTTGTTTACTCCCGGTATTTTCTGAAGAATAAACACAACAGCTCCCGATAAAACAAGAACGCCAAATATAAACAATGCCAGGAATAACGGAGAACCTATTCCAAGACCATATGGATTAATATGAAAGAACCGAAGTCCCCATCTGATAAAAATCAGGTGCACAAGATAAATTCCAAAGGAACGCCTGTCAATCCATACAAGAACTTTGTGAAGCCAGCCCTTTTTATGTACAGGAATACTATAAAGCAGAAGATACAGTCCCATTGCCTGAAGAATCACCACAGGTGAACTATACGCAAAAAGCTGTTCCATTCCTTCCATTGGAAGCGTCCAGCGAAGAATGGTAAAAAGAATCAGCCCAAGAGTTCCCACAGAGAAAAAAACTGCCGGAACTGCTCTTCCTCTGTCCTGTCCCTTCAGCGCATACCCCAGGAAAAACCAGAACGGATATATGGTTGCTGCAGGTATTTTTACTCCAAAGGAAACGCCGAACATTTCCAGAAGCGGAAACAGAGAAAGAAAAATAAAAAATATAGCAAGAAGATACCATATGTCCTTTTCTGTACAGCCCTGTATCATTTTCTTATACAGAGGAAGCATAAGGTAAATACCGATCAGCGTATATAAATACCACATATGGGACCAGCTTGTATCTGTAAAGGCTTTATAAATTCCCTCAAGCAGAGCTCCTCCAAATCCCGGCTGTCCGTTTAAAAGCATATCGGAAATGCTGTAAATCAACGTAAAAATCAAAATCACAAGAAGCATTTTTCCGATATATTTTGTAAACAGCTTTTTGTAGGGCATTTCTCTTCTCCTGTCAAGGAGAAGAGCGCCGGATACCATAAAGAAACACGGCACTGCCCACATGAGATTATTTACCATAATCCTGCTTCCCATAACCTGCAATTCTGTCAGCCCCTTCTGATATACAAGAAGGGAAGAAAATACAGTATGAAGGGCAATAATGGCAATACAGGAAATCGCTCTTATGTAAGAATACTTACTGCTGAAGCCCGGTTTTCCTGTACTGCTCTTTTCTTTTGCTACAGAAGTTTCCCTTACCATACAAGCCCGCCATCCAGGCAGCCATCTCCGCCGCCTACTGCTTCTCCAGAACCTCCTTCATCATAAGAAGGCTCCTCATAGCTTGGTTCTTCATAAGACGGTTCTTCATAGTAAGGCTCCTCATAAACCGGTTCTTCGTATGTCTGTTCTGCCGCTGCTGCCGCTGCTGCTTCCGCTTCTGCCGCTGCCTGTGCGTCTGCGACCTGCTGTGCTACGATTGCCAGCTCTGCTGCCTTTGTATCAATGACAGATTTTGTGTTCACGCTTTCGTAATTTAAGTAACCAACGCCGTCTGCTGCCAGAAGATCGCCCTTTGCAATATCCCCAAACGGGAATGAGTGAAGGGTTACTGTACTTCCGTCATCTCCGAAGGTGATGCGGATGTCGTAAGCGGTTGTAAGCAGTTTTTCATCTCCTGCTGCTTCTGCAGGTGTCGGTGTTGCAGTTGATGCCGGAAGATAGTAAAGCATTCTCTCTTCATCCACAGCAAAGGTATCTCCCTCTCCCAGAAGCTGTGTTGTAAAATCTGCTTCCTCGCTTGACTTGATGGCTATGCCGCTGATCGGTCTTGTTGTTGCATTTTTAATCTGCACCTCATAAGCGCCCTCTGCTTTTGTTCCCAGGGTTTTTAAAGGAACCGGCGTCGGTGTTGCAGTTGGCGCTGCCGTTGGAGCAGGTGTTGATGTTGCTGCCTCTGTCACAGCAGGTTCTGCCTTAGGCGCTGCCTCGGAAGCTTTCTGTTTTTCTTTTCCGCAGCCACCAAATGTAAGCGCTGCTCCCAGTGTACAGATACCGATTGCTGTCAGTATTCTCTTGTTTTTCATTTCTTTCTCCTCACGTTTCCCTTAGTTTATGCGGTGGTAATTCGTATACATCCACGTACCCGGCTGTTTATAGTGAATCATATAGCCGTTTCTTCCGGAATCGTATGTAAAATCCGGGTCACATACATAAGTAGAACCATTTACTACAATTTCCACCCAGCTGTGCGGTCCCATTCCTCCTGAGTACAACGGTACAGAACCATTTACCTGATGCACTTCATACCCAAGAAGTCTTGCCATGTGGTAGAAGGTTCCAGCCATAATATAACAGTTTCCTCTTCCTGTTGTAAATCCATATTCTGCATAGTAATCGGAAGGATTTTTATAACCGTCCGGTACAACAAAATCATGTCTGTAGTAATCAATGGCAGAAGAAGACCACTTAAAGGCAGAATATAAATCCCAGCCGATTTCGTCGAGTGTGGCTGCTGCAAGCTGCTCTGCTTTTGACATCTCCATTACCACACCGTTTTCACTGATATTATAGCGTTTTCCATTAATGAAATATGCTCTTTTATTTCTGACCATTTTTCCATTTGCTTCAAAATAATAATTTTTTCCGCTGATTTTTTTCAGACCTGTGCATCTGGAACCGTCCAGATTCATATAATACCGGTCTTTGCCTACGGTCAGCCAGCCGGTTTTCATATAACCGGAGTTTGGAAGAGGCATAAAGTAGTACATTTTTCCACCGATGGACCGCCAGCCGAATGTCTGATGGCCGTCTTTTTCAAAATAATACTTCTTATTGTTCAAGGTAAGCCAGCCTTTTTTCATTTTTCCGGTTTTTGGAACAAAGTAATACTTCTTGCCGCCTAAAGAACGCCAGCCTGTGTGAAGGCTTCCGTCTTTATTCATATAGTATTTATCAGATCCTATTGTCACCCAGCCTTTTCGCATATAGCCGTTTTTCTGGTCGAAATAATATTTCTTTCCGCCAATGGAGCGCCAGCCCTTTTTCATAGGACCGCTCTGCTCAAAATAGTATTTTCTGTCTCCCAGTGTCAGCCAGCCTTTTTTGCGGACACCGTTTTTATCAAAATAATACTTGCCGTCTTCCAGTGTCTTCCAGCCCACTACCATTTTTCCCACAGGTTTGCTTACAGGGTCAAAATAATAAGGTTTCCCGTCGATTTCCTGCATTCCTGTAAGAATCTCCAGAGACTCCGGATCAATATAGAATTTTCTCTTGCTCCATGTAATCCAGCCGGTTCTTCTTCGTCCGCTTCCATAATTCAGGAAATACATTTTGCCGTCCAGCTCATGCCAGCCGCCCTCTCTGAGAAATGTACCGTCCTCCTGTCTCCAGTAGTAATTGCCATCTTCAGCCTGTACCCATCCGGCGTCTCCATTCTCCTCGGAAGTCTTATAGCATACTCCGTCTTTGTCAAAGTAATAAGTAACACCGTCTACTGTGCGCTGATTCTCTGTCAGAAGAACACCGTCTTTTTCAATATAATATTGCTTTCCGTTAATTGTCCGAAGACCTGCGTGATTATTAATATTGCCTTCTGCTCCCACAAAAAACTCTGCTGGAATCTGGGCATCGCTCTGAGACTGGAACGCTTCCTGGAGAACAGATGGATTTTTTACATCTTCTGCTGTAAGATAATAAGCAACTGTCTTGTTGGCAGTATCAATGATATAACCTCCGGCACCTGTTCCCTTTTTATCTGAAACATGAAGATTCCATTTCTTTGTTCCATATAAATGCTGTACCCCTTCCTGCGGCATCCAGACATTTCCATCTACCGTCTCGCAGGGTGACCAGAGTCCGCCGTTTTTCATATCCCAGTAAAGCATGCGATACGGATTTCCATCTGTTTTTCCGGTTTCAAAGGTACTGATAAAATATCCTTTATCATTTGTCTCTGCGTCTTCATATGGAAATACATAATCCGTATATTTTCCATTTCCATCTGCATGTAAGGCAGAAGACACTGCGTTTACGGAAGTTTCGCTCTCTGCTTCCTGTCCCTCCTGGATGCCATCTCCCAGTTCTTCAAAAGGAAGCACCTCCTGATCCGGTGTTTCCGCTTCCGGAATCCCGGTTTCTTCCTGCTCTGACTGCGGCTCTTCTGTTTCCGGAGCTTCTTCTGATACCAGAATATTCTCCTCCCCGGAGGACAGCTCTCCGGCGAAAGCCGGAGTAATACCTGAAGCTGTCATTGCCGCTGACAAAAGAACGGATAATATCAATTTTCTTTTTTTCATTTTTCTCCTCCTGTTGCTGCCCGCAATTTATATTTTACTGCTCAACTATGTCTGAGTGACCGCCGTCATCTCCACCGCCTGCATTTCCTCCACCGGTATCATTGTCGCCGCCTCCGGTGCTTCCTCCGCCGGTATTGTCATCTCCGCCTCCGGTGTTTCCTCCACCAGTGTTATCATCTCCGCCCGGATTCACTGCAGGACCATCTCCATTATTTCCTCCGCCGGTATTATCATCTCCGCCCGGATTCACTGCAGGGCCATCTCCATTATTTTCTCCGCCGGTATTGTCATCTCCGCCCGGATTCACTGCAGGACCATCGCTATTATTTCCTCCACCGGCATTATTATCGCCGCCTCCGGTATTTCCTCCGCCGGTATTGTCATCTCCGCCTCCTGCGTTTCCTCCACCGGTACTTCCTCCGGTATTGTAATCCTCGTCATAAGATGGTGTCTGATTTTCCTGATTTGAATTCTCAGCCGGATTACTATTCTCAACTGCAGCCGGTGTCGGTGTCGGAGCCGCTTCCTCTTCTCCTGCCTTCATCATTTCCGCTGCCTTTGTGCTGACTGGCGCTTTTGTACTGGCGCTTGTATAAGTAAGATAAACAACTTGGTCTTCCATGTGTATCTCTGCCTTTGTCATATCGCCAAACGGAAAATTATGAAGAACTGCTTCTGTCTCATCTTCAAAGGTAAGACGCACATTATATGCCTGCTGTTCTACCTGACCATCTGCATTTTCTTCCCCGGAGGTTTTATAAAACAGAATCCTCTCTTCATTTGCTGTGAAAGAATCCTTCTGCATCAGAAGATTTGATTTATATTCCTCTTCTTTTTCTGATTTTACGGACACACCTGTGATTACTTTACCGGTACTGTTCTTCAGAAGAATTTCGTATGCTCCCTGCACCTTTTCTCCCATTGTCTTTACAGGTACCGGAGTTGCTGTAGGTGCAGGTGTCGGGCTCTGTACAGGTGTCGGAGTTGCCGTAGGTTCAGCCACTGCAACCTTATCTTCACTTTTTTCCTTTCCACAGCCTGTCATTGCTGCCGCCGTCACCAGAGCGCCTACCAATAATGCTGTTACCTGTTTTCTTTTCATGGTTTTTCCCCTCTGTTTAATTTACTCTGTAGTGATTTTTGTAAATCCAGGTTCCCTTGTCTCCGTACTCAAACATAAGTCCGTTCTTTCCGCCTTCATGTGCGAAATAAGGATCGCATACATATGTTTTGTCATCTTCATCGATCTCGCACCAGCCGTGGGATACAAGCTTTCCACTCTTGTACTGGATTTTTCCTTTTACATAATGCACATCATACCCAAGAAGCTTTGCCATCTGGTAAAATGTACTTGCCATGACAAAAGAATTTCCCTTTTCTTTCTCGAATCCATAAATTGCAAGATAATCCACTTCTTTTACGCCATCTGCCAGCCCGATGGACTTACCCTCATATTTCAGTTCAGATGACCATTCAAATGCATCTTCCAGATTCCATCCTTCTTTGTCCAGAACTTTTGTTGCAAGCGCTTTTACCTTCGGAACTTCTTTCATTACTCCATCTTTATCTATATCATAGAATTTGCCATTGATTTCATAACATTTTTCGTTTGTAAGAAGCTCTCCATTTTTCTGGAAATAATATTTCTTTCCGCCAATACTTCTGATTCCGGAAAATCTAATTCCGCTTTTCTCAAAATAATATTTTTTACCGTCAATCGTAGACCAGCCAACTTTCATCTGGCCTGTTTTCGGTACAAAATAATACGTTTTTCCGCCGAGGCTTCTCCAGCCGGTTGTCTGGCTTCCATCTTTCTCGAAATAATACTTTTTGCCATCGATCGTGGACCAGCCAAGCTTCATCTGACCTGTTTTCGGTACGAAGTAATATTTCTTTCCGCCCAAAGAGCGCCAGCCGGTTGTCTGATGACCGTCTTTTTCAAAATAATATTTTTTGCCGTCGATCGTGGACCAGCCAACCTTCATCTGACCTGTTTTCGGTACGAAGTAATATTTCTTGCCGCCCAGAGAACGCCAGCCGGTTGTCTGATGACCGTCTTTTTCAAAATAATATTTTTTGCCGTCAATCGTGGACCAGCCGAGCTTCATCTGGCCTGTTTCCGGTAC
>UQHF01000016.1 GCA_900540785.1 uncultured Blautia sp.
CCTATGATTTAATATATTTTATCATAGAAGACCTTTATAGTGTTTAATTTACAGAGATTTTTTCACAGGCTCGATGCACTAAAGCATTTCCAAATGATTTGATAAAAAATACAGCGAAATTGCATTTTTGCAGTTTCGCTGTATTTTTACAATTTTGCTAATTTAATATTTTAGAAGGGGTCTGCTTTTTCATTGCCTGACTATTGCCTGAAAATCTTCATCAAACTCTTTCATCCGTTTTTCCAGATTAAAGAAATGGAGTCCCCATATTTTATAATCATTATCATCCGCAAACACAGTTACAGGAATTGCTTCACCACGCAATTGGAGTAGGAACTTCTCCTTCCATGCATCTTTCTCTAGAAGTTGTGTGCCCTTCGGTTCGATAAATATTTGTAGCTGTTCAAAGCCGTCCGTCTTATCCTGCTGCAGGAAAAGAACATAGTCCGGCTCGAACCGTTCACCATCTTCAAACGAATAGATGTGGAATTCCCGCTCGTTTCTGACAAGGTAGATGCGATTATACAGCTTTCGCAAATCAGCAACAAATCCACGGAAATAAGCAACAAAAGCTTTTTCTTCTGATGTTCCGTAGTTATCGGTATAGACAAACCAGTCCTCCGTTGAGAGGTCGATTTTCCACTCGCTCTTTACGGATGGATCGTTTTGTGAGATACCAATACCGCCATCATGTGGATCGGTATAATTGACAGTCTTGTTACGAAAAACATCTCTGATCTTCCTTGCCCGGAAAGTTTTCGTTCCTCGGTATGTTTCATCAATACCAGAAATAGAGCCAGCGATTTTACCAAGAACGTAGGAGACTGCCGCATAAAGCGTTTCCATAGTCGGATGTTCATCCTTGCTCTGAATGTCTATACGGACAGCACCAAGATATTCATTATCCGTGATGAACTGCCTTGTGGAGGTTACATTCGGAAAATATGAGTGTAGCGTGCTAAATTTGAAAATCGGGTATTTCATGAGTGCTTTGTTAACAATAGCATAGTTGATTGCCGCAATCTCTCCAATTGTCATGTGCGCTGTCTTTAAATCGAAAACAAGGTCAACGCCTTGCGATGTTTCAAGCATAACGGAATCAACACCAGAAGTCCCGGTTGCGGCCTGAAAACGGTAAATGTCATCCCGGACGGTCGGCGTAAGACCTCGCACGTCTTTTCTATCTTTTACCTCTCTTTCATTTAAGAAGATGAATCCCTGCCGGTATAAATCAGTAGCCTTGAATTCGTTCTTAAGGACATATTCACGCTGGATGATTTTGTCGGTGTCTAAACCGATTTCACGCAAGGCGTTACGCAGTTCCGTTACATAGCGATGGTCGTTCTGGCAATGGTAATAGAGTGTCTCGCAGACACGCATCTCGCTGGTTACATCTTCATCGTATTTCCTTTGAAACTTCGGCTGCTCATCGTTAAGCTGGAATGGGCAGTACCGTGCTCCACGTCCGATTAGCTGTGCTTCCGCTATAGTAGCGGGAGCTATTTTTTTACCGCTTGACTGTCTTGTTTCATAAAGTCGAACAATGTCAAACAGATTGAGGACGTCCCAACCTTCATCCAGCTTCTTGACCTCAAAAATCGCACGATAAGGATTGTCCGCATCTTCAAGAGAATTCAAAAGAATCTGCTTCTGTGTGGCATCCTTATCATCATTTACAGAAACGCAATGTTCTTCGGAAAAATCATCACGAAGCTCTGCGGCAAGCGTATCAAAAGAGATGCCATTGTTTGTGAAATATGCAAAGGCCTTGTGCATGACTTCGTTGTTGATGGCAGTAGAAAGGCTTCGTAGTTGTGCACCTGTCAGCTTTCTCATCGTTTCAATAAACTCAGCCATAAAGTCCTTGCTATCGGCAATTTTCGCCGCCTTAAACAAGACTACAGGCTTAATCCCAAGACGATAGGGACTTAGGACAATCGTTTTTCGCACTCCAATACGAAAATCTCCAACCAAGACCGAGGGTTCTGTGTATGCTTTGCCTGATCCGGTGTTCCCCGAGGATAAAATCACAAACCACGACACAAATAATAATGTTTACAAAGAAAATGTTGAAACGTCGAAAGCAGCAAGATACAATAATCGTGAGATAAGTGTCCAAACAAGTTTTCCAAGGGAAGAAATGCTTCCCTTGGAAAATACATAAGAAACTGTTGAGCAGTATAAGCGAGGAAGAACCATGGCGAAAGAAAAGATAAAAGTTTATACCTATACGCGAGTGTCTACCGCCATGCAGATTGGCGGCTACTCGCTGGATGCCTAGAAATCCCGTATGAAAGCCTTGGCAGAATTCAATGATTATGAGATTGCTCACGAATATGAGGATACGGGAAAATCGGGTAAATCGATTGAAGGCCGTACGCAATTTAACCAGATGATGGAGGACATCAAAACCGGCAAGGATGGCGTTTCCTTTGTTATGGTCTTCAAGCTGTCCCGTTTTGGCAGAAATGCGGCGGATGTCCTTTCCACCTTACAGGTCATGCAGGATTTTGGCGTCAACCTAATCTGCGTGGAGGATGGTATTGATTCCTCCAAAGATGCGGGAAAGCTGATGATTTCCGTCCTATCGGCAGTGGCGGAAATTGAGCGTGAAAACATCCGTGTCCAAAACATGGAAGGCCGTATCCAAAAGGTCAGAGAGGGTAAGTGGAACAGCGGCTTTGCCCCTACGGCTATAAACTGGTGGATGGGCAAGCTGGAAATCAACGAAGAGGAAGCTCCGGCGATTCGCACCATCTATGAGCAGTATGTTACAACCGATTCCGGCGCAAATGGGATCGCAAAATATCTTGAAAATCATGGGATCAGCAAAGTCCAGCGCCAGAACGGGAAAAATCCTCTTTTTGATGCTCGTCTGATCCGCATGGTTCTGAAAAATCCGGTTTACTGCGGCAAGATTGTGTATGGCAGGCGAAAAACCGAAAAGGTACATGGGACCAGAAACGAGTACCGTTTGGTAGAACAAGAAAACTTTTTGTTGGTGGATGGTCTGCATGAGACCATTATCCCGGAGGATGTATGGCAGGCAGCGCAGGTCAAGTTGGCTGCTCAAGCCAAACGGTATGAACACGTCAACAAAGGGAAAAACGAATGCACTCACCTGTTGTCCGGCATCGTAAAATGTCCCATATGCGGTGTTGGAATGTACGGTAATAAGTGCGTGAAGCGGAAAGCAGACGGCAGCAAATACAAGGATTTCTACTACTATGGCTGTAAACATCGCTCTATGACCCGTGGGTATAAATGCGATTACAAGAAGCAAATTCGGAAAGAGCTGCTGGACGATGCTGTGGCGGAGGTAATCTGTAAGCTGGTCAGCAATCCAAAATTTGCGGCGATGATGTAGGAAAAGATTAACATGAAAGTCGATACCACGGCGATTGAGCAGGAAATCAGCAACTATGAAAAGCAGCTTCGCCAGGCTTATTCCACCAAATCCAAGCTGATTGAAGAAATCGACTCTCTTGACCCAGACGACCGGCATTACAGCAGGCGGAAATCGGACCTTGATGATCGGCTCTATGGGATGTATGATAAGATTGAAGAATTGGAGTCTCTGCTGATTGCAGCCAGAGCCAAGAAACAGGCTATTGAGGCAGAAAAGCTGACCGGCGATAATATCTACAAGGTTCTAATCTACTTCGATCAACTCTATGGAAAGATGAACGACAGAGAGAAACGGCAGCTAATTGAGGAACTGATTTCTGAAATTCAGATTTATCCGGAGCGTCAGCCCAATGGCCAGTAGTTGAAATCTATCAAGTTCCGACTGCCTATCATAGAGGAAGATATGAATATCAGTTTGGACAATGAACAGCAAGTTGAAACCGTCTGCCTTCTGTCGAAAAAAATTCAATAAATATAAAATCGTGTCAGTCTGTTTTAAGTCCATTGATTTGTAAAAACTGCACAAAAATACAACCTCAAATATGACTATAATGACGAAAAACACACATGGTGTTGACAATGGTGAGTACAAGGCATATACTAACCGTAGATTTGTTAATCTAATTGACAAATAAATCTAATAAACTAATGATCGATTATTTAGTCCGTAACAAAAAAATCAATGGATAACAAGGTGACAGGTATGAGGAAAAAAATACATAAAAAAATCAGCCTTCTTATGGCTGCCTGCATGACAGCAGGAATGATGGGGAGCGTAAATGTTCAGGCAGAATCCCTTTACACACAGGAAGACTTTGCAAATGTGCTGGATGTAACAGCAAGATTAGATGAAACTGCTTACGGATACTATGAGACAGATAAATTCAATATTTTCTCCGATATGGGCGCATGGCATGGGTATCATCTTCACACATTAGATGATGTAGATACATATGGAGGATTTGCAGGTCCGCATATCATCGGTCAGGATGTAGGAATGAATTTATCAGACTGCATCAGTCGCCTGAAACTGAAAAAAGCAGACGGGGAAGAGATTGACCTTACAGATGCCAGAACTTATACAGCGTACTATCCGGGAAAATTAATGCAGTATTATGAAGAACGTGATGAATACAAAGTAACACTGGAATTGATCTTCGCGAGCGGAAGAACAAATTATGTCCGCACAACAATCGAGAATTATTCAGATGAGCCGCTGGTTCTTGATGTAGCATGGGACGGAAAGGTTTTTGACCATAATAATATCGGAGATGAGGCTTATCCGACAAATGCCACATTTGAAGACTGTGAAAATGGAGTACAGGTAGGTTTTGCAGAATATTCTGACGCCTGGACAACAACGGAGGAGACAAAGTATACAATCCGTCACAGTGAGGAAGTAACAACAGAAATTGCAGAAGATAAAATGAGTTATGTTTCCAGATTAAATGAGCCCGTAACTGTGGAAAAGGGAACACCATATGTGACCTATACAGCAGAAAGCTATACTTTTACATCAGATGAGGCAGCAGAAGAAGCAAAAGTAGTGGAAGGGCTGTTTGCGGAGCCGGAGAAAGCGTTTGAAGAAAACCGCACAAGATGGCAGGGATATTTAGATAAAACATTTGATAAAGAAGATGACGTTCCGAAGCCATATAAAAATGCGACTGTAAAAGCTATGGAAACTCTGATCACAAACTGGAAAAGTCCGGCAGGAAAATATAAACACAGTGGTCTGACTCCATCTATGTCCTATATGTGGTTTAATGGCGTATGGGGCTGGGATACATGGAAAAATGCCGCAGGTATTGCAGAGTTTGACCCGCAGCTTGCTGCAGATGGAATCCGTTGTATGTTTGACTATCAGATTCAGGAAGATGATCCGGTACGTCCGCAGGATGCAGGAACAATTTTTGACTGCTTCACTTATAAAGAAGGTTCTGAAAACTTCAGAAATTCCAAACCTCCTCTTGCAGCCTGGGGTGTATGGAAAGTATATCAGGAAGGCGGAGATAAAGAATTTCTTGAGGAAATGTATCCCAAGTTGACGGCATATCACGATTGGTGGTATACTAACCGTGATACAGACCACAATGGTGTTGCGGAATACGGCGGCATGGTTGACGACGCACATTATCAGAAAGATGAAGATGGAAATATCCTGAAAGATGAAAATGGGAAACCGTTATTAAATGTAGAAAACATCATTGAGGCGGCAGCATGGGAAAGCGGCATGGATAACGCAACACGCTTTGATCAGGAAGGAAACGGACCAGATGATGTAGGCGTACTTGTATATGAAAATGAGAATGCAGAAGGCGAAGTAGTTGGATATTCTCTGAATCAGGAATCTGTAGATTTGAATGCAATGCTTTATGCCGAAAAAGGTTTCCTGAAATCTATGGCAGAAGAACTTGGAAAGACAGAAGATGCTGCAAAATATGAAGAAGAAGCAGCCGAACTTGCAGACTATATCAATACAAATATGTGGGACGAGGAAACTGGTTTCTACTATGATTTACAGATCAGCGAGGACGGTTCCGAAAAGAAGATCCTTACAAACAGAGGAAAGGGAACAGAAGGCTGGATGCCTCTCTGGGCAAAATTGGCTCCTGCAGACAGAGCGGAGAAGGTAAAGGACAATATGATGGACGAAGAGAAATTTAACCTGAGAGTTCCGATGCCAACCGCATCTTTTGATAACGACAAGTTTAATCCATATCGTTACTGGAGAGGCCCTGTATGGCTGGATCAGGCACTGTACGGTGTAGAAGCACTTCAGAATTATGGATACGAAGAGGAAGCAAAAGATCTTGCTTATAAACTTTTCGACGGAGCGGAAGGGCTTCTGGGAGATGCGGCAATTCAGGAAAATTATAATCCGGTTACAGGAGAGGGACTTCATACTAAGAATTTCTCCTGGTCTGCGGCAGCTTACTATATGTTATACAAGAATGCACTGGTGGAAACAAATCCATCTACTCAGACAGGACTGGAAATGAAATAAAACGATGATGACAGGGTGCTGTACAGATGTACAGCGCCCTGTTTGCAGATAGGGGGAGTTTAATGGCAACAGAAAAGAGTATTAATCAGGAAAAACAGCAGAAAATTAACAGGACTCTTGTATTAAGGCTGGTACGTCAGGAAAAACTTGCATCAAGAGCAGAGATTGCAAAGCTTTCCGGGCTGCAGAGAGCGACTATTACCAATATCGTAAAAGAACTGATCGAGCTTGGCATCGTGGTGGAAGACGGACTTTTAAGTGGCGATAAGGGCCGCAGGTCTATCGGTATCCGGATCAATGGAGAAAAATTTGGTGTTGCGGGAGTTATGGTTACAAGAGAGTATTTTGGAGTGAGTCTGATCGGACTATCCGGAGAAATACACGAGACAAGATACTTTAAAATGGAAGAAACGGATTCTGTGTCGGAAAGTATAAAACGGATCAAAACGGAGATCCGCCATATGATAGAGACTCATCAGCAGGAATTTCAGACTCTGGCTGTTGGAGTTGCTGTGCCGGGGCCATATAAAATAGACGGAGATGAGGTTGTGTTTGTCACAAATCTGGTCGGTTGGGATGGAAGCCCTATCAGCTCTCTTTTACAGGCGGATTTTAATATTCCTGTTTACATCGAAAATGACGCAAACGCAGGAGCCTTTGCTCAGTTGTGGAACTATGAAAAGAGACTTTCCAGAAAAGACATGGCGTATATTGTAGCTGGCCAGGGAATCGGCTGTGGAATTATCTCAAATGGAATACTTTTAAAGGGAGCTTTGGGAATTGCAGGAGAAATCGGGCATACTACCATTGATTATTGTGGGCCGCGGTGTGAGTGCGGGAATTACGGGTGTCTGGAAATGTATTGTTCCATGCTTGTATTTAAGAAAAATATACGCGCACGTCTGGCGAGGGGAGAAGAATCCTGGGTTCGGGGATCATACGAAAAGAAGGGGTTTCTCACACAGGATATATTAAAAGAGGCGATGGAAAGAGGAGACAGGCTCGTAAAAGAGGAATTTGACAAAATGTGTGAATATCTGGCTGTCGGGATTATAAATGTTATTAATCAGCTGAATCCGGAGCTTGTGATCATAGGAGACAGTCTTGCAGAAATTGGCGGGGAATATATGCTGATAAAAATTAAAAGCAAAATACAGGAACGTGTTCGTCCGATTATCTGGGATAATCTTCAGGTAGAGTTAAACGAAATACCGGAAAATCCGATTCTTGTAGGAGCAGCAGCTATTGCGGCACAGCATGTGTTCGAAAATCCGGCAGAATTTATAAAATAAAGGCAATATTTTACTCATACTGGACTTTTTCTGCCGTAATTTGCAGTTGAAGTTTAGAAATACATATAGTATCATAGAGCTACCAAGACAGAAAGGAAGAAATGAAAATGAAAAAAACAGCACTTGTTATTATGGCAGCAGGAATGGGAACCCGTTTCGGAAAGGGGATCAAACAGCTTGCGCCTGTAGGGCCAAAAGGAGAAATCATCATGGATTATTCCATTCGTGATGCTCTGGAGGCAGGTTTTAACAAAGTTGTTTTCATTATCCGCAAGGATATTGAGGAGGAGTTCCGCAAAGTGATCGGAGAAAGAATCGAGAAAATCACAGAAGTAGCATACGCATTCCAGGATATGGAAGATATTCCGGAGGGATTTTCTGTTCCGGACGGACGTACAAAACCGTGGGGAACCGGTCATGCAGTTCTGGCAGCAAAAAAGGTTCTCGATGAGCCGTTTGCAGTCATTAACGCGGATGATTACTACGGAAAAGAAGCATATGTAAAAGTACATGATTATCTTGTAAGCGAGCAGCCGGAAGATGGAAAGCTTCATATTTGTATGGCCGGCTTCCGTCTGGGAAACACACTGAGCGACAATGGAAGCGTGACAAGAGGAATCTGCCATATTGAGAACGGACAGCTTACAGGCGTGGCAGAGACACATAATATATATAAGACGGAAACAGGGGCAGAAGAGCGTAAGGAAGATGGAACTTCTCAGGTTCTCGACACAAAAAGCCTTGTATCTATGAATATGTGGGGACTGACACCTGCATTTATGGAAACTCTGGAAGCTGGATTCAAAGAGTTTCTGGCAGGGGTCGAGCCGGGAGATATTAAGAAAGAATACCTTCTGCCGGAGCTTGTTGACCGTCTGATCCATTCCGGAAAAGCTCAGGTAGACGTACTGGAAACAAAAGATGAATGGTTTGGCGTGACTTATCAGGAGGACAAGGAGACTGTGATGGCGGCGTTCCGTGCGCTGACAGAAGCGGGCGTATATCCGGACGGTTTATACGAATAAAGGAAAATGAGGCATGCGCTCAAAGATGCCAGACGAATTGTTCCGCACTTCGTGCTTTCACAATTCTGCCCGATATTCGCATATCGTGAAGCTTGCGCTCCACTTTTATGCTTATCTCGGGGCGGGTCATAAAGGCATAAAACCACTTCTATGCAAGCATATCGTGGTTTATGGCCTTTTGCCCCTGGCATTAGAAAATATTGTGCAAAAAAAAAGAATGATGTGACAAATTCTCTCAAATGTGGTAATATGACTTTGGAATAAAACAAAATCTTTTCAAGCGAGGGAGAAATTATTATGGGAAAATATTTTGGAACAGATGGATTCCGCGGAGAAGCAAACGTGCAGCTTACCGTTGACCATGCTTTTAAGGTAGGTCGTTATGTGGGCTGGTATTATGGAAGAGAGCATAAAGCTAAAATTGTGATCGGTAAAGATACAAGAAGAAGCAGCTATATGTTTGAGTATGCGCTGGTAGCAGGTCTTACGGCTTCCGGAGCAGATGTCTATCTTCTTCATGTAACAACAACTCCAAGTGTTTCCTATGCAGTCCGTACAGAAGATTTTGACTGCGGAATTATGATTTCAGCGAGCCACAATCCGTTTTATGATAACGGAATTAAACTTCTCAACGGAAACGGACAGAAGATTGAGAAAGAAATTGAAGAGAGAATTGAGGCATACCTTGACGGAGAAATCGAGGAGCTGCCGCTTGCCACAAGAGAAGAGATCGGAAGAACAGTGGACTTTGCTTCCGGAAGAAACCGCTATATCGGTTATCTGATTTCTATTCCAAGCCGTGATTTCAAGAAGATGAGAGTCGGTCTTGACTGCTCCAACGGTTCTTCTTCTGCCATTGCAAAAAGTGTATTCGAGGCACTTCAGGCAAAGACTTATGTCATTCATAATGACCCGAACGGAACAAACATTAACGAAGGCTGTGGATCTACTCATATTGAAGAGCTTCAGCGTTTTGTGGTGGAAAAAGGTCTTGATATAGGTTTTGCCTACGATGGAGATGCAGACCGCTGTATCGCAGTGGACCACAGGGGAAATGTGGTTGACGGAGATAAAATCCTGTATGTTTGTGGAAAGTATTTAAAAGAACAGGGCAGATTAAAGGGAAATACAGTTGTAACAACAGTAATGTCCAACATGGGACTTTATAAATCTCTGGAAAGAGAAGGGATTTCTTACGAGCAGACAGCAGTAGGGGATAAGTATGTGGCAGAAAATATGATGGAAAACGGCTACAGCATCGGCGGAGAGCAGTCCGGTCATGTGATTTTCAGCCGCTACGCACAGACAGGTGACGGAATTCTGACTTCTCTTATGATCATGGAAGCGTGTGTGGAGAAAAAGGCGACGCTTTGCGATCTTGCAAAAGAAATGAAAGTATATCCGCAGCTTCTTCGAAATGTCCGTGTGGCAGATAAAAAGACTGCGAGAGAAAATCCGGAGGTTGTGAAAGCAGTGGAATCAGCCGCCGAAGCGCTTGGAGAGGACGGCCGTATTCTTGTGAGAGAAAGTGGAACAGAACCTCTTATCCGTGTCATGGTGGAGGCAAAAACAGATGAACTTTGCCAGGAACACGTAGAAAATGTAATAAAAGTAATGGAAGCCCAGGGGCTTGTTGTAGAATAATAGCATTTAAAGGAAAAGTATGGATACCAGAAAGAGACAAAAAAGAAAAATGGCGGCAGTTCTGGCTGTATGTACAGGAATGATCCTGTTTGCAGGCTGCGGTGGCGAAAATGGAAAAATATATGAACAGGCAGGAAAAGATCTGGAGCAGGGAAGCTATCAATATGCTCTGGAGGGATACAATACCTGTATACAAAATGAAACGAAGCTTCCGGAGTCATACAGAGGGGCAGGTCTTGCCAGCCTTCGCATGGGAGAGTATGAGCAGGCGATCACGTATTTTACAAATGCTCTCGGCTGTGAGAAGGTGGGAAAATCTCTGGAAAGGGATATACTTTCCTACAGAGCAACTGCTTATTTAAAAGAGGGAGAGTATGAGCAGGCAATGGCGGACTGCCAGACACTTTCCGCAGAATATTCTATGGACGCAGATACGTATTTTCTTACGGGAAAAGTAGCGCTTGCAATGGATTCTTATACAGAGGCAGACGGGAATTTTGAGCAGGCATACAGCGAGGACTCTACATATGAAACGGCGATCCGCATTTATCAGGCATATCTGGAGAAGGATATGGAGGCGGACGGCACACGTTATCTCGAAGCAGCTCTGACGACAGAGCCTAAGAGCGCGCAGGATTACTGTGACAGAGGACGTGTTTACTATTACATGGAAGATTACGAAAATGCGCAGAAGGAGCTGACAGAGGCTGTCAATAAGAAGAGTACAGAGGCGCTGATCCTCCTCGGCATGGTATATACGGAGCAGGGTGATACAGAAAATGCGAGAGCAATGTATCAGCAGTATATCAGCGAAGCGGAAAACGGAGCAAAGGGTTATAATGGTCTTGCGCTCTGCGATATAGCAGAAGGAGATTATGATTCTGCGCTTTCCAATATTTCCAGCGGCATTCCAAGCGCTACTACAGAGGAAATGCAGAGTTTACTGTTTAATGAGATTGTAGTTTATGAGAAAAAGCTGGATTTTGCAACTGCACAGCAGAAGGCGCAGGAATATGTGGAGATGTTTCCGGATGATAAGGCTGCGCAGAAAGAGCTTGCGTTTTTGAAGACCCGCACAGGGCAGTAAAGCTGCGGCTGCACAAAATGAATATAGTTTTTACAGAATAAGATGATAGAGGCATCTGCAATTCACACCAGCCATATGGGCTGCCTGTGAAAGAGCAGATGCCTTTTTTCATGCTGTGTGGAATGATTCCGTAATGTTCCACAGCATAAAAAGTTTCTGAAAAAAATCCGCTCAATCTGCATTTATTCCACTGTCTATCTATCTCAAAGTATTTTACAATAGCCTCAGAAATCCCATTTTAAGGAGGAGATATTTATGGAGAATCCATCATCTGTGCAGGCGCTTCTTACAGAAGTAAAAACGACGTTCAAGGAAGAGACTCGTCTTGCAGAGATTTTTGAGACCTGCTATACAAATACATTAAACACGACTGTAAAAGAAATGGAGGACGGCTCCACTTATGTAATTACAGGAGATATACCTGCAATGTGGCTTCGTGATTCCACAGCACAGCTTCGTCCCTACCTGATTCCGGCAAAGAAGGATCCTGCGCTGGCAGAGGTCATTGCAGGTCTTGTGAGAAGACAGTTTGTGTGTATTTTACGTCAGCCCTATGCCAATGCATTTAATGAAACGGCAAACGGTGCCTGCTGGGAAAAAGATTTCGAGGACCAGGATCCTATGGTATGGGAACAGAAATTTGAGATTGATTCCCTTTGCTATCCCATTCAGCTTGCGTATCTTCTCTGGAAAAACACAGGCTGTACGTCACAGTTTAATGAAGAGTTCCGGGAAGGTGCAAAGAAAATCCTGGAAGTTTTTAAGACAGAACAGTATCATGAAGAAAAATCAAAATACCGCTTTGTAAGAGAAGGTTCTTTTTTCACAGATACGCTTTCCAGGGAGGGAAAAGGTTCTCTGACAAAGCCGGGTATCGGGCTTATCTGGTCAGGCTTTCGTCCAAGTGATGACGCCTGCACTTACGGGTATCTGATTCCTTCAAATATGTTTGCAGTTGTGGTACTGGGCTACCTCCGGGAAATTGCGCGGAAAATATACGGAGATATGATGCTTGCAGAGGAGGCGGACAAATTAAGAGAGCAGGTTTACGAAGCCATTGAGAAGTACGCTGTTGTAAAAACAGAGGAGTTTGGCGATATTTATGCGTATGAACTGGACGGATACGGACAGTTTAATCTCATGGATGATGCAAATGTTCCAAGCCTTCTTTCTATGAAATACCTGGGGTATCAAAGCTCCCGTGAGGATGTGGCGGAAAATACAAGACGTTTTCTTTTAAGCGAGGCGAATCCCTTCTATTATAAAGGAAGAGCGGCAGCAGGTATCGGAAGTCCCCATACGCCTTCCGGATATATCTGGCATATTGCAATGGCAATGGAAGGGCTTACTTCTTCTTCCAGAGAGGAGAAGCTTGCTGTATTAAGAAAAATGGCAGAGACAGAGGGCGGAAAAGGAATGATGCACGAAGGATTTCACTGCGATGAGCCGTCACGATATACAAGAGAGTGGTTTTCCTGGGCAAACGCCATGTATGCAGAGCTTCTTCTGTCTGTGATGGGGTATGAAATAGAGAAATAAAGGCAGTTGATAGAATTTTTACACTAAATATAGAATAAGGAAAATTGTGATTTCTCATGACTCGCTATACAATAGAAACAAAGTAAAAGAGAAAACAGTGAACCATACAACAGGAGGAAGTCATGTTTTTAAAAGACAGGAAATTAGACAGAAGAATTTCAGAGCTGAAAAATTACAGATACCGTGACGCACAGGAGATCAAATGTTTTGCGGCATGTGAAGATGAGGAAAAACTGGTTAATCCGCAGGTTCCCGTTGATTATACAGGCTGGACAGAAATGAGAGTAGGAGATTACTGGTCAGGACGCGACCGCTATCTCTGGCTTCACACAGAACTTCAGATTCCGGAGAGCTTCCGCGGAAAACGAGCAGTTGGACTTTTTGATTTTGGAAAAACAGGAGCAGGAAACAACTCCGGTTTTGAGGCAATGTGTTACATTAACGAAAAACCGTATCAGGGTGTGGACTTAAACCATCAGGAAGTATTTTTCCATGAAGCAGACTGTGAAAAACCGATTTCTCTTACCTTCCGTCTCTGGTCCGGTCTGGAAGGCGGCGGTGTTCCAAGAGATCAGGAACACAGAATCATGGAAGCAAAGCTGGCATGGCTTGATGAAAAGGCAGACGATCTTTATTATCTTGGAACAATCATGCTGGAAACAATTAAGGAACTGGAAGATGGAAGCCCGGACAAATACGTGCTTCGTCAGGCGCTTGATGAAGCCTGCCACTGCATCGACTGGTCTTATCCGGGAAGTCCGGAATTTTATGAATCTGTTCACCAGGCAGATGACCTTTTAAATAAAGCAGTAGACGCAATGGACAAAAAGTCTCTTGTAAACGTGCGCTGTGTGGGACATACACATATCGATATGGCATGGCTCTGGAGACTGAAACATACACATGAGAAAGCTTCCCGTTCTTTCTCCACTGTACTGCGTATGATGGAGCTGTTCCCGGAATATATCTTCCTTCAGACACAGCCGCAGATCTATCAGTATATTAAAGAAGATTTCCCGGATATTTACGAGGCGATCAAGGAAAAAGTAAAAGAAGGACGCTGGGAAGTAGACGGCGCGATGTGGGTAGAGGCTGACTGTAACCTTACAAGCGGCGAGTCCCTTACAAGACAGATCCTTCTGGGAGGCAAATTCATCAAAGATGAATTTGGAAAAGATGTTCAGTATGTATGGCTTCCGGACGTATTCGGATACTCCTGGGCGCTTCCACAGATTCTGAAAAAATCCGGCATTGATATGTTCATGACAACAAAGATAAGCTGGAACCAGTATAACCGTATGCCTCATGATACTTTCAAATGGAAAGGTATGGACGGTACAGAAATACTGACTCACTTTATCACCACCCCGGAACCCTGGAATGAACCCGGGTCCTGGTTCTACACATATAACGGACTCCTCACAGCAAAAACAGTAAGAGGAGTCTGGGAAGCTTACAGTGAGAAGGAAATGAATCAGGATCTTCTCATTTCATACGGATACGGAGATGGCGGCGGCGGTGTCAACCGTGACCTTCTGGAAAGAAGAAGACGTCTTGACAAGCTGCCGGGAATCCCGAACCTGAAAACTTCCAAAGCAGCGGATTACTTTGCAGACTTAAAAGAAACAGTAAATAATACAAGCCATTATGTACATACATGGGACGGCGAGCTTTATCTGGAATACCACCGTGGAACTTACACAAGCCAGGCGTACAATAAGCGCATGAACCGCAAGATGGAGCTTCTTTACAGAAGAGCAGAGTGGCTGACAGCAATGCAGGGAATTTTTGAAGGAAATATGGAAAAAGCACAGCAGGATACTCTTCGCGAGGGCTGGCATTTAATCCTTACAAACCAGTTCCACGATATTATCCCGGGCTCTTCCATTCATGATGTATACGAAGACTGCCATAAGGATTATGCAAAAATCGAGAGCATTGCAGAAGGCGTAGAGCGCGATTTCGAAGCCGGTGCAGTAGAGGCAAAAGAAGACGTTTATACGGTATTCAATGCTTCCGGCTGGGAAATGGACGATCTGGTAGAAATTCCGGAGACAAGAAAAGGTACATTTACAGATGAAAATGGAAACGAGCTCCATGTACAGAGAGGAGAAGATGCAGCTTACGTAAAAGTGAACCAGATTCCTTCTATGGGATTTGCAAAAGTATACTTTACACCGGGCACTGCAGCAGAAGAGAACAGCAGCTTCTCTGTAAGCGGAAGAGAAATCGAGACTCCTTTCTACAGCATTACCCTGAACTCCTACGGACAGATTTCCAGACTCTTCGACAAAGAGTTTGAGAGAGAAGTTCTTCCTGAGGGAGAGAGAGCAAACGTACTTCAGATGTTTGAGGATAAGCCGATCGATAACGACGCATGGGATATTGATATTTTCTACCAGGAGAAAATGCGCGAGATCACAGACCTGAAAACATTTGAGGTGACAGAGTGCGGAGCGCTCCGTCTCGTGATCCATATGGAATGGGCATATATGAATTCTTCTATCCACCAGGATATGATCCTGTACCGCGACGACAGAAGAATTGACTTTAAGACTTATGTAGATTACCGTGAGAGACAGCAGTTATTAAAGGCAGCTTTCCCGGTAGATGTGAGAAGCACTTACGCAACATACGACATTCAGTATGGTAATGTACGCCGTCCGAACCACTGGAATACAAGCTGGGATCAGGCAAGATTTGAGACTGTGGGACATCGTTTTGCAGACCTGTCTGAGAGAGCATACGGCGTCAGCCTTTTAAATGACTGCAAATACGGATATGACATTAAAGATAACGTAATGCGTATTTCCCTGATCCGTTCCGGAATGCAGCCAGACCACCTTCAGGATGTGGGAGAACACTTCTTTACATATGCAATTCTTCCGCATGGAGGAGATTTTGTGGAAGGAAAAACAGTACAGGATGCATATAAGCTGAACAACCCGATGAAGGTTGTAAAAGGCGAGTGCAAGCTTGATTTCACAAGCTTCTTAAGCTTTGACAACGATGCAGTGGAAGTGGACGCAGTAAAACGTACAGAGGATGGAAACGGTCTTGTGATCCGTATCCATGAGTTTACAGGCTCACGTCAGAATGTGGAAATGAAAACAGGATTTGCGTACACAAACTGGACAGAGAGTGATTTAAGAGAGCGTCCGGTGGGCGAAGAGAAAACAGGAGCGATCAAACTGACTCTTCATCCATATGAGATCAAAACAGTAATTGTAAATCTTTAAAACAAGGTTAAAAATAAGGTTAAAAAGCAAACCGGAGAGGAGTAAAAATGCAGAACGGAGCGTTTAATATAGAAAAAATACTTGGTATGTGTGAGAGGCTGATGTATATTCTGGGAGTAAACTTTTGCTTTCTCATCAGCAATCTGCCGGTACTTCTTTTCTTTCTGCTGGTTGGTATCAGCCAGGTGCGGACATATCTTCCGCTGTTTCTGCTCTGCATGGTTCCCTTCGGGGCATCATTAAGCGGTGTGTTCTACTGTATGAACCGTCTGCTCCACAACACGGAGAGCAAGGTGTTTGAAAATTTCTGGCACGGCTATTCCAGTGACTGGGGACAGAAAATGGGCATTGGTTTTGTGCATATGCTTGTGATCCTGATATTATGGACAAACGTGGAATTTTTTAAATATGAAATTCCGGTTCTGCCCCTTACGATTTTATTTACGATTTTATTTGCACTGGCAGTTATCATTACACCGACGCTTTACCTTCTGGCGTCAAGGTATCATATGAGCAGCAGGGCGCTTGTACAGGACGCGGTCATCCTTATGATCACACGTCCTGGAATTACCCTTGGAAATGTGGCTGCCCTGGGACTGATACTGATGTGTATTGAGATCCAGCCGGGAACAACGGTTCTTTTTATGGGAAGTGTCTACGGCCTTCTGGTAGCCTTCATGAACCGTCATATATTGAGACAGCTTGAAAGCGCAAAAGAGAGTCAGTGACGACTCTCTTTTTGTGCTGTAAGAAATAAAAAACCTGTGCTATAATGAGCGCAGATAAAAAGAATCAGATGAAGGAAAAGAGAAGATGAAAGCAGGAAATCAGAAACAGCTTCACAGAAAGCTTTTTTATACATATATGCTGGTAGTGGTTCTTGTTGCAGCCGGTCTTATGCTGCTTGCAGTAAAAGCAATCCAGCTCAGAAATTATCAGGTCAATACGGAAAACGCAGAGCGCATTCAGACGGAGGCGGTAGACTATCTGGCAGACGCCAGTACAGTTTCCGGATATTTGTACGGACAGCTTTACCAGTCTGAAAATATTATGAAAGACCTTCAAAATTATCTTTTATATGATGCAGAAGAATATATCAAAAGAAGGCTGGATCATTATTCCGAATCCAACTCCCTGCAGTCGGAGAATATTTACGACTTTGTGGAAGACGCATTTTCCGCATACGAAAATCTCCAGCGTGTAGAACTTGTGAGCTATGAAAAGAGAGATATTACTTTCTGTTTTCCTGATGAGAAAACATATACAGGGAAAAAATATCACAGCCGCATTGATGAGATTCTGGAAAACAGAGAGTGGACAGAGAATGAATTTTCATTCCGGAAGGAAATTATCTCAGAAGAGGAGAAAATACCGATCGGCTGTATTGTGTTTGTCTTTGATGAAGCGCCTCTGGAGAAATTGATGAAAAATCAGACAATGGTGGAGCTTCTTGTTCATTATCAGAGCGGCAAACAGGTATGGGGAACACGGGAATATGACAGGGAACAGTTTACAAAGGCAGAGCGGGAAGGGCGTCTGGAAGAGTATACAAAGTCTTTTGTGCAGAACCAGAGTGTAGAGAATTACCAGATTTATGTACTTCTGAATAAAAAACTTGCCTATCGGATCAATGACTGGCTGTTTCTGGCGATCATAGGCTGCGGGGCAGTGCTTATACTGATAGGCGAGCTGCTTGTAAGCTGGTATCTGAAACGTCTCAGTACCCGTCTCAACATGATCCTTGACGGTATGGAACAGGTTATGAAAGGAAATCTCACAGAAAGGCTTCCCGTTAATGACAATGGCGATGAACTGGACGTGATTTCCAGTCGTTTTAATGAGATGTGTGAAAAGCTGGATTTATATATCCAAAAGAGTTATCTTGCTGAGATTGAGCAGAAAAATGCGCAGATGCAGGTGCTTCAAAGCCAGATCAATCCTCATTTTCTGTACAACACCCTTGAGGCGATCCGCATGAAAGCGATCACAAACGGGGACAGGGAGGTTGGAAAAATGCTTTACAGCATGGCAGTCACATTCCGGGCGCAGTTAAAAGAAAAAGATGTGATCACCCTGGCGCAGGAGCTTCATTACTGCAAAAAATATCTGGAGATTTTTGAGTACAGGTATCAGAACCGTTTCCGGGCAGATGTGGACTGCCCGCTTGAACTTTTAAAGTGTAAGACCATTAAATTTGTCCTGCAGCCTCTGATTGAAAATTATTTTGTTCACGGGATCCGCATGGAAGCAGATGATAATTATGTGAAAATATGGGCGGAAAAAACAGGAGAAAATGTAAAAATCTATGTGGAGGATAACGGACGGGGCATGACACTGGAGGAAATCCGGGAAAAAAATGAGAATCTCAGGAAAAACATATATGAAAAACAGGCGTCCATCGGACTTTCCAATGTAAACAGGAGAGTAAAGGCAGTTTATGGCGGAGAGTACGGAGTACAGATTAAAAAAAGCAGTCTGGGAGGCGTCTGTGTAACACTGGAAATCAAATATGAGGAGGACAACCAAGATGAAGACAGTGATGCTGGTGGAAGATGAGGAACTGATCCTGGAAGGCTTACATGCTATCATTGACTGGGAAGAACTGGGGATGCAGGTGGTACACATGGCGCATAATGGAAAAGAGGCGCTTGAACTGTTTGAAAAAGAGCCCGTGGATATTATTGTGACAGATGTGGAAATGCCTGTTCTGAACGGACTTGGCTTTTTAAAGGCTCTGAGAGAGAAAAACACGAGGAGCCGCTGTGTGATCTTAACAGGATATGATGAGTTTGAGTATGCAAGAAAAGCCATCAGTCTCGATGTGGAGGATTATATTTTAAAGCCCATTGATGATGAAAAGCTGACAGAAGTTTTAAAGACCGCGGCGCGAAAGCTTGATGAGGAGGACAGAAGCCGGGCAGCAGATATGGAAAAGAAAATCGGCTGGAAACAGTTTCTGGAAGGAAGATTAAATGAAGAAGAGGGAAGGAAATATCTGGAGCTTCTCCCGGAAATCACAGGGACCTTAACTGTGGCGATGATGAAGCTGGAACCGGAGAGCCTGCAGAGAACAGGAATGACGGAGCTTCTCTGTTATATCCGGGAAAAAGATGAGAGGATACGGCCTCTTTATCTCACGCCGGACAGTCTTCTTCTGTTTTTCTATTCAGCGGAGGAAGAGGATATGATCCGATATTTTTCTGCTTTTCAGAACGGACTTGAGGAGGAACTGGGCGTATTTACTTTTATCAGTATCAGCAATCCCGCGGATTCCTATGAAACCCTTTCGAAATGCTACAAAATATGTACAAGGCTTCAGAAGTACAGAATGATCGACGGATATGGAAGCTGTGTAGATGAAAAGCACGTGGAGCACAGAATGTCGGGAGATGTTTCTATTGACAGCATGACCCTTCGAAAGCTGATCCTGAAAAAGGATAAAGAAGGCGCGCTCAATTACATAGAAGACCTTTTTATCAACAATATCCGGGAATCGGTAGACGTTGACATTCTCTATCAGATGTCTCTGAAAATCGCGCTTATCCTTCAGGACATTAAGGTGGAGTATAAGCTTGCAAAAGTAAAGAAGATGCAGGATCTTACCGATATGCTTGAGAAAATATACCAGGCGGAGGATATTTACGGACTCAAAAAGATTTTCATCGGGGAAATTACGGATATTATCACGTATCTTCATACGGAAAATTCTCAGTATACGCCGGTTGTGCGGCAGATTATGGACGAAGTGGAGAAAAATTACAGAGAAGATATGAACTTAAAGACGCTCGCCTACAAATATCATATGAATGCTTCTTATCTGGGACAGATTTTTCAGAAAGAGGTGGGATGTTCCTTTAACCAGCATTTGAACAATACGAAAAATAAGATTGCAAAAGACTTAATTCTCAATACAAACATGAAAATTAATGAAATTGCGGCAGAAGTAGGGTATCCGGATACCAGTTATTTTTACCGCAAATTTAAACAATGCTTTGGCGTGTCTCCCGCATCTCTTCGGGAAATGCGCAAATAAGAGCAAAATGTAAAAAATCTGACACATTTCTACAATCTCCTAGAATATGTACAAGAAACCTAAAAGTTTTCGACTAGGATTCTTTCCGTACTTTGCGTATAGTAAATATATACAAAAAGTACGGAGAGATGACAAGCCGGCTGTGATTTCTGACGTACATAAGAGGGAGGTCAATACATTGATAAGTAAGAAAAAAGCTCCTGCAAAAGTAAAAGAAGACAGCAAAAAAGAAGGTCTTTCCTTCTGGGCGCGTCTCAAAATGAATAAGGAACTTTTAGTCTTGAGTCTTCCAGGCGCATTCTGGTTTCTGTGTTTCGCATATTTACCGCTGTTCGGTATTTTTGTAGCATTTAAGAAATACCGTCTTTACGGTGGATTTTTCAGCAGCTTATGGAACAGTGAATTCTGCGGTCTGGACAACTTCAAATTCCTGTTCAGCAGCGGTGATGCGTGGATTGTTCTGCGCAACACAGTACTTTACAATTTCTGTTTTATTATACTTGGTGTGGTACTGCCGATCATTATGGCACTGCTTCTGAATGAACTTCGCAACAAAACAATGGCAAAGGTGTATCAAAGCGCCATGTTCCTGCCATATTTCCTTTCCTGGGTAGTCGTAAGCTACTGTGTATTCGCATTTTTAAATCCTTCCAAAGGATATTTCAACAGTGTTCTGCAGCAGTTTGGACACGAGGGGATTTCCTGGTATACAGAAAAAGCCTTCTGGCCGTTTATCATTATCATTATGAGCCAGTGGAAGGGAATCGGTTATAATACAGTTGTTTATCTGGCATCTATCTGCGGCATTAATAAAGAATATTATGAGGCTGCTGTGCTGGACGGAGCAACAAAATGGCAGCAGATCAAATACATTACACTGCCTCTTTTAAGACCTGTTATTACAATCCTGCTGATCATGGCAATGGGCGGTATCTTCAAGGCAGACTTTGGTCTGTTCTATCAGCTTCCTATGGACTCCGGCCCGCTGTACAGTGTGACAAATGTGCTGGATACTTATATTTTCCGTGCGTTAAAGACAAACGGAGAGCTTGGTATGAGCTCCGCAGCAGCGCTGTTCCAGTCCGTTGTAGGTTTTGTACTGCTTATGGTCTGCAACAAAATTGTTTCCAAAGTAGACAGTGAAAACGCGTTATTCTAAGAAAGGGGGAAGAGAGCGGCTATGACATTTGCAGAGAGAAGAGCGGAAAAAAAGAAAGAAAAAATGATTCGCAAAATGGAAGAGCAGCAGTGCGAGTGGAATAAAATTAAAAAGCCTACCAATGTGCTGATCAATATTTTCCTTGCTATCTGTTCCCTTGCAGCGGTAATCCCGTTTATCTTTGTTATCATCATTTCTCTTACAGACGAGGAATGCCTGACTATGAACGGATACCGTTTTATTCCGGAGAAATGGAGCCTGTTTGCCTATAATTACATTATAGAGGCGGGAGAAAACATTATCCGAAGCTATGGCGTTACCATTCTTGTTACAGTAGTGGGTACTCTTCTTGGATTATTCCTTACAGGAACATATGCGTACGCACTGTCAAGAAAGACATATGCCTACAGAAAGTTTTTTACAAAGGTAATTACCATACCAATGATGTTTTCCGGCGGTATGATCGCCAATTACCTGATCGTCACAAAGGTATTAATGCTGAAGGATACCATCTGGGCGCTGATTCTTCCGCTTGCCCTGAACTCCTTTAACGTAATCGTGCTCCGTACCTTCTTTAAGACGAGCATACCGGATTCGGTTATTGAATCTGCGAAAATCGACGGAGCATCTGAGTGGAAGCTATTCTTTAAGATCGTCATTCCGATGGCGCTTCCGGGACTTGCAACAATCGGTCTTTTCCTGACTCTTGGTTACTGGAACGACTGGTTCAACGCCATGATGTACATGGACTCCAAACAGTGGGTACCGCTTCAGTATCTCCTGATCCAGATCGAGAGTTCCATTGACTGGCTGGCAAGCAATAAAGGCGTAATGGGTGTGGACGGCGTAATTGCGGCGGCAAACCTGCCAAGAGAGACGATCAAGATGGCAATCGTAGTAATTTCCACCTTACCGATTATTTTTGCCTATCCATTTTTCCAGAGATACTTTGTCAATGGACTTACAATCGGTTCTGTAAAAGAATGATACACAGTTTATAAAGGAGAAGAGTCATGAAGTTTAAAAAATTCAAAAGATTCGCAGCAGTTGCCTTATCTGCTGTTATGACAGTAGGACTTCTGTCCGGCTGCGGAAAAGAGAAAAAAGACGGCAAAGATGTTGTAGAGCTTACCTGGTATCAGGTTGGAGATACACAGAAAGACCAGCAGCAGGTAATTGATAAAGTCAATGAATACACAGAAGAAAAAATCGGTGTAAGATTAAATGTAATCAGCGTAGGCTGGGGTGATTACAACCAGAAAATGCAGGTTGTGATCAATACAGGAGATAAGTGGGATCTCTGCTTTACCTGTTCTTGGACAAACGATTACCTTCAGAATGCACAGAAGGGCGCTTTCCTTGAGCTGGACGAATACCTTCAGAACGAAGGAAAAGAAATGTACGACAAAATCGATCCGCGTTTCTGGCAGGCAGCTACTGTAAAGGGAAAGATTTACGGTGTGCCTCACGAAAAAGAAATCGGTTCTGTTCCGATGTGGGTATTTACAAAAGAGTATGTAGACAAGTATGATATTCCATATCAGGATATTCACACACTGGAAGACCTGGAGCCGTGGCTGAAACTGATCCAGGAAAAAGAGCCGGACGTAGTTCCTATGTACCTTACAAAAGATTACTCCGCACCGACTTATATGGACAAGATCCAGGACCCGATCGGTATTGAATACGGCGATGACACTCTGAAAGTACAGAACGTATTTGAGACAGAGAAAATGCAGTCCACACTTGACGCTATGAGAAAATATTATGAGGCAGGCTATATTAACAAAGATGCGGCAACTGCTTCTGATGACAAATCCATCAAGCGTTTTGTGACAAAAGGCGACGGACAGCCATATGCAGAGCTTATCTGGAGCAAAGACCTTGGATATGAGGTAGTTGCAACACAGATCATGGACACACAGGTAACAAACGCATCTGCACGAGGCGCTCTGACAGCAGTAAACAAAAACACAGAGCATCCGGAAAAATGTATTGAGTTCTTAAATCTTGTAAATACAGACGAATATTTAAGAAACCTTCTGAACTACGGTATTGAAGGCGTTCACTGGGATAAGGTAGAAGTTCCGGAGGACGAGGCAAAGGCAGCAGAAGGAAAAGATTATGTTCTTGATTACAAAGTAAAATTAAATCCGGAAAAACAGAAAGATTACGCAGTATCCTACTTTGTACAGGGCGGAATGTTCAACACAGCGGTTCTGGAAAATGAGCCGATCGACAAGTGGGCAACATTTAAAGAGTTTAACGATGCTTCAGCGGAAGCGCCGTCATTCGGATTCGACTTTGACCTTGAGCCTGTAAGCACAGAGGTGGCAGGTTTTAGAAATGTTCTGGACGAATTTGGAAGATCTCTTTACACAGGCTCTGTAGACCCTGAGGAATATCTTCCAAAACTTCAGGAGAAACTGGAAGCAACAGGTGTACAGAAGGTTATTGATGAGATGCAGAATCAGATTGACGAGTGGAAAGCCGGAAGCACAGACAAAGAGGCAGAATAAAAGGAGAGACAGAAAATGAAGCGTTCAGAAATTAACCAGGCATTAAAAGAAATGGAAGCAATGGCTGCAAAATGTGGTTTTCAGATTCCTCCGTTTTGTAACTTCACACCGGAAGAATGGGCAGAAAAAGGCCATGATTATGACGAAGTAAGAGAAAATATGCTGGGCTGGGATATTACAGATTACGGTCTTGGAAAATTTGATGAGGTTGGATTTTCTCTTATCACTCTCCGCAACGGAAATGTAAAAATGCCGGAGAAATACACAAAAACATATGCGGAAAAGCTTCTCTACATCAAAGAGGGACAGAGCGCGCCGATGCATTTCCACTGGAATAAAATGGAAGACATCATCAACAGAGGCGGCGGAAACGTGTTGATCCGTGTTTATAACTCCACAGAGGACGGAAAATTTGCAGATACAGACGTAACTGTTCACTGCGACGGACGCGAGTTTACTGTTCCGGCAGGAACACAGGTAAAACTCTGCCCTGGAGAGAGCATTACCATTTACAAATATATGTACCATGATTTCGAACTGGAATCAGGTACAGGTCCGGTTCTTCTGGGAGAAGTTTCCATGTGCAACGACGACGAGAACGACAACCGTTTCTACGAGCCAATCGGACGTTTCCCGACGATCGAGGAAGACGAACCGGCATACCGCCTGCTTTGCACAGAGTATCCACAGGCTAAATAAAACAACAGGAGGCGCAGATGATTTCATTAAAATTAGATACAGGCTGGAAAATGCGTGAGACAGAGAACGGACAGTGGCAGACCGCGGTTGTTCCGGGAACGGTTTACACAGACCTTTTGAGAGAGGGGAATATGAAAAATCCTTTCTGGAAGGATAATGAGGACGAAATTTGCAGTCTGATGGAAAAAGATTATGAATACATCTGCCAGGTACAGGTCAGCGAGAAATTGCTGGCCTGTAATCAGGTTATGCTGCATTTTGAGGGGCTTGACACACTGGCAGAGATTTATGTAAACGGACAGTATGCAGGGGAGGCAAAAAGCCAGCACCGCATCTGGGAATATAAGGTAAAAGAGCTTCTTCATGAAGGAGAAAATGAACTTCGCGTTGTCTTTCGTTCTCCTTTAAAGTGGATTGCAGAGGCTTACAAAAAATACGGCAATATCGGAAATGAAGATACATACGAAGGTTTTATGCACCTTCGAAAAGCCCACTATATGTTTGGCTGGGACTGGGGCGCACATCTCCCGGACGCTGGAATTTTCCGCCCTGTCACACTTCTTGGAATCAACAGGGGAAGACTGGACAGCGTGTACGTCCGTCAGGAGCATGAGGAAGGAAAAGTAACCCTTCATTTTGAGCCGTCTGTTTTAAGGGAAGAATGCTCTTTAAAAGAAAAGTTTTCTTTCCGTGTAAAAGTTATATCTCCGGAAGGAGAAATTCTCTCTGATAAAGAAGAACAGGAGATTTCTTCTGTTGTCATTGAAAATCCAGAGCTCTGGTGGCCTAACGGAGTAGGGGAACAGCCTTTATATACCGTTTCTGTCACACTTTTCAATGAGCAGGGGCAGGAAGAAGACGTATGGGAGAGACGCATCGGTCTTCGCACCATGACAATGAAACGGGAAAAAGATAAGTGGGGCGAATGTTTTGCTCATGAAATAAACGGAAAAACGATTTTTGCAATGGGTGCAGATTATATTCCGGAGGATCACCTTCTTGGAAGAAGAAGCGAGGAGCGCACAAGACGTCTTCTTGAGGACTGTAAGCTGGCAAATTATAATTCTATCCGCGTGTGGGGCGGCGGCTTTTACCCGGACGACTGGTTTTTTGATATTTGCGATGAGCTTGGTCTTGTTGTGTGGGAGGATTTTATGTTCGCCTGCTCCGTCTATGAGCTCACACCGGAATTTGAAGAAAATATCCGTCAGGAATTTATTGACAATGTGAAGCGTATCCGTCATCATGCCTGCCTTGGTTTATGGTGCGGAAACAACGAGATGGAAATGTTTGTGGATGAGAGATGCTGGGTGACAAAGCCGTCTGAGGTGAGAGATTATCTCTTTATGTACGAGCGTATCATTCCGGAAATTTTAAAAGAGTACGACCCGCAGACCTTCTACTGGCCGGCAAGTCCGTCCTCCGGCGGTTCTTTTGACGAGCCCAATGACCCGAACAGAGGAGATGTCCATTACTGGAAGGTATGGCATGGAAACCGTCCGTTTTCCGAATACCGGAAATTTTATTTCCGCTATGCCTCCGAGTTTGGCTTCCAGGCATTTCCTTCCAGAAAAACACTGGAAGAAATCACAGACGATCCGGCAGATATGAATCCATTTTCTTATATTATGGAAAAACATCAGAGAAATTACGGGGCGAACGGCAAAATCATGAATTATATGCAGCAGATGTACCGTTATCCCAATGATTTTGACCGGTTTATTTATTCCTCCCAGCTTCTCCAGGCGGACGCCATTCGCTACGGTGTGGAGCATTTCCGGAGAAACCGAAACGACAACCGCTGCATGGGAGCTGTGTACTGGCAGTTAAACGACTGCTGGCCGGTTATTTCCTGGTCCTCCATTGATTACTGCGGACGATGGAAAGCCCTTCATTATTTTGCAAAAAGATTTTTCGCGCCTGTCCTTGTTTCCTGTCAGGAGGAAGGATGGCTTACGAGCGAGGCAAATATGAACCGTCAGCATTTTGGATTTGAGAAATCCATTCGCTTAAATGTAGCAAACGAAACTTTAAAGCCGCGCAGGATAAAAGTGAAGTGGACAATCCGCGATGCGTTTGGAAATCCGGTGGAAGAAAAAATGAAGGCTTATAAAGATATATGCGAGAAAATAGTGGAAGTTCCGCCGCTTTCTACAGTATGGCTTGATAAAATAGAGCTTCCGGAGATTGATGTGTTCAGTGAATACGTAAGCTTTGAAGGCTGGGAGGAAGATACCTGCGTTTCCGAGGGAACCGTGATTTTCTCTTATCCAAAATATTTCCGTTACGAAGATCCGAAGCTTACCTGTACTGTACAGGGCGATACCATTGAAATCACAGCGTCCGCTTATGCAAAAAGCGTGGAAATCTTAAACGAGACAGAAGATCTGCTGCTTTCCGATAATTACTTTGATATGAATGCAGGGACGAAGAAGGTTAAGATTTTAAGAGGCGAGGCAAAAGGGCTGAAGCTCAGAAGTGTGTATGAGGGTATGGAGAATGTTTAATTTTTCCTGGCAATTTTAAAGGGTATCGTGCGTTGAATGGCAGCCGTCTCTGACGAAAGGTACAGTAAACAAAAAGCCCAGTAAAGAGTGCAAAGCACCATTAATGGTGGCAAATCTCTTGACAGGGCTTTTTCTTTTTGTGGTGGGTAATCAAGAGGAAGAAAGGGATACAATTTGCTTTGTGGCAAATCAGATAATACCAACACTGGTATCACGATAATTCCGCACAAAAAGTAAGGAATATGTTATAATAAGATGAATTTAAAATAAGGCGGTGGCTAAATGGCAAAGCAAAAGTATTCTTTTGACAGCAAGATACATATTTATAGAGCTACAAAGCGAATGAGCCAGCAGGAACTCGCTGACCTTGTTGGAGTATCTCGGCAAACAATTATACAGCTTGAAAGAAACCGATACAATCCGTCCATGTTGTTGGCATATAGTATCGCGAAAGTATTTGATGTAGCGATTGAAGATTTATTTGATTTTGAGGAGACAGAAAAATGATAGAATTGTTTGAGTCAATTATCAATAATAAAACAATACTTGTAATAGGAACATATTACTGCGTACCTATTACCATTGCTGTAATTGTATTATTCTTTTTGAAAACATCACGAGATGAAAGAGGACGGGCAATTATCGGAAAAGCGAGTATTATATCTACGATTGTGTTTATTATTCTTGTCAATGTTTTTGCAAAACTTTCTATGCGGACACCTATGGATTTTTATAGTATGGCTAACGGTGTACAATGGATATATAATATTGTATTAACGATACAGGTTGTTGCAATTTTGATATATAAGAAGATTGAATGATGAATATTTTTCGTGCTTGTTTTCTTTGTGCTTCTTTGTTAAAAAACAGGCACGATTTTTTCAATGTAGATAGTAAGAAATACTTTACAATTAGAATGAAAAAAATTATAATAAAAGAGGAAGATAACTTACAACAATCTTGAAAGGAGTTGCTATTATGGCGGACGAACATTTAACAGAAAATTATTTTTCAAGTGAAAGAAAAGACATGAAGTTTTTAAAAGGTTTTACTTTAGCTACGTTACTTCCTCTTTGGACGGGATATGCTTTTGCCCTTTATAATGGGGATAGTAACAATTTATCAAATTATTCTTTATTGATTTTAGCATTTTCATTGATGAATTTTAATGCTATATGCGGAGTAGAAAAAATAGAAAATAAAGTTTTGAATTTGGTTGCTAAGTTGGATGGTGTTCTATTTTTTCTTTGGGCATTCGTAACTATTATTCAATTACTCTTAAAATAAATAGAAAAGGTGTAATACGAGAAAGTGATGTGAGGAGCGTTTGTACTATGGAAAATCTTAAGCGAAAAACTTGCTGTTGCCTTATATAAATTGTCATCAAAAGAGCGTGATGTAATTTTATTACGCTATTTTCAAAGCATGAGCGCCCAAGAAATTGTAGAATCATTAGGAATAACTAAGAATATTGTTTTTGTAGCAGCTGTAGGAATATACGGCATTATTATATAGTTCAATTTTCTATAAATGCAGATAACAGAAATTTATTTTATAATAAACACAGGAGATTTCCCCTACACCTCCCCTCCTGAATGTGCTATAATTTCCCTACAGGACATTTTGAAGGAGAAATAGATGGAATATTTTAAAGAAATTGAAGAGAGGGTTATTCTCGTAGGCGTTCAGATGAATGACGGGGAGGATACAGAGGAATCTCTCGAAGAACTTTCTGAGCTTGCAAAAACAGCAGGGGCGCAAACAGTGGGAACGATTATACAGAACCGTGAGGCAGTTCATCCCGGCACTTACATTGGAAAGGGAAAGATAGAAGAAGTGCGTTCTCTTGTGCTTGCAATGGACGCAAACGGCGTAATCTGTGACGACGAGCTTTCTCCGGCGCAGCTTAACAATCTGGAGAGAGAGCTGGACTGTAAAGTAATGGACAGAACCCTTCTGATCCTTGATATTTTCGCCCGCCGCGCAGTGACAAGCGAAGGTAAAATCCAGGTGGAGCTTGCACAGCTCCGGTACAGAAGCGCCCGACTTGTAGGACTTCGCGAGTCCCTTTCAAGGCTTGGCGGCGGAATCGGTACAAGAGGACCGGGAGAGAAAAAACTGGAGACAGACAGGCGTCTGATCCGAACAAGGATTTCCGCTTTAAAAGAAGAATTAAAGCAGGTGGAGAAGCACAGAGAGCTGATACGCGGCAAACGTGCAAAAGGAAATTTAAAAACAGCCGCGATCGTGGGATATACAAACGCAGGAAAATCCACGCTTTTAAATGTGCTTACAGGGGCGGAGGTCTTATCCGAGGATAAGCTGTTTGCAACCCTTGACCCGACTACACGACTTCTGGAGCTTTCCGACGGGCAGCAGATTCTTCTCACAGATACCGTAGGATTTATCAGAAAGCTTCCCCATCATCTTGTGGAAGCCTTTAAAAGTACGCTTGAGGAGGCAAAATACGCCGATTATATTGTACACGTAGTGGATTCTTCCAATCCGCAGGCAGAAAAGCAGATGCACATTGTATATGAAACTCTTCGGGAGCTGGGAGCTGTGGGAAAACCTGTTATCACACTTTTTAATAAGCAGGATAAAACAGAAACAGAACAGATCCGAGATCTAAAAGCGGACCATACTCTTAAAATTTCTGCAAAAACAGGAGAGGGCCTGGAAGAATTTAAGGAACTTCTCGGGGAACTGCTTTCAGAAGGAATGATTTATGTGGAACGAGTTTTTCCATATCAGGAAGCAGGGAAGATCCAGCTGATCCGGGAGAGAGGGCAGCTTCTTTCCGAGGAGTACACAGAGGCTGGAATCGCGGTAACTGCCCGTGTTCCAAAAGAAATTTACGCATACGTAATCTGAATAAGAAACACCATATAGTGGGATTTTGATGAAATGAGTCCACAATATATGGTGTTTTTTTCTGTTGACTGAGGGAAAGGAGTCTGCTACAATAATCCTACAGCGTCTTTATCTGACAGAGGATATAGACAGAAATAAATATGTTTTTTATATAAGAATGGGGGCTTTCTTACCATGTTTCAGGTAGTAAAAAGAGATGGAGAAATTGCGGATTTTCAGATGGGAAAAATCACAGCCGCGATTCACAAAGCTTTTGATGCAAAGGAGAAACATTACAGTGAGGATATGATTGAACTTCTGGGACTTCGTGTGACCTCAGATTTTCAGGGCAAAATTCAGGATGAAAAAATTTCTGTGGAGGATATTCAGGACAGTGTGGAAAACGTGCTGATCCAGGCTGGATATTCAGACGTTGCGAAAGCGTATATCCTGTACCGCAAACAGCGGGAAAAAGTCCGCAACATGAAATCCACGATTCTGGATTACAAAGAAATCGTCAACAGCTATGTAAAAGTGGAAGACTGGCGTGTAAAAGAAAATTCCACAGTCACTTATTCTGTAGGCGGACTGATCTTAAGTAATTCCGGCGCAGTGACCGCCAATTACTGGCTGTCGGAGATTTACGACAACGAAATCGCAGAAGCACACAGAAATGCGGACATTCACATTCACGACCTTTCCATGCTCACAGGCTACTGTGCAGGCTGGTCTTTAAAGCAGCTGATCAAAGAAGGACTGGGCGGTATTGAGGGAAAAATCACTTCCTCCCCTGCAAAGCATTTGAGCGTTCTCTGTAACCAGATGGTAAATTTTCTTGGAATCATGCAGAACGAGTGGGCAGGAGCCCAGGCTTTTTCCTCTTTTGATACGTATCTTGCTCCGTTTGTAAAGGCAGATAACCTTTCTTATCCGGAAGTAAAAAAATGTATCGAATCATTTATTTACGGAGTAAACACACCGAGCCGCTGGGGAACCCAGGCGCCGTTTTCCAATATTACCCTTGACTGGACGGTTCCCGATGATCTGGCGGAGCTTCCGGCGATCGTAGGCGGAAAAGAGATGGATTTTAAGTATAAAGACTGCAAAAAAGAGATGGATATGGTAAATAAAGCCTTTATCGAGACGATGATAGAGGGCGATGCAAACGGAAGAGGCTTCCAGTACCCAATCCCCACTTATTCCATTACAAAGGAGTTTGACTGGTCAGACACAGAAAATAACCGTCTTTTATTTGAAATGACAGCAAAATACGGAACGCCGTATTTTTCCAACTATATTAACAGCGATATGAAGCCAAGCGACATCAGAAGTATGTGCTGCCGTCTCCGCCTTGACCTTCGCGAGCTCCGCAAAAAAAGCGGCGGGTTTTTCGGTTCAGGGGAAAGTACAGGTTCAGTGGGCGTAGTTACCATCAATATGCCGAGAATCGCATATCTTTCCAAAACACCGGAGGAATTTTATCACCGCCTCGACCATATGATGGATATAGCGGCGCGTTCTCTCCATATAAAGAGAGAAGTGATCGGACGTCTTCTTGAGGAAGGGTTATATCCTTACACAAAACGGTATCTGGGAAGTTTTGACAACCATTTTTCTACGATCGGTCTTGTGGGAATGAATGAGGCGGGATTGAACGCCTGCTGGCTGGGATGTGATATGACGGATCCGAGAACACAGCAGTTTACAAAAGATGTGTTAAATCATATGAGAGAGCGTCTTTCTGACTACCAGGAAGAGTATCCGGGCGAGCTTTTTAACCTGGAAGCAACACCTGCGGAATCCACGGCTTACCGTCTTGCAAAACATGACAGAAAACGCTGGCCAGATATTCGGACAGCAGGAAGCAAGGGAGATACTCCGTATTATACAAACAGCTCCCATCTTCCGGTAGAATTTTCCAGTGATATTTTTGATGCTCTTGATATTCAGGACGAGCTTCAGACTTTATACACATCAGGAACCGTGTTCCACGGATTTTTAGGGGAAAAGCTTCCGGACTGGAGAGCGGCGGCAGCTCTTGTGCGGAAAATCGCGGAAAATTACAGACTTCCTTATTATACGATCTCTCCTACTTATTCCGTATGCCAGGAGCATGGCTATATCAGCGGCGAGCATTTTACCTGCCCGAAATGCGGCAAAAAAGCAGAGGTTTACAGCAGGATCACAGGATATTACCGTCCGGTGCAGAACTGGAATGACGGAAAAGCCCAGGAGTATAAAAACAGAACTCTTTATGATGTGGCTCACTCACAGCTTAAAAAAGTGCATACAAGCGTTGTGACCATGACAGAAGACGATGTAAAGATCCAGCCTGTAAAAACCCATAAATATCTTTTTACAACAAGTACCTGCCCAAACTGCCGCATGGCGAAAAAGATTCTTGAGGGCGAAAATCTGGAAATTATTGATGCGGAGGAAAATCCGGATCTGGCAAGGGCATTTGGAATTATGCAGGCGCCCACGCTTGTTATTACAGACGGGGAGCATACAAAGAAGTACGTAAACGCCTCCAATATCCAAAAATATGTAGATGAGGAAGAGGTATAGGGGACAGAATCAGATGAGAGTAAAAATTACAGTACTGAAAAAAGAATTTTATGAAGACTATGCAGAAAAATATCTGACAGACGGGGTGGCAGCCGGTTCCTGTCCCGAACTGAATGTGGGTGAGGAATTTATATATGAAGGCGGGGCAAAAATGCCGGAAGGTTTCTGTCCTTACGCCTGGCAGGATATTTATTCCTCAGTCAGCGTTCTTGCAGGGAGCAGAGAAGTAGATAATACATGGTACAAAAATCCAAAAACAAAAATAATCTGCTGCACAGACGGGATCAGACCGGTAGTTTTTAAATTAGAACAGATATAACGGGGGATTTGCCATATGGGAAAAGAAATACCTTACAAAATTTACCTTGAAGAAAACGAGATGCCGAAAGCCTGGTATAATCTGCGGGCAGATATGAAGAACAAGCCTGCGCCTCTTTTAAATCCAGAGACAAAAAAGCCCATGACACCGGAAGAGCTTGGCGTTGTCTTCTGTGACGAGCTGGTCCGTCAGGAGCTTGACGATACCACTCCTTATATTGAAATCCCGCAGGAAATACGGGATTTTTACAAGATGTACCGCCCGTCTCCTCTTGTGCGCGCTTACTGTCTTGAAAAGAAGCTGGAGACTCCGGCAAAGATTTATTATAAATTCGAGGGAAATAATACAAGCGGAAGCCACAAATTAAATTCGGCGATTGCCCAGGCATATTATGCAAAGAAGCAGGGATTAAAAGGCGTGACAACAGAGACAGGAGCGGGACAGTGGGGTACGGCGCTTTCTATGGCGTGTGCATATCTGGAACTGGAATGTCAGGTGTACATGGTAAAATGTTCTTATGAGCAGAAGCCTTTCCGCCGTGAGGTCATGCGTACTTACGGCGCGCAGGTAACTCCGTCTCCCTCTGAAACAACAGAGGTGGGAAGAAAAATTTTAAGAGAATTTCCGGGAACAAGCGGAAGTCTTGGCTGTGCCATTTCCGAGGCTGTAGAGGCAGCAGGGGCAGATCCGGGTTACCGTTATGTGCTTGGAAGCGTATTAAATCAGGTACTTCTTCATCAGTCCGTTATAGGACTGGAAACAAAGGCAGCGCTTGATAAATACGGAATCATCCCGGATATGATCATCGGCTGTGCGGGAGGCGGTTCCAATCTGGGCGGTCTGATTTCCCCGTTTATGGGAGAAAAAATCCGAGGGGAAAGAGATTATCAGTTCCTTGCAGTGGAGCCGGCGTCCTGTCCAAGCTTAACAAGAGGAAAATTCGCGTATGATTACTGTGACACTGGCATGGTTACGCCTCTCGCAAAAATGTATACTCTGGGAAGCGGCTTTATTCCTTCCGCAAGTCATTCAGGAGGACTTCGCTATCACGGCATGAATCCTGTTCTTTCAAAGCTTTATGCAGACGGACTTATGGAGGCGCGCTCTGTGACACAGACGGAAGTCTTTGAAGCGGCGCAGCAGTTTGCGAAGGTGGAAGGAATCCTTCCGGCGCCGGAAAGTTCTCATGCGATCCGCGCAGCGATCGACGAAGCCCTCAAGTGCAAAGAGACGGGAGAAGAAAAGACGATCGTCTTCGGTCTTACAGGCACAGGATATTTTGATATGGTTGCTTATGGAAAATATAATGATGGAGAAATGTCTGATTATATTCCTACAGATGAAGAACTGGAAAAAGGATTTGCAGGTCTTCCGAAAATCTGATATGAGAATTGGAAATTTCGGCGTGGAACCCCGGGCTTTTTATGAAACATTCTGCCCGGGGTTCTTTTTGCTTTTTTTATTTGTCATTTATGTGGTTACGGTTATTTTGTATTTCCTTTTTCTGGCGGCTTTGCCGTGAAATCAAAAACATCACGGTAGGCGTCCCATTCTTCTCTGTCTGCGGCAGCCTGATACATCAGTCCTGTGCATTCTGTGCAGGCGTTTGTATCCAGATAATTTTCATAAGAAATATGGTAAGGGTTGTCTGGCTTTTCTTTTTCCCGGCTCATTCTGGCACCTCCTCTTCTATCTGAGTCAAAGAATAGTATATGAAGAGAAGGGCGGGGATATACAGGTGAATAATAAAGACTTGAGGAAATAAAAAGGTAAATACCATATCTGTGGAAATTGTAAGGTGAAAATGCATAAATCTTTTTTGTGGCCTATAAAAAAGAAGAGAAAATAGGCGGGAAATGAGTATAATTATATTTTCTCCTATAAAATAGAAAACAAAATAAGCGAAAAACTTAGCATATCAAAAGGTATCCTATGAAATCCAACCAAAAAATAGGCGGATATAGGATTTTTTCTGATTCTCGCCTATTTTTCCTCAAGAAAAGTAGGGTGTAATTGAGAGTTCCAGAAAAAAAGTGCATTTGAAGCAGAAAAAAGTAAGAGAAATTTGAAAGATTCACAAAAACACCTGAATACAGCTATGTAATCCAGGGTGCCGAAGCATAGTAGACTTTATGATATTAGAAAAAACAATGTCTGGGAATAGAAGAGAGAGGAAGCAGCAAAAACTTGTTATTATTTTGACAAAAAAGATGTTGAAATTTCTACAAATTGTGCTATAATCAGCTTGAATAAATAATAGCGAAGTAGGATTTTATGCGTTAAGTGTTCATTGGCTGGGGAGTCGCCGTGAAACGAAAAGCAGTACAGATGCTTACGATATGATTTCCGCACCCGTTGCTACATGTGAGAACATCTCATAATGTGGAGGGATTATTATTTATGTAACTACTCTATTTTTAAAAACATTATGGAGGTGTTTTTATTATGCAAAAAAACAGCAGTAAACAGCATTGGAACGTAGCAACTCTTGTCTATATGGCGCTTCTTGTTGCTCTGCACCTTGTTCTTACAAGAGTATTTGTGATTGAACTTGGAGCTTACCGTATCTCTATCGGAAGTGTGGCAACGATCATGGCAGGTCTCTGGCTTGGACCGGTAGCCGGCGGTGTCTGCGGATTTACAGCAGATATTATTGGCTGCTTTATGAAAGGATATGCAGTGAATCCGTTTATTACATTAGCGGCAATTCTCTGGGGCGTGATTCCCGCACTTGCAAAACCGTTTTTTGCAAACCGCACAAAGAAGATGAAAGCAGTCGGTATCTGTATTTCTATCGCAATTACAGATGTTATAAGTTCGCTGATTCTTACAACTGCAGGTCTTGTTATTTTCCTGGGATATAACTTCTATGCGATTATGCCGGGAAGACTGGTACAGTTTGCATGTATGCTTCCACTTTATTGTGTATTAAGCTGCATTTTATATTTAAGCCCTCTTACTTCTATGGTAGTGAGCGGCATTTCCAGAACAGCGCGTCCCGGTGGACACAGCCTGGAAGGAAGATAATATTTATAAAGAACAAAAGATTCCCCGTACAGAAAGCCGGCGGTTCCTCAGAGAACTGCCGGCTTTTAAAGTGCGCCTTGCGGAGCCGCAAGTGAGATTCTTTGTTCATGCAGGAGATTTTTACGTACTGTGGATTTATCGATTTGATTGTGGAGAATCCGGCTGCACCCGGAACCAGTATGTGTAAAAAGTTTCGAATCCAAGAGAGCGATAAAGATTCTGGGCGGAAACATTGCTGCTGACTGCCTGAAGATATGCTTTTTGGGCGCCCCGTTCCTGTCCTTTTTGCAAAAGCCCTGTACAGATCTGGCGGGCATATCCCATTCTTCGAAAATCTTCCCGCACATGAATCGCATAAATTCCAATATAATTCCGGTCAAGGATTCCAAGACCTGTTCCTATGATTTCCCCGTTTTTTACAATGGAAGCGCAGATGGTTTCTTTTAAAATGGCGCGGTACATGGAGGGAACCACCATGCGGTGAATGGGGTTCGATGTATTTTTTAAATCAAAAAGCGCCTGAATCCACTGAGCGGGAATTTCCTCCGTAAACGTAACATCAGGGCAGCAGTTCTGAGGAAAATCTGGATTTTTGGAAAAATCCATAGTCATAACATCTGTTGTATGCTGAATTTCGTAGCCTCTGTTTTCCAGTATATAATCAAAATCAGGAGAGATCAGAGGACTGATCTTAAAAATCGCAGGCGTTCCCAGACGCTTATATACAGCTTCACAGTAAGGGATTTTTTCTTTCCACGGAAGTGTGGAAATTCCAAACTGTTCCACGCTGTTTGTACGGTGTGTATAAAAATACGAGAAGCGGAGAATCCAGCCGTCATACAGCTCCATTTTATGGGAAGGCCAGGCATTTAGAGACATATCTTCAATTTGTTTGATTTCTGCATTCATGTTCCACACTTCTTTCATTAAATTTTATATTCATATTATACACATTCTGATAAAATATTCAAGAAAAACTTATAATTATGCGAAAGAACTGGAAGGGCAGAGAAGAAAATCCAAAATGAGCCCTGGCAGAGACTGTGGGCGCAATAATGTCGGAATTTGTCGATGAAATGTTCTGGACAAAGCGTCCAGATTGTTCTATAATAAGAGTCACCAGAAGACATCTGGTATCTAAACCGTCAGTTCAGACGGGAAATCCCAATTTTTTTTACAAAAGAGAAAATCAGTACAGACAGTACAACGAATATAACCAGATTCGTTATACGAAAACACCTGCTTATGTGTTGATTAGAAGTGTTAAGAAATGTGAGCTACAAAAGAAAAGCGAGGTGATGCCATGTTTTTTAACATCTGCTTTCCTGTTACCGCCGCCGCAGTGGCAGTGATTATGGATCTTCGTACAGGAAAGGTAGATAACGGGTGGATTTTATTTTGTACAGTTATGGAAATTCTTGTATGTTTTCTTCGGGAAGGACCGGGAGGAATAGGAAAACAGATAACGGGAATGCTGCTGCCGGTGATAATCTTTGTACCTCTGCTGCTGTTTCATATGATAGGAGCAGGAGATGTGAAACTTTTTTCTGTTCTCGGAGGAATCATGGGAACGAAGAAAATTCTCACGTGCATAATATATGCGGTTATCTGCGGCGCAGGAATCTCTCTTGCCATTTTAATTTTAAATGGAGATGCGTTCTCAAGATTCTGGTATCTTCGGGAATACATACGGGAGTATTTTCAGACTGGAGAAATCAAGCCGTATTATAAAGGCAATGTGGCGTCTCCGGAAAATTTCCATTTTACAATACCTGTTTTTATGAGCGTCGTGCTGTACGCGGGAGGTGTCTATTGAAGAAGAATATTTTTGCAGTCTGCGACCTGGAAGTGGATTATGCCTGTAATTTTATGGATTACCTGAATCAGAAAAAGAACGTACCATTTGAAATCCAGGCGTTTACTACAGTTCAGAGCCTGATTGCATATGGGAAAAAAACACATATTGAGCTGCTGTTAATTTCCGGGAAGGCAATGTGCCGAGAGGTCCGGGAAATGGATATTGGGAAAATCGTGATCCTTTCGGAGGGAGTGCATTCCCCTGAGCTTGACGAATATCCCAGTGTGTATAAGTACCAGTCTTCATCTGACGTGATCCGTGAGGTAATGGCGTGTTACGGAGAGGAACGGGCAGTTGCCCCGGCAGTGTTTCCGGTATTGAAGAAGACGACTGAGATATTGGGGATTTATTCTCCGCTCAAACGCTGCCTGAAAACCTCTTTTGCACTTGCAATGGGACAGATATTGGCAAAGGAGAGGGCGGTTCTTTATCTGAACCTTGAAGAATATTCCGGATTTGAGGAACTTCTTGGAAAAGGCTTTGACCACAATTTAAGCGATCTTCTGTATTATGTAAGACAGGATAACCAGAATCTGATCCATAAGATGAACAGTATGGTACAGACAGTAGGGAATCTTGATTTTATACCGCCTGTGTGCACTCCCTGGGATGTGCGAAGCACAGCGTGGGAGGACTGGGAGAAGCTTCTTGAGGAAATTGTGAGGGGCAGTTCCTATGAGGTTCTTGTTCTGGATATTGGCTGTGAGGTGGATGAGATTTTTCAGCTTCTGGACAAATGCAAACGGATTTATATGCCGGTATTGCCGGATACCATTTCCGTGTGTAAGATTGCCCAGTTCGAAAATCTCCTGCGTATCTGGGATTTTGCGCAGATTTTGCCAAAGATCACAAAGGTAAGACCGCCCTTTCATATGGATAACAGCTCCGGGGAGGCATATGTGGAAAGCCTTATGTGGAGCGAGCTTGGAGATTATGTAAGAGAAATTTTAAGGAGGGAGCGGGAATGAGCAGAGAAATATTTCGCCGGCTCCGTCAGATGCTTATGGAGCGGCTTGATATGTCAAGAGAGCTTTCGGATAAAGAGATACTGGAAATGATCGACGATCTGATCTTAAATCATATGAAAGATACCTGTTGTTCGCTGAAGGAGAAGGTGGAGCTTCGCCAGGAGTTATTTTATTCTGTGAGAAAGCTGGACGTACTGCAGGAACTGATCGAAGATGAAACAGTCACAGAGATTATGGTAAACGGACCGGACGCTATTTTCGTGGAGAGAGGAGGGGGACTCTTTAAATGGGAAAAAACTTTTACTTCCAGAGAAAAACTGGAAGATGTGATCCAGCAGATCGTGGGAAAGTGTAACCGTGTTGTAAACGAATCCATGCCCATTGTGGACGCGAGGCTGGAAAACGGCGCCAGAGTAAATGCAGTTGTGTATCCTGTGGCATTAAACGGCCCCATTCTCACAATCCGGCGTTTTCCGGATACACCAGTTACAATGGAGCGTCTCATTTCACTTGGAAGTCTTCCAAAAACCTGTGCCGATTTTCTTGCATCTCTTGTAAAGGCGCGGTATTCCATGATCATAGGAGGCGGTACAGGAAGCGGAAAAACTACGTTTCTTGGAGCACTGTCTCAGTATATTCCAAAAGATGAACGTCTGATTACCATAGAGGATAATGCAGAGCTTAAAATACAGGGAATTGCAAACCTTGTCCGATTGGAAGCAAAGGCGGCAAATATAGAAGGAGGTTCAGAAGTGACCATCCGCGACCTGATCCGTTCTGCCCTTCGAATGCGGCCGGACCGCATTATTGTGGGAGAGGTCAGGGGCGGTGAGGCTGTAGATATGCTGCAGGCGTTAAATACAGGGCATGAGGGGAGTTTAAGCACTGCCCATGCAAACAGCAGCCGGGATATGTTAAGCCGCCTGGAAACCATGACGCTTATGGGAGTAGAGCTTCCTCTGGAAGCCATACGGAGGCAGATTGCGTCAGGGGTGGATATTCTCATCCATTTAGGCAGAATGCGGGATAAGTCAAGAAAGGTACTGGAAATTACAGAGGTATGCGGATTTGAAGAAGGAGAAATAAAGACAAATGTGCTTTATCAGTGGAAAGAGGGCGAAGGGCTTAAAAAGCTTTCTGCTCTTTTGAACAGGGAAAAACTGGAAAGGGCGGGAATTGTGTTATGAAAGCAGAAAAAGAAAAGGAAAACAGAGATTACGGCGTGTATCAGTTTACAGGAAAAGAGATTTTAAAATATCTGGGAGAATGCGGGCTTTTCTGTATGGGAGTGGCGTATCTCTTTTACGAAAGCGCATGGGCATTTCTATTTATGATCCCCGTTCCCTTTGTATTTATGGGCTGGAAGAAAAAGCAGTGTATCAGAGAGCGGAGGAAACGTTTGAATTATCAGTTTCGGGACGCTTTAAATGCCATGAGTGTAGCTGTACAGGCAGGATATTCTGTGGAAAATGCAGTGTCTGCCTGTACAAGAGATATGGAGCGGCTTTATGAAGCGGATTCTGACATTGTGAAAGAGTTCCGGTACATAGAAAGTCAGCAGAGGGTGAGTGTTCCAGTTGAGGAGCTGTTTTTCGATCTTGGAGAGAGAAGCGGCGTGGAGGATATTGAAAATTTTGCCTCTGTTTTTAAGACGGCGAAACGGACAGGCGGAGATATGAACCGGGTACTTGAGAAGGTGGCGAGAATGCTTGGAGATAAAATTGATGTAAAAAAAGAAATCGAGGCAACCCTTTCCGCCAAAAAGTCGGAACAGATGATCATGAGCCTTATGCCTGCCGGTATTATCGCCTATTTAAAGCTGACTTCTCCGGGATTTTTAAGTACCCTTTACGGAAATCCTTTTGGAATCTGTGCCATGACAGTCTGCCTTTTTATTTATCTTGCAGCATACTGGATGGGAACAAGGATTGTGGACATTGAAGTGTAACAGGAGATGAGGATATGTGGCTTCATATTATAATATTCGCGGCGCTGGCTGTCACCGGAGTATGGTGGAACATACGGCGTAAGGAAGAAGGAGAGAAAAACAAAGAGGGAAAAAAGCTGTTTCTGATGGTTGCTTTTTGTGGAAATCTTCTGGGAGCTGTTCTTACCTTTCAAAATGGAAAAGACCAGATATATTCTGACGGACACCGCCTGAAAAAAGAGGAGACAGGCGCTTACGAGGAGCGTTTTCTTGTATCGGTTGACGGAGAGAGAGCAGGGGATCTGTATGTACAGATTCCGGAAAAAGAGACGGGACAGACAGAAGAACCGGAGGAAGAAAAGCTCTCCCCTGAGGAGGAAAGATTACGGGAAATACAGGAGGCAGTAGCCCGCTACAATCAGGAAAAAGAAGATGCAGATTATTATTATCTTCCGGAAGAATGGGAGGGAAAGCATTTTACCTGGGAGCAGCAGGGAGACAGAAGTGGAACATTAATGGCAGCCTTATTTCTGGTTGCGGGAGCTGCTCTTATGATTTTAAAAAGCAGGGAGGAGCTTACGCTTATTCAGAAAAAAAGGGAACAGATGCTTCTTGATTATCCGGGACTCATCATGAAATTTACTCTGCTTGTGCAGGCGGGCATGACTGCGAGAAAAGCATTTCAGAAAATAGCCGGCGATTACAGAAAGAGGAAAAGCAGGAAAGAGCGGTATGCCTATGAGGAAATTCTTGTTGTCTGTTATGAGATGGACAGCGGCGTTTCAGAGGCAGAGGCGTACAGAAGATTCGGGGAGCGGTGCGGGCAGGTAAAATACAAGACCTTTGCCACGCTTCTGATACAAAATCTCCAGAAAGGCAGCAGACATCTGGAAGATATGCTGGAGAGGGAATCAGTGGAAGCCTGGGAGGAACGGAAGAGAAAAGCAAGGGTGCTGGGAGAAGCAGCAGCCACAAAACTTCTGGGACCTATGGTGCTGATGCTTCTTGTGGTAATGGCAGTCATTATGATCCCGGCGTGTCTGACCTTTTACGGAGGGGCATAGAGAGGAGGTGAGAACATGAGAAAGCTGCGCAGATTTTTGAGAAATTTTATAAGAGAGGAGGAAGCCGTAGGCGTTGTGGAGATCATATTGATCCTTGTGGTTCTGATTGGTCTTGTCATTATCTTTAAAGATCAGCTCACAAAGCTTGTAAAGAGCATTCTTGCAAAAATAGCGAAACAGAGTAATTCTATCTGATAACTTTTGTCAAAATATTTTTCAACAACAGAGGGAGGTGTACACCTGTGGTAAAAAGAGGAAGCATTACCGTTTTTCTTGCATTAATTTTAAGCCTTGTAACAGCGCTTGTATGTACGGGGATCGAATCTGTGAGAATGGCGGCTGCAAGAACCCAGATTTTAAATGGAGCAGATATAGGGCTTTATTCTCTTTTTGGACAATTTGACAGAGAGATGCTGAAAGATTACGATCTGTTCCTTCTGGATGGTTCCTGTGGGGATGGAAGTCTTGATCTGGCTTCTGTCTATGATAATTTTTCTTCCTATATGAAACCTGTCTTAAAACAGAACAGTCAGAAGCTTTCTGTTGTACAGGGCGGTTTTTCCGCATATCGCCTGCTTACAGACGAGGGAGGAGAACCTTTTTATAATCAGGTTGTCCAGTATATGAAGGAAACTCTTGGAAGCCAGGGTGTAAGCCTTCTTCTTGATAAAATGAAGGACAGAAAGGAAAAGACAGATCAGGCGGAACAGGCAGGACAGCAGGCGGAAAACGGAGATATTATCGAAAATTATGATGCAGAGATGGAAGAAAACAACAGAAAAAATGAAGAGGCTCTTGCTGAGGCAGAAAAAAATCCGGAGGGAGGAGAACTGGAAGACGAAGACAATGTAACGGCTCCTCCGCAAAAAGTAGTAAATCCCATTTCTATTATACGGAGAATCCGGAAAATGGGTATTCTGGAGCTTGTGATCCCGGGAAATAAAGGAGTGTCTGACGGGCAGGTACAGGCAGGAAGTCTTCTTTCCAGAAGAGAAAAGCAAAGGGGAATGCCCATGTATGAGCCGGAGAAAACAGATACTTCTTATACGTCGCAGATTCTTTTTCAGCAGTATCTTATGGAGAAGCTTGGAAATTACACAGCGCCGGGGAAGGGTGGACTGAAATATCAGACAGAGTATATTCTGGGAGGAAAAACAGGAGATATTGAGAATTTAAAATCTGTGGCAAGACGTCTTCTTCTTATAAGAGAAGGGGTAAATATGGTTCATCTGGTATCAGACGGAACAAAAAGAGCGCAGGCAGCAGGTCTTGCGGCAGCGATTGCCTCTGCCTTTCTCATTCCTCCCGCAACGGGAGTAATAGAAGCAGCGCTTCTTCTTTGCTGGGCGTTTGGAGAGAGCATTCTCGATGTGAGGGAATTGTTTGACGGAGGAAAAGTTCCTCTTGTAAAAAGCGCGGCAGACTGGCAGCTTTCTCTTGAAAATCTTGCAGAGCTTTTAAACGGTCTGGATTCTGTCAGAAGAGGAAGTGAGGACGGCATGAGTTATGAGGATTATCTGCAGGTACTTCTTCTTGGCGTTTCCAGAGAAGAGAAAATTACAAGAGCAATGGATATGATCGAGTTGTGCGTACGGGAGAAGGGAAGAAAAAATTTCCGCATGGATTCCTGTATTGTGGCTGCAGAAGTTTCCGTAGATGTAAAGGCAAATAAAAGAAAAGTTTTTAATGTGACAAGGGCGTATGGTTATTACTGACAGACAGAAAAGAGGTGCAGAAAGATGCTTTTTCAGAAAGAAAAAAACAGACAGAAGAATGGTTCTCATAAAGCTGAAACAAGATTGAAAAATAAAAAAGAAAGGACGCGCTCTCTAAGGAGAAAAATGTCTCTGTTTTCCCCGACAGACAGAGATAGACTTTCTGGAAAAGTGTCTTTCTGCACCTTTTTAAAGAAAATAAAGTCAGCCAGTATGGCGGTGGAAACGGCGTTAGTCCTTCCCTTATTTTTTCTGGGAGTTGTTACCATGATTTCTTTTATGGATATGTATAAGATCCAGACGGAACATCTTACAAAACTATGTCAGAGTGCAAAAGAAGCGGGAATGTACGTATATCTCCCGGATGGAGGAGGAACGGAGGAAATCACGCTGCCTGATATATATGCCTATGAGCCGATAGGCGGGCTTGTTCCTCTTCCGAAGGTGTGGATCCACAATCAGGTCCGCGTACATGCCTGGACGGGAAAGGAAGCCTCCGGAGCGTCAGGAGACGGAGGAGGGCAGCAGACACCGGAAAAAATGGTTTATGTAACGGAAACCGGAAATGTGTACCACAGAAGCTTAAGCTGCAGCTATATCAATCTGTCTGTCGAGCAGGTTTCCGGTTCTTCTGTACAGAGCAGGAGGAATCAGTATGGAGAAAAATATGAGCCATGTGAAATCTGCAGCAGAAATCAAAAGCCTGCAGGAACAGTGTTTATCACAGGAAAAAGCAACCGATACCATAATCTTGGTTCCTGCAGCGGACTGAAACGAACGGTAAGAATTGTAAAAGAATCAGAAGTAAAGGGAATGGGAGCGTGTGGAAGATGTGGTTAGAAAACAGCAGTATAATCATAAAAGAAATGGGAATCCTCGGGATTTTGGGGTGGAATGCCTGGATTGACATAAAAAAACAGCAGATTTCTCTTACAGCATCAGGGATTCTTGCAATAGCAGGTTTTATCTGGGCATGGCATGGAAACCGTCTTGGATTTTCTTATTTTCTCGGGATTTTTACAGGATTTTGCGTGGTGGGTCTTGGTGTTCTCACAAAAGGAGAAATCGGGATCGGGGACGGTATTCTTGTTCTGGCGCTTGGCATGGCGCTGGAATGGGAAAGACTTGTGGTTTCTCTTATGCTTGGACTTCTGGCTTGTGCCATTGTATCCGGCATTCTCATGTTTGCGCTTCATAAAGGGAGAAAGACAAGGATTCCCTTTGCTCCATTTCTGTTTCTGGGATATATAGGAGGAATGCTGTTATGATAAAACGCGGAAGCTTTACAATAGAGACGGCGTGCATCATGCCGCTTGTTCTTTTTACCCTTATGGGACTTTTATATCTTTTCTTTTTTGTGCATAATCGTGCGTGGCTGACGGCGGCGGCATACGAATCGGCAGTCAGCGGCAGTATGGAAGGAATCCGAAAAGAAGGTCCTGTATATGAGACTGCCAGAATAAAAAGTCAGAGTCTTGGCTCTTCCGGATTTTTTGGAGCAGAGAATCTTTCCACACAGACAGATGCAGGGAAAAACGTTGTCGTCACGTATGATCTTGACACCATAGGAGAATATACAGGACTTTCCTGGCATCTTCGGGTAAAGGGAGAAGCGAAGGTGCTCCGCCCTGTGGGGTGGGTGAGAAAAGTGAAGGCAGCTTCGGAGCTTCTGGGAGGAAATTGATATGAGGGCAGAATATAAAAGGGATATGAATCATAATTACCTTATCCTTCATGGAGAGGAGGTTCCTGATACAGACTCTTATCAGGTAAGAATGCTTGTGGGAAACGGAATGCCTTCCCTTTTAAAATGCAGGCTTCAGGGAATCGATGGAAATTTTCTGATTTATTATGATATTACATCAAAACAGTCGGTGGCTTCCATGTATGAAACGAAAAAAATGGGACTGGAGGATTTGCGGTTGATTTTTGGAGGCTTTGTTCAGGCAATGGAGGAGATGGCAGAATACCTTATGAATCCGGGACAGCTTCTTGTACAGCCGGAGTATATGTATCTTGATGTAGAAAAGAAAAAGCTGTATTTTTGCTGTATGCCGGGAAAAGCCGGGGACGTAAGGGAAGATTTCCGTGTTCTCACAGAATATATCCTTCCGAAAATCGATCATGAGGACGGAGACGCAGTCATTCTCGGGTATGGCGTATACAGAAGAGCTCTTGAGGATACCTTTCATCTGGAATACGTAAAAGAAGAGATTTATAAAGGAAGAGACAGCAGGGAAAAACCGTTTTCAGAGACCGGATATGGTTTTCAGAGAAGTCGGAGCGAGGAAAAACATATTTCGGAAGTCTGTAGAGAAAAAGACCAATACAAAGAAAATGGTCAATTCGAAAATCAGTATAAAGAGCCATCCGGAGATTCTCCCTGGGAAATGGAGACGGTCAGTCCCTTTGAAAACCGCGACAAAGAAGAAGAGAAAAAATCCCCGGTTTCCCTTCGGAAAAAAATCCTTTTTTCTATATTGGGAGCGTTTGTTCTCATTATAACAGCAGGAGCGTCAGTTCTGGGATTTCTGCCCGGACTGCAGGCAGGAGCGGTGCTTTCCGGCTGCGCGGTTTTTATGGGAGCAGGAATGCTTGTATACAGATTTCGGAAAAAATATAAAAGCGCCAGGGAGAAGAACAAAGGAAAGCAGGAGGTGCAGAGAGAACCTATATGGAAGACGGAACAGGAGGAAGAGAGCGGCTGGCAGCCTGAGATGCCCGCAGAAGAGAAAACGGCTGTGCCACAGACTTTTGAGGAAGAGCCAAAAGCAAAAGATTTCGGGGAAACGGTGGTGCTTTCCGCAGGGGTGGTACAGGGACCGGCAACACTGGTAAGCCGGGAACCGGGAGAACTTGCAACGATTTATCTTCAGGAGGATATGACGGTGATCGGAAAAATGGAAACTGCTGTTGACGCGGTAATAGACCTTCCAACAGTCAGCCGCATTCATGCCAAAATCAGAAGGCGGGATCAGGAATATTATCTCAGCGATTTAAACTCCAGAAACGGAACGGCTGTCAACGGAAGACTTCTAAAAGAGGGGGAGGATTATCAGCTTCAGAATGAGGACGAGGTGGATTTTGCACAGGCGAGATATGTGTTTTTGAAGTGACCGAGGTAAATACGCAGATTGACGTAAGAAAGGAAATCTACTATAATAAAATTCATCACAGAAACAACAACCAACATTCATATACGGAGGATACGATTATGAAATTATATGATACCGGCGTATATCTCGTAGACGGCGAGAAGATTGTAGAAGAATCCGCAGCTTCCCTTCCGGTTTCCAGAGAAGAAGCAGCGAAAAATACAATCGCATACGGGATTCTGGAAGCCCATAATACTTCCGGGAACATGGAAAAGCTTCAGATTAAATTTGACAAGCTGACTTCCCATGATATTACATTTGTGGGAATCATTCAGACAGCGCGCGCATCCGGACTTGAGAAATTTCCGGTTCCCTATGTACTTACAAACTGCCATAACTCTTTATGTGCAGTAGGCGGAACGATCAATGAAGATGACCACATGTTTGGTCTTACCTGTGCGAAGAAATACGGCGGTGTATACGTACCTCCTCACCAGGCTGTTATCCACCAGTTTGCAAGAGAAATGCTGGCGGCAGGCGGAAAAATGATCCTCGGTTCAGACAGCCATACACGTTACGGCGCTCTTGGAACAATGGCAATGGGAGAGGGTGGACCGGAGCTTGTAAAACAGCTTCTTTCTCAGACATACGACATTAATATGCCGGGTGTAGTTGCCATTTACCTGAAAGGCACTCCACGTCCGGGCGTAGGTCCGCAGGACGTTGCCCTTGCAATTATCGGAAAGGTTTTTGCAAACGGATATGTAAAAAATAAAGTGATGGAATTTGTAGGACCCGGCGTGAAAAATTTAAGTGCGGATTTCCGAATCGGCATTGACGTTATGACAACAGAGACAACCTGTCTTTCCTCTATCTGGCAGACAGATGAAAAGATTGAAGAGTTCTATGAAATTCATGGAAGAAAAGAAGATTATAAAGAATTAAAGCCGGGAAAAGTTGCTTATTACGACGGCTGCGTGGAAATCGACCTGGAAGAGATTAAGCCTATGATCGCCATGCCGTTCCACCCGAGCAATGCATATACCATTGACGAGCTGAAAGCAAATCTGAAAGATATTCTGGCAGATGTGGAGAAAAAGGCACAGGTAAGCCTTGACGGAAAAGTTCCGTTCACACTTCAGGACAAAGTAGTAGATGGAAAGCTTTATGTAGACCAGGGTATTATTGCCGGCTGTGCAGGCGGCGGTTTTGAAAATATCTGTGCAGCGGCTGATATATTAAAGGGCAGCAGCATTGGAGCAGACGCCTTTACTTTAAGCGTATATCCGGCAAGTACGCCGATTTATATGGAACTTGCAAAGAACGGTGTTCTTGCAGAACTGCTCGCAACAGGCGCAGTTGTAAAAACCGCGTTCTGCGGTCCGTGCTTCGGAGCAGGAGATACGCCGGCAAATAATGCCTTCAGTATCCGCCATACAACAAGAAACTTCCCGAACCGTGAAGGTTCCAAAATCCAGAATGGACAGATTTCTTCCGTTGCTCTTATGGACGCCCGCTCTATCGCAGCAACAGCAGCAAACAAAGGCTTCCTTACCTCCGCAGAGGAATATACAGGAGACTACACAAACCAGAAATATTTCTTTGATAAGACAATTTACGATAACCGTGTATTTGACAGCAAGGGTGTGGCAGATCCGTCTGTTGAGATCCAGTTCGGACCGAATATCAAAGACTGGCCGAAGATGGCAGCTCTTGCAGACAACCTTGTGCTGAAAGTGGTTTCAGAAATCCACGACCCGGTAACAACAACGGACGAGCTGATTCCTTCAGGAGAGACTTCTTCCTACCGTTCCAATCCGCTGGGACTGGCAGAATTTACTCTTTCCAGAAAAGATCCTGCATATGTGGGACGTGCAAAGGAAATCCAGAAGGCGCAGCAGGCAATCCAGGACGGAAAATGTCCGGTTGAGGCAGTGCCGGAACTGAAGGCAGTTCTTGATGTGATCCACAAAGATTTTCCGGAAGTGGGAAAAGAGAATTTAGGCGTGGGAAGTACGATTTTTGCCGTAAAACCGGGAGACGGTTCTGCCAGAGAGCAGGCTGCATCCTGCCAGAAGGTTCTCGGAGGCTGGGCAAATATTGCAAATGAATATGCCACAAAGCGTTACCGCTCCAACCTTATCAACTGGGGTATGCTGCCATTCCTGATTCCGGAAGGAGAGCTTCCGTTTAAAAACGGAGATTACCTGTTCTTCCCGGAGATCAGAAAAGCAGTGGAAGAGAAGGCAGAAGTGATTAAAGGATATGTGGCAGGAGAGGATTCTCTGAGAGAGTTTGAGGTTACTTTAGGGGAACTGACAGACGATGAGAGAGAGATTATCCTTAAGGGCTGTCTGATCAATTATAACCGCAAGTAAGACGGAAATATGTAAGCAAAAATATGGCAGAGAAGCTGTCTGTCACACGGAGACGGGAGGTTTTGCGGTGCAGAAGGAAAAAAGAATTGAAGAATTTGAAAAGTCTGCTTTCGGTCTGTTTATACACTGGGGATTGTATTCGCAGCTCGGTAAGGGCGAATGGATCATGAATCTCGGAAAGATTCCGAAAGAGGAATACGAAAAGCTGAAGGATACATTTACAGCAGAGCATTTCGATGCCTGTAAGATTGCCCGTCTGGCAAAACTGTCCGGCATGAAATATGCAGTACTGACAACGAGACATCACGAAGGATTTTCCCTGTATGATGTGAAAGGACTGAATACTTATGATTCGCTGCACAGTCCGGCAAAAAGGGATCTCGTGCGTGAATTTACAGATGCATGCAGGGCAGAAGGTATCAAACCATTTTTTTACCACACAACATTGGACTGGTGGGATGAGCGTTTTGAAAAAGACTTTGACGCTTATCTGGACTATCTGAGAAAATCTGTAGAAATCCTCTGTACGCAATACGGAGAGATTGGCGGTTTCTGGTTTGACGGCAACTGGAGCAAACCAGATGCAGACTGGAAACTGGACGAGTTATACGGAATGATCCGAAGGCTGCAGCCAGATGCAATGATCATTAATAATACAGGTCTGAATGCCAGAGGGGAAACCGGGCATCCGGAAATTGACAGTGTGACGTTTGAACAGGGACTTCCTGAGATAATGGACAGAAGTGGAATGAAGAAGTATGTTTCCGGAGAAATGTGTTATACGATCAATGATCACTGGGGATATGGAAAGAATGACTTCCACTATAAAAGTCCGGCAGAGCTGATAGAAACTCTTTGTAAATGCCGGAAAGTCGGAGCAAACCTTTTGCTGAACATAGGACCTGACGGTGATGGCGGAATTCCGGTCATTATGGAAGAAATACTGAAACTGGTAGGACAGTGGCTGGAAGTGTTCGGAGAAAGCATTTATGATACAAAACCGGATCATATTGCAGGAGAAGGGGAAGACTTCGGACTTCTGGGACCAGACGGAGAGAGGTATCTGTTTTTCTTTAACCTTCCTGTAGTGGGAAATGAAAATGTGACGGTGGAGAACGGTTCTGTGCTGCCACGGATTTTTACAGGGATTTATGAAGCTGTGCATAATGTGCAGTGGCTGGATAATGGTGAAAAGCTGCGCTTTATGCAAGATGAAAAAACAGGTGTTTTGACAGTAAATGCTACTGGCTATCCTTATGGAGATGACTATGTGGTACGTGTGGCAAAAGTGAATAAAGAAAGCGAATAAGGAAATCGCTGTGTTGCGGATATTGATCGGAACACAGCGATTTTTTTCGACAATTCAGCAGAGAACCCTCATATACTCCTGGAAAATTACATTAAAAAGTCTGAATTTTTATAAAAACATAAATAAATAACACAATAAATAAAATTAATTAAGATTATAAAAGAAAAATTATGAAAAAATATCAAAAAAGTATTGACAAAATAGATGGGTGGTGGTATTATAATCCCATCAAAAGAAAAAACAAACCAAAGCACAAAAGATATAAAATATCAGAAAGGGTTTGGTGATTCCAGTGGGAAGGTAGAATTTCATTCATCAATATGAAAGTGACAGGAATCGTATTTCCTGCAAGAAAGACCTGGTACAGTGAAAATGATATATAGAGTTTTTAATATAAGATGAATGTTTTTATTTTATATCAAAAAACAATAAGTACAGGTATTATAGTAGCGATTCTTCATATTGAATAATGTCACAAAACTGATATAAAGGTTTTGAAATTTGTGTAAAGAAACATTTTTCGAAAGAGTATAACCATTATCTTAGAAAATCGTCTGGAAGAAGAGTTCCGGAGAATTTCGAAAATAGATAAGGAGGATATTCTGAAATCCATATAAGTAATATAATTTACTATATGAATTGAAACTTTGCATCAGCAGTTGTCTTTTACGAAGATAACTTATAAAAGAAATACGTTGGAACTTTTTCCCATACTTTTATTAAATATATAAAGATAAGGTTCATAAAAAATATTTTACCGTAAACTTATTTGCCAGGAATAAAAGCGCACACAAATTAAGCAGATTCGGATTTAAGAATTTAAGTTCGAAGGTGTTTAAACAAACAGGAAAAAGTGTAACCATGATTTCTTCATGAAACAAAATAAATTATAATCCGTGAAATTATAATTTAAAAGCTATAGAACTTTCTAAATAAATCGAGTGATATAAAATCATATCGTTTATGAGCAGGAAATAAAGAGACAGATATGTACGTATAGATGAAAAGTAAATAAAGAAAACGATACATATAAACAGAGAATGATAAAATAAGAAAGAGTAAGAGGACGAAAAATTGAATAACGAAGAACATTAAGGCGGTCATCATTTTCAGAAACCTGTTGAAGAAAAAGAAAGTGATGACCGTCTTATGATGTCTATTGCCAGAAGTGCAGGATTAAGGTATACTCTCCTGAAAAGGAGATTTTTTTATGCAGAAAAGAATAGAGGATATGATTATATTTGAGGACAGAGAGCTCCTGGTGTGCCATAAGCCGGCGGGACTTGCTGTTCAGAATGCCAGAATCGGAACAATGGATATGGAAAGCATGGTAAAAAATTATCTTGCTTCGAATCAGCCGGAAAAAATTCCCTATGGCGCGGTAGTGCATCGCCTTGATCAGCCGGTGGAAGGGATTCTTGTGTTTGCAAAGACGCCAAAGGCGGCAAAAGAATTAAGCGCTCAGATAAGCAGTGGAAAAATGAAAAAGGAATATCTGGCAGTGACATACAAAAAAGTGGAACATACAGAGGGGATTCTGGAAGATTATCTGAAAAAAGACGGAAGAAGTAATACCTCTTCTGTGGTGAAAAACGGGACTCCAGGTGGAAAAAAAGCCCGGCTTCAGTACCGTCTTGTGGATAAATGCAGCGATGAAAACGGAAAAGAAAAATTTCTTGTACGTATTTTACTGGATACCGGCAGGCATCATCAGATACGTGTACAGATGGCACATGCAGGAATGCCTCTTGCAGGAGACAGAAAATATGGAGATGGAGAAAACGGAGGAAGGTTTCCCGGACTTTGTTCCGCAGCGCTTACTTTTACAGCGCCTTCTTCCAAAAAGGAGATGCGCTTTCAGGTAAAACCGGAGGGAGAAGTTTTTCAGGGCTTTAAAGAAGCTTCATTTACGGAAAGTTCTTTCCTGGAATAATTTTTGAAGAAATTGCCATACTAACAAAAAGATGTCGGGTCAAAAAATATTAGTAGAAACTTAGTATTCGTTATACCAGGCATCACAAAAAGGAAAAGTATGGTGAGTTCTGTGAATGTAGAATGGAAAAGAAAACTGACAATAACAGGGATTATAGCAGGGGTGTATGTGGGATACCGCTTTTTTCTGCCTGCTGTAATCCCTTTTGTGACTGCGGTTTTTCTGGCAGGGTGGCTTTACCCGGCGGCTGTCTGTGTGGAGAAAAAAACAGGGATTAAGAGGGGAATTGCGGGAACGGTTCTTCTCACTGCTGTGTTTGCGGCGTTGGGTATACTTGTTTACTGGGGAATTATGGGAATTATGGGACAGCTTCAGGCGGCCGTGGCAAATATTCCCCTGCTTTTGGAAATGGGAGAGAGAATGCTTGATTCCTGTTGTGGATTTCTGGAAGAAATCACAGGATACAGCGGGGCGGAAACGAAAAAATATTTGGTGGAGCAAAGTGCCAATGTAATGGAAGTGTTTCTTTCTGCGCTGACTCCGGAAAATGTGGGGAAGATTGTGGGAATGGCAAAGCACGTGATCCTTTTTATTTCCGGGCTTGTTGTGACTTATATTTCCACTTCTTTTATTATGGGAGATATGGAAAATATACAGAAAAAAATCAGAGAATATTCCTGGCTTGCCGGAATCAGAAGAGCATTTCGAAGGCTGAAAGAGACGACAGCCGTTTATTTTAAGGCGCAGATTCTTATTATGGCAATCATTGCCTTTGTTTGTGCTGCAGGTTTCTGGCTTATGAAAAGTCCGTATTTTCTTATATTCGGCATTGCTCTTGGAATACTTGACGCCATTCCCCTTATAGGAACAGGTACGATTCTCTATCCAGCCGCCCTTATTTTTCTTATAAAAGGAGAGGCGGGGATTGCCGCAGGGTGTGTGATTCTTGATCTTATCACAAGTTTTTTGCGAGAGGTACTGGAAGCAAGGCTTCTTGGAGGAAGGCTTGGTGTTTCGCCGCTTGTGATTCTGGGCTGCGTCTATATTGGCGTTCTGATTTTCGGAGGTGCAGGCGTGATCCTGGGACCTCTTGCATTTTCCACAGCATATGAGCTGGGGAAAGAGTGGGATGTGTGGGATTAAATTTTTGAAGACTGCTTTAAATAAAGAAGTATCGGCAATTTGCCGGAAATTGTGAAAAAAGTATTAAAACTATAGACGGCAGAAGGAAAAAGTGTATAATGAAAAAAATAACAAAAGAAACTGTTAAATCTATGTAAAGCAGAAGAGGAGAATGAAGATGAAGAAGGCGGCGGTTGCCTCTATAATTACTTTGGCGGCAGTAGCAGTTGCAGGGATTATTCCCGGAAAAACCAACAGAATCGCAGCATCTCCCGAAGAGAATACAGGAGAAGAGGTAGCGGAAGAGAAAGTAGAAGACCCCCTGCTTCCGGAAATTGATACTTCCGTGAAGGTTGAGGCAGGCTCCAGAATTGCTGTTGTAAGCAAAAATACAGAAGGGCAGTTCTGGGACAAAGTGCAGGCGGGTATGGAAGACGCGGTAAAAGCGGTAAACGAAGCGTATGGTTTTTCAAAAGAAGATGCAGTAACTATGACATTTGAAGGACCTGATGATGAGCGGGAGGTAGAAACTCAGATCAATACACTGGACGCGGTAATTGCAGAGAATCCTTCTGTGCTTTGTCTTTCTGCCGGAGATATGGAATCCTGTCAGGCGCAGCTTGAGACAGCGACAGAAAACGGAATTCCGGTGGTAGTGTTTGATTCCAATGTGGCAGACACAGAGCTTGTAGGCGCATTTCGAAGCACAGACAATGAAAAGGCAGGAGAGATGGCAGCGGAAAAGCTTTCAGAAGCCTTAAATGGAAGTGGTAAGATTGCCGTATTTTCCGCTCAGGAAAAAACAGCCAGCATTCAGGACAGGATCAGCGGTTTCCAGAGGAAAATTGCAGAGTCTGATGGAATTGAAGTGGCAGAGATCATATATCAGGACGGCGTAGAAGATATGGAAGCAGCCATGAAAGAAGCACTTGAAAAACATCCGGATCTGGCAGGTGTTTACTGTACAAATGCTGATATATCAGAGATGTATCTGGGACTGAAAAAACCGGAAGATTCCAATATTGTAATGATAGGAACAGATGCTACAGATAAACAGCAGAAAGCAGTAAAAGACGGAGCAGAGCTTGGAATCGTTTCTCAGGACCCTTATGCAATGGGATATATTACCATTCTTACAGCTCTTGACCTGACAAAAGAAGGTGTAAATGTGGAAAAGAACAGCCTTCTTGAGCCTCAGTGGATTGACAGTACAAATATGGAAAATCCTGCATACAGCAATTACATATATTGACAGAGATATACTGACAGGCAGAGGGAATACGAAAGAAAAGACCGGGCAGCAGTCCGGTCTTTTGCTTACTTGTAGTGTTCTGTAATTTCGCTTCTTAGCTGTAAACGAGTGAGCAGTAACAATTTTCAGTGTAAAAATGCGTGATATGTTGTAATTATCCTGGCAATATGTTAGAATTTGACTATGTAACAAGCCTGTTGTGTGAAAGAGAGGGGAAAGATGAAACGGGGAGCAGAAATCTGGAAAAATATAGCTATGCTGAGTCAGTTCAGTCTTTCGTTTATTACCCCTCTGCTTCTTTGCCTTGCAGGCTGCTGGTGGTTGGCTGCAAAAGCCGGAGTTGGAGGCTGGGTGTATATTCCAGGCTTTTTCTTTGGAATGGGCGGCTCTGCAACAGTTGCGTATAAGTTTTATTTAAGCACTGTGAAACACCAGAAAAAAGAAGAAAAAAAGAAAAAACAGAAAGTATCCTTTAACCGGCATATCTGAAGCCGGAGAAGGACAGAAAGGAAGTATTATGAGCAGTATGTTCCATGATATTCAGCCGGCTGTAAAGAAAGAGACAAAAAGAGTGGCAGGGATTACAGCAGCAGGTACGGTGGTAATGTGGGTCGTATTTTTTGCACTTCACATGGGAATGCCGGAAAAGGTTCCTTTTGATTATACGGTAATACTTGGAGGAATCTGTGGAAGCCTTGTAGCAGTGCTGAATTTTTTTCTCATGGGTCTTACCGTACAGAAGGTTGCTGCATCAGAGGATGAGGCGGCTGCCAGAATGCGCATGAAGGCAAGCTACTCCCAGAGAATGCTGATTCAGATGCTCTGGGTGGTGATTGCGATCGTAGCCCCCTGTTTTCAGTTTGTGGCAGGTATTCTTCCTCTTTTATTCCCTGGAACAGGCATTAAGATTATGGGAATTGTTGGAAGAAAAAAATAGTGTATTTCAGGAAATATGAGAAAAAATAAATCAAAGATGGGAGGTGGAAACATATGGAACTAGATGTTACCGGTGCGAAAATACTCTGGGAGCTGCCTCTTGAACTTCCTGTTCTTGGAAAGCTCCGCATTAGTGAGACAATGGTGGTGAGCTGGATCGTCATGATCCTGATAACAGGTTTCTGTATCTGGCTGACTCACGATCTGAAGGAAGAAAATATTTCCAAAAGACAGGCTCTGGCAGAATTTATTGTAGAGAAGGCGAACAACTTTGTTGTGGGAAATATGGGAGAAAAATTCAGTTATCTCATTCCTTTTATCGCAGCTCTTTTTGCTACCAGTGTTGTATCGAATTTGATCAGTCTTATTGGTCTTCGAAGCCCGACAGCAGACCTTTCAACAGAAGCTGCCTGGGCAGTTGTAGTCTTCATTATGATTACAGCGCAGAAGATCCAGACAAACGGATTCGGCGGCTATCTGAAGGGATTTACCACACCGATCGCCATTATGACGCCATTTAATATTCTGTCGGAACTGGCAACGCCTGTAAGTATGGCATGCCGTCACTTTGGAAATATTTTATCAGGCGTAGTTATCAACGGACTGATCTACGGAGCTCTGGCAGTAGCAAGCTCTGCAGTCCTTGGTATTCTTCCGGGAGTCCTGGGAGACGTTTTATCAAAAATCCCCATTCTTGATGTGGGTATACCGGCAGTCCTGTCTGTTTATTTTGACTGGTTTTCCGGTGTAATGCAGGCGTTTATCTTCTGTATGCTTACGGTTATGTATATTGCAAATGCAGCGGAGGAATAAACGGATTCCAGAAGAAAGATTTATTAACAAAACAAATACATTTTACAGGAGGATTTTATTATGGATTTTCAGTTACTTGCAAAAGGTATCGCGTTGGCAGGATGTGCAATCGGTGCAGGCTGTGCCCTGATCGCCGGTATCGGACCTGGTATTGGTGAAGGTAATGCAGTTGCAAAGGCTCTGGAAGCAATCGGACGCCAGCCGGAGTGCAAAGGTGATGTTACTTCTACTATGCTTCTTGGCTGTGCGATTGCAGAGACAACAGGTATTTACGGTTTTGTAACAGGTCTTCTTCTTATTTTTGTTGCTCCTGGTATGTTCATGAATTTCCTGAGCTGATAAATTGTTCTGAGGGAACAGAAGGACCGGCAGGAACAGGAGGTTACAGGAATGCAGGTACAGGATTTAGTAACGATTGTGCCGTGGAATTTTATCGCAACGATTTTAAACCTTTTTATCCAGGTATATTTGATCAAACGCTTTCTTTTCAAGCCTATCAATGAGATGCTGGAAAAGCGCAGAGCAAAGGCAGATGCGCAGATCCAGGACGCGGTAAAGGCGAAAGATGAGGCTCTTGCAATGAAGGAAGAGTACGAGAAAAATATGCAGGACGCAAAAAACAAGGCAAACGAGATTCTTACAACTGCCCAGAAAACAGCGGCTGCTCAGAGTGAAGAGATGTTAAAAGACGCAGCTCTTCAGGCGGCGGCAATGAAAGAAAAGGCAGAGGCCGACATTGCCCAGGAGAAGAGAAAGGCTGTCAATGAGATCAAAGGCGAGATCGGCGGAATGGCAATGGAGATTGCAGGTAAGGTGATCGAGAGGGAAATCAGCGAGGAAGACCACGCGAAACTGATTGATGAGTTTATAACGAATGTAGGTGAGGCATCATGACCCGGACTGCCAGATTATACGGCGGCAGTCTGTACGACCTTGCCGCAGAGGAGAAGCTCTCCGATGTGATTCTGGAAGAAATGGAAGAAGTTCGTAAGATATTCAGGGAAACACCGGAATATCTGCATCTTCTTGGAGAGCCGTCCATTCCCAAAAAAGAGAGGACGGAGCTGATTGAAAAGGCTTTCGGCACACAGGCAGAGCGCTATCTGGTGAATTTTTTAAAACTGCTGTGCGATAAGAATCTTATCCACGAATTTGCAGGCTGCTGTGAGGAGTTTACCCGGCGGTATTATGCAGACAATAACATTGCTGAGGCTTCTGTCACAAGTGCAGTGCCTCTTACAGACAGGCAGATGGAGCTTTTAACAGCGAAACTGGAAAAGATAAGCGGAAAAAAAGTAAAGCTGGTGCAGAAAACAGACGTTTCTGTATTGGCAGGTCTGCGTGTGGAATTAGAAGGAAAGCAGCTTGACGGAACGGTGCAGAGCCGTCTGGACGGCATTTCCAGGAAACTGAATGAAATAATTGTTTAAAGGATGGAATGGAAACATGCAATTAAAACCTGAAGAAATATCCAAAGTCATCCGCAGCCAGATTAAATATTACGATAATGCAATCTGTCAGAATGAGACAGGAACGATTTTAATGGTCGGCGATGGAATTGCCAGAGCCAGCGGTCTTGTAAACTGTATGGCAGGCGAGCTTCTGGAATTTGAGGACGGAAGCTTCGGAATGGCGCAGAACCTGGAAGAAAACAGTGTTTCTATCGTATTATTCGGCTCTGATGAAAACATCGGAGAAGGTCAGACTGTAAAACGAACCGGAAAGGTTGTTTCTGTTCCGGTTGGCGATGCAATGATCGGGCGCGTGGTGAATGCACTTGGACAGCCTATCGACGGGGCTGGACCAATTTTGACAGAGGAATACAGACCAATCGAGAGCCCGGCTCCGGGAATCTGTGAGAGACAGTCTGTTTCCGAGCCTCTTCAGACAGGAATCAAGGCGATTGACTCTATGGTTCCCATCGGAAGAGGACAGAGAGAGCTGATCATCGGAGACCGCCAGACAGGAAAGACAACTCTGGCAACCGATACGATTATCAACCAGAAGGGAAAAGATGTAATCTGTATTTATGTTGCCATCGGACAGAAGCGTTCCACAGTTGCAACACTTGTGGAAACTCTGACAAAGAACGGCGCTATGGATTACACTATGGTAGTTGCGGCTACTGCTTCTGAGGCAAGCCCGTTACAGTATATCGCGCCGTATTCCGGCTGTGCAATGGGCGAATATTTTATGAATAAGGGCAAACACGTTCTTATTATTTATGATGATTTGAGTAAACATGCGGTTGCATACCGTGCACTTTCTCTTCTGATCCGCCGTCCGCCGGGACGTGAGGCGTATCCGGGAGATGTTTTCTATCTTCACTCCAGACTTCTGGAGCGTGCGGCAAAGCTGGACGAGGAACACGGAGGCGGTTCTTTAACTGCTCTTCCGATCATCGAAACCCAGGCAGGAGACGTTTCTGCCTATATCCCAACCAACGTAATTTCCATTACAGACGGTCAGATCTTCCTGGAGACAGAGCTTTTCCACTCCGGTGTCATGCCGGCTGTAAACCCGGGTATTTCTGTATCGCGAGTAGGTGGAAACGCGCAGATCAAGGCGATGAAAAAGGTTGCCGGAACATTGAAGCTTATTTACTCCCAGTACAGAGAGCTGCAGAGCTTTGCACAGTTCGGTTCTGACCTGGACGCGGATACAAAGGCTCGTCTGGAACAGGGTGCAAGAATTGTGGAAGTTTTAAAACAGAACCAGAATGCTCCGGTTGCTGTTGAGAAGCAGGTGGCAATCCTCTATGCTGTCACAAAGGGAATCCTTTCCAGAGTGGAAACGGAGGACGTAAGAAGCTACGAATCCGGTCTTTATACTTTCCTTGATACAGATGCAGAAGGCGCTTCCGTAATGCAGGAAATCCGTTCTACAGGAAAACTGGAAGCAGAGACGGAAGAGAGACTGAAAAAAGTGCTGGGCGAATATACAGATAATTTTCTGAATACAAAGCCTGAGAAATAAAGTGATTAGGAGGACAGGTCATGGCTGCAAATAACATGAAGGCGGTAAAGCTGCGTATAAAAAGTGTGCAGAGCACCATGCAGATTACCAAGGCGATGGAACTTGTAGCATCCTCCAAGCTGCGTAAGGCAAAAGAGCGGGCAGATGTCTGCAGGCCTTATTTCCGGGAGCTTCATGAGACGCTTCAGGATATTGCAAATGGAAATATGGATTTTTCCTCGGTATATGCCAGAGAATCTGAAAACAAAAAAAGCTGTTATGTGGTCATTGCAGGAGACAGGGGACTTGCTGGCGGATATAACGCCAATCTTTTTAAATGTCTGGAAGCAGACGCAGAGGGAAAAGATTACGTAGTTCTTCCTGTGGGAAAAAAATCTGTGGAATATTTCCGCCGGAAAGGTGTGGAATGTATTACAGAGGCATTTGGAGAAATTGCAGAGATTTCTGTTGCAGACTGTTTTGAGATGGCAAATCTTCTCTGCCGGGAATTCCGGGCAGGAAAATATGGTCATATTGAACTGTGCTACACAAACTTTGTCTCCATGCTTTCCCAGGTTCCGTCCGTGATGTCCATGCTTCCTCTTGCAGATCTTACAGTGCAGGAGAAAAAAGGAAAAATCGAAAATCTGATTCTATATGAACCGAATGCAGTGGACGTATTTGACGCCATTGTGCCGGAGTATCTGGCAGGGCTGATCTACGGCGGCGTCTGTGACAGTGTGGCAAGTGAGCTGGCTGCAAGACGTACGGCAATGGAAGCTGCCACGGGAAATGCAGAGGAAATGATCGACAAGCTGAATCTGTATTATAACCGTGCGCGTCAGGCGAGCATAACGCAGGAAATCACAGAGATTGTTGGAGGTGCGGAAGGCATCTAAAGAGACATGGCTGCTTATGCAGACATCATCATAAGGAGATTCAACAAAATGAGCGAAAAACATATTGGCGAGGTAGTGCAGGTCATCGGTCCTGTTCTGGACATCCGGTTTGCACACGATGAGCTGCCTGCTCTTTTAAATGCCATAGAAATTGATAATCAGGGTGAAAAGCTGATCGCTGAGGTTGCCCAGCAGACCGGGGACAACACAGTGCGCTGTATTGCCATGAATTCCACAGACGGACTTGTGCGCGGCGTAAAAGCAGTTGATACAGGCGGTCCGATCACCGTTCCTGTAGGCGAGGAATGTCTGGGAAGAGTATTTAATCTTCTGGGCGATCCGGTAGATAATAAGCCGGCGCCTGAGACAGAGGAGAGATGGGCGATCCACCGTCCGGCTCCTTCCTATGAGGAACAGACTCCTGCTACAGAGATCCTGGAGACAGGAATCAAGGTCGTAGACCTTATCTGCCCTTATGCAAAAGGCGGAAAAATCGGTCTGTTCGGAGGTGCCGGAGTAGGAAAAACCGTTCTCATTATGGAGCTTATCCATAATGTGGCAACTGCCCACGGAGGTCTTTCTGTTTTCACAGGCGTAGGAGAGCGTACACGAGAGGGAAACGACCTTTATAACGAGATGCAGGAAAGCGGTGTTATTGATAAAACTGCCCTTGTTTACGGACAGATGAACGAGCCGCCGGGAGCGCGTATGCGAGTTGGACTTTCCGGTCTTACTATGGCGGAGTATTTCCGTGATGTGAAAAATCAGGACGTGCTTTTATTTATTGATAATATTTTCCGTTTTACACAGGCAGGTTCTGAGGTTTCCGCACTTCTTGGCCGTATGCCGTCTGCAGTAGGATACCAGCCGACTCTTGCAACAGAGATGGGCGCCCTTCAGGAGCGTATTACTTCTACAAGAAAAGGTTCTATCACATCGGTACAGGCAGTTTACGTGCCTGCAGACGACCTGACAGACCCGGCTCCTGCAACAACATTTACTCATCTGGACGCTACCACGGTACTTTCCCGTGAGATTTCCAGTCAGGGTATTTATCCGGCAGTAGACCCGCTGGATTCTTCCAGCCGTATTCTTGCGCCGGAGGTTGTCGGAAAAGAACATTATGAGGTAGCGCGTTCTGTTCAGAGAGTGCTGCAGAGATATAAAGAGCTTCAGGACATCATCGCCATCATGGGTATGGACGAGCTGTCTGAGGAGGATAAGCTTACTGTAAACCGTGCCCGTAAGGTGCAGCGTTTCCTGTCACAGAGCTTTTCTGTTGCAGAGCAGTTTACAGGTATGCCGGGACAGTATGTTCCGCTGAAAGAGACAATCCGCGGATTTAAGATGATCCTGGACGGAGAATGCGACGATCTTCCGGAGAGCTGCTTCCTGTTTTCAGGAACGATTGATGAAGTGTTTGAAAAAGCGAAGAAGCAGTAAAGGAGGCTGTCTATGAAGACATTTCCGTTACGGATCGGAACACCGGACGGGCTTCTTTTTGAAGGCAACGTGGAGCGCGTGATGTGCCGCGCAATGACAGGAGATCTGGCAATCCTTGCAGGGCACTGCAATTTCTGTACTGCTCTTGGTATGGGGGAAGCTCATGTGATCCTGGAAGACGGCAGCAGAAAAGAGGCAGCCTGCATCGGCGGAATGCTCTCTGTTATGAATGGAACCTGTCGCGTCCTTGCAACCACCTGGGAGTGGAAAGAGGACATTGACAAAGAGAGGGCAGAAGCAGCGAAGAAAAACGCAGAGAGTCTTCTTGCAAAAGGCGGACTTACAGACCGTGAGTACAAAATTGCGGAGGCGAAGCTTCAGAGAGCGCTTGTCCGTTTAGGTGTAAAGCAGTAAATAGAAAAATCAGATGGAGCTGTTGCTTTTGCGATACATATCGTGAAGGGGCAGCTTCCTTTTTTTGGGGAAAGGGTGAAATAAATGGAAAAAAGAAAGGTTCAGGTAAAAACAGAAGAGCTGAATGAGCTTCTTCGAGATTTTTACACGATCACGAAAATCAGAATTGTCGCATTTGATGACAGCTTTGAAAAACTGGCGGCATATCCTACTTCACATTCTACCTACTGCGAGGTATTAAGAAGAGACAAAAAAGCGAAAGAGAAGTGCAGAGAGTGTGATCTGAATGGATATAAAAAATCAAAGCAGATGAGAGAAATGTATATTTATCAGTGCTTTGCAGGACTGACGGAGGTGGTCGTTCCTCTGCGTGACAGAGATGTGATTATCGGGTATCTTCATATGGGTCAGGTGATTCTTGAGGACGGAATGGACAGGGAGGAAAAATGGAAAAAGGTTCTTCCTGTTGTGAAGGATTATGAGATTGAGCTTACAGAGCTAAAGGACTGTTTCTGGAGAAAAAGGCGATTTACGGAGCAGAATCTTTTGGCTGCTGCAAAAATAATGGAAGCCTGTGCCAGCCATCTTTATCTTAAAAAGGCAGTTTCCTTAAAAGAAGAAGATCTGTCAAAGCAGATTGAGACATATATAGAAAATCATCTGTGGGAAGAAATCACAGTGGAGAGTCTTTGCAGGGAGTTTGGAATCCGAAGAACAAAGCTGTATGAGATTTCCATGCACAGCTTTGGAGACGGGATTACCCAGTATGTCCGGAGAAACCGCATTCGAAAGGCAGAGAAGCTTTTGGGAGAATCGGACAAGAAGATAGCGGAGATTGCAGAGCTTGTAGGGTTTCCGGATTATAATTATTTTACGAAGGTGTTTAAAAAAGAAACCGGTTTTACACCAAGGGAATACCGAAGAAATTTTTTTTGCTCTGATTTAGAACAAAATGGGCTAAAATAATAGAAAAAAATAGGTGGATTGCGAACAAAGTTACTATTTTTACAGGTTAAATTTCTATACAGAGGGAAGGGGACAAGATTATAATAGCCATAAAGTTGAGGTCAGCAATTATATGATAAAAAGAAGGAGGCAGAAATTGTGAAGCGTTCAGAGCTGAATAAGATTATAAGTGACGCAATTCAGTTTGTGGAAAAAAGAGAGATTCCCCTTCCGCCCTTTGCTTATTGGGGACCGGAAGAATGGAGGCAGGCAAAAGAAGAGGACAGGGAGCTTGTTGATAACATGCTGGGCTGGGATATTACAGACTTTGGAAGCGGAGACTTTGAAAAAATCGGTCTTACTATTTTTACCTTCCGAAACGGAAATTTCTATCAGAAGGAAAAATATCCAAAGCCGTATGCAGAGAAGCTTCTTCTTGTAGGAGACGGACAGGTTCTTCCCTATCATTATCACTGGAGCAAAATGGAGGACATTATCAACAGAGGCGGAGGCGATTTATCGCTGACTCTCTATAATGCCACAGAGGAAGATTTTAAAGATGTGGAAGGAGGACGTGCCGGAAAGCAGGGCTGTTTTGCAGACACAGATGTGACAGTTACAGTGGACGGAAGAAGGGTAACGGTTCCGGCAGGCGGGCAGATCATTTTGAAACCGGGACAGAGTATTACTTTAAAACCAGGTCAGTATCACACATGGCAGGGGATTCCCGGAACAGGAGCAGTGATGCTGTTTGAGGTATCTACCTGCAACGACGACACCATTGATAATCGTTTTCACACAGCAGGAGGACGGCTCCCTGATATTGAGGAGGACGTAAAGCCGGAACATCTGATTTTTAACGATTACAAAAATTACACCGTATTTTAACCGGAATACCGGTAAAATAAAAAAACAGGCGATTGGAGGAAGTTTTTATGATGAGAAAGAAACTGGCAATGGTACTGGCGGCTGCTATGGCAGCGTCTCTTATGACAGGGACTGCAGTTTTTGCAGAGGAGGCAGACGCAAAAGAAGAAACGGCAGCAGAGGAGACAACAGAGGACACGGCTTCCGGCGATACCATGACAATGGACGAGGTAGTGAAGGCTGTGCAGGAATCTGAAGTTCCCTCTGATCTGAAGCTTGGGTATGTCTGCATGAATCTGGCAAATCCCTGGTTCGTAGAAGTTGTAGAAGGATTTGAGGCTGCCTGTGAAGAAATGGGACTGGAAAAGCCATTAACTGTTGATTCCCAGTACGATGTAGATAAGCAGGTTTCCGATGTGGAGACAATGGTAAATGACGAATACGATGCCATTATGATTTCTCCTATCGACCAGAATGCCCTTGTAGATGTAGTGACAAAGGCGAATGAGGCGGGTGTTGTGACAAGCTGTGCAGCGCAGAGTGTGGATATTGTAGATTTCCGCTATATCGTAGAGGAGTACGCATACGGACAGGCGATCGGACAGAATGCGGCAGACTGGATCAATGAAAATCTTGCAGATGAGGAAGAAGTGCAGGTCTGCATTATTTCTCAGGATAATGTAGAGGACGTTATCGCAAGAGGCGACGGTGTACAGGATACACTGGAAAAAGAATGTCCAAATGTAAATGTTGTAACACGCCAGGCAGGCGATACACCGGAAGGCGGACTTAAAATTGTAGAGAGCGCTCTGGCAGCATATCCGGACCTCAAAGTGGTAGTTGCAACAAATGACAGCGGCGGAATCGGCGGATACCAGGCACTTGTAAACGCCGGCTATACAGGAAAAGATCCGGTAGCTGTTTTCTCAGGAGATGCTACAGATGAGGCATTAAATAATATGCTTCAGGAAGATACGATTTACAGAGGAACCGTTGACCTTGCGCCTTATCAGTGCGGATATGAATCAGCATACCAGCTTGTATATTACTGCATGAACGGAAAACCGGCTGAGACAAAGACACAGGGCTTTAACCCGGTTATGATCCCGCTGGCAGACCTTTTAGACGGAACATATGAGTACGACCCGGAAGCATGAGATGACTTGAAGCAATAAAAGAATAAACGAAGCGGAGGGTTATTTTTCTGAAAAATAACCCTCTGTGTTTATCCGGAAAAATGGGAAACGGGGGAATGAAGATGGACGATGTGATTTTAAAGGTGAAGAACATCTGCAAGTATTATCCCGGCGTAAAAGCTCTCGACGGTGTGACCTTTGATGTGAAACGAGGGGAGGTTCATGCCATCTGCGGAGAGAATGGAGCGGGAAAATCTACTTTTATTAAAATACTGACAGGAGCAAACGAACCGACAGAAGGCACTGTAGAATTTAAGGGGAAAGAGTACGAAAAACTTACGCCACGTCTTGCTATGGAGCTTGGGATCAGTGTGATTTATCAGGAATTCAGTCTGATCCCGTATTTATCAGTAGCAGAAAATATATTTTATGGAAGAGAAATCAAAAAAGGGATCATCAGGGATATAACGGCTATGGAAGCACAGGCGAAAGAGCTGTGCAAAGAGATGGGCGTTGAGATAGATGTAAGAAAACGTGTATGTGACCTTGGAATCGCATACCAGCAGATTGTGGAGATTTTAAAGGCTGTCTCCAAAAAATCAGAATTTATCATTATGGACGAGCCGACAGCGCCTCTTACAGTAAAGGAGACGGAAGTATTTTTTAAGATTATCCAGAAATTAAAACAGGAGCGCGTCACGATTATTTTTATTTCCCACCGCCTTGAGGAGGTTTTTGAAATCTGCGACAGAGTGAGCGTTTTCTGTGACGGAAAATATATTGTCACAAAAGATGTAAAGGATATTACGAAAAAAGAGCTGATCACCTATATGGTAGGACGCGAGCTGTCTGACGATTATCCTGTTCCAAAAAGAGAAATCGGAGAAACAGTATTAAAGGTGGAGCATCTGACAAATAAGAATGTCCATGATGTAAGTTTTGAGCTGAAACGGGGAGAAATCCTTGGATTTGGCGGTCTTGTGGGAGCCGGAAGAACAGAGCTTGCGCGGGCGATTTACGGGGCAGATCATATGGAATCCGGTACGATTACCTTTAACGGAAAATCGTATATCCCCAGAAGTCCGAAAGACGGTCTGAAGGCAGGAATCGGTCTGATCCCGGAGGACAGAAAAGCCCAGGGCTGTGTTCTTAGCCTCACGATCAGGGAAAATACCGTGTACAGCATTCTGAAAAAAATATCGAAGCTTTCTGTGATCCAGAAGAAACAGGAGGCAGCGTATGTGGATAAGTATATCCGGGAAATGAATGTAAAAACACCAAGTCCGGAGCAGCTTGTAAAAAATCTTTCCGGAGGAAATCAGCAGAAGGTAGTTCTTGCAAAAGCAATGGCTACAAACTGTGAAATCCTGATTTTTGACGAGCCTACAAGAGGGATTGACGTAGGAGCTAAGCAGGAGATTTACGGTCTGATGTGCAGGCTGGCAGAAGAGGGAAAAAGCATTATTATGATAAGCTCGGAAATGCCGGAGCTTCTGGGAATGTCGGATCGTATTATCGTGATGAGCAACGGAGAGAAGGCAGGAGAGCTTTTAAAAGGCGAATACAGCCAGACACACGTGCTGGAAATGGCGTCCAGTAAGCTTTAAATAAGGGGGATAAGACAATGACAAAAAACAAAAATAAAAATTTTGTGCTGATGCTGCTTGATTACGGCATTCTTGTGGCACTGCTTTTAATGGTAGTTGTATTTTCTTTTGCGTCAAAAAACTTTTTCCGTACATCTACGTTGTTTACGATTTTGAAACAGGTATCCATTACGGGAATTGTATGTATCGGACAGACAATGGTCATGCTCACAGGCGGGATTGACTTGTCGGTAGGTTCCATTGCAGGCGTGTCTGCTGTTACGGCTGCGATTTTTCTGAAAAGCTATAATCTGCCTATCCCGGTAACCTGCCTTCTTGTAATTGCACTGGCGCTTGTTTACGGATTACTGAGCGGTATTTTTGTGACAAAATTAAATATGCCGCCTCTTATTGCAACTCTTGGTATGCAGACTTCTCTGAGAGGCCTTGCCTACATTGTAACAGGCGGACTTCCTGTTTACGGATTTACAAAAGCTTTCGGAAAATTTGCACAGGGCTCTGTTGCAGGGATTCCAAATCAGGTAATTCTCACGATTGTTTTGTTTATTATATTTATTTATGCACTTTCAAAAACAACCCTTGGCAGATACCTTTACGGTGTGGGAGGCAATGAGGAAGCGTCCAGACTTTCCGGTATCAGTGTGACAAAGGTAAAACTGATGGCTTATGGGCTGAGCGGTCTTCTTGCAGGTATCGCAGGTCTTGTGCTTTTGTCAAGAACAAGCTCCGGCCAGCCGTCTGCAGGTCTGAATTATGAGATGGACGCAATTACAGCCGTTGTTCTCGGCGGAATTTCGTTAAGCGGAGGAGAAGGAAAGCTTCACATGGTAATTATTGGTATCCTGATCATGGGAACTCTTACAACAGGAATGATCATGTGCGGTATCGACGATTATGTGCAGCAGCTTGTAAAAGGTATCGTGCTGATCGTGGCAGTGGCATATTCTGAGATTTCCAAAAAAATCAGAAGCCGCATGGTTGTAGCTGAGTAAAACAGGAGGCGGAAAAATGCTGGTGACATTAAGTGAAATTCTGGAGCTTGCCAGGGCGACAAAAACGGCAGTAGGATCTTTTAATACGCCTAACCTGGAAAGCATTATGGCAGTGATCGGTGCGGCAGAGGAGCTGAAAATTCCGGTTATTATCATGCACGCTCAAGTGCATGAGGAGATGATGCCAATAGAGGTGATCGGGCCGATCATGGTAGAACTTGCAAAAAAGGCGAAAGTTCCTGTCTGCGTCCATCTGGATCACGGAGAAACTCTGGATTATGCAGCGAAGGCGTTAAATCTTGGGTTTACCTCTGTGATGTTTGACGGTTCTGCCCTTTCTTATGAGGAGAATGTGGCAAATACAAAAATCGTGGTAAAAATGGCGCACGGAAGAGGCGCTTCTGTAGAGGGTGAGATTGGCGTCCTGGGAAAAAGAGAGCTTGGACCGGGACATGAGCGCATTGAAAATCAGCCGGAGGAAATTTATACAGACCCGGATATGGCGGCTGATTTTGTGAGAGATACGGGAATCGATGCGCTTGCCTGTTCTTTCGGAACGGCTCACGGGATTTATTTAAAGAAGCCGAGGCTCGATATGACGGTTCTGGAGCGAGTGAGGGAAAAAACCGACATTCCTCTTGTTATGCACGGAGGTTCGGGTGTCAGCGAGGAAGACTACAGAAAAGTCATAGAGCGGGGCGTATGTAAGATTAATTATTACACTTATATGGCGAAGGCAGGAGGAAACGGAGTGGAAGAGAAGCTCTCTTTTCAGGAAATGCCGATCACTCTCAAGGGAAAAAGATATAAAATGAGTTATCTTCTTCAGGAAGAAGGAAAAGAGATTCCCGTTTATTATCATGATGTGGTGAGCTGGGGAATGAAGGCTATGAGGAAGAATGCGCTGGAGGCAATGAAAATATTTTCAGGAAAACAGAGGTGACAGACATGGCAGTTGCGGGAATTGATGTGGGAACAACAGGCTGTAAATGTACGATATATAATAAGGAAGGAAAACAGCTTTCCGAAGCATATGAGGAATATCCCTCTGCGCATACGGAGGGAAGAGAACTGAATCCGTCTGTTGTGTGGCAGAATGTAAAAAAAGTTCTCCATGATTCCGCAGCAGATGCAGGGGAAACAGTAGAGGCAATCGGGGTTGCATCTTTTGGGGAAACCTTTGTTATGCTTGATGAGAGAGACAGACCGGTAACGAATACTGTGCTTTACACAGACTGGCGTGGAGAAGAGCAGTGCAAAATCCTTTCTTTTCGTATGGGAACAGAAAAGATCATGGAGATTACGGCCTTAAATCCAAGCTCCAATTTCAGCATCCCAAAGCTTATGTGGATGAAAGAATATAAGCCGGAAGAATACAGGAGAGCGAAGAAGATTCTTCTTTACGCAGATTATATTATTTATATGCTGACAGGAGAGACAAAAATCGACTATTCGCTTGCTTCCAGAACAATGGCGTTTGATTTAAAGAAACGAGCATGGAGCAGGGAGATTTTTGAGGCGGCGGAAATTGATGTGGAAAAAATGCCGGACATTGTGCCGACGGGAACGCCTGTTGGAAAAATACGGAGAAAAATTGCGAAGGAAACGGGTATCTCCCCTGATGCGGTAGTATGCGCGGGCTGTCACGACCAGGTTGCGGCAGCAGTGGGAACCGGGACTTTTTCCACGGAAACGGCTGTAAACGGAGCCGGAACGGTGGAATGTATCACGCCTCTTTTTCGCAGCGTAAAGTCTCCGCAGATCATGCTGGAAGGAAATTACTGTACCGTGCCTTATGTAATCCCGGATACATATGTAACTTACGCTTACTCCAATACAGGCGGCGCTCTTTTAAAATGGTACCGGGATAAAATTGCCTGTATGGAGGCAGCAGCAGCAAAGAAAAAAGGGATGAGTCCATATGAGGCTTTTAATGAGCAGCTTTCAGGCGGAGCGTCCGGGCTTCTTGTACTTCCCTATTTTGCAGGGGCGGCAACACCTTATATGGATACAGAGATAAAAGGGGCAATTCTGGGGCTTACGCTTGAGACGACATCTCTTGATATTTATAAGGCTCTTATGGAGGCAACTGCGTATGAAGACCGGCTGAATATGGAGAAAATAAAAGAGGCAGGCATTTCCTTTCAAAGCCTCTGTTCCTGTGGAGGCGGTGCCCGCTCTTCTTACTGGGTGCAGTTAAAAGCAGATATTTTGAACATTCCTGTTGAATCTCTGGGAAGTATACAGGCGGGCACACTCGGAACAGTGATGATGGCTGGCGTTGGCTGTGGGATTTATAAAAATCTTGAAGAGGCTTCGTCTGTATTTCGTAAGCCGGGAATCTGGTATGAACCAGATAAAAAGAAGCATGACAGTTATATGGAAAAGTATGAGCAGTATAAAAAGCTATATCGCGCTGTGAAAGCTGTTATGCAGTAAAAAGTTCTTGACATATAAATAAAGTTAGTATAAACTAACAAAGAAATGCGCTGTATTTGTTTATCGTATTCAGATGCAGCGCCATTTATTTCATATATAGTTAGTCGAAGCTAACAGAAAGGAGGAAGATTATGAGAGAGAGGATGACAACAGTTATACTGGTTATCGTCCTTCTGGTATTGTCAGTTATATCTCTGTTTGTGGGTGTCATGGATATTACCCCTGGTGCTTTGTTGTCGGGTAATATAGAACAGCTGGAAATTTTTATTATTTCCCGTTTGCCCCGCCTTCTTGCCATTCTCTGTACCGGTGTGGGAATGAGTGTAGCAGGTCTTATTATGCAGCAGCTTTGCATGAATAAATTTGTTTCTCCAACGACAGGAGCCACGATTTCTTCAGCACAGCTTGGAATTTTACTGGCGCTTTTATTTATGCCGGACTCCACACTATGGAGCCGCGCTATATTTGCTTTTGCATCAGCCGTTTTCGGCACATGGATTTTTGTCTGGTTTATTCAGAAGATTCGCTTTAAGGATTCGGTTATGGTTCCTCTTGTGGGAATTATGTTCGGAAATGTAATTTCGGGAGTGACCAGTTATCTTGCTTATAAATACGAAATGACGCAGGCGCTTTCTTCGTGGCTTGTAGGTCATTTTTCTATGGTATTAAAAGGAAGATACGAGATTGTTTATCTTGTGGTTCCCCTTGTGATTCTTGCTTTTATTTTTGCGAATCACTTTAATATTGCGGGAATGGGAAAAGATTTTTCAAAAAATCTTGGCGTTTCCTACAATATGGTTCTTATTATGGGACTGACCATTGCCGCCATGATTACGGCTGCAGTTGTGGTAGTTGTCGGTTCGATTTCGTATATTGGTCTGATTGTCCCCAATATTGTTACTATGTTCAAGGGTGATAAAATCCGGGGAACACTTGTGGATACGGCGCTGTTTGGAGCCTGCTTTGTTCTTGTGTGCGATATGACAGGGCGCATCGCGATCGCACCGTATGAGCTTCCAATAGAGCTTATTGTAGGAATCATTGGAAGCATTCTTTTTGTGATTCTTTTACTGTATCGTTTAAAGAATGGAAGAAAAGCTGCGAAATTAAGATGGAAAGCACAGAAGCAGAAGGGGGTGGCAGTATAATGAACAGAGAAGTACACAGAGCAAACATGAGGAAAATAACGGCAATGGCTGTAATGGTTGTAATAGCTGCCATTTTCTATATGCTGATAGATGTAAATTTTGGAAATGAAAAGCTTTTCCGGTATGCGATGAAAATCCGTACTCCAAAGCTTATTGTGATGGCAATTACCGGGTTTGCGATAGGCGGCGCTTCCATCGTGTTTCAGTCTATTATCAATAACACCATTGTGACGCCGTGCCTGTTGGGTATGAATTCTCTTTATACTCTGATTCATACATCTGTTGTTTTTGTGGCAGGTTCCGGAAGCTTTCTCGCGGTAAATGAAAATGCCGCCTTTGGCATAGATCTTCTCCTTATGGGAATTACTGCAACTGTTATTTACAGCTACCTGTTTAAGAAAACAAACCACAATGTGTTGTATGTGCTCCTGATCGGAACAGTGCTTAATTCTTTTTTTGGGAGTATTCAGACAACACTTACAAGAGTAATGGATCCGAACGAGTACGACAGTCTTCTGGCTTCGCTTGTGGCAAGCTTCAGTAATGTAAATTCTGGTATTATAGTTTTTTCCCTTGTGGTTATGGGGTGTGTTATGTTCTGCCTTCGAAAAGAGCTGGCACTTCTTGACATACTTACTCTCGGGAAAGAGCAGGCAATTAATCTTGGAGTAGATTATGACAGATGTATACGGCGCCTTCTTCTTGGGGTAACACTTTTTATCGCGGTAGCTACTGCTATGGTGGGACCTATTTCTTTTCTGGGACTGATTATTGCAAATCTTTCCAGGCAGCTTTTGAAGACGTACCGCCACAGCCAGCTGATTTTAGGATCTGCCTTGTTTGGCATGGTAATTCTTGTGGGCGGACAGCTTATTGTGGAACAGCTGTATTCTTATGCGGTTCCTGTAAGCGTGTTTATTACCATGTTTGGAGGCGCTTATTTTCTATATCTGATTATGAAAGAAGGGAGAAGAGCATAGGCTTTGATTGTAAAAAATCTTATTAAAAAATATGATGAAAAGCCGGTGGTGGATTCTGTAAGCTTTGAACTTCCAAAAGGGAAGGTCACTGCTTTTATAGGACCGAACGGTGCAGGGAAATCCACAGTAATGGGAATGATTTCCAGATTGCTGCAGAGGGATGGCGGCGAGGTAGAGTTTCAGGGATGCGACATTGGAAAATGGAAAAGCAGGGAGCTTTCCAGAAAGCTTGCCATTCTTACTCAGAGCAATAATATTCAGATGAAGCTTACAGTAGAGGAGCTTGTGGCTTTTGGAAGATTTCCTTATTCAGGCGGACATCTCACGGAGGAAGACAAAGAAATTATAGACCGCTCCATTGCTTATATGGAACTTGAAGAGTTCAGGGGAAGGTTTATAGACGAATTGTCCGGAGGGCAGAGGCAGCGAGCGTATATCGCAATGGTTATCGCTCAGGATACAGAATATATTCTGTTGGACGAGCCAACAAATAATCTTGATATTTATCATGCCACAAATATGATGAAAATTGTGAGAAAGCTTTGCGATGACCTTGGAAAAACAGTGGCGCTTGTGCTTCATGAAATTAATTACGCCGCTTTTTATTCCGATTATATCTGTGCTTTTGCAGATGGCAAAATTGCAGCTTTCGGTACGGTTGAGGAGGTTATGACAAAGGAGACGCTTACGGAAATTTATAAGGTTGATTTTGAAATTATGAAGGTTCAGGGGAAACCGTTATCTATTTATTATTGAAAAAACAGACAGAAGAGGAGAAAACAATGATGAAAAAAACAGTAATTTTAATGACGGCACTTACTATGGCAGTTGGCTTTCCTGTTTCCGCATATGCGGAGGAAAGCAGGGAAGAAGAGACAGTTACAATTAAAAGTTTAAACGGAAATCAGGAGGAAGTGGATCTGGAAGTGCCTTATGATGCGGAGCGTATTGCAGTTATGGATATGGCGTCTCTTGATATTCTGGACAGTCTCGGACTTGGAGAACGTGTGGTGGGAACTTCTGATACTTCTCTGGAATACCTTCAGGACTATGTGACAAATGAGAATATCGAAAATCTGGGAACGATCAAGGAAGCAGATATGGAGGCGGTTATGTCCTGTGAACCGGATGTTATTTTTATCGGAGGACGCCTCTCAAAGATTTATGATGAACTCAGTGAGATTGCGCCGGTTGTATATCTCTCTACAGATTCTGAAATTGGCGTAGCAGAGAGTGTTAATAAAAATGCAAGAATCATTGCATCTATGTTCGGTGAGGAAGCGAAGGTTGATGGACTTATGGAAGGCTTTTCTTCCAGAATCAAAAAAATTGCAGATTTTGCAGAGGGGAAAACAGCTATCATTGGTATGTGCACAAGCGGCGGCTTTAACGTTCTTGGAAATGACGGACGCTGCTCCCTGATCGGTGTGGAGGCAGGATTCGAGAACATTGGTATAGATGCCAATATTGATACCTCCACACATGGAAATGAAGCTTCTTTTGAATTTATTGTAGAAAAAAATCCAGAATACATTTTTGTAATGGATCGTGATGCTGCCATTGGCACAGACGGCGCCCAGCTCGCAAAGGATATTATGGAAAATGAGCTGGTTATGGGCACCGATGCGTATAAAAATGGAAATGTTGTTTATCTGGAGCACCCGGCAGTTTGGTATACAGCAGAAGGTGGAATCAATGCACTGGATCTTATGCTTCAGGACCTGGAGAGCGTGCTTTTATAATCGAAAAGAAAAAATCTACTGTATATCTTTTTTGCAGTATTTCAGGTATGCAGCGCCAATTCCAAGAACAGCGTAAACTACACCGGGGATAAGGTAAGACATATTTAAGCAGCCTTTCTCTATCATGTCTGCGCCTTCACAGTAGGCAAATGGTGTAAGGTATCTTAAAAATTCTGCCTGTTCTGTGATATTGGCGATGAGATTTAAAAAGTACATACCTGCCGCAAGTCCGAGACAGGCTCCTGCGCTTCCTTTTCGGAGAAAAGCAGAAATTCCAAAAGAGATGGAAGCAAGCTCAATCTGAAGCAGAAAGTAAGCCAGGTGAAGGAGCAGAATTTCCTTAAAGGGAATTTCTTCTCCTGTCATGGCAATGGAGCCAAGGGACAGAAGCAGGATAAATCCGTTCATCAGAACAAGCTGAATCAAAACTGCAAACAGTTTTTCCGTGACAACACGGAAACGGGAGACAGGATGTGTGAGAAGAAATTCCGCAGTCCTGTCTTTTTCTTCTTTTGCAAGAATGGAGCCTGCTGTGAGAGCGGCAAAAAATGCGCCTCCAAGTCCGAGGATATTTCCACATTCCACAGAGTAAAATCCGGTAAGTGTGCCAAAATTCAGACGATCCATTCCAAAGGCAACAGTAAAGCTTCCCATAGAAGCAAAAATTTTATTTACGTCCTCCATCTGGCTTTTCATTTCCGGAAAAAGAAAAATACACACTGCCATGAGAAAGCCTATGGAAAGCGTCCATATGAGAAGGGTGAGTTTCCCCTGTCTGAGTTCATGCTTTGTAAGAATCATGGGTTTGTCCTGCCACTCAAAATGTGATTAAACATACTCATCACATCGAGAAATTGAAGTCC